>NZ_JBQEOW010000014.1:0-119897 GCF_052045405.1 Serratia sp. 22278 | reverse complement strand
ACCCGGCGGCTTGTCAGTCGTTGTTCCCGGTCAGTGGAGGCGCATTATAGGGAGTTCTCGGCAGGCCGCAACCCCTATTTTCAATATTTTTTCCAACCGTTGAATGTTTGACCAAAACACCGTTAAAGCGGCAGTTTTTTCAACGATTTAAAGCCATAGCCCTGCAAAACGGGCAATAAAGCGTCAGTATCTTCATTTAACGCCATGCAATACGCCAGATTCTCTTCCTGGCTCGAGACCAGGTTTTCCTGCGTAGAGATGAGCCAAGCGGTGCGACGGGCAATCGCCGCGCCGGAATCCACCAGCCGAGTGCCTTCCGGCAACACCTGCATCAGCTCTTCAGCTAAAAGAGGGAAATGGGTGCAGCCCAGAACGACCGTATCCGGCGGCTCGCGCATGCTCAGCCACGGATGCAGGATCTTCTTCAGCACCGGCAGCGGTACGGCTTCGCCGTGGAGCTTGGCCTCCGCCAGCTCCACCAGCTCTGAAGAGCCCAGCAGTTCAATCTTGCAGTCGGTGGCGAAACGGGAAATCAGTTCGTGGGTGTAGCTGCGCTGTACGGTGCCGCGGGTCGCCAACAGGCCGACAATGCCGTTGACGGTAAGACGGGCCGCCGGTTTGATGGCGGGCACCACGCCCACGACAGGGAAACTGAAACGCTCGCGCAAGGCCGGCAAGGAAACGGTGCTGGCGGTGTTGCAGGCAATGACGACAATCGCCAGAGGATGACGCTGCTGCACCGCGCCGACAATCTCCAGCACGCGCTCAACGATAAACTCTTCGGACTTCTCGCCGTAGGGGAACGCCACGTTGTCGAACGCATATATATAGTGGAGATCCGGCAGCAACTGCCGAATCTCCTGATACACCGACAGCCCGCCGACGCCGGAATCGAAAACCAGCACCGTCGGGCGAGGTGTGGCGGTGCTGTTAGAAGGTATAGCTTCCAGTGAGGTAGTATTCTCTTCCTGGAGTAGCGTAGCCATAGGCCGTCTCATAATCTTTATCAAACAGGTTGGCAATTCTACCACGAACTGTCAGATGAGATGTGACCGGATACGAAACTGCGAGATCCCACAGGCTCACGCCGCCAAGTTTAACGCTTTGTTCCGGATAGGTACTGTAATCCTTGTCATAACGTTGACCCAGATATTGATAAGTCACCGCCCAGTCAAAGTCATACAGCTGCCAGTCCAGCTCATATTTCACCTGCTGCTTGGCGCGCCGCAGCAGCACTTCATTGGTCTTGGCGTTGCGAGGATCGACATAGTCATAACCAATCTGATGCGTCAACGGGCCGGTATCAAACGAGGCCGTAGCTTCAATCCCTTTGATGGTCGCCTTACCCACGTTGTAATAGACATAGTTGGTTTCCCCCGTGGAATCGATCAAATTGTCGATGTCGTTGCGATAACCGGAGATGCGCCAGGTCACCGGGCCGGTCAGCCCTTCAAAGCCACCTTCCCACTGCTTGCTTTCTTCCGGTTTCAGATCGGTGTTGTTACCGAAGTTGCCGTATAGCTGGCTCATATTCGGTGCTTTGAACGCCGTGCCATACGACGCGATAAAACGGTATCCCTCGACGAATTCCCAGGCCGCGCTGGTTTGCCAGGTGCCATGCCAGCCAAACTCGGAATGATCGTCACCTCGAACCGCGCCTTCCAGCGTTACCGGGCCAACCAGTTGCTGCGCGGTCAGGTAGATGCCTGCATCACGTTGGCTTTTTTCACCCTTCACGGTGGTGGAATCCGGTTTGATTTTCTGTTGCTGCCAGTCGACGCCAGCGCTTACGGTACCCTGTCCAACCTGCAGCGTATTGCCCCACTGCAGGTTGTACTGTTCGGAATCCACCAGGCTGGCCGAGCTGTCATGCATGCCGAGGCGAGGATCGTAATCGTAATCCTTGCTATGGCTGTAGCTGCCAATCACTTGTGTTGCGTAAATGCCTTCTTTATAGCGCAATCCGGTATCCCAGGTTTGGCTATACAGTTTGCGCGTATCCAGCAGAGGGCTGGTCGGTGAGGAATAATAACTATCATACGCCGTGCGGTTGTCGTAACCATACCCGCGCACAAAACCGCTGACCGATTCGCTGAACTGGTGCTCAAGCGCACCATACAGCGACTTACTCATAAAGCCATCGCGATCCTGCTGGCTTTGCATGCCGGTGCTGCCGTAGGCCACCACGTCATACCCTTTGGTGTAGGTGTAGTCACCCGCCACCGTCGCCACGGTGCTGTCGCCCAACGGCTGTTGAGTCGACGCGTCATAGGATTGATAGCCGTTGGAGCCGACGCCGGCTGAGAGCGTAGTACCGTTCTTTTCACGCGTGGTAATGATGTTGACTACGCCGCCGATGGCGTCGGAACCGTATACCGCCGAACGCGGGCCGCGAATGTATTCGACTTTCTGCACCAGAGAAATCGGGATTTGGCTGAGATCGGAAGAGCCGCTGACGCCCGCCTGATTAAGGCGAATGCCGTCAATTAGCACCAGCACGTGGCTGGAGTTGGTGCCGCGAATAAACAGCGAGCTCTTTTGCCCCAACCCGCCGTTTTGGCCAACGTCCACGCCCGGCAAACGGCGCATCACGTCGGTCAGGCTCTTGGCCTGCCAGCGATCGATATCGTTACGGGTGACGACGGAGGTCGGCGCCAATACGGAAGAAACCGGCTGCGGGAAGCGGTTGGCGGTCACCACCAGGTTATCGCCATTCGTGGCTGTGGTGTTGTCTTGCGCCCATCCAGAAAAAGCCGTGACGGAGGAGACCACCGCCAGCAGCGTATTTTTTGTAATTGTCATGAGAAAAGCATCCAAACTTAATTGGCGGATGCCGCAGGATCATGGCCGGTAGTTCGCGACGGCCACGGACATTGCGACGTAACACCGGCAGGTCTTCGGGCTTGGGATTTGCGGGCCGCGGGGCGCGACCGGCAACGGGCGATGACTTCCCATCCTGCAATGGACAGTGTCTGCGTCGAAACGCTATCGCCGTGACTTCCCCTTACCGCTGCGCGTCAGCTCCGGATTCACACCGGATTCCCTTTTCACTCGCTGCTTGAGGCCGGACGGCAATGCTACGATCAATGCAAATAGATGTCTAGACTGCTATTAATGTTACAAATAATAAACGCGACAAAACTGGACTTCACGGGCTGATTCCCTACAATCCCCGCTGATCAAATTTGCCTGACGAGAAGACACACATGACGCCCGAGAATTTGCCTATTGAACGTTACGATGACCAACTGGCGGAGAAAGTCGCCCGCCTGAAGACGTTGATGTCACCGTTCGCGGCGCCCGAGCCGGAAGTGTTCCGCTCGCCAGTCGACCACTACCGCATGCGCGCCGAGTTCCGCATCTGGCACGACGCGGACGACATGTATCACATCATGTTCGATCAGCAGACCAAGCAGCGTATTCGCGTCGATCAATTCCCGGCCGCCAGCGAACTGATCAACCGCCTGATGAGCGCCCTGATCGCCGCGCTGAAACCGGAGCCGATCCTGCGCCACAAGCTGTTTCAGATCGATTATCTGTCGACGCAAAGCGGCAAAATCATCGCCTCGCTGCTGTACCACCGCAAGCTGGATGACGTTTGGCAGCAGCGCGCCGAGCAGCTGCGTGACGAGCTGCGCGCGCAGGGTTTTGACCTGCAGTTGATCGGCCGGGCGTCGAAGACCAAAATCATGCTCGACCAGGATTATGTTGACGAAGTGCTGACGGTCGCCGGCCGCGATATGATCTATCGCCAGGTGGAAAACAGCTTTACTCAACCCAACGCGGCCATGAACGTACAGATGCTGGAATGGGCGCTGGCGGTCACCGCCGGTTCCAAAGGCGATTTACTGGAGCTGTACTGCGGCAACGGCAACTTCTCGCTGGCGTTGGCGCGCAATTTCGAGCGCGTGCTGGCGACCGAGATCGCCAAGCCGTCGGTGGCGGCGGCGCAGTACAACATCGCCGCCAACCATATCGACAATGTGCAAATCATCCGCATGGCGGCAGAAGACTTCACTCAGGCGATGAACGGAGTACGCGAATTCAACCGGTTGAAAGGCATCGATCTGAGCGGCTACAACTGCGAGACGATTTTCGTCGATCCGCCGCGCAGCGGGCTGGACGCGGAAACGGTGAAGATGGTGCAAGCTTACCCGCGCATTCTGTATATTTCATGCAATCCGGAAACGCTGTGCGCCAACCTGGAAACGCTGCAGGCCACGCACCGGGTCAGCCGCCTGGCGCTGTTCGACCAGTTCCCGTATACCCATCACATGGAATGCGGCGTGTTGCTGGAAAAACACCGCTGATACGACAGGGGCGCCATGATGGCGCCCCGTTTCATTACGGCTCTTGAGTCGGCGCATCCAGCGTCTTGCGCGCCTTCAGCTTGACCCCAATCCACAGCACCAGCGCCACACACACTACCGACGGCAGGAAGTTGGAACCGATCTGCGGGTATTCGGCGCGCACGATGGCGCTGTACATCAGCAGCCCCAGCAGGAAGCAGGCCGCCGCCAGCTTCGGCATGCCGTCGGGCATGGCGCGGTTCAGGTAACGCTGATGCAGGCAGTACACCGCCAGCACCAACGCAATCAGCGGGAAGATCGAAAACGGCACCACCGAGCTGAACAGCGCGGCAAAGGAACCGTTGATCGAAAGGCCGGCAATCAACGCCAGCAGTAAGGTGCCATTTTCACGGCCTGGTTTTTCCATCATTGTTTACCTTTTTTATACGTGGGACACAGAAGCTTTTTCTTGTTCGCGACGATACCAGTAATACGCCCCTTTGGAGATCATACGCAATTGCAGCACCAGCCGCTCTTCCAACTGCTGCCGCTGCTCGACGTCGATATCCAGCGCTTCCGCGCCGGCGCTGAACACGATGGTGACCATCGCCTCCGCCTGCGCTTCGGTAAAGCTGCGCGGCATATGGTTTTCCAACTCGAGGTAGTCCGCCAGTTCGGCGATGAAATGCTGGATCTCGCGCGCCACCGCCGCACGGAATGCCGCCGACGTGCCGGAGCGCTCGCGCAGCAGCAGGCGGAAGGCGTTCGGGTTGTTGCCGATAAATTCCATAAAGGTGGACACCGAGGTGCGGATCACGCTGCCGCCCTTGGCGATGCGTTGGCGCGCCTGGCGCATCAACTGACGCAGCATCAGGCCGCTTTCGTCCACCATGGTCAGCCCCAGCTCATCCACGTCGCGGAAATGGCGGTAAAACGACGTGGGCGCGATGCCCGCCTCGCGTGAAACTTCCCGCAGGCTCAGGCTGGCGAAACTGCGTTCGGCGCTCAGCTGGCTGAATGCGGCTTCGATCAGGGAACGACGAGTCCGTTCTTTTTGTTGTGCTCTGACGCCCATATGCATATCCGGATAGGTTCCATTCTCTCAGTCTAACGCCCTAGACTCGGCAATATAGCAAATTTTATTGCAACAGCATTTATACTAACGCGCTCTATCACACTTCCGCCCTGAGCCGATTGTGCTTTGACTCAAAAAGCCTAATGGTGATTGGGTGAGCAGCGCTATGATGTTAAGATACCGTTGTAATCTTGTATAAAAAAACAGGTCTCTCCTACATGCAACAGCACTATCAATTTGATGCCATTGTGATTGGCTCGGGCCCTGGTGGTGAAGGTGCCGCCATGGGGCTGGTGAAACAGGGCGCCCGCGTGGCCGTTATCGAACGGTACAACAACGTAGGCGGCGGATGTACCCACTGGGGCACCATCCCTTCCAAAGCCCTCCGCCACGCCGTCAGCCGCATTATCGAATTCAACCAGAACCCGCTTTACAACAACTCGCGCACGCTCAGCGCGACCTTCCCTGACATTTTACGCCACGCCGATAACGTCATCAGCCAGCAGACCCGCATGCGCCAAGGGTTTTATGAGCGGAACCAGTGCAAACTGTTCGCCGGCGACGCACGCTTCATCGACGCCAACACCGTCAGCGTCAGCTACATGGACGGCACCCAGGACACCATCCGCGCCGACCACATCGTGATCGCCTGCGGCTCGCGCCCTTACCATCCGGCCAGCGTCGATTTCAATCACCCGCGCATCTACGACAGCGACTCCATTCTCGAGCTGAGCCATGAACCGCGCCACGTGATCATTTACGGCGCCGGGGTGATCGGCTGTGAATATGCGTCTATCTTCCGCGGTCTGAACGTCAAGGTGGATCTGATCAACACCCGCGATCGCCTGCTGGCGTTCCTCGATCAAGAGATGTCGGATTCGCTCTCTTATCACTTCTGGAACAACGGCGTGGTGATCCGCCACAACGAAGAATTCGAGAAGATCGAAGGCACCGAAGACGGCGTGATCGTGCACCTGAAGTCCGGCAAGAAGGTGAAAGCGGACTGCCTGCTGTACGCCAACGGCCGTACCGGCAACACCGATTCGTTGGGGTTGGAGAACGTCGGTCTGGAGTCGGACAGCCGCGGGTTGCTGAAGGTGAACAGCATGTATCAAACCGCGCTGTCGCACATCTACGCGGTCGGTGACGTGATCGGCTATCCGAGCCTGGCTTCCGCCGCCTACGATCAGGGCCGCATCGCCGCCCAGGCGATCGCTTCCGGCGAAGCCAGCGGCCATCTAATCGAAGATATCCCGACCGGCATCTACACCATTCCGGAAATCAGCTCCGTCGGCAAAACCGAGCAGGAACTGACGGCGATGAAAGTGCCGTATGAAGTGGGCCGCGCCCAGTTCAAGCATCTGGCGCGCGCGCAGATCGCCGGGATGAACGTCGGCAGCCTGAAGATCCTGTTCCATCGCGACACCCTGCAGATCCTCGGGATCCACTGCTTCGGCGAGCGTGCGGCGGAGATCATCCACATCGGTCAGGCGATCATGGAACAGAAAGGTGAAGGCAATACTATCGAGTATTTCGTTAATACGACCTTCAACTATCCGACCATGGCCGAAGCCTACCGGGTGGCGGCGCTTAACGGCTTAAACCGCCTGTTTTAACGCGCTGTCGATGTAGCCCTGCATGTGCTCGCGGATCGCTTCGGCCAACTGCTCATAACGGCTGCGCAGTGGGGAACCGGGGCGATATACCAACGCGATGGTGCGCTTCGGTTCCGGCTTGTAGCAATCCAGATAGCACACGCCGTCGCGTTCGCGCTGCGGCGGCACCGCCAGTGACGGCAGCAGGGTAATGCCGCTGCCGGCAGCGACCATATTGCGCAACGTTTCCAGACTGGTGGCGCGGAAGTGAGTATCTTCGTCCGCGCCCGCCTGGAAGCAGAAGCCCATCGCCTGATCGCGCAGGCAGTGGCCATCTTCCAGCATCAGCAGCTTCTCTCCCGCCAAATCCGGCATCGCCACGCGCTCGCGCTGCGCCCACGGGTGATCGGAATACACCGCCAGCTTCATCGGTTCATCGAACAGAGGCACTTCGATAAACGCCTCGGTTTCCTTCACCAACGCCAGAATGGCGCAGTCCAGTTTGCCGCTGTCGAGTTGCGCCAGCAGTTGGTGGGTTTGCGCTTCGTGCAGGTACATTTCCAGTTTCGGGAAGGTTTTGTGCAGTGTCGGTATGATCTGCGGCAGCAGATAAGGCCCCACGGTCGGGATCAGGCCGATGTGCAGCGGCCCGGACATGGCTTCGCCCTGCTGGCTGGCCATCTCCTTCAACACTTTCACTTCGCGCAGCACGGTACGCGCCTGCTCCACCAGCAACAGACCCGCCTGGGTGAACAGCACCTTGCGGCTGGTGCGCTCGAGCAGCATGACGCCCAACTCGTCTTCCAGCTTGCGGATCTGCCCGCTCAGCGTGGGTTGGCTTACATGGCATGAATCGGCCGCGCGGCGGAAGTGCCGGTGCTCGGCCAAGGCGACCAGATACTCTAAATCACGAATATTCATTGTTTCCCTCCATTCCATGATAGCTCATGGCGATAGATAAGATAGCAATGAGCGATTAGATCTATCAAGCCCCAGCGACAATAATGTGTCCCAACGAAGCGATATCGCGCTAAATGCTAAAAATTACTTTTCCTAATTAAGGGGTTAATCAATGTTTACCAGTCAAGAAGGCAAGAAAGTTCCTCAGGTTACTTTCCACACCCGTCAGGGCGACCAATGGATTGATGTGACCACTGATGACCTGTTCAAAAACAAAACCGTCATTGTTTTCTCGCTGCCGGGCGCGTTCACGCCGACCTGTTCTTCGAGCCACCTGCCGCGCTACAACGAACTGTCCAGCGTATTCAAGCAGCACGGCGTCGACAGCATTCTTTGCGTCTCCGTGAACGACACCTTCGTCATGAACGCCTGGAAAGCTGACCAACATGCGGAAAACATCACCTTCGTGCCGGACGGCAACGGTGAATTCACCAAAGGCATGAACATGCTGGTCGAGAAAGCGGATCTGGGCTTTGGCCCTCGCTCATGGCGCTACTCAATGCTGGTGCGCAACGGCGTGGTCGAGAAAATGTTTGTCGAGCCGAACAAGCCGGGCGACCCGTTTGAAGTGTCCGACGCCGACACCATGCTGAAATACCTGGCGCCGGAATTCAAAGTGCAGGAATCGGTCTCTCTGTTCACCAAACCGGGCTGCCCATTCTGCGCCAAAGCCAAGCAGATGCTGCAAGAGCGTGGCATTCAGTATGAAGAGATCGTGCTGGGCAAAGACGCCACCACCGTCAGCCTGCGCGCCGTCAGCGGCCGCGCCACGGTGCCGCAAGTATTCATCGGCGGTCGTCACATCGGCGGCAGCGACGATCTGGAAACCTTCCTGTCAGCTTAATAAGTAATAACAAAGCCAACGTGAACTTTGGCGGGCTACGGCCCGCCCTTTTTTTACCTTTCAGGAGCGGATATGAAACTGTTGAACGTTGATGTCGCGGTCATCGGCGGCGGCACCGCAGGGCTCGGCGCCTACCGCGCGGCCAAACTGTCTACCCCCAGCGTGGTGATGATTGAAGGCGGGCCTTATGGCACCACCTGTGCGCGCGTTGGCTGCATGCCATCCAAATTATTGATCGCCGCCGCCGAAGCGGTGCATCAAATCGAACGTGCACCGGGCTTTGGCGTGCACCCAACCGGCAAAACGCGCATTGATGGGCGCGAGGTGATGGCGCGCGTCAAACGCGAACGCGACCGTTTCGTCGGCTTCGTGCTGGAAGGCGTGGACGAGATCCCGGCCGCCGACAAAATTCAGGGCTATGCCCGCTTTATCGACGACAACACGCTGCAGGTCGATGACCATACGCGCATCGTGGCGCAGCGTATCGTGATCGCCACTGGTTCCCGCCCCAGCTGGCCGGCGCCGTGGAACGAACTGGGCGATCGCCTGATCGTCAACGACGACGTGTTCAACTGGGATGACTTGCCGCAATCCGTAGCGGTATTCGGCCCCGGCGTCATCGGGCTGGAGCTGGGGCAAGCGCTGCACCGCCTCGGCGTCGACACCAAGGTATTCGGCATCGGCGGCGCCGTCGGGCCGCTGACCGACAGCGCCGTGCGCGATTACGCTGCGAAGGCGCTGGGGGAAGAGTTCTACCTCGACGCCGACGTGAAAGTGGAGATGATGCAGCGCGAAGGCGACCGCGTATTTATCCGCTATCAGGATCTGCAGGGCCAACCGCAGGAGATCCTGGTGGACTACGTGCTGGCCGCCACCGGCCGCCGCCCCAACGTCGATCGGTTAGGCCTCGAAAATACCGGCTTGCAGCTCGACGCCCGAGGCGTGCCGCTGGCCGACCGCCTGACGATGCAAACCAGCGTGCCGCATATTTTCATTGCCGGCGACGCCAGCAACCAACTACCGCTGCTGCACGAGGCCAGCGATCAGGCGCGCATCGCCGGCGCCAACGCCGGCAGCTTCCCGGAGATCAATCCGGGTCTGCGCCGCAGCGCGATTTCGGTGGTGTTCTCCGATCCGCAGATCGCCATGGTCGGCTCAACCTTCCGCGAGCTGAGCGAGAAGTTCAGCGCCTGCGGCTGCTTTGAAGTGGGCAACGTCTCGTTTGAGAATCAGGGCCGCTCGCGGGTGATGCTGCGCAACAAAGGCATTCTGCACGTCTACGGCGAGCAAGGCACCGGCCGTTTCCTCGGCGCGGAAATGATCGGCCCGGACGCCGAACACATCGCGCACCTGCTGGCCTGGGCGCACCAGCAGCAGATGACCGTCGATCAGATGCTGGACTTGCCGTTCTATCATCCGGTGATCGAAGAAGGCTTGCGCACCGCGCTGCGCGACCTGCAGGCGAAGCTCAAACTCGGCGCGACCGAAATCGAGCGCTGCCAGCGCTGCCCGGGCGAGTAACCTCTTATTCTCCGTTCATCCCCACCGGGCCTTCAGGCCCGGTTTTTTGCGCAGCACTTTCCACAATTTCCTCCCTCCTCTTGCCTCACGGCCCTCCTGCGCTCATTTTTTATGCGTCGACATTGAAATGATACCAATAGCGATACTAAAATGAAGAAAGGAGCCAAAATGGAGGAAGAACATGGAAAGGCATGAACACTATACCTATCGCATCACCTGGTCAGCGCAAGATCGTGAATATGTCGGGCTGTGCGCCGAATTCCCCTCGCTGTCCTGGCTGGCCGCCACGCGTACCGGCGCATTGGAGGGTATCGAGAAAGTGGTGAGCGAAACGATCGCCGACATGCTGGCGCAAGGCGAAACGCCGCCGCAGGCGTTGGCGGAGAAAAATTTCAGCGGCAAACTGGTACTGCGCATGACGCCGGAACAGCATCGCCGGCTGGCGATCGGCGCGATGGAAGAAGGCGTGAGCCTGAACCGTTATCTCTGCGCACGCCTGGCGGGGTAAAGGTTCAAGGGCGGCGCCAGGCCGCCCTCGTCGTCAAGCCAAACGCTGTTTCGCTGCGGCGATTGCCGCGGCCACCTGCTGCGGCGCGACGCCGCCTTTGGCCGCACGTTTGTCCAGGCAGGATTGCAACGCCAGGATCGGATAGACGTCGTCGCCGATCGTCGCGCTGAACTGCTGCAAATCCGCCAGCGGCAGCGCTTCCAGCGGTTTTCCCTGGCGAATGGCTTCTACCACCGCCTCACCGACGATATGGTGCGCTTCGCGGAACGGCACGCCTTTGGCGACCAGGTAGTCCGCCAGCTCGGTGGCATTCGCATAACCCTGCTCCGCCGCTTCCCGGCAGCGCGGGCGCTTCACCTGAATGCCGTCCAGCACCAGCGCCGCCATCTGCAGGCAGTCCATCCAGGTGTCGAGCGCGTCGAACAGCCCTTCTTTGTCTTCCTGCATGTCTTTGTTGTACGCCAGCGGCAGGCCTTTCAGCGTCATCATCATGCCGGTCAGCGCGCCCTGTACGCGGCCGCACTTGCCGCGGATCAGCTCCAGCGCGTCCGGGTTTTTCTTCTGCGGCATCAGCGAAGAGCCGGAGGTCACGCGGTCAGACAGCTCGACAAACGCCGCCTCGCCGCTGTTGAAGAAGATCAGATCTTCGGCGAAGCGCGACAGGTGAACCATGCTGATGGCGGCGTTGGACAGCAGCTCCAGCACGTGATCGCGATCGGAGACGCTGTCCAGGCTGTTGCGGGTCGCCGAGGCAAAGCCCAGCCAGCCGGCCAGCTGCTCGCGATCGATAGGATAAGCGGTGCCGGCCAGCGCGCCGCTGCCCAGCGGGCTGACGTCCAGCCGTTTCAGGGTATCCTGCAGACGGCTCTCATCGCGCGCCAGCATCTCGACATAGGCCAGGCACCAGTGCGCGAAAGTCACCGGCTGCGCGCGTTGCAGGTGGGTATACCCCGGCATCACCGCATCCTGATTGGCTTCGGCGGTCTCCACCAGCGCCTGCTGCAGTTGGACGATCGCCTGATGCAGATCGCCGATCTGCTGTTTGCACCACAGCTTCAGATCGGTCGCGACCTGATCGTTGCGGCTGCGGCCGGTGTGCAGCTTCTTGCCCAAGTCGCCGACCTTCTCGATCAGCTTCTGCTCTACCCAGCTGTGGATGTCTTCCGCATCGCTTTGGACGATCGCCAAAGGAACGGCCTGGACTTCCTTCAGTAGCGCATTCAGCGCCTGCTCCAGCTGCTGTTGCTCCGCTGCGGTCAACACGTTAACGGTCACCAGCGCCTTCGACCAGGCCACCGAGCCCACAATATCCTGCTCCGCCAGGCGATAATCGAACCGCAGCGAATCATTGAGTTGTTTGAACCGCTGATCCGCCGCCTGAGTGAACCGTCCGCCCCAAAGTGCCATATCTTACTCCTGAATTTTTATGCGAAAGGGCGCAGCATGCTGCGCCCTTGCAGAGTCACGCCAATCGATTATTTATTCTTTTTCTCGTTCAACGCGCGAATGCGTGAAGACAGAGAGAACAGACGGATAAAGCCGCCCGCGTGGCTGTGATCGTAAACTTCGTCTTCGCCGAAGGTGGCGAACTCTTCGGAGTACAGGCTGTTGGCGGATTTTTTCTGGGTCGCCGTCACCTGGCCTTTGTATAGCTGCAGCACCACTTCACCGTTCACCTCTTCAGCCAATGCTTCGGCAGAGGCCTGCAGCGAACGGCGCAGCGGCGCGAACCAACGGCCGTCGTACACCACATAGGACATCTCCAGGCCCAGTTGCTCGCGCCATTTGAAGCTGTCGCGATCCAGCACCAGCTGCTCGATGGCGCGCAGCGCCGCCACCATGATGGTGCCCCCCGGGGTTTCATAGCAGCCGCGGGATTTGATGCCCACCAGACGGTTTTCCACGATGTCGATACGGCCGACGCCGTGCTTGGCGCCCAGCGCGTTCAGGGTTTCCAGGCACTGGTACGGCGACAGCGCTTTACCGTTAACCGCCACGACGCGGCCTTTCTCGACGGTAACGGTCACCTGCTCAGGCTGGTCCGGCGCTTCCTGCGGATCGACGGTCCATACCCAGCAATCCTTATTTGGCGCGTTCCACGGGCTTTCCAGCACGCCGCCTTCGGTGGAGATGTGCCAGGCGTTCTCATCGCGGCTGTAGATTTTCTCCAGCGATGCGGTGGTCGGGATATTGCGCTCTTTCAGGTAATCCAGCAGCGCTTCACGGGAACGCAGGTTCCACTCACGCCACGGCGCCACCACTTTCAACTGCGGCGCCAGCGCGGTGTAGGTGGTTTCGAAACGCACCTGATCGTTGCCTTTACCGGTTGCGCCGTGGCACAGCGCGTCGGCGCCCACTTTCAACGCCAGCTCGACCTGCGCCTTGGCGATGATCGGCCGCGCCATCGAGGTGCCCAGCAGGTAGCTGCCCTCGTACAGGGCGCCGGTCTGCAGCACCGGATAAACGTAATCGCGGATAAATTCTTCACGCAGATCGACCACGTGGCATTCAGAGGCACCGGACTGCAGGGCTTTTTGCTCCACGCCTTCCAGATCGCTGCGCTCCTGGCCGATGTCCGCCACGAACGCCACCACTTCACAGCCGCCGTAGTTCTCTTTCAGCCATGGAATGATGGCCGAGGTATCCAGGCCGCCGGAGTACGCCAGAACGATTTTTTTGATGCCTTGGTTTTGCATGATCTATTCCTTTCTAATTCTAAAATTAAGCGAGGATCCGGGTGCCAATCGACACGCCGTTAAACAAAGCAGGAAGCTGATCGGCATGGCGCCAGCTGGCGATATCCACCGGGCGGCCGAGGGTGCGGGCGGCGTCGAGCGCCGCATTCACCTTCACCACCATACCATCGGTGATGATGCCTTGCGCGATCAGTTGTTCCGCTTTTTGTGCCGTCATTTCCGCAATGCGTTGCCCCTTGCCGTCGAGGATGCCGCTGACGTCCGACAGCAGGATCAGATCCGCCCCCAGCGTCGCAGCCAGCGCCGTCGCCGCCTGATCGGCGTTCACGTTCATTAACTGCCCTTCGGCGGTGATGCCGATGGAGCTGATAACCGGCAGGTAGCCGGCGCCCAGCAGGGTATTGAGCAGCGCGGGCGAGCCGGGCTGCGCGTTGCCGACGTGGCCCAATGCCGGATCGAGCGGGGTCACGACCGCGCTGCCGCCGTCCGCCAGGCTCAGGCCGACGGCGTTGATTTGGTGTTTAATCGCCCACGCCAGCAGCGTTTTGTTGGCGGTGCCGGCCAGCGCGCCGGTGATGATGTCGATCTGATCGGCCGGCGTGACCCGCAGGCCGTTCTTTTTCACCACCGGCAAAGCGAGCTGCTTCATCAGTTCGTCCACCACGCAGCCGCCGCCGTGGACGATCACCAACGGGCGCTGGTGCTGCTGCCGATAGCTGTCCAACGCGGTAAACAGACGCTCCAGCGCTTCTTCACTGTCTAATAACACGCCACCTAACTTGATAATTAACGGGTTCATTGCTGTTTACTCACGCTGGTTTAAAGGAGTGATTGGGTTTCCGGGAAGCCGAAACGGATATTCAGGCATTGCACCGCCTGCGCCGCCGCGCCTTTCAGCAGGTTGTCTTCCGCCGCCACGGCGATCAGATGCTCGCCCTGCACCGCAAAGCCGATGTCGCAGAACGGCAGCCCCACCACCGCTTTCAGCGCCGGCACGCCCTGGTCGTACAACCGCACCAGCGGCTTGTCGTCATACGCGGCGTGATAGGCGGCGGCCACGTCCTGCGCGGTCACGCCGGCTTTCAGGCGGCAGGTGATGGTTTCAAGGATGCCGCGCGGGAAGTTGCCCAGATGCGGCGTAAAGATAACCGGCACGCCCAGGTGCGCGGCGATCTCCGGCTGGTGCCGGTGAGTGAAAATGCCGTACGGCTGCAGGCTCACTTCGCAGAAACTGGTGGTCATGCTGGCCTTGCGCCCGGCGCCGCTGACGCCGCTGGTGGCGTTGATCACCGGCCACTGATCCAGATTCAGCAACTGTTTTTCGATTAACGGTTTCAGCGCCAGCTGCGCCGCCGTCGGGTAACAGCCCGGCACGGCGATCAGCTGCGCCTGTTTGATCTTGTCGCTCTGCCACTCCGCCAGGCCGTAAACCGCCTGCTCCAGCAGGGCGCCATGCTGATGTTCGAAACCGTAATACTGGCTATAGAAACCGGCATCCTGCACGCGGAAGGCGCCGGACAGATCGAACACCACGCAGCCTGCCGCCAGGAAGGCCGGTGCGATATCGTGGCTGACTTCATGAGCGGTGGCGAGGAACACCACGTCGATGCCCTGCGCCGCCTTGGCGACGTCGGTCAACGGCTGCAGCGGCAGATCGACGATGCCTTTCAACTGGGGATGGAGATCGGAAAGCAACTTTCCTGCATCTGCACTTTGCGCTGAAACCGCTAAAGCGGTTATGTTCATGTGTGGGTGGCGATTCAGGTAAGCCGTGAGCTCCGCTCCGGCGTAACCGCTGGCACCAACGATCAGCGTATTCAACATGTGGCCTTTCACCTTCTAAACTGACGTGCGGTCGCTTGCGACCCAGGTAACAGGGCTAGCCAGCGTTGTTGCGCCGTTCACCCACGGAGCCAGGCGTTGATGCTTTTATAAACATCCGGGTATCGGGTTCCCTTACGCTTCGGCTTACTGTATTTTTATTCAAAATAAATGCATGAATATTGATACTATCCTAACCAAAGGCTGTCAACAGTGAAGATGAAATTACCTCCATTTATTGAGCTGTACCGGGCGTTGATCGCCACTCCGTCGATCAGCGCCACCGATGCCGGCCTCGATCAGAGCAATGAGGCGTTAATCAACTTGCTGGCCGGATGGTTTGCCGACCTGGGCTTTCGCGTCGACGTACAGCCGGTGCCGGAATCGCGCCACAAATTCAACCTGCTGGCCAGCATCGGCGAAGGCAGCTGCGGCCTGCTGCTGGCCGGCCACACCGATACGGTGCCTTACGACGAAGGCCGCTGGACGCGCGATCCCTTCACCCTGACCGAGCACGACAACAAGCTCTACGGGCTGGGCACCGCCGACATGAAAGGCTTCTTCGCCTTTATTCTGGACGCGGTGCGCGACATCGACGCGAGCAAACTGACCAAGCCGCTGTACATTCTGGCGACCGCAGATGAAGAAACGACGATGGCCGGCGCACGTTATTTCGCCGCCTCCACCGCCATTCGGCCGGATTTCGCCATCATCGGCGAACCGACCTCGCTGCAGCCGGTGCGCGCGCACAAGGGCCACATGGCCAACGCCATTCGCATCGTCGGCCAGTCCGGCCACTCCAGCGATCCGGCGCGCGGCGTCAACGCCATCGATCTGATGCACGAATCCATCGGCCGCCTGATGGAGCTGCGAAAAACCCTGCAGGAGCGCTACAACAACCCGGCGTTCGCCGTGCCTTATCCCACCATGAACTTCGGCCATATCAGCGGCGGCGACGCGGCCAACCGCATCTGCGCCTGCTGCGAGCTGCACCTGGACATCCGCCCGCTGCCCGGCATGACGCTCGACAACATTAACGAACTGATGCATCAGGCGCTGGAGCCGGTGAGCCAACGCTGGCCGGGCCGCCTGACCATCGAAGAGCTGCATGCGTCGGTGCCGGGCTACGAGTGCCCGACCGACCACCGCATGGTGGCGGTGATCGAGGAGCTGCTGGGCACCCGCACGCAGGTGGTCAACTACTGCACCGAAGCGCCGTTCGTGCAGCAGGTCTGCCCGACCCTGGTGCTCGGCCCCGGTTCCATCGATCAGGCCCACCAGCCGGACGAGTACATCGACACCGCGTTTATCGAACCGACGCGCAAACTGCTGGGCCAACTGGTCAATCACTTTTGCCGGCAATAAACCCGACATTTAGCAGGGGAAATGCTTTATGCTTTCCCCTAACTCAAAATAAGTAGAAAACGGCGAAATAAGCCGTGCTGATAACCGACGCGCCGTAATTAAATTTCAGAAAATGCGCCGATTTTGATGTTTTTTTGCTAAAAATAGTGTCAATTGACGATTGGACAGGAACGCGATGTGATCAGGCAGGCGGTCTGCGCCTGACGCGTGAAATTTATTTACAAGATAAAAATCATACAGAACTGGGTCAGGGGTTATATGAACGAACAATATTCGGCAATGCGCAGTAATGTCAGTATGCTCGGCAAATTGCTCGGCGATACCATCAAAGAAGCGCTGGGTGAGCATATTCTCGATCGCGTTGAGACCATCCGTAAGCTTTCCAAATCCTCACGCGCCGGCAACGAAGCGCATCGCCAGGAGCTGCTCTCCACCCTGCAGAACTTGTCCAACGACGAGCTGCTGCCGGTGGCGCGCGCCTTCAGCCAGTTCCTCAACCTGACCAACGTCGCCGAGCAGTACCACAGCATTTCGCCCAACGGCGAGGCCGCCAGCAACCCGGAAGCGCTGGCTCAACTGTTCAGCCGTCTCAAAGACAAAAAGCTCAGCGACAAAGAGCTGCAGCACGCGGTATCGCAACTCTCCATCGAGCTGGTGCTGACGGCTCACCCGACGGAGATCACCCGCCGCACCTTGATCCACAAGCTGGTGGAGGTCAACACCTGCCTCAGCCAGCTCGATCACAACGATCTGGCCGACTACGAGCGCAACAAGATCATGCGCCGCCTGCGTCAGCTGGTGGCCCAGTCGTGGCACACCGATGAAATTCGCAAACACCGCCCTTCCCCGATCGACGAAGCCAAATGGGGCTTTGCGGTGGTGGAAAACAGCCTGTGGGAAGGCGTGCCGGCGTTCCTGCGCGAATTCAACGAACAGCTGGAAAACTCCATCGATTACAGCCTGCCGGTGGAAGCGGTGCCGGTGCGCTTTACCTCCTGGATGGGCGGCGATCGCGACGGCAACCCGAACGTGACCGCCGAAATTACCCGCCATGTGCTGCTGCTCAGCCGCTGGAAAGCCTGCGACCTGTTCACCCGCGATATCCAGGTGCTGGTCTCTGAGCTGTCGATGACCGAATGCACCCCGGAGCTGCGCGCCCGCGCCGGCGGCGATGAGGTGCAGGAGCCGTACCGCGAAATCATGAAGCAGCTGCGCAGCCAGCTGATGAGTTCCCAGGCTTATCTTGAAGGCCGCCTGAAGGGCGAGCGCGTGCTGAAACCGCACGACCTGCTGGTGAACAACGAGCAGCTGTGGGAGCCGCTGTATGCCTGCTACCAGTCGCTGCAGGCCTGCGGCATGGGCATCATCGCCAACGGTCAACTGCTGGATACCCTGCGCCGCGTGCGCTGCTTCGGCGTGCCGCTGGTGCGCATCGACGTGCGTCAGGAGAGCACCCGCCATACCGAAGCCATCGCCGAGCTGACCCGCTATCTGGGGCTGGGCGACTATGAAAGCTGGTCGGAAGCCGATAAACAGGCGTTCCTGATCCGCGAGCTGAACTCCAAACGCCCGCTGGTGCCGCTGAAATGGCAACCGAGCGCCGACACGCAGGAAGTGCTGGAAACCTGCCGGGTGATCGCCGAAGCGCCGCAGGGCTCGATCGCCGCCTATGTGATTTCGATGGCGCGCACGCCTTCCGACGTGCTGGCGGTGCACCTGCTGCTGAAAGAGGCCGGCTGCCCGTTCGCGCTGCCGGTCGCCCCGCTGTTCGAAACCCTCGACGACCTGAACAACGCCGACGACGTGATGACCCAGTTGCTGAACATCGACTGGTATCGCGGCTTCATCCAGGGCAAACAGATGGTGATGATCGGCTATTCCGACTCGGCGAAAGACGCCGGCGTGATGGCCGCTTCCTGGGCGCAGTACCGCGCGCAGGACGCGCTGATCAAAACCTGTGAAAAGGCCGGCGTGGCGCTGACGCTGTTCCACGGCCGCGGCGGTTCCATCGGCCGCGGCGGCGCTCCGGCGCATGCGGCGCTGCTGTCGCAGCCGCCGGGCAGCCTGAAGGGCGGCCTGCGCGTCACCGAACAGGGCGAGATGATCCGCTTCAAGTTCGGCCTGCCGGAAGTCACCATCAGCAGCCTGGCGCTGTATGCCGGCGCGATCCTCGAGGCCAACCTGCTGCCGCCGCCGGAACCGAAGAAAGAATGGCGGGCGCTGATGGACGACCTGTCCGAGACCTCCTGCCGGATGTATCGCGGCTACGTGCGTGAAAACCCGGACTTCGTGCCTTACTTCCGCGCGGCCACGCCGGAGCTGGAGCTGGGCAAACTGCCGCTGGGCTCACGCCCGGCCAAGCGCAAGCCGAACGGCGGCGTGGAGAGCCTGCGCGCCATTCCGTGGATTTTCGCCTGGACGCAGAACCGCCTGATGCTGCCGGCCTGGCTCGGCGCCGGCGCCGGATTGCAGGAAGCGGTGAAAGCCGGCAAACAGGCGGAGCTGGAGGCGATGTGCCGCGACTGGCCATTCTTCTCCACCCGTATCGCCATGCTGGAAATGGTGTTCGCCAAGGCCGACCTGTGGCTGGCGGAATACTACGATCAGCGCCTGGTGGATAAATCGCTGTGGCCGCTGGGCCAACAGCTGCGCGATCAGCTGGAAAGCGACATCAAGGTAGTGCTGACCATCGCCAACGATGCGCACCTGATGGAAGACCTGCCGTGGATCGCCGAATCCATCGCGCTGCGCAACGTCTATACCGACCCGCTGAACGTCTTGCAGGCCGAGCTGCTGCACCGTTCGCGTCAGCAGGAGCAGCCGGACGCCCGCGTGGAGCAGGCGCTGATGGTCACCATCGCCGGCGTCGCCGCCGGGATGCGCAACACCGGCTAGTGAGCCTCATCGCGGCCCCGTTTATCGGGGCCGTTTTTTATGCCTTCCCCCACAAAAAAAGGGCGCCGCGGTAAAGCGGCACCCTTTTTCAATGGAACAAGCCCGTCAGGCGGCGGCCACCGGGCGCACGCCCAGCGTGTGGCAGATGGCGTAGCTCATCTCGGCGCGGTTCAGGGTATAGAAGTGGAAATCTTTCACCCCTTCGCGGCTGAGGATCTTCACCATGTCCATGGCGATGTTGGCGCCGACCATTTTGCGGGTCTCCGCATCGTCGTCCAGCCCTTCGAACATGCTGGTCATCCAGCTCGGCACCCGCACGTTGGTCATGGTGGCGAAGCGCTGCAGCTGCTTGAAGTTGGACACCGGCAGAATGCCCGGCACGATTTCCACGTCGATACCGGCGGTGACGCAGCGGTCGCGAAAGCGCAGGTAGCTCTCAACGTCGAAGAAGAACTGAGTGATGGCGCGACTGGCGCCGGCGTCGATCTTGCGTTTCAGGTTAATCAAATCGGCCTGGGCGCTCTTCGCCTCCGGGTGCACTTCCGGGTAGGCGGCGACGGAAATGTCGAAGTCGCCCACGTCTTTCAGCAGCGCCACCAGATCGGTCGCGTACATGTCCGGCTTGCCGCCGCCCGGCGGCAGATCGCCGCGCAGCGCCACGATATGGCGGATGCCGCTGTTCCAGTAATCGGTCGCGATGTCGCGCAGCTGCGCCGGGCTGGCATCGATGCAGGTCAGGTGCGGCGCCGCCTCCAGGCCGGTGCGTTCCTTGATCCCTTTGATGATGCTGTGGGTGCGATCGCGCTCGCCGGAGTTGGCGCCGTAGGTGACGGAAACGAATTTAGGCTTGAGGATGCTCAGACGATCGATCGACTGCCACAGGGTCTCTTCCATCTCGCTGGTGCGTGGCGGGAAGAACTCGAATGATACGTTAATCTGGCCGTTCAACTCCGCCAGACTCTGATTCAGCGCTTCCCGCTGGTTTGCGTGGAAAAAACTCATACCCTGCTCACCTCTTCTCGATCACTGTTTTTATTTCATCTTGATGAGCGTCTATACGTTTAGACGTCTAGATAGAAAATGCCGCATGTTGGCTAAAGAGTCAACAGGAAAATGAGGGGAATAAGATGATTAATCCTCACCCGCTCAAAGAGGAAATTTCATGACAGCGGCAGGGATAAGTATGGCAGGAAAAGCAAAGGGGCGCGGTGAACCCGCGCCCGCAGAGGATTAAAGCAGCTGCGCCAATCGGTTAAGGTCTGACTGGATCGCGCCGGCGGTCACATCGCGGCCGGCGCCCGGCCCGCGGATCACCAGCGGATTATCGCGATACCAGCGGCTCTCGATGGCGAACACGTTGTCGCACGGCAGCAGCGAGGCCAGAGGATGCTCAGGGCGCACTGCCTCCACGCCGACCCGCGCCTTGCCGTTGGCGTCGAAACGCGCCACGTGACGCAGCACCAGGCCCATTTCGCTGGCGGCCTCAAAGCGCTGTTGCATCTGCTGATTCAGCGCCTCGCCGTTCTCGAAGAACTGATCGACGGAGCCCAGTTCGCAGCCCGCCGGCACCAGTGACTCGACCCGCACCTGGTTCGGTTCGATGTCGTAGCCCGCCTCACGCGCCAGGATCACCAGCTTGCGCATCACGTCCTGGCCGGAGAGATCGACCCGCGGATCCGGTTCGGTCAGCCCCTGCTGCCAGGCCTGATCCACCAGCTCGGTGAACGGCACCGTGCCGTCATACTGCAGGAACAGCCAGGAGAGCGTGCCGGAGAAGATGCCGCTGATCGCCAGAATGCTGTCGCCGCTGTCGCGCAGATCGCGCACCGTGTGGTTGACCGGCAGGCCGGCGCCGACGGTGGCGTTATACAGCCAGTGGCGTCCGGTTTTGGCGAAGGCGTCGCGAATTTGGCGATAGCTGTCGCTGCACGAGGCCCCCGCCAACTTGTTGGCGCTGATCACGTGGAAACCGTAGCTGGCGAAATCCAGATACTGCCCGGCCAGCTCTTCGCTGGCGGTCACGTCAAGCACCACCAGATCGTCGAACGGGTGCGCACGCATCCACAGGAACAGCGATTCTTCATCCAGCTCCTGCGCTTCGTCCTCAAAGAATGCCAGCGCGCGGCTGGCGTCCAGCCCGTCATAGTTCAGCAGGCTGCGGCGGCTGTCCACCACCCCCGCCAGGATAAATTCGAAGCCGCTGCGCGCGGAGATATTGGTCTGCTCACGGGCGAACAGCTCCAGCCAGCGCGAGCCGATATTGCCCTTGCCGAACAGCACCAGACCGATGCGCTTCTCGGCGCGGAACAGGCTTTGGTGCAGCCCCTGGATCAGCAGCGCGGTCGGCCCCTGGCGCAATACCGCCACCAGGCTGATGCCATCTTCCGCCTGCCAGATGAACTCGACCGGCTGATCTTTCAACTGCTGATAGAAACGGTGGCTGTGCAGCGGGTTCTTGCACACCCCGGCGCCGACCATCGCCACCAGCGCCAACCCTTCACGCAGGCGCAGCTCGCCTGGCAGCGCCGCGGCCTGCAGCGTCGCCAGCGCGCTGTTGACCACCTCGGAGGTGTAACACAGCTGCACCCGATTGCGGTCAGGGTGGATGCCCACCGCCAGCGGTTTTATCTGCGCGCGCTTGAGCACCAGATCCAACTCTTTCTGCGCCAGTTTGAAGTCATGTTGAGCGGCGACGTGCAGTTCAATCAGGCACACATCGTCGTGGCTGGTGACAATCTTGGCGCCGGTGCCGGAAGCCAATACGCGCTCGATGCGCGTCGAGCCCTGCTCCGGCTGATAGCTGCAGCGCAGCTGAAGATCGATATCGCTGCCGGAGACCGGCTGCAGGGTACGGGTGTGCAATACCGGCGCCGCCAGGCGCGCCAGCTCGCTGGCTTCGTCCAGACGCAGCAGCGGCAGCAAGCAGGCGTCTTTCACCTTGCGCGGATCGGCGCTGTATACCCCGGCCACGTCGCTCCAGATGGTGACGCGCGCAGCGCCGGCCAACGCGCCGACCTGAGTGGCGGAGTAGTCGCTGCCGTTACGCCCCAACAACACGGTTTCCCCAGCGTCATTGCGCGAAATGAACCCGGTCACCACCAGGCGTTTGCCCGGATGTTGGGCCAACAATTGCTGCAGCAATGGGTAAGAACGGCCTTCATCCACCTGCGGCTGCGCGGCGCGCTCGGCGCGCAGGAAATCACGCGCGTCCAGCCAGGCCGCCTGCATATCCAGGTGGTTGAGCACCGCCGCCATCAGGCGCGCCGACCAGATCTCGCCGTGCCCGACCACTTCGGCATAGCACACGTCGTCGACGTTGCCGTCCAGCAGCGCCGCCAGACGTTCCAGATCCTGAATGAACTCGGCGATCAGCGGCTCGGCGCTTTCCGGCGGCAACAGGCCGCTGATAAGATCGCTGTGATAGCGACGCAACGTCTGCTGCACCTGGTGCGCAGACAGGCGATCGCTCTGGCTGAGCTTCAGCCAGTTGATCAACTGGTTGGTGGTACTGCCGGCGGCCGATACCACCATCATGTCGCCCGGCTGGCTGTATTCCGCCATAATCCCGGCCACACGCAGATAACACTTCACATCCGCCAGACTGCTGCCGCCAAACTTGTGCAGTTGACGCCCGCTCACCGGCCCTGCTACAGCAATTGCATTCATGCTTACCTCGTTGCCGCCGCCTGGAAAGCGCGTTCCAGATCGGCAATCAAATCTTCACTGTCTTCAATACCCACGGAAATGCGCAGCAGGCTCTCGGAGATGCCGGCCGCTGCCCGCGCCTCCGCCGCCATGCCGGCGTGAGTCATGGTCGCTGCATGCGAGATCAGGCTTTCTACGCCGCCCAACGATTCTGCCAGAGTAAACAGCTCAAGGGCAGAGAGAAAACGGCGCAGCACCGCTTCATCGCCGTCCAGTTCAAAACTCAGCATCGCGCCGAAACCGCGCTGCTGACGGCGGGCGATCTCATGCCCCGGATTCTCCGGCAGGGAGGGATGATACAGCTTTTTCACCAGCGGTTGCTGCTGTAAATAGTCAACAATCGCTTCAGCATTTTGTTGCGCCGCCTTGATGCGCGGCGACAGCGTGCGCATGCCGCGCAGCAACAGATAACTGTCGAACGCGCCGCCGGTCACGCCAATGTTGTTCGCCCACCAGGCCAGCTCGACCGCCAGCTCGGGATCTTTGGCAATCACCGCCCCGGCTACCACGTCCGAATGCCCGTTCAGGTATTTGGTGCAAGAATGGACCACCAGATCGGCACCGAGTTCGATCGGCTGTTGCAGGGCCGGGCTGAGGAAGGTGTTGTCCACCACCGTCAACGCGCCCGCCGCATGCGCGGCAGCGCAGATCGCCGCGATGTCCACCACCCGCAGCAGCGGATTGCTGGGGCTTTCTATCAGCACCAGCTTCGGCTTTTGCGCCAGCGCCTGCTGCAGGGCTTCTTCATTACCCTGATCGACGAACAGCACGCGATAGGCGCCGCGCTTGCTCAGGCTGTCGAACAGCCGATAGCTGCCGCCGTAGCAGTCGTGCGGCGCCACCAGCAGATCGCCGGGCTTCAACAACACGGTGGTCACCAGATGGATCGCCGACATCCCGCTGCCGGTCATCACCGCGCCGGCGCCGCCTTCCAGCTCAGCCAACGCGCGCTGCACCACGTCGCGCGTCGGGTTGCCGCGTCGCGAGTAGTCATGGGCTCGGGGTTGGTTGAAGTCGGTAAAGTTATAGGTGCTGGAAAGATGAATCGGCGGGACAACGCAGCCGTACTGTTCGTCGTCGTTCAGGCCGCTGCGTACGGCAATCGTGGCTGGTTTACGCGTCATGGGCTCGCTCGGCTCTCGGTTCGGTGGATGAGGCCTAAAGAGTAATCGCAGGATTGATAGACGTCAATACATCTGGACATCTAAACTTCTTTGCGTATAGATTGAGCAATGACACAATACCCGCTAAAATTATGCCGATATGACATGACGATAAGATGTTAAGCGGCAATGCCTGGCCGAAGCGGGGCATTCAGTGACCCTGGTCGCGTAAAATTGACATTTATTTAGTGAGAACAGTGAAGATCGGGCATAATTGGCCGGTTTTTAGAATTTTGTAATTTTTCTGACAAAGTTAAGGTGTCCCATGGCTGAGTGGAACGGCGAGTATGTCAGCCCTTACGCTGAACACGGTAAAAAAAGCGAGCAAGTCAAAAAGATCACGGTATCCATTCCGCTGAAGGTCCTGAAAATCCTCACCGACGAACGGACCCGTCGCCAGGTGAACAACCTGCGCCACGCCACCAACAGCGAACTTCTGTGCGAAGCGTTTCTGCATGCCTTTACCGGCCAGCCGCTGCCGAACGATGAAGACCTGCGCAAAGAGCGCAGCGATGAAATCCCGGAAGCCGCAAAAGCGTTGATGCGCGAACTGGGTGTCGATCCCGATACCTGGGAATATTGAGAACCGCCCGGCGAACGCCGGCGGCAGAAAAGAAAAAAGGCGCCCAGGGCGCCTTTTTCATCGGTCGATAAGAAATCTTATTTCTTAGCGCCTGGTACGCTGAAACGCTTGTTGAAGCGGTCAACGCGGCCACCGGTAGCAACGTCACGCTGCTTGCCAGTGTAGAACGGGTGGCATGCGCCACAAACGTCCAGGTTCAGATCGTGGCCCACGGTGGAGCGGATCTTCATCACGTTACCGCAAGAGCAGTTAGCAGTAACTTCTTCGTATTTTGGGTGGATACCTTGTTTCATGGGAAACCTCAGTTAAGGCCGTGTCGCTATCCAGCCCTGTTTCGCCAGACACCACACGTGGTTGATAATAGAATTTTGGTATCGAATTATACCAAAGGCGGCAAATTATACAGCATTAGTCGGGGCGCGCAATCGGAACCGTACATTTGCCGATGCGCCGTGTAAACTGATGCCCACTTTTTTTCAATTTGGATGAGATCATGCCCGTCGTACACGTTGCTTTGCCGGTCCCCCTCGCCCGCACCTTCGACTATCTGCTGCCGCCCGGCATGCAGCCGGTGGCCGGCGCGCGCGTGGGCGTGCCCTGGGGCAGGCAGCATGCAATCGGCATCGTCACCGGCTGCAGCGACACCAGCGAACTGCCGCTGGACAAGCTCAAGCCGATCGACAGCGTGATCGACACCGAGTCGCTGTTCTCTCCCAGCCTGTGGCGCATCCTGCGCTGGGCCAGCGATTACTATCACTATCCCATCGGTGAAGTGCTGTTCCATGCGCTGCCGATCCTGCTGCGCCAAGGCAAACCGGCCGAGGCCGCGCCGCTGTGGCAGTGGTTCGCCACCGAAGAGGGGCGCGCCACCCCGCCCGAAAGCCTGAAACGCGCGCCGAAACAGCAGCAGGCGCTGGCGGCGCTGCTGCAACGCCCGGTCTATCGCCATCAGGTCAGCCAGCTTGAGCTGACGGAAAGCGCTCTGCAGGCGCTGCGCGCCAAAGGGCTGATCGACCTGCGCGCTCAGGTCGCGGCCACGCAGGACTGGCGCCCCAACTTCGCGGTGCTGGGCGAGCGGCTGCGACTGAATACCGAACAGGCCACCGCCGTCGGGGCGATCAGAAGCGAGGATGAGCAGTTTGCCGCCTGGCTGCTGGCCGGGGTCACCGGCTCCGGCAAGACCGAGGTGTATCTCAGCGTGCTGGAGAACGTGTTGGCCAAAGGCCGGCAGGCGCTGGTGCTGGTGCCGGAAATCGGCCTGACGCCGCAAACCATCGCCCGCTTTCGCGAGCGCTTCAACGCGCCGGTGGACGTGCTGCACTCCGGGCTGAACGACAGCGAACGGCTGGCGGTTTGGCTGCGCGCGCGCAGCGGCGAAGCCGCCATCGTCATCGGCACCCGCTCGGCGCTGTTCACGCCGTTCCGGCAGTTGGGCGTAATCATCATCGACGAAGAGCACGATAGTTCTTATAAACAGCAGGAAGGCTGGCGCTACCATGCCCGCGATCTGGCGGTGTTCCGCGCCCGGGAAGAAGACATCCCGATGGTGATGGGCTCCGCCACGCCGGCACTGGAAACGCTGCACAACGTGCAACTGGGCAAATATCGCCAGTTGAAGCTCACCCAGCGCGCAGGCAACGCCAAACCGGCGGCGCAGCACCTGATCGATCTGAAAGGGCTGCCGCTGAAGGTCGGCCTGTCGCAACCGCTTTTGAAAAGCATGCAGCACCATTTAAAAGCCGGCAACCAGGTGATGCTGTTCCTCAACCGCCGCGGTTACGCTCCGGCGCTGCTGTGCCACGAGTGCGGTTGGATCGCCGAGTGCCAGCGCTGCGATCACTACTACACCTTCCACCAGCATCAGCGCCAGCTGCGCTGCCACCACTGCGACAGCCAGCGACCGGTGCCGCACCAGTGCCCGCAGTGCGGCTCCACCCACCTGGTATCGGTCGGCGTCGGCACCGAACAGCTGGAACAGGAGCTGGCGCCGCTGTTCCCCGACACGCCGATCACCCGCATCGATCGCGATACCACCAGCCGCAAAGGGGCGCTGGAGCAACACCTGGCGGATATTCATCGCGGCGAAGCGCGCATTCTGATCGGCACGCAGATGCTCGCCAAAGGCCACCATTTTCCCGACGTCACGCTGGTGGCGTTGCTGGACGTGGACGGCGCGTTGTTCTCCGCCGACTTCCGCTCCGCCGAGCGTTTCGCTCAGCTGTATACCCAGGTCTCCGGCCGGGCGGGCCGAGCGGGCAAACAGGGTGAAGTGCTGCTGCAAACCCACCATCCGGAGCACCCGCTGCTGCAGGTGCTGCTGCAACAGGGTTACGACGCCTTCGCCAAACAGACGCTGGCGGAGCGCAACAGCGTGTTTCTGCCGCCTTACACCAGCCACATCATCGTGCGCGCCGAAGATCACGACAACCAGCAGGCCCCGTTGTTCTTGCAGCAGCTGCGCAATCTGTTGGAAGCCAGCCCGCTGAAGGACGACTCGCTGTGGGTGATGGGCCCGGTGCCGGCGCTGCAATCAAAACGCGGCGGCCGTTTCCGCTGGCAGCTGCTGCTGCAGCACCCGACGCGGCGCGTCCTGCAACAGCTGATGAAAAGCTCGCTGCCGCTGATCGGCACCCTGCCGCAAACGCGCAAGGTGAAATGGACGCTGGATGTCGATCCGATCGACAGCTGATCCCGGAAAAGTCCGATTTAGCTGCCGCAGTGCAAACGTTTACCCTTGAAATTGCGAGCGAACGCTAAAAAACCTTCTCAGGTCACATTTTTTATGCAAATTAGGTAACAAAGGCGGGGCGTATTCTGTTTAGAATGTCTGCGAGGGCAAATTTTGTCGCCACATCGCAGCGCGACGGAGTGCCCGAACGCGAGTGGCGCTCAATGACAACAATCCCGCCACCGCATGCCGGACATTGTGAGCAAACAGCAGTAGTGGCGTCGGCATGGGGCTGACGCAAGGAGAAAGGCGTTGGAACACAAGAAAGAGTTATCCATGGCGACCATGAAAGACGTCGCCGAAATGGCGGGCGTTTCAACGGCTACCGTATCGCGTGCGCTGATGAACCCGGAAAAGGTGTCAACGCCAACGCGCCAGAAAGTGGAACAGGCCGTGCTGGCCGTGGGTTATTCTCCTCATGCTCTGTCACGCAATATCAAACGCAACGAATCCCGCACCATCCTGGTGATCGTGCCCGACATCTGCGATCCGTTTTTCGCCGATGTGATCCAGGGGATCGAACAGACCGCGGCCCAACAAGGTTATCTGGTGCTGATCGGCGACTGCGCGCAGCAAAATCAGCAAGAGCGCACCTTCGTCAATCTGATCATCACCAAACAGATCGACGGCATGCTGCTGCTGGGCTCCAACCTGCCGTTTGACGCCAGCAAGGAAGAGCAGCGCAACCTGCCGCCGATGGTGATGGCCAACGAGTTTGCCCCCGAGCTGGAACTGCCGACGGTGCACATCGATAACCTGACCGCCGCCTTTGAAGCCGTGCATTATTTGCATCAATTGGGCCACCGGCAGATCGCCTGCGTCGCCGGGCCGGAACAGATGCCGCTGAGCCATTATCGGCTGCAGGGTTACGTTCAAGCGCTACGTCGTAATGGCATTACCGTCGAAAGCAGCTATATTACCCGGGGTGATTTTACCTACGAAGCCGGCGCGCAAGCGCTGACGGCGCTGATGGCTCAGCCGAAACCGCCGACGGCGGTGTTCTGCCACAGCGACGTCATGGCGATCGGCGTGCTGTCCCAGGCGAAGAAAATGGGGCTGCGGGTACCGCAGGATCTGTCGATCGTCGGCTTTGACGACCTCAAGCTGGCGCAGTATTGCGATCCGCCGCTGACCACGGTGGCGCAGCCGCGTTTCCAGATAGGCCAACAGGCGATGTTATTGCTGTTGGAGCAGTTGAACGGCCAGACGGTGGCCAGCGGCTCCCGGCTATTGGACAGTGAATTGATTATCAGAGGCAGCACCGCTGCCCCGAAACGCTAGTCAAATATTTTAGGGTTCAGTAACATGACGGACTTATCCTCTCATCAGGACACAGCGGAATAATAGTGGCACAAAAAGACTATGTAAGCCGTGGGCGCGCAGCAGGAGCTAAGCGTAAAACCCCCAGCCGTAAAAAACGCAGTTCTCCGAAGGTTTCCAAAACCGTGCTGGCGTTAGCCGCCGCGTTGCTGGTTGTCTTTGTCGGTGGCCTCTATTTCATTACGCACAACAAGCCGGAAGACGCGCCGTTGTTGCCTGCGCACACCACGCGCCCTGGCAACGGCCTGCCGCCGAAGCCGGAAGAGCGTTGGCGCTACATCAAAGAGCTGGAAAACCGGCAGATCGGCGTGCAAACCCCGACCGAACCGACGGCCGGCGGCGAGCTCAATTCCAAAACTCAGTTGACCGCCGAACAGCGGCAGTTGCTGGAACAAATGCAGGCCGACATGCAGCAGCGCCCGACGCAGTTGAACGAAGTGCCGTATAACGATCCGGGCCAGGCCAACGCGCGCAGCAACCGCCAGCAGCAACAGATGCAACAACAGCAAATGCAGCAGCAACCGGTACAGCAACAGCAGCAGGTTACCCAGGCGCCGCGCAACCCATTCAACAACGGGGCCGCCACCGCGCCGGTGCAGCAGCACCAGCAGCCGAAGCCGGCCACCTCACCGCCGGTGCAGGTGAAACAGCCTGAGCCGAAGCCGCAACCGAAGCCGGAGCCGAAACCGGAAGTGAAACAGGACACGGCCAAGCAGGACACCAAGCCGGAATCGAAACAGAAGTGGATGGTGCAATGCGGTTCGTTCCGCGCCACCGATCAGGCTGAATCCGTGCGCGCGCGCCTGGCGTTCGAAGGCATCGAGAGCCGCATCACCGCCGGCGGCGGCTGGAATCGCGTGGTGCTCGGCCCCTACAGCAGCCGCGCCGCAGCGGATAAAACCCTTTCACGCCTGAAGGGCGTCGGCATGTCGAGTTGCATTCCCCTCTCCGTTGGGGGTTGAAAAGCGTCAATCCCCCCCCATCTATACTCTCAATATGCCTCGTAGCGTCTGCGAAAGCAGGCGCTGCGGGGACTTCTTTCCGTCTTTAACGAGGGTCTGCTCGTGACAACAATTGTAAGCGTACGCCGCAACGGCCAGGTCGTCATCGGTGGTGATGGCCAGGCAACCCTGGGTAATACGGTGATGAAGGGTAACGTCAAGAAAGTGCGTCGCCTGTATAACGACAAAGTGATCGCCGGTTTCGCCGGTGGCACCGCTGACGCCTTCACGCTGTTTGAACTGTTTGAACGCAAACTGGAAATGCATCAGGGCCACCTGGTGAAAGCCGCCGTCGAACTGGCGAAAGACTGGCGCACCGACCGCATGCTGCGCAAGCTCGAAGCGCTGCTGGCGGTCGCCGATGAAACCGCCTCGCTGATCATCACCGGCAACGGCGATGTGGTGCAGCCGGAAAACGATCTGATCGCCATCGGCTCCGGCGGCCCGTACGCCCAGGCCGCCGCCCGCGCCATGTTGGAAAATACCGAGCTGAGCGCCCGCGACATCGTTGAGAAATCCCTCAACATCGCCGGCGATATCTGTATTTACACCAACCATTTCCACACCATTGAAGAATTGCCTTCCAAAGCGTAAGGATCGAATACCATGTCTGAAATGACCCCGCGCGAGATCGTCAGCGAACTGGACAGCTATATCATTGGCCAAAACAAGGCCAAACGCGCTGTCGCCATTGCCCTGCGCAACCGCTGGCGCCGGATGCAGCTCAACGAGATGCTGCGTCACGAAGTGACCCCGAAAAACATTCTGATGATCGGCCCGACCGGCGTCGGTAAAACCGAAATCGCCCGTCGTCTGGCGAAGCTGGCCAACGCGCCGTTCATCAAGGTTGAAGCCACCAAGTTCACCGAAGTGGGCTATGTGGGCAAAGAAGTGGACTCCATCATCCGCGATCTGACCGATGCCGCCATCAAAATGGTGCGCATGCAGTCGATCGAGAAAAACCGCACCCGCGCCGAAGAGTTGGCCGAAGAGCGCATTCTCGACGTGCTGATCCCGCCGGCCAAGAACAACTGGGGCCAGCCGGAAGAAAATCAGGAACCGTCCGCCGCCCGCCAGGCATTCCGCAAGAAACTGCGCGAAGGCCAACTGGATGACAAAGAGATCGAAATCGATCTGGCCGCCGCGCCGATGGGCGTGGAAATCATGGCACCTCCGGGCATGGAAGAGATGACCAACCAGCTGCAGTCGATGTTCCAGAACCTCGGCGGCCAAAAGCAAAAACCACGCAAGCTGAAGATCAAAGAAGCCTTCAAGCTGCTGGTGGAAGAAGAAGCCGCCAAGCTGGTAAACCCGGAAGAACTGAAAGAGCAGGCGATCGAAGCGGTTGAGCAGCACGGCATCGTGTTTATCGATGAGATCGACAAAATCTGTAAGCGCGGCGGCCAAAGCTCCGGCCCGGACGTTTCCCGCGAAGGCGTACAGCGCGATCTGCTGCCGCTGGTGGAAGGCTGCACCGTGTCCACCAAGCACGGTATGGTGAAGACAGACCACATCCTGTTCATCGCCTCCGGCGCGTTCCAGACCGCCAATCCGTCGGATCTGATCCCGGAACTGCAGGGCCGTCTGCCGATCCGCGTTGAGCTGCAGGCGCTGACCACCGAAGATTTCGAGCGCATCCTGACCGAGCCGAGCGCGTCGCTGACCGAACAGTACAAAGCGCTGATGGGCACCGAAGGCGTCAATATCGAGTTCACCGCCGACGGCATCCGCCGCATCGCCGAAGCCGCGTGGCAGGTCAACGAAAGCACCGAGAACATCGGCGCGCGTCGTCTGCACACCGTGCTGGAGCGTCTGATGGAAGATATTTCCTACGATGCGAGTGAAATTAATGGCCAATCCATTACAATTGATGCGGATTACGTGCGCAGTCATCTGGATGAACTGGTGGCGGATGAAGATTTGAGTCGTTTTATCCTATAATCGCTCAATCATTGTCTTGTCAGTCATCTGTGTGGGAGGCATTGCCTCCCACTATTATTTCTAACGGACACAGAAGCGAAACATGAGCTCATCAACCCCCACCACCCCGATCTCCGCCTGGCTGGAAAGTCTACGCCCCCGCACCCTGCCGCTGGCCTTTGCCTCCATTGTGGTCGGCTCGGCAATCGCCGCCTGGCACGGCAGCCTGAAACCTGAAGTGGCGCTGCTGGCGCTGTTGACCGCCGGCCTGCTGCAGATCCTCTCCAACCTGGCGAACGACTACGGCGATGCGGTCAAAGGCAGCGACAAAGATGATCGCATCGGGCCATTGCGCGGCATGCAGAAAGGCATGATCACCCAAGCGCAGATGAAACGGGCACTGGTGGTGACGGTAGTGCTGATCGCCCTCGCCGGCTGTTCGCTGATCGCCGTCGCCTGCGAGCAACCCAGCGACGTGGTGGGCTTTCTGGTGCTGGGCGGGCTGTCTATCGTGGCAGCCATCACCTATACCGTCGGTAACAAGCCCTACGGATATTTGGGGTTGGGCGACATCTCGGTACTGGTGTTCTTCGGCTGGCTGAGCGTGGCCGGCACCTACTATCTGCAAACGCACACCTTCGACAGCGTGGTGATGCTGCCTGCCACCGCCTGCGGCCTGCTGGCGACGGCGGTGCTCAACATCAACAATCTGCGCGATATCGAGAGCGATCGCGAAAACGGCAAGAACACGCTGGCGGTGCGTCTCGGCCCGCACAAGGCGCGCATTTACCATGCCCTGCTGCTCGGCGGCGCAGTGCTGTGTTTCGCGCTGTTTACGCTGTTCAACCTGCACAGCCCGTGGGGTTGGCTGTTCGTGTTGGCGATCCCGCTGCTGACGCGCCACGGCCTGCGCGTGCTGCGCGATCCGACGCCAGTCGGCATGCGGCCGATGCTGGAACACATGGTCAAAGCGGCGTTGCTGGCCAACCTGCTGTTCGCCATCGGCGTGGCGCTCAGTTAAAAACTGATGATTTTGCCAACAGGGCGAATAAAGGGATATACTGAACATTCCAGCGGCAAACAGACGTAAAATCCTATGAAATACGATACTTCCGAACTTTGCGACATCTATCATGAAGAGGTGAACGTTGTTGAACCTCTGTTCTCCAATTTTGGCGGGCGTACTTCATTTGGCGGGCAGATCACCACGGTGAAATGCTTTGAGGATAACGGCCTGTTGTTCGATCTGCTTGAAGAAAACGGCCGCGGCCGCGTGCTGTTGGTCGACGGCGGCGGTTCGGTACGCCGGGCGCTGATCAACGCCGAACTGGCGCGCTTGGCCGCCCAGAACGAATGGGAAGGCATCGTGGTGTACGGCGCGGTGCGCCAGGTGGACGATCTGGAAGAACTCGACATCGGCATTCAGGCGATGGCGGCGATCCCGGCGGGTGCCGTGAGCGAAGGCGTGGGCGAAAGCGATATCCGCGTCAACTTCGGTGGCGTCACCTTCTTCTCCGGCGACCACCTGTATGCCGACAACACCGGTATCATCCTCTCCGAGGACCCGCTCGACATCGAGTGATTTCCGGTCATGAAAAAGGGCGCCTGAGGCGCCCTTTTCGTTGCTGCATGGCGTGAGGATCAGACCTCTTCCATTTTGCCCAGCAGCGCGCGCAGGCGATCTTGCCATACGTGCTGTTCTTCTTTCAGCTGTTGGTTTTCGCGCACCAACGCTTCGTGGTTGCCGGAGGCAGCCTGAACTTCCTGCGACAGAGAGTTGTTTTTGTCTTTCAGCTCTTCAATTTCCATCTGCAACAAGGTGATGGTATCAATCGCCTGCTGTACTTTTGCTTCCAGTTTCTCAAATACTTCAAATGACATGCTTCAGTCCCCTCATGATAGCAAGGCGTACATCTATAAGTAGCGGCCGCAACATCGGCTGCAGCTACTGCGAATATTGCATCGCGCTCAGTGACGCGCGCCGTTACGAAAGGCGCGCCGGTCTCGATTCGTTAAAAACGATTGTAAGTAGCCAGTCTCCGCCTGTCTAGCAACATACCGGATCATCGCGCAGTCTGTTGCAATTTTCCTGCCCCCGCCATCAGCAAAAACTGAAAATCCCCATCGCCGCCGCCGCGAGTTGTTAACAACCCTCAGCAAACCACTGGTCAGATCACACTTTTATGGCTCAGAAAGAACACTAAACGACGCGAAATCGCTCAATTTTATGACGCGCCACACACATTTTGATTTCGCTATTTCTCGTTTATGTTCGTTAACGATAAATTTACATCACGTCCTTATTCAATAATTGGACGAGATGAAAAAAACTGTGCCCATAGGCCAGATCTCTACCCAACTGAGCCTATAAACCAACAACCGCCGTTTTGCAGGACAACAACATTATGAGCCAAACCACCAGTCCGACATTAAAAGGCCAGTGCATCGCCGAGTTCCTCGGCACGGCGCTGCTGATCTTCTTTGGCGTAGGCTGCGTTGCCGCGCTGAAACTGGCGGGCGCCAGCTTCGGCCAGTGGGAAATCAGCATCATTTGGGGCCTGGGCGTCGCCATGGCCATCTATCTGACCGCCGCCATTTCCGGTGCGCATCTCAACCCGGCGGTCACCCTCGCACTGTGGCTGTTCGCCTGCTTCGACGGGCGCAAAGTGGTGCCTTACATCATTGCGCAGGTCGCCGGCGCCTTCTGCGCAGCGGCCTTGGTCTACGGGCTGTACTACAACCTGTTCTTCGACTTCGAAGCGGCCCACCACATGGTGCGCGGCAGCAACGAAAGCCTCGAACTGGCCGGCATCTTCTCGACTTACCCTAACGCGCACATCTCCGTCGGTCAGGCCTTCCTGGTAGAAATGGTGATCGCTGCAATCCTGATGTGCCTGATCCTGGCGCTGACCGACGACGGCAACGGCATTCCGCGCGGCCCGCTGGCGCCGCTGCTGATCGGTATTCTGATTGCCGTGATCGGCGCCTCCATGGGACCATTGACCGGCTTTGCGTTGAACCCGGCGCGTGACTTCGGGCCGAAACTGTTCGCCTACCTGGCCGGCTGGGGCAAAGTCGCCTTCACCGGCGCACGCGATATCCCGTACTTCCTGGTGCCGATCTTCGCCCCTATCGTCGGCTGTGGCCTGGGCGCTTTCGGTTACCGCGCGCTGATTGGCCGCCACCTGCCGTGCGACGTCTGCGTGACGGAGGAAGAGCCCGACGCCAAGACCCAGCAGCGTAAAGCATGATGGGTGCAGTTTTAAACGGTTAACAACAGCAGGATAATTACCATGACTGTAGAAAGAAAATACATTGTCGCACTCGACCAAGGGACCACCAGCTCACGCGCCGTCGTGCTCGATCACGACGCCAACATCGTTGCGGTATCGCAGCGCGAATTCCCGCAGATCTATCCAAAGGCCGGCTGGGTTGAGCACGACCCGATGGAGATCTGGGCGTCGCAAAGTTCGACGCTGGTAGAAGTGCTGGCGAAAGCCGACATCAATTCCGATCAGATCGCCGGCATCGGCATCACCAACCAGCGCGAAACCACCATCGTCTGGGAAAAAGAGACCGGCAAGCCGATTTACAACGCCATCGTTTGGCAGTGCCGCCGCACCGCCGACATCTGCGAGAAGCTCAAGCGCGACGGCCTGGAAGAGTACATCCGTCACAACACCGGCCTGGTGGTTGACCCGTACTTCTCCGGCACCAAGGTGAAATGGATCCTGGACAACGTCGAAGGCGCCCGCGAGCGCGCCAAACGCGGCGAACTGCTGTTCGGCACCGTCGACACCTGGCTGGTGTGGAAGATGACCCAGGGCCGCGTACACGTCACCGATTACACTAACGCCTCACGCACCATGATGTTCAACATCCACGAGCTGGACTGGGACGAACGCATGCTGGAAGTGCTGGACATTCCGCGCGCTATGCTGCCGAAAGTCCGTCCTTCCTCCGAGGTATACGGCCAGACCAACATCGGCGGCAAGGGCGGCACGCGTATTCCTATCGCCGGTATCGCCGGTGACCAGCAGGCGGCGCTGTACGGCCAGCTGTGCGTTCAACCGGGCATGGCGAAGAACACCTACGGCACCGGCTGCTTCCTGCTGATGAACACCGGCAAAGAAGCGGTACGGTCGAAAAACGGTCTGCTGACCACCATCGCCTGCGGCCCGCGCGGTGAAGTGAACTATGCGCTGGAAGGCGCGGTGTTCATCGGCGGCGCGTCTATCCAGTGGCTGCGCGACGAGCTGAAACTGATCAGCGACGCCGCCGACTCCGAATACTTCGCCACCAAGGTGAAAGACAGCAACGGCGTCTATGTGGTGCCGGCCTTCACCGGCCTGGGTGCGCCTTACTGGGATCCGTATGCTCGCGGCGCCATTTTCGGCCTGACCCGCGGCGCCAACAGCAACCACATCATCCGCGCCACGCTGGAATCCATCGCCTTCCAGACCCGTGACGTGCTGGACGCCATGCAGGCCGACGCCAACACCCGCCTGCAATCGCTGCGCGTGGACGGCGGCGCGGTCGCCAACAACTTCCTGATGCAGTTCCAATCCGATATTCTCGGCACCCGCGTAGAACGCCCTGAAGTGCGTGAATCGACGGCGCTGGGCGCGGCGTTCCTGGCGGGCCTGGCCATCGGCTACTGGAACGATCTGGATGAAGTGAAGAGCAAAGCGGTGGTTGAGCGTGAATTCCGCCCAAGCATCGAAACCACCGAACGCAACTACCGCTACAGCGGCTGGAAAAAAGCGGTGGCTCGCGCTCAGGCATGGGAAGATCACGAGTAATTCCGAAGTTGCCGTTTCGCCAACAAGCGCTGCCTGCGGGCGGCGCTTTTTTTTGCCCCGCCCTGCCGCCACCGCGCTGTGATAGACTTTGTCGATATTTTCTTCCCTTTCTCACAGACAGGTTTGCCATGAAACGTGAATTAGCCATCGAATTCTCCCGCGTTACCGAAGCCGCCGCGCTGGCGGGCTACAAATGGCTGGGGCGCGGCGACAAGAACGCCGCCGACGGCGCGGCGGTCCACGCCATGCGCATCATGCTCAACAAAGTGGATATCGATGGGCGCATTGTGATCGGCGAAGGCGAGATCGACGAAGCGCCGATGTTATATATCGGCGAGCAGGTCGGTACCGGCCAAGGCGACGCGGTCGACATCGCGGTCGATCCGATCGAAGGCACCCGCATGACCGCCATGGGCCAGTCCAACGCGCTGGCGGTATTGGCGGTGGGCGATCGCGGCACCTTCCTGCACGCGCCGGACATGTACATGGAGAAGCTGGTAGTCGGCCCGGCGGCGCGCGGCGCCATCGATCTCAACCGGCCGCTGGCGGAGAACCTGCAGAACGTCGCCGAACGACTGGGCAAACCGCTGTCGCAGCTGACGGTGATCGTATTGGCCAAACCGCGCCACGACGGCGTCATCGCGCAGATGCAACAGTTGGGCGTGCGAGTATTCGCCATTCCTGACGGCGACGTGGCGGCCTCCATTCTCACCTGCATGCCCGAAAGCGAGGTCGATGTGATGTACGGCATCGGCGGCGCGCCGGAAGGGGTGATCTCAGCTGCGGTGATCCGCGCGTTGGACGGCGACATGCAGGCGCGTTTGCTGCCGCGTCATGAGGTGAAAGGCGACAGCGCCGAAAACCGCCGCATCGGCGAACAAGAGTTGGCCCGCTGCCGGGAGATGGGTATCGAAGCCGGCCAGGCGCTGCGTCTGGATCAGATGGCGCGCAACGACAACGTGATCTTCTCCGCCACCGGCATCACCAAGGGCGATTTGCTGGAAGGCATCAGCCGCCAGGGCAACATGGCCACCACCGAAACGTTGCTGATCCGCGGCAAGTCGCGCACCATCCGCCGTATCCGTTCGACCCACTATCTGGATCGCAAAGACCCGGCGCTGCACGAGTTTCTGCTGTAACGAAACAGGGCGCCGAATGGCGCCCTGTCGTTATGCGGTATGTCCTTGATGCTGCATACGATTGGACAGCGGCCACCAGCACAGCAGGATCAGCAGCGCCATCGCGAACATCAGCAAGCCGAGGCTGAACTGCCCGGTTTGCGGCAGCATGGCGGAAAGCCAGGTCGCCAGACCGGACCCCATGTTCTGCATGCCGCCCACCAATGCGCCCGCCGCGCCGGCCAGGTAAGGGAACGGCTCCATCGCCCCGGTGGTCGCCAGCGGGAACAGCATGCCGGCGCCGAAGAAGAACAATGCGGCCGGCACGATCAGCGTCCAGATGTTCATCACGCCGAACCAGCCCGGGATCCACATCATCGCCCCCGCCAGCAGGCAGCTAATCACCGAATGCCACATCAGCGTGTGGAAGGTCTTGCCGTCGCGCCCGGCGTACCAGGCGCCGAAAAACGCCGCCGGGATCGGCAGAATGAACAGGATGCTGACGGTCAGCCCACTCAGTCCCAACACGCCGCCCATCAACACGCCGCAGCTGGCCTCGAATACCGCAATCCCCGCCAGCGCGCCGATCAGCATCACCAGATAGCAGCTGAAGGTGCTGTCACCCAGCAGCTGGCGGAAACTGGCCAGCATGCGACGTTTTTCCGTTTGCACCGGACGGGTTTCCGGCAGCCAGCGGAACATGGCGAAGGCGACGCAGGCGCACAGCCCCAGCAGGAAGGCGTAGCAGGCGCGCCAGCCGAACACCATCGCCAATGCGCCGCCGATCACCGGCGCCAGCAGCGGGCTGACCAAAATCCCCATGTTCAACAGGCTGTTGGCGTAGCGCAGTGCGGTGCCGGCATACAGATCGCGCGGCATGGTGCGCGCCATCACGCCCGCCACGCCGGTGCCCATGCCCTGAATCGCGCTGGCGGCAACCAGCATCGTCAGGTTGGTGGACAGCAGTGCGCCCAGCGCACCGACCAGGAAGATCATCATGCCGGTCAGGATCACCGGGCGACGCCCGATACGATCCGATATCGGCCCGTAAATCAGCTGGGAGAAACCGTAGGTCAGCAGATACGCCGCCATCACCCGTTGCACAGCGCCGGTGCGAACCGACAGATCGTGGGCGATATCAGCAATCACGGGAACATAAATGGTTTGCGCCATCTGGCCGACGGCGACCAACAGGATAAGCATCACCAGCAGGTGAAAATTCTCTAGTTTTCTCATTATCTTCGTTAACGTTTCAACTCGTCACAGCGTCCCGGTATGGCCGTTGCAGCAGCCAGAACGGCGAGCAGCCCTCTATGGCGGCATAAGCTAATCAAATCTGATTTTTTTAGCGAGTTTCAGACAAATATTGATCCAGGTCACACTGGCAGCAAACCCGACCAGGCTCGTAAATTAAACTGTACGTCTAACGCTTTGGGGGTAAAAATTAGCGCGTTTGCAGTAGCTGCGCTTTAGCATTTAATCGATAATTATTTTCATCAACTTGAAATAAAATAACACCATAGGGATTTGGTTCATGAAAACACCTGAGCTGATTTTATTGCAGTTAAAGGCTCTCGGCCCGCACTCGGCCAAAATGCTGGCGGAGCGTCTGGACATCACGCCGATGGGCATCCGACAACATCTGCAATCCCTGGAAAAACGTGAGTTGGTTTGTTACGAAGAAGCGCGCAGCAAGGTCGGCCGCCCGACGCGCTACTGGTCGCTGACAGCGCGAGGGCACGCTTTTGCGGCCGCCGATCAGGAACGGCTGCGGGCATCCGCGCTGCGGCTGTTTGGCGGCGCCGGCGTGGAACCGTTGCTGAGCGCGCGCGAAGAGCAGCTTTATCTGCGTTATGCCGAAGAGCTGTCCGCCGAGCGCAGCCACCAAGAGCGGTTAGCCCGATTGGTGCGTCTGCGGCAACATGACGGTTACATGGCCGAATTGCTCGATCATCCACACGGTGCGCTGTTGGTGGAAAACCACTGTCCGATCGGCGTGGCCGGTTCCAACTGCAGCAGCCTGTGCAATTCCGAGCTGCAGCTGTTTCACCGCCTGTTCGGCAACGACTACCGGATAGAGCGCACCACGCACGCCATTTCCGGCTCACGACATTGTGCTTATTTGATTCGACCACGGGAGCTTTAGAGTATGGCTGAATGGGTAAACGGCAAGGTTACGCAGGTAAAACAATGGACCGACGGGCTGTTCAGCCTGGTGGTCAATGCCCCCATCGATCCTTTCACCGCCGGGCAATTCGCCAAACTGGCGCTGGAGATCGACGGCGAACGAGTGCAACGCGCTTACTCCTACGTCAATGCCCCCGATGACGCCAACCTGGAGTTCTATCTGGTGACGGTGCCGGAAGGCAAACTGAGCCCACGCCTCAATCAGCTGCGGCCAGGGTCGGATGTCATGGTGACCAAAGAAGCGGCCGGCTTCTTCGTGCTGGATGAGGTGCCCGACTGCGACACGCTGTGGATGCTGGCGACCGGCACCGCCATCGGCCCCTATTTATCGATTCTGCAGCAAGGCGTCGGCCTGGAACGCTTTAACAACCTGGTGCTGGTGCACGCCGCGCGTTTTGCGCGCGATCTGAGCTACCTGCCGCTGATGCAGCAATTGCAGCAACGCTACAACGGCAAGCTGCGCATCCAGACCGTCGTCAGCCGCGAAGAAACGCCCGGTTCACTGACCGGCCGCGTGCCGGCGCTGATCGAGGACGGCCGGCTGGAAGCGGCGATCGGCTTGACCATCGACGCCGAAACCAGCCACGTGATGCTGTGCGGCAACCCGCAGATGGTGCGGGACACCCAGCAAACGCTGAAAGACCATCGCCAGATGCGCAAACACCTGCGCCGCAAACCGGGCCACATCACCAGCGAACACTACTGGTAACCCAAAGGGGATCAGCGGAACTTCACCGGTTCGGCTTCCGGGCCGAACCGATTGTCTCCCGGCGTGCCGACGAAGGCGCCCAGATCGATCATCATCATCACGATAATCAGCGTCGGGATGAAACGCCCGACGCCCCATTGCCAGATCGGCGCCAGCATTTGCCAGTTGCCCGCCGCCAGCATCCACGCCAGGATCAGCAGCAGCGCCCACCAGCCAGCCTTGTTGCGATCGTGCAGACGTTTGACCAGCACCGCCGCCGTCGGCCACAGCAGCGCCACGATAAAGAAGGCGATGGATTGGATGGCGATCAATTGATAATTGGCCAGCGTAAACGCCGCCGCCATCAGCACCAGCCACAGCCCCATCCAGATCCAGAAGTCGCGCCGCCCGATGCGGCCCTTAAAAGAAAAACACCACTGTTGTAACGTCATCGATTCCTGCGCTCTAAGCCTGCCCATATTCTGCGCCGCAGTGTAACATAGGCGCTGCCGGGCCGAGTTTTCCGCCTTGCATAACGCGGTGCGCCGCACAGCTTTCTCGTCAGCGAACCGATAATGGCGCGGGATCTTTGACAAGGCCCGCGAGTTATCGCTTTAATCGGAGCCATCTTTGTCCTTGATGCCATACGCCATGCTGAGAAAAACCCTCGTCATTGCCTGTCTGTTGCAGGCCGCCGCCAGCGCCTGGGCCAATCCGCCGCCCGCCGATGCAACGCCCGCCGCACCTTACCTGCTGGCCGGCGCGCCGACGTTCGATCTGACGGTGGTCAAATTCCGCGAAAAATACAATCGCGACAACCCGAAGCTGCCGATTGGCGAATTCCGCGCCATTCCGGCCACCGAAGACGATTCGCCGCTGCTGACGCGCGCCGCCAGCAAACTCAACGAAAACCTGTATGCCTCCACCGCGCTGGAGAAAGGCACCGGCAAAATCAAAACGTTGCAGATCACTCACCTGCCGCTGCAACAGGCCAATGAAGAAAAAGCCGCGCGCGCCATCGCCATCAACTACATGGCGGCGCTGATGCGCCAGTTCGAACCGGCGTTGACGGTGGAGCAGAGCCAGAACAAGGTGAACAGCCTGCTGGAAAAAGGCAAAGGATCGCGCTTTTACCAACAGCAGGTCGGCGCCATTCGCTATGTCGTCTCGGACAACGGCGATAAAGGCGTAACCTTCGCGGTTGAACCGATTAAGCTGGCGCTTTCCGAGCCGTAACGGCGCGGCATTTAATGACGAAAAGCAAAGCCTTCGCGCTTAATGATCTCTATACTGTTGGGCAGGTAAACTGCCGGTCCGGCAGTTGTCATTTCGACTCTCGCGTTCCCTAGTTGGAGGAAAAAACATGCGTCATCCATTAGTTATGGGTAACTGGAAGCTTAACGGCAGCACTCACATGGTCAACGAACTGATCGCCGGTCTGCGCAATGAGCTGAGCAGCGTTGACGGCTGTGGCGTCGCCATCGCCCCGCCGGTGATGTATCTGGATCAGGCCAAGCACGCGCTGGCCGGCAGCCGCATCGCGCTGGGCGCGCAGAACGTGGACGTTAACCTGTCCGGCGCCTTCACCGGTGAAGTTTCCGCCAACATGCTGAAAGACGTCGGCGCCCAGTACATCATCATCGGCCACTCCGAGCGTCGCACCTACCACAAGGAAAGCGACGAAGTCATCGCCGAGAAATTCGCCGTGCTGAAAGAAGCCGGCCTGATCCCGGTGCTGTGCATCGGTGAAACCGAAGCGGAAAACGCCGCGGGCAAAACTGAAGAAGTGTGCGCGCGCCAGATCGACGCCGTGCTGAAAACGCTGGGCGCACCGGCGATGAAAGGCACCGTGATCGCCTATGAGCCGGTCTGGGCCATCGGTACCGGCAAATCCGCCACCCCTGCGCAGGCGCAGGCCGTGCACAAATTTATCCGCGATCACATCGCCAAGCACGATGCCGCGGTTGCCGCTGAAATCATCATCCAGTACGGCGGTTCGGTGAACGACAAGAACGCCGCAGAGCTGTTCTCCCAGCCGGACATCGATGGCGCGCTGGTTGGCGGCGCCTCGCTGAAAGCCGACGCTTTCGCCGTGATCGTCAAAGCCGCCGCAGCAGCGAAAAAAGCCTGATTGCCCTAGGCTTGCCATAAAAAAACCCCGGCTTGCCGGGGTTTTTTATTGCCACTTAAACGGCATCAACGTTTGCTGATTTCGTCGAATACGCCGCCGGTGGCGAAGTGCACCTTCTGCGCTTCGGTCCAGCCGCCGAAAGTGTCATCCACGGTGAACAACTTCAGCTGCGGGAACTGCCCGGCGAACTTGGCCGCCACCGCCGCATCGCGCGGGCGATAATAGTTCTGCGCCGCAATAGTCTGCCCTTCCGGTGAATACAGATACTTCAGGTAGGCGGTCGCCACCTCGCGGGTACCGCGTTTATCGACCACCTTATCCACCACCGACACCGTCGGTTCGGCCAGGATTGATTCGCTCGGCGTAATAATCTCGAACTTGTCTTTGCCCAGCTCTTTCTCCGCCAGCAGCGCTTCGTTTTCCCAGGCGATCAACACGTCGCCGATGCCGCGCTCAACGAAGGTGTTGGTCGAGCCGCGCGCGCCGGAATCCAGCACCTCAACGTTCTTGTACAGGTTTTTGACGAAGTCCTGCGCCTTGGCCTTATCGTTGTTATTGTGATGCAACGCGTAGCCCCAGGCGGCCAGGTAGTTCCAGCGGGCGCCGCCGGAAGTTTTCGGATTCGGAGTGATCACCGACACGCCCGGCTTGATTAAATCAGGCCAGTCATGAATCTGTTTCGGGTTGCCTTTGCGCACCAGGAAGACGATGGTCGAGGTGTAAGGCGCCGAGTTGTCCGGCAGGCGTTTGATCCAGTCTTTCTCGATGCGCCCGCGTTCGGCGATGGCGTCGACGTCATAGGCCAGCGCCAGCGTCACCACGTCAGCCTCGATGCCGTTGATCACCGAGGTCGCCTGTTTGCCGGAACCGCCGTGCGACTGGCGCACCGTCACCTTGTCGCCGGTTTCCGCCTGGTAGTGCTTGCTGAACGCCGTGTTGTAAGCCTGATAGAACTCACGCGTCGGATCGTATGACACGTTCAGCAACTGAATATCCTTCGCCATGGCGCCGGACGCCAACAGCACCAATGTCAGACCTACACCCCATTTACGCATCGACAGGCTCTCCCAGAAAATTAAGCGCAACCTCAATCGGTTGATTTAGCATCAGAGCCTGCCAGAAACTTTCCCGGCAACTAAAGAATAAAAAATTTTGGGATAGATGATTCTGGAATATGTCACCGGCGAGCATAAAAAAGCCCCCGGGAGCGGAGGCTTTTTTGTCGTGCGGTGAGCGGCGTATCAGTACAGCTTTTTCGCCGTTTCCAGCCAGTCGCCCTTGAACGGACGCTTCATGTTTTCGATCGCGTCGATGATGTCGTGGTGCACCATTTTTTCGTTCTGGATACCGACGCAGCGGCCGCCGTACCCCTGCAGCAGCAGTTCGATGGCGTAGGCGCCCATGCGCGAGGCCAGGATGCGGTCATAGGCGACCGGCGAACCGCCGCGCTGAATGTGGCCCAGCACGGTGGCGCGGGTTTCACGCTTGGTTTCCTGCTCAATGTGGCGCGCCAGCTCATCGATGTCGCAGATGTGCTCGGTGATCGCCACGATGGCGTGTTTTTTGCCTTTGGCGATACCGGCCTTGATTTCGCACACCAGATCTTCGCGGTTGAATTCGATTTCAGGCAGTACGATGAACTCGCAGCCGCCGGCAATCGCCGCCGCCAGCGTCAGATCGCCGCAGTAACGGCCCATCACTTCCACGATAGAGATACGCTGGTGCGACGAGGAGGTATCGCGCAGGCGGTCGATCGCTTCCACCACGGTTTCCAGCGCGGTGAAGTAACCGATGGTGTAGTCGGTACCGGCGACATCGTTATCGATGGTGCCCGGCAGACCGATGCACGGGAAGCCTTCTTCCGTCAGGCGTTTGGCGCCCATGTAGGAACCGTCGCCGCCGATCACCACCAGCGCGTCGATGCCGCGATTCTTCAGGTTTTCAATCGCCTTGGCGCGCACGTTTTCATCCCTGAATTCCGGGAAGCGGGCCGAGCCGAGGAAGGTGCCGCCGCGGTTGATCATGTCGGACACGCTATAACGGTCCAGCTGCTCCATGCGATCTTCGTACAAGCCAAGGTAGCCATCGTAAATACCAAAAACTTCCAGACCTTCTGAAAGCGCAGAACGCACAACGCCGCGGATTGCAGCGTTCATACCCGGCGAATCACCGCCGCTCGTCAGTACACCGATTTTCTTGATCATGACTACCTCTGAACTGTGTAGATGCAATTTCTTAAGAATTCTGTCTCCGCCGATCGTCTTGAAACCTCTCCGGCTGCAGAAAACCAGCTTTATGGCTTATTGCTGGATATTATATCAAAAACACCCAGCTGAATTGATTCAAGTCACGCAATATAACGGTTAAAACACCGCATGGCACGCTGAGCTAACTCAGATATTCATGATAATACTTCGATCTGTGCCTCTATCTGATTATAGCTCCCAATGCCCCTGCCTACCCGGCGGCACCACGGAGCATGGATCCAGGTGAATGATGACGTCCGCCCCCGCAAAACGGTGCCGCAACGCCTGTTCCACCTGATCGGCCAACCGATGCGCCTCGCGCAGCGGCAGCGTGTCGTCCATCTCAAGATGCAGTTGGATAAAACGCGTCGGCCCTGACTGCCGCGTGCGCAGATCGTGCGCGCCTTTCACCCCGGGCCAGGAGGAAACCACGGCGATAATCGCCTGGCGCTCGTCATCCGGCAACGCCCGATCCAACAGCGACTGCACCGCTTCGTAGCCCATGCGCAGCGCGCTATACAGGATGTAAACGCCGATGCCCAGCGCAAACAGCGCATCCGCCCGCTGGAAGCCGTACCAGCTTAGCCCAAGAGCGATAAGAATAGCACCATTCATCATGACATCTGACTGATAATGCAGCATATCTGCGCGCACGGCCTGGCTGCGCGTTTTTCTGACCACCCAGCGTTGATAGGTGACCAGCATCAGGGTGCTGACTAACGCGATCACCGTCACGACGACCCCAACGCCGGGATCGCGCAGCGTTTGCGGCGCATACAGATGCTGGAAGCCGGTGAGAAACAGAAACAGGGCGGAACCGGAAATAAACATGCTTTGCGCCAGCGCCGCCAGCGACTCCGCTTTGCCGTGGCCGAAGGTGTGCTCGGCATCGGCCGGCTGCAGCGAATAGCGCACCACCAGAAGGTTGGTCAGCGATGCCGCGATATCGACCAGCGAATCCACCAGCGCCGCCAGCAGGCTGACCGAACCGGTGTGGTACCAGGCGACGATTTTGATCAACAACAGCGACGACGCCAGCGCGGTAGCGGCCAACGCAGCGGACTTTACCAGGCGTGCATAGCGCTGTTCCATTGAGGGATCCCGGTCAAAAGGTATGGCGCTCAATATAGCGAAATGTCGGATAAAAAAAACCCCGCCATCATGGCGGGGAAGACAGGGATGGTGTCTATGGCAAGGAAAAACAGGGGACTACTCAGTCGTACTTCACTTCTGGGCAGAAGCTTGCTGCAAACCAGAAATTTGCTGCTCCATCTGCTGCATGCGCTGCTGATGTTTCTGGTCTAAAACACTTTTTTGCTCTGGCGTCAGCAGGTTATACATTTGGTTGCGCACCCGGGCCATTTCGACCTGGCGCTTGACCTGCTGTTGGGCCATCTTTTCCGCCTGGGCATACACGGCGGCTTCGTCAAATTTCTCTGCGGTCACCAGTTTATGCATGGCTTCCATTTCAGCTACATTGACACCAGGCAGATCGTGCCGGGCCTGGCGCATCAAATCGCGCATTTGCTGGCGCTGCTGTTCGCTGAGGCTGACACCGTCGAACATATGGTGCTGGCCGGGTACTCGGGTCATCGCGTCGTTGCCGGGAGGTTGAGCTGTGTCCGGTATAGTGTCGGCAGCGAAGGCAGCGGTCGAACCAATTGCCAGCAGTGATGCCATAACTAATGCGGTCACCTTACGCATTTCAACTCCTCAAGCTTTCTCACTTTGCGAATCAACGAGGAGCAGTGTACCGCCACACCTGAAAACCTGCGTCAGTGCATGTAAAACTACGTAAAGTCATGGAATGGCAACAGTTGATGACGTATTTTGCGTCTGGAGGTAAATCATAATGAACAAGATTCTGTTAGTTGACGACGACCGCGAGTTGACCTCGCTGTTAAAAGAACTGCTTGAAATGGAAGGTTTTAATATCGTCGTCGCGCACGATGGCGAGCAGGCGTTGTCGCTGCTGGACAGCTCCGTCGATCTGCTGCTGCTCGACATCATGATGCCGAAGAAAAACGGCATCGATACGTTGAAAGAACTGCGCCAACATCACCAGACGCCGGTCATCATGCTGACCGCGCGCGGCAGCGAACTGGACCGCGTGTTGGGCCTGGAGCTGGGCGCCGATGATTACCTGCCGAAACCCTTCAACGATCGCGAACTGGTCGCGCGCATTCGCGCCATTCTGCGCCGTTCCAACTGGAGCGAACAGCAGCAGCAGGTCGACAGCGGCGCCCCGACGCTGGATGTCGATGGCCTGCAGCTGAACCCCGGCCGCCAGGAGGCCAGCTTCGACGGCCAGGTGCTGGATCTGACCGGCACCGAGTTCACCCTGCTGTATCTGCTGGCGCAGCATCTCGGCCAGGTGGTATCGCGCGAACTGCTGAGCCAGGAAGTGCTGGGCAAACGCCTGACCCCGTTCGATCGCGCCATCGACATGCATATCTCCAACCTGCGGCGTAAGCTGCCGGATCGCAAAGACGGGCATCCGTGGTTCAAAACCCTGCGCGGGCGTGGTTATTTGATGGTATCTGCAACATGATCAACAGTTTGACGGCACGCATCTTCGCCATTTTCTGGTTCACGTTAGCCCTGGTGCTAATGCTGGTGCTGATGGTGCCCAAGCTCGACTCCCGCCAGATGACCTCATTGCTCGACAGCGAGCAGCGGCAGGGGTTGATGCTGGAACAGCACGTCGAGGCCGAGTTGCAAAACGATCCGGCCAACGATCTGATGTGGTGGCGCCGCCTGTTCCGCGCCATCGACAAATGGGCGCCGCCGGGCCAGCGCCTGCTGCTGGTCACCAGCGAAGGCCGGGTGATCGGCGCGCAGCGCAACGAAATGCAGATCGTCCGCAACTTCATCGGCCAATCCGACAACTCGGATCATCCCAAGAAGAAAAAGTACGGCCGCGTCGAGCTGGTCGGGCCGTTCGCGGTGCGCGACGGCGAAGACAACTACCAGCTGTACCTGATCCGTCCCGCCAACAGCCCGCAATCCGATTTCATCAACCTGATGTTCGACCGGCCGCTGCTGCTGCTGATCGTCACCATGCTGATCAGCGCCCCGCTGCTGCTGTGGCTGGCCTGGAGCCTGGCGAAACCGGCTCGCAAGCTGAAGAACGCCGCCGATGACGTGGCGCGCGGCAACCTGAAGCAGCATCCGGAACTGGAGGCCGGCCCGCAGGAGTTCCTGGCCACCGGCGCCAGTTTCAACCAGATGGTCAGCGCGCTGGAACGCATGATGAACGCCCAGCAACGGCTGATCTCGGACATCTCGCACGAGCTGCGCACGCCGCTGACTCGCCTGCAGCTGGCCACCGCGCTGATGCGCCGCCGCCACGGCGAAGGCCACGAGCTGGCGCGCATCGAAACCGAAGCGCAACGGCTGGATTCGATGATCAACGATCTGCTGGCGCTGTCGCGCGGGCAGCAGAAGGGCGAGCTGGCGCGCGAGCAGTTGAAGGCCAACGAACTGTGGGCCGACGTGCTGGATAACGCCCGTTTCGAAGCCGAACAGATGGGCAAGCAGTTGGAGATCGCTGCGCCGCCCGGCCCGTGGACGCTGTTCGGCAACGCGAGCGCGCTGGACAGCGCGTTGGAAAACATCGTGCGCAACGCCCTGCGGTATTCACACACCCGCATTGCCGTGGCGTTCAGCGCTGACAATCAGGGCGTGACCATCCAGGTTGACGACGACGGCCCGGGCGTCAGCGCCGAAGACCGCGAGCAGATCTTCCGTCCGTTCTACCGCACCGATGAGGCGCGCGACCGTGAGTCCGGCGGCACCGGCCTTGGCCTGGCTATCGTCGAGGCGGCGGTCAATCAGCATCGCGGCTGGGTAAAGGCCGAAGACAGCCCGCTTGGCGGTCTGCGGCTGGTGCTGTGGCTGCCGCTGCATCATCAACGCCTATCGTCTAAGACAGAACAGTAAGAGTTTGCTATCCTGCGCCCCTCGTTCACGAGGGGCCTGCAACATGCTGAACATCGTTTTATTTGAACCCGAAATTCCACCCAATACCGGCAATATCATCCGCCTGTGCGCCAATACCGGCTTTAATCTGCACCTGATCGAACCGCTGGGTTTCCCGTGGGACGACAAGCGCCTGCGCCGCGCCGGGCTGGACTATCATGAGTTCACCCGCGTTAGCCGTCATGCCGATTACGCCGCCTTTCTCGCCGCCGAAAACCCGCAGCGGCTGTTTGCCCTCACCACCAAGGGCACGCCGGCGCACAGCGCCGTCAGCTACCAGGCCGGCGACTACCTGCTGTTCGGCCCGGAAACGCGCGGGTTGCCTGCCGACATCCTCGATGCGCTGCCTGCGCAGCAAAAAATCCGCATCCCGATGCAGGCGCAAAGCCGCAGCATGAACCTGTCGAATGCCGTATCGGTAGTGGTGTATGAAGCCTGGCGGCAGCTGGACTATGCCGGTGCGCTGATCAAGGCGTAATTCGCGACGTCGCGCCATACTGGAAAGGTTAACCCCTTCCAGGCACGGCACATGGCTTTCGTCGCAGAGATTGTCACCCAGTTTCGCCGGCTCGAACCGGCGCTGAACGAGGCGCTGTTGCGGCTGCAACAGGCGCAAGACAGCGAAGCGCTGCACGACTTGCGCGTCTGCCTGCGCCGCATTCGCAGCCTGCTGCGTCCGTTGCGCGGCTGCCCCGGCGCAACCCGGCTCGATCGGGACGCCGCCGAATTAGGCAAGCTCACGACGCCGCTGCGCGATCTCGAGGTGCTGATCGCCGAGCTGGCGCGTCATCGCCTCGACTGGCAGGCCAACGCGCGCCAGAGCGAACTTCGGGCCCGCTGCCGTCAACTGCTCGCTCATCCGCAGCTCATTGGCTTTCCCTCGCTTTTGCACGCCTGGCCGCGCCGCTTTCGCCGCACCGCGCGGCGCGGCGCCAAACACCGCCTGAATAGACGCCTGCAGCGCCAGCAGCGGCAATTGCGCCGGGCATTGGCCGATACCGGCTACGATCGCCATCGCCTGCGGCTGCTGATAAAACGCCTGCGTTACGCGGCTGAAGCCTATCCGCAGCACCTTCCCCTCTCTCCCGCCGCGATGGCGAGCCTGAAAGCGGCGCAAAACGCCCTCGGTGACTGGCACGATCGGGAGATCTGGTGCCTGCAGGCAGAACATCAGGCGGATCTCTGGCCCTTGTTGCCCCGGTGGCAAGCTGAGCAACGCCAGGCGCTGGTCAGAGCGGACGCCTTGCTCGCCGCCTTATCACCGGCACTGGCGGCGAAAACCGGCGGCGCATCACGATCCTGAAAAAAGGCCGCAGCAGGGCACGCCCGGCCCCGAAAATGCCCGATGAGGCGCAGATAATGCGCTATGTTTTGTAAGGGTAATCACCACTCATCATAGGAAACCACATGAAAAAACAACGCTTGAGCGTTGCCATGGCCGTTCTGGCAGCGGGCCTGTTGCTGGCGGGCTGTTCGTCCAAAGTCACCCAAACGTCGCAATATTCGGGCTTCTTGTCCGATTACAGCAAACTGCAGGAAACCACCTCACCAAGCGGTCATAAAACGCTGCGCTGGGTAGATCCAAGCTACAAGGAATCCAACTATCGCGGCATCTATTTCCAACCGGTAGTCTATTTCCCGGCGGAGAAACCCACGGCGCGCGTCAGCCAGGACACGCTGAACAAGATTAAGGCCTACGCGACCCAGCGAATCAAAACCGCGCTGCAGAACCGCTTTACCATTCTGCCAAGCCCGACGGGCTCGCGCGTTCTGGTGGCCAAACTCGCCATCACCGCCGTTTCGGCCGAAAACGAAGACATGAAGTTCTATGAGGTGGTGCCGGTCGCGGCGGTGGTTGCCAGCACTATGGCGGCTACCGGGCACCGGACGCAAAATACCGCGCTGTATATCGAAGGCGAGTTGATCGACCAGGATACCGGTAAAACGGTGCTGGAAGTGGTACGCAAGGCCTACGGTAAAACCGTCAACAACGACAGCACGCCGGTCACGGCGGATGACGTCAAGGCGGCGATCGACGACATCGTTACCGATATCACCAACTTCCCTAAGCAGGGCTGACCGCCGCCTGAAAAACACAGGGGGAGCCGAAGCTCCCCCTGAATGGATACGCAAACGGCGTTCAAATGCCGTCGCCGTACTCGAAGCCGTGATTGGTGCCGTTGAAGTATTGGTCCATATCCATCGACGGCGTATCGCTCTCCGGCCGCCCGACGATGCGCGCCGGCACGCCGGCGGCGGTGGTGTGCGGAGGTATCGCCTGCAAGACCACCGAGCCCGCGCCGATCTTCGCGCCCTTGCCCACTTCGATATTGCCGAGAATTTTGGCGCCTGCGCCAATCATCACCCCTTCACGGATTTTCGGATGACGGTCGCCGCTGGTTTTACCGGTACCGCCCAGGGTGACCGACTGCAGGATAGAGACATTGTTCTCCACCACCGCCGTTTCACCGATCACGATGCCGGTGGCGTGGTCGAGCATGATGCCGCAACCGATGGTCGCCGCCGGGTGGATGTCCACGCCGAAGGCGACGGAAATTTGATTTTGCAGGTAGATCGCCAGCGCCTGCCGCCCTTGCTGCCACAGCCAGTGACCGATGCGGTAAGCCTGCAGCGCATGGAACCCCTTCAGGTAAAGCAGCGGCGTGGAGTATTTATCGACCGCCGGGTCGCGCAGGCGCACCGCGAGGATATCGCGCGCCGCCGAAACGATCATCTGGTTGTCAGACTTGTAGGCCTCTTCCACCACCTCGCGCACCGCGATGGCGGGCATGATCGGCGTGGCCAGCTTGTTGGCCAGCATATAGCTGAGCGCGCTGCCCAGATTCTCGTGCTTGAGCAACGTCGCATGGAAAAAGCTGGCCAGCATCGGTTCACAATCAGCCAGTGCTCGCGCTTCTGATTTAATGCTGTTCCAGACCTGTTCCAACTCTTCTGACGACATCACATACCCCTTTACCTTGCCAAACGGGCCGCTTCACACGGTAGCGCGAAGCGGCCCAGGTCATTTGCGGGGTCAGCATTCAGCTGCCCCGACATATCGTTTTATGTCACGCGCTGGGTTTTTCGTCCTTTCGGGCTCGCCCCAGCAGGCTCAGCGCCGCTTCGCGGGCGTCCTTGTGGCAGTAAAGCACCTGATAAATCTGTTCGGTGATCGGCATTTCCACACCGTGCCGCTGCGCCAACGCCAACACCTCTTTGGTATTGCGATAGCCCTCGACCACCTGACCGATACTGTCCTGCGCTTCCTGCACGCCTTTACCCTGCCCCAGCATAATGCCGAAGCGACGGTTGCGCGACTGGTTGTCCGTGCAGGTTAGCACCAGATCCCCCAGCCCCGCCATGCCCATGAACGTCGAAGGATCGGCGCCCAGCGCAGAACCCAGACGGCTCATTTCCGCCAGCCCGCGTGTAATCAACGCGGTACGGGCGTTGGCGCCGAAACCGATGCCGTCGGACATGCCGGCGCCGATGGCGATCACGTTCTTCACCGCGCCGCCAAGCTGCACGCCGATGAAGTCGGGATTGCTGTAGACGCGGAAGCTCTTGCCGCAGTGCAGCAGCTGTTGCAGATCGTCGGCGAACTGCGCATCGGTCGCCGCCAGCGCGATCGCCGTCGGCAGGCCGGCGGCCAGCTCTTTGGCGAACGTCGGCCCGGAGAGCACCGCCAGCGGGATCGTCTCGCCCAGCGCCTCACGCGCCACGTCCTGCAGCAACCGACCGGTTTCCGCTTCCAATCCCTTGGTGGCCCACACGATGCGGGCGTCCGGGCGCAGATGCGGCTTCAGCTGGCGCAGCACGTCGCCGAACACGTGGCTCGGCACCACCACCAGCACGTCGCGGCTGGCGGCCAGCGCACGCGCCAAATCGGCTTCAAGCAGCAGGGTATCGGGGAAGGGAACGTCGGGCAGAAACGCCTGATTGCAGCGATCGTGCTGCAACGTTTGAATTTGCGCGGGGTTGTGCCCCCACAGCACTACGGAATGGCCGTTACGCGCCAGCGTAATGGCCAATGCGGTGCCGTACGAGCCGGCACCGATAACAGTCATTGAAGCATTGACGGTGTTCATCAGGCATCCTGATGTGGTGCGGCACCTTCGCCTTCCGCCTGCTGCTGCAGATAGTTCATGAACAGCGCGTCAAAGTTGACCGGTGCCAGATTCAGCTGCGGGAAGGTGCCGCGGGAAACCAGGCTGGTGATGCACTCGCGCGCATACGGGAACAGGATGTTCGGGCAGTATGCGCCCAGGCAATGCGCCAGCTGCGTGCCTTCGATGCCTGCTACCGAGAAGATGCCCGCCTGTTGCACTTCGCACAGGAACGCCGTCTCTTCGCCCAGGGTCGCCGTCACGGTTACGCGCAGTACCACTTCATACACTTCGTCAGCCAGCTGGCTGGACGCGGTATCCAGATCAAGTTTAACTTCCGGCTGCCATTCCTGCTGGAAAACCTGCGGCGCGTTCGGCGCTTCGAAGGAGATATCCTTGGTATAGATACGTTGGATCTGGAAAGCCATTTCGGTGCTGTTTTGTTCTGACATGTGAGTAATACCCTTGGTTAAACGTCCTTATTGACACTCGGTGAACCGGCAAGCTGCTTAAAGCAGCGGATCCAGGCCGCCGCGAGCATCGAGTTCATATAAATCATCACAGCCGCCGATATGCCGGCCGTCGATGAAAATCTGCGGCACGGTAGTGCGCCCGCTGCGCTCGATCATCACTTCGCGCTTGGCGTTATCGCCGTCGATGGCGATCTCGTTAAACGCCGCGCCCTTGCTGTTCAACAGCGCCTTGGCGCGATGGCAGAACGGACAGGTCGCTTTGGTGTAGATATCAATGTTAGCCATGGATTGCCACCTCAAATAGGTTAAACGGTTACTTACCGCGCACCAGCGGCAGGTTTTCTCCGCTCCAGCCGGCGATACCGTCTTTCAGCATCGTCACCTTTTCAAAACCGGCCTTGCTCAGGTTCTCCGCCGGCTCGCGGGAGGCGGTGCCGTTGGCGCATACGACGATGATCGGCTGCGCTTTGTGTTTTTCCAGCTCGCCCAGGCTGCCGCTTTTGATTTCGCTGGCGGTCAGGTTAATGGCGCTGGCCAGGTGACCACGGCGGAAATCGTCGCGGCTGCGGGTGTCGACCACCACGGCTTCTTCTTTGTTGATCAGGCGGATAGCTTCACCGCGGGCGATCTCTTTGACCTTGGAGAAACGGCTTTTGAAAGTCATGACGATCACGGCGACCAGCAGAGCGATCCAAGCCAGGCTCAGAATCGGGTGTCTGCTTACGAATGGCATAATTTCTTGCAGCATGGGGTGTAACAACTCCCGTCAGTTAAGGGATAAATAAGTCAAGGTTCCAGAGTATACCTGCCGAGTGCGGCAAATACAGCCAATAAGCAAGCGCGATTGTAGAAACTGCGGGCTGCGCTGAGAAATTCCCGAGGTCAGAGCATAAAAGCCCGCGCGATTCGCCGCAACCTTGATCTCTTTGGGCTATTTCTCGCCGGTGGCGATGTAAAATCAGCCGGTTTTTCGAGGGCGAATAGCCATGCTTGCGGCGGGCGCATGGCTATTCGCAGCTTAAAAAGTTCATAAGAGGTCAATGCAATGTCGAACAACAAAAAACCGATGGTACTGGTGATCCTGGACGGTTACGGCCACCGTGAAGAGCGGCAGGACAACGCGATCCTGAACGCCAGCACCCCGGTGATGGATCGCCTGTGGCGGGAGCAGCCGCATACGCTGATCGCCGCCTCCGGGCTGGATGTCGGCCTGCCCGATGGGCAAATGGGCAACTCCGAAGTCGGCCACGTCAATCTGGGCGCCGGGCGCATCGTGTACCAGGATCTGACCCGGTTGGACAAAGCGATCGCCGACGGCGACTTCTTCGCCAACCCGGTGCTGACCGCCGCCGTGGATAAGGCCGTGGCGGCTGGCAAGGCGGTGCATATCATGGGCCTGCTGTCGCCGGGCGGCGTGCACAGCCATGACGAGCACATCCTGGCCATGATTAAACTGGCCGCTCAGCGCGGCGCCAAAGCCATTTATCTGCATGCCTTCCTCGACGGGCGCGACACGCCGCCGCGCAGCGCCGAAGCCCCGTTGCAGCGCTGCCGCGAGGCCTTCGCCACGCTGGGCGTCGGGCGCATCGCTTCACTCATTGGGCGCTACTACGCCATGGATCGCGACAACCGTTGGGATCGCGTGCAGCTGGCCTATGACCTGCTGACCGCGGCCAAAGGCGACTCCGTGGCCGACGATGCGGTCGCCGGCCTGCAGGCCGCTTATCAGCGCGGTGAAAACGACGAGTTCGTCAGACCGACCGTGATCCGCGCCGCCGGCGAGGCCGATGCCGCGATGCAGGACGGCGACGCGTTGATCTTCATGAACTTCCGCGCTGACCGCGCGCGCCAGATCACCCGCGCCTTCGTGAACGCGGATTTCGACGGTTTCCCGCGCGCCAAACAGGTGCAGTTCGGCGATTTCGTGATGCTGACCGAGTACGCCGCCGACATCGCGACCGCCTGCGCCTATCCGCCGGCGCCGCTGGCCAACACCTTCGGCGAATGGCTGATGAAGCACGACAAAACCCAGCTGCGCATCTCGGAAACCGAAAAATATGCCCACGTCACCTTCTTCTATAACGGCGGCGTGGAAGCGCCATTCAAAGGGGAAGACCGCGTGCTGGTCAATTCGCCGAAGGTCGCCACCTACGATTTGCAGCCTGAGATGAGCGCCGCCGAGCTGACCGACAAACTGTTGAGCGCCATTCGCAGCGGCAAATACGACGCCATCATCTGCAACTACCCGAACGGCGACATGGTGGGGCATACCGGCGTGTATGACGCGGCGGTCAAAGCGGTGGAAACGCTGGACGCCTGCATCGCTCAGGTGGTTGACGCGGTGCGCGACGTCGACGGTCAGCTGCTGATCACCGCCGATCACGGCAACGCCGAGCAGATGCGCGATCCGGCCACCGGCCAGGCGCACACCGCCCACACCAGCCTGCCGGTGCCGCTGATTTACGTCGGCAAACCGGCGCGCGCGGTCGAAGGCGGCAAGCTTTCGGACATCGCGCCAACCCTGTTAACGCTGATGGGAATGGAAATCCCGCAAGAGATGACTGGTAAGCCGCTGTTCATCGTGGAATAATCCTTCTCCATGAGGGAGAAGGCGTTTTTTGCACTATCAAGGGTAACCCGAAGCGCAAACGCAGGCAGCCGGCCGCTGCCTGAACGCACCGCGCCAAGGACGTTCACCGCCATGTGCGCCAGCGTATTTTGCGCTGGCGTCTTGCTGTTGCCGCTCGCCGGCCAGGCGGCGGAAGACAATAAATCCCAGTTGAAAGACATCCAGCAGAGCATCGCCGAGAAAGAAAAAGCGGTGAAGCAGCAGCAGCAGCAACGCAGCTCGCTGCAGGATCAGCTGCGTCAACAGGAAAAAACCATCGCCCAGGCCAGCCGCCAGTTGCGCGACACCCAGGGCACGCTCACCCAGTTGGGCAAGGACATTTCCGGCCTGAACGCCTCGATAGCCAAACTGCAAAAGCAGCAATCGACCCAGCAAAACCTCCTCGCCAAACAGCTCGACGCCGCCTTCCGACAAGGGCAGCACAGCGCCGTTCAGCTGATCCTCAGCGGTGAAGAAAGCCAGCGCAGCGAACGTATTCTGGCCTATTTCGGCTATCTGAATGAAGCGCGCCAGAAAACCATCGAAGAGTTGAAACAGACCCGCGCCGAGCTGGCGAAGCAAAAAACCACGCTGGTGGCTAAACAGGGCCAGCAAAAATCCTTACTGAGCGAACAACAGACACAGCAGCAGAAGCTGGAGCAGGCGCGCGGCGCCCGCAAGAAAACGCTGACCGCGCTGGAAGCTTCGCTGGAAAAAGACCAACAACGCCTGGTGGAACTGCGCCAAAACGAAGCCCGCATGCGCGACAAGATCGCTCGGGCGGAGCGCGAAGCCCGTGCGCGCGCCGAACGCGAAGCGCGTGAAGCGGCCAAAGTGCGCGAACAGGTGCGCATCAAGGAACAGCAGGCGAAGAAAACCGGCACCACCTACAAACCTAGCGAAGCCGATCGCTCGCTGATGGCGCGAACCGGCGGCCTCGGCCGTCCGGCCGGCCAGCTGATGTGGCCGGTGCGCGGCCGCACGCTGCACGGCTTTGGCGAGCAGCAGCAGGGCGAGCTACGCTGGAAAGGCATGGTGATCGAAGCCCGCGAAGGCAGCGAAGTGAAAGCCGTCGCCGATGGCCGCGTGCTGCTGGCCGACTGGCTGCAAGGCTATGGCCTGATGGTGGTGGTCGAACACGGTAAAGGCGACATGAGCGTGTACGGCTACAACCAAAGCGCGTTGGTCAACGTCGGGGCGCAGGTGCGCGCCGGCCAGCCGATCGCACTGGTCGGCACCAGCGGCGGCCAGGGAACGCCGTCGCTCTATTTCGAAATCCGTCGTCAGGGACAGGCGGTTAACCCACTGCCGTGGTTGGGAAGATAGATTTGCGTTATGTCAAAACCCGTACAGCTTTGTTAATCGGCTGTCTGCTGCAGGTTTACGCTGCGCAGGCAGGAAAACTCTCCATCGTCATCGATGACGTGGGCTACCGCCCTCACGAAGAAAACGCGGTGCTGCAAATGCCGACGGCGATCTCGGTCGCAGTCTTGCCCAACGCGCCGCATGCCCGCCTGATGGCCACCCGCGCCCACAGCCAGGGCCGCGAAGTCTTGATCCACATGCCGATGGCGCCGCTCAGCAAGCAGCCGCTGGAGCGCGATACCCTGCAGCCTGCCATGAGCAGCGACGAGATCCAGCGCATCATCCGCAACGCAGTGAACAACGTGCCCTACGCGGTCGGCATGAACAACCACATGGGCAGCGCCATGACCTCCAGCCTGCCGGGCATGCAGAAAGTGATGCAGGCGCTCGAAAGCTACCGCCTGTACTTCCTCGACAGCATGACCATCGGCAGCAGCCAGGCGACCCGCGCCGCGGCCGGCACCGGCGTGAAGGTGATCAAACGCAGGGTGTTCCTCGACGATACCGCGAACGAAGCCGACATCCGCCGCCAGTTCAACCGCGCGGTCGAATTGGCGCGGCGCAACGGATCCGCCATCGCCATCGGCCACCCGCGCCCGGCGACGGTGAAGGTGCTGCAGCAGATGCTGCCGTCGCTGCCCGCCGATATCGTGCTGGTCAAACCGAGCGCGCTGCTGAACGAACCGCAGGGCAACGGCGGTGGCAGCTACGTCCCGCCGCCGGTCAAACCGCAAAAACCGCAGCCGAAGAATCCGTTCAGCGGCGGCATCAAGCAGTGCAAGGTCAAACCGCCGAAGGAAAAAACCAACGCCGGCACCGCGCTGGGCGTTATCGCCGACAGCATTGCCACCTCGCCGCCGGTGAACTTCATCAAGCGTCATTGGCAACACTGGACGCAAGCCAAACCGCAAGCATAAAAAAGGGCCGGAATTCCGGCCCTTTTCACATTTGCCGAGATTAATCCCAGCTCAGCACCACTTTGCCCGACTTGCCGGAGCGCATGGCGTCGAAGCCCTGCTGGAACTCGTCGATCGAGAAACGGTGGGTGATGATCGGGGTCAAATCCAGACCGGACTGGATCAGCGCCGCCATCTTGTACCAGGTTTCGAACATTTCACGGCCGTAAATCCCTTTGATAAACAGCCCCTTGAAGATGACCTGATTCCAGTCGATCGACATATCCGAAGGCGGAATGCCCAGCATGGCGATACGCCCGCCGTGGTTCATCGCATTAAGCAGCGTGCGGAACGCCGGCGGCGCGCCGGACATTTCCAAACCGACGTCGAACCCTTCGGTCATGCCCAGCTCGGCCATCACGTCGCTGAGGTTTTCCTTGCTGACGTTCACCGCACGGGTCACACCCATCTTGCGCGCCAGTTCCAGGCGGTATTCGTTAACATCGGTGATCACCACATGGCGAGCGCCGACGTGTTTGCACACCGCCGCCGCCATGATGCCGATCGGGCCGGCGCCGGACACCAGCACGTCTTCCCCGACCAGATCGAACGACAGTGCGGTGTGCACCGCGTTACCGAACGGATCGAAGATCGAAGCCAGCTCGTCGGAGATGTTATCCGGGATCTTGAAGGCGTTGAACGCCGGGATCACCAGGTATTCCGCGAAGCTGCCCGGACGGTTCACGCCCACGCCGACGGTGTTGCGGCACAGGTGCGTGCGGCCGCCGCGGCAGTTGCGGCAGTGCCCGCAGGTGATGTGGCCTTCGCCGGACACGCGATCGCCGATGCTGAAGCCTTTGACTTCCTGACCGATCGCCACCACTTCGCCCACATATTCATGGCCGACCACCATCGGAACCGGAATGGTTTTTTGCGACCACTCGTCCCAGTTGTAGATATGCACATCGGTGCCGCAGATCGCGGTTTTGCGGATTTTGATCATGATGTCGTTGTGGCCCAGCTCCGGCTGAGGCACGTCGGTCATCCAAATCCCTTCTTCCGCTTTCAGTTTTGACAGTGCTTTCATGGTTTTACCTTATGCAATAACGCCAAGATCCTTACCGATACGTGTAAACGCCGCCACTGCGCGTTCGATTTGCTCCGGGGTGTGGTCAGCGGACATCTGGGTACGGATGCGCGCCTGGCCTTTCGGCACCACCGGATAGAAGAAACCGGTCACATAGATGCCTTCCTTGAGCAACGCATTGGCGAATTCCTGCGCCAGCTTCGCCTCACCCAGCATCACCGGGATGATGGCATGATCGGCGCCGGCCAACGTGAAGCCGGCGGCGGTCATTTTTTCGCGGAACAGACGCGCGTTGGCCCACAGGCGATCGCGCAGGGCATCGCCCTCTTCCAGCAGTTCCAGCACTTTGATCGACGCGGCGACGATCGCCGGCGCCAGCGAGTTGGAGAACAGGTACGGGCGCGAACGCTGGCGCAGCCACTCCACCACTTCTTTCTTGGCGGCGGTGTAGCCGCCGGACGCGCCGCCCAGCGCTTTGCCTAACGTACCGGTGATGATATCGACGCGGCCCATCACTTCGCAGTATTCATGGGTGCCGCGCCCGTTGGCGCCGACAAAGCCCACCGCGTGAGAGTCATCCACCATCACCAGCGCCTGGTATTCGTCCGCCAGATCGCAAACCCCTTTCAGGTTGGCGATCACGCCGTCCATCGAGAAGACGCCGTCAGTGGCGATCAGGATGTGACGCGCGCCGTCGGCTTTGGCCTGCTTCAGCTGCGCGGCCAGCTCGGTCATGTCGTTATTGGCATAGCGATAGCGCTTGGCCTTGCACAGGCGCACGCCGTCGATGATCGACGCGTGGTTCAGCGCATCGGAGATAATGGCGTCTTCCGGGCCGAGCAGGGTTTCGAACAGCCCGCCGTTGGCGTCGAAGCAAGAGGAGTACAGGATCGCGTCTTCCATGCCCAAAAAGGTCGCCAGTTTCTGTTCCAGCTGCTTGTGGCTGTCCTGGGTGCCGCAGATGAAGCGCACCGACGCCATGCCGAAACCGTGGCTGTCCATGCCAGACTTGGCGGCGGCGATCAGCGCCGGGTGGTTGGCCAGGCCCAGGTAGTTATTGGCGCAGAAGTTGATCACATGGCTGCCGTCGGCGACGGCGATATCCGCCTGTTGCGCGGAGGTGATGATGCGTTCTTCCTTGAACAGCCCTTCACTGCGCGTGGCGGCAAGCTGTTGTTCCAACTGCTGATAAAAAGACGCTGACATTCGGTTATCTCCAGGATTGGGCTATTTGCGGCATATTTTACTGATTTGTAACCAAACTGACGAGAATGCGCGGGAGAGAATATTAAAATTGCAGCAGATATCACGGCAAACGGCGGACTTCAATGGCAATGCGGGATATTCGGAGCCCTTCCGCTGTTTGCCGCGGCATGAAATGCTATTATAACCGCCATTGAGCGTGGGGCATTGTGCCCCGCCAGGCAGCTTAGCAGGGGTAACCCAATGATTATCGTCACAGGCGGCGCCGGCATGATCGGCAGCAACATCATTAAGGCACTGAACGACAAGGGATATCGCGATATCCTGGTGGTGGATAACCTGAAAGACGGCACCAAGTTCGTCAACCTGGTCGATCTGGACATCGCCGACTATATCGATAAAGAAGACTTTATCGCCAGCATCGTGGCCGGCGACGATCTGGGCGATATCGAAGCGGTGTTCCACGAAGGCGCCTGCTCCGCGACCACCGAGTGGGACGGCAAGTACATGATGGACAATAACTATCAGTACTCCAAAGACCTGCTGCATTACTGCCTGGATCGCGAAATCCCGTTCTTGTATGCCTCCTCCGCCGCCACTTACGGCGGCCGCGAAGAGTTCATCGAAGAGCGTGAGTATGAAGCGCCGCTCAACGTGTACGGCTACTCCAAATTCCTGTTCGATCAGTACGTGCGCGAGATCCTGCCGGAAGCGGACTCGCAGATCTGCGGCTTCCGCTACTTCAACGTTTATGGCCCGCGCGAAGGGCACAAAGGCAGCATGGCCAGCGTCGCCTTCCACCTGAATACCCAGATCAACCGCGGCGAAAACCCGAAACTGTTCGCCGGCAGCGAAAACTTCAAGCGTGACTTCATCTACGTCGGCGACGTGGCGGCGGTTAACCTGTGGTTCTGGGAAACCGGCAAATCCGGCATCTTCAACTGCGGCACCGGCCGAGCGGAAACCTTCCAGGCGGTAGCCGACGCGGTGGTGGACTTCCACCAGAAAGGCGCTGTGGAATACATCGAGTTCCCGGAGAAGCTGAAAGGCCGCTATCAGGCGTACACCCAGGCCGATCTGACCAAGCTGCGCGCCGCCGGCTACGACGCACCGTTCAAAACGGTCGCCGAAGGCGTGAAAGAGTACATGGCCTGGTTGAACCGCACCGCATAAGCTGAAGGAATTAACGCTGGGTATGAAAATACTGGTTATCGGCCCTTCTTGGGTTGGCGACATGATGATGTCGCAAAGTCTCTATCGCACCCTGAAGGCCGAATACCCGTCGGCGGAGATCGATGTGATGGCACCGGCCTGGTGCCGCCCGTTGCTGGCGCGCATGCCGGAAGTCAATCAGGCGCTGGCGATGCCGCTGGGCCACGGCGCGCTGGGGCTCGGCGAGCGCCGCCGCCTGGGGCGTGCTCTGCGCGCCAACCGTTACGATCGCGCTTACGTTCTGCCCAACTCGTTCAAATCCGCGCTGGTGCCCTTCTTCGCCGATATCCCGCAGCGCACCGGTTGGCGGGGCGAAATGCGTTACGGCCTGCTGAACGATGTCCGCGTGCTCGACAAGGCCGCCTTCCCGCTGATGGTGCAACGCTATGTGGCGCTGGCCTATGACAAAGGGCGCATTCAGCGCGCCGACGATCTGCCGCAGCCGCTGCTGTGGCCACGGCTGCAGGTGAGCGACGAAGAGATCGCCGACACCACCGCGGCCTTCAACCTGACCGACAGCCGCCCGATCGTCGGCTTCTGCCCGGGCGCAGAATTCGGTCCCGCCAAGCGCTGGCCGCACTATCACTACGCGGCGCTGGCACAACGGCTGATCGAGAGCGGCTATCAAATCGCGCTGTTCGGTTCGGCGAAAGACCATGAGGCCGGCGAACAGATCCGCGCCGCGCTGCAGGAAGACGCCCGCGATTTCTGCCTTAACCTGGCCGGAAAAACCCAGCTGGAGCAAGCAGTTATCCTTATCGCAGCCTGCCGGGCGGTGGTCAGCAACGACTCCGGTTTAATGCACGTTGCCGCAGCGTTGAACAAACCGCTGATAGCCTTGTACGGCCCAAGCAGCCCCGACTTCACGCCGCCGCTTTCCGACAAGGCGCGGGTCATTCGTCTGATCAGCGGCTACCACAAGGTGCGTAAGGGCGATGCCGAGCAGGGATACCACCAAAGTTTGATCGATATTCAGCCGCAGCAAGTGTTGGACGCGCTGACGCCGTTACTTGTCGCCAGCGAGGAATAATCATGCAGGTGTTAATTGTAAAAACCTCCTCGATGGGGGACGTGCTGCATACACTGCCCGCCCTGACCGACGCGCTGCAGGCCATTCCCGATATCCGCTTCGACTGGGTGGTGGAAGAAGGCTTCAGCCAAATCCCCACCTGGCACCCGGCGGTAGATCGCGTGATCCCGGTGGCCATTCGCCGCTGGCGAAAAAATTGGTTCGGCAACGACACTCGGCAACAGCGCTGCGACTTCAAACGCGCGCTGCAAGAACGCCGTTACGACGTGGTGATCGACGCGCAGGGCCTGATCAAAAGCGCCGCGCTAATCACGCGCATCGCCAAAGGCAACAAACATGGCCCGGACTGCAAGAGCGCGCGCGAACCGTTCGCCAGCTGGTTCTACAATGTGCGCCATGAGATAGACAAGCAGCAGCACGCGGTGGAGCGCACGCGCGAACTGTTCGCCAAAAGCCTTGGCTACGACAAGCCAGGCAGCTACGGCGATTACGCCATCGCCGCACGCTTTCTCAGCCGCCCGCCGGCCGATGCCGGGCAGTATTTGGTGTTTTTGCACGCGACAACCCGTGACGATAAGCATTGGCCGGAGCAAAACTGGCGTGAGCTGATCTCACTGACGGCGGACAGCGGGCTGAAGATCAAACTGCCGTGGGGAGCAGAGCATGAACATCAGCGCGCGCTGCGCTTGGCGGAAGGTTTTTCACATGTCGAAGTGCTGCCGAAGCTCAGCCTGCAGCAGGTGGCCGAGGTGCTGGCCGGCGCCAGGGGCGTGGTCTCGGTCGACACCGGGCTCAGCCATTTGACCGCCGCGCTCGACAAACCGAACATCACGCTGTTCGGGCCGACCGATCCCGGTCTGATCGGCGGCTACGGGCAAAATCAATACGCCTGTCGGCCAGAGCAGAGCAACAGCATGGCAGACATTTCCGCTCAGAAGGTGATGACGCTGATTCACGACAGGGTGCCGGTATAATGGGAACATTCTTCAAGCAAATATATCGTTATACGCATGCGCGCCCTTATAGGCATAACGAAAACCTCTGGCCTTACGTCAAGATAAAACGTGCCGCCAGCGGAGAGATCGTCGAGTTGAATTACCGTCGGCAGCGCGTGCCGCTCGTGAAATTGGCCGATCTGAAAGCGCGTTTCTCTGGCGATATATTGCTGACTGCCACCGGCCCCTCGGTGAAGAATCTCCACCTGGAAAAATTCCCGGCCATGCCTGCCATGGGCGTTAACGGCGCCTATTATCTGCATGATCAGGTAGATTTTAGATTCTATGTCATTGTTGATATGGGTTTTATCGATAAAAAGGCGGAAATAATCGGCGATATCATCACCGACTCTCGCCTGACGCTTTTCACGACGGTGCACGGCGTGGCTAAAATCATCGACAGATTCAGCCTGGAGAAAGTGAAGTGCCGTTTGGCAGTGATTGAAGATGCCGCCTTTAAAATCTACCAAGCCAGAATAGTCAACAAAGAACTGTGGGCGGCCTATCACGATAACAATAACGTCACGTTTGCCGCCGACAGACAGGATATCGCTTTTAGCCACGACATTCGCCACGGCGTCTTCGATGCTGGCACTGTCGCCTACTGGGCGCTGCAAATTCTAACGTTCTTGGGTTTCGAACAGGTGTATATCATTGGGTTGGATATGAACAACTTTCACCAACCCCGTTTTTATGAAGCAGCGGAAAATAAGCTGCCAACCGAGTTGGAGGACAAAATCACCAGTCTGATCATGCCGTCGCTGAGCCATGCCAGCAAAATGATGAAAGCCAAGAACATCATGGTAAAGAACCTTTCTGTCGCCAGCGCAGTCAGCAATGACATTTTCGACAAGATCAATCCCGATGAAATTTTCAAATAACGCTTTTCAGCCACGGCAACTTTATGTCGTGTTCCTGTTTCTGTTTTCTTTTTTCAGCGCTATTTTTTGTGGCTATACAAAAGTGAATAATCTGTTTCACCTTGCCGCAATTTTTTTCACGATCGCGCTGTATCGCAATGCAGATCTTCGGCTAACCTTTTCGCTGAATCATGAAGTCCGCCGCGGGCTGGGTCTGATTGCAGCGATGTTATGCTACTTCGCTTTCAGCAATCTTTGGTCTAACGATCCGGCCAATATCGAATCAACCCTGACGCACAGCGTTTACCTGCTGCTTTATCTGTCCATGCTGATCAGAGTGCTTAACGGCGCAAAACGCGATTTGCTGTTTACCGTCATCACGCTGGGGCTCACTCTCCTGTGCCTGTATTCGCTCGTTTTTGATCACCAAGAAATTCTAGTCAGCCGGCAGGTCTCGAAAAGCAATCCGGGTCCCGGAAACGTCATTGATTTAGCGGGAATGGCAGGGATCGGCATCTTCCTCAGCCTGATCGTATTTCGCGAGAAGCGGCGCCTGGTTATTCTGGCCGTCATACCCATTCTGCTCGGCACCATGCTGCTGACCCAAAGTCGCGGACCGATGATTTCCCTGCTTATTGCCTTGCTGGTCACGCAATCCTATAGGCACTTAAAACTGAAGCACGCCGCTTATTTTCTCATCGCGCTGGTCGCGGTTAGTGCAGTTATTTTATCTTCAGAAATAGGGCAATTGCTGCTGACCCGTTTCGAAGAAATGTATACCCAAAGCTCCCTTCGCCTGAGCATCTGGCACCATATTTTCGAGCTGGTCGGCCAAAGTCCTTACTTTGGTTATGGATTCAACTATGAGCTGTCTTTCACCAATTATTCCGGTGAGTATATACGCACCACCCACAGTCTCTATTGGGGGGCGTTACTGAAAGGCGGTATCGTGGGTCTGGCACTGTTCATGGCGGTATTGAGCTATAGCGGCTTGCTGGCCCTGCGGCGCCTGCGCGACGGCATGCGTCTGGAAGCCGCGCTGTTTATCTTTATTCTGCTGTTTTACACATCGCAGGGGATGTTCGTGGTAGGTAATCCGTCTGAATCCTGGTACTTATTCTGGTTCCCGTTGGCGGTGATCATGACGACCAGAGTGAAAGCCAACGCCGGTTAACTGCCCGGGGCGGTTCTATAGGCCGCCCCGGATTTTCAGCAATCTTATGCGGCACCGAGACTCAACATGACCTTCTCCATTACCTTCTGACTGGTGATAATGCTTAAAGGTTGCCGGCGCTGTATATCGCTCAGTTGCTGCGTCTCCGTTGGTACGTGCATGACCTGATGCAGCTCAGGGTTCTGATAAGGACCCGTTTGTTTCGGATCGGCGGTCACGAACAGGCTGACAGTTTTGGTTTTCAGCGCAATGGCCAAATGCAATGGCCCGGTATCACCGGTAACCAGCACATCCATATTGTCCATCACCCCCAACAATTGCGGCAACGTCGTTTTGCCAATATAACTGGCCACCCGACTCTGTTCTTCCGCCGTTAAACCCGCCATAAATTCACGCTCTATCACTTGCTCTTTTGGTGCACCGATCAAGGTAATTTGATACTCCGTCGAATGCGCCAGCAACATTTTCGCCAGGCCGATAAAGTGGCTAACCGGCCAACAACGCAAGGGCTCAGAAGCCCCCATTTGAAAACCAATCACCACCTTGCCCAATGGTTTCGGCTGTTGAGGAAAATCCACCGGAATAAACATTTCCCGATTCTGCGCATCGCATCCCAATTGGCTAACCAGATCCAGCTTGCGTTGAATCAGGTGGCCTCGATCGCGAATGCTGATGCCGGTCAACCACTGCTCCATACCGCTCAAATCGTTTTTATAGACATCTTTAAATAAGTACTCGCAGCCGGAACAGATCGCCGTGATAACATCATAGGGCGCTTTCGAATGCAGTATCACCGCCAACTGCGGGCGATTCTTTTTCAATCGACGGATGACACCGAGCATATCCTTGGCTTTGTGATCCCAATAAATGACGTCGGAAAAATAGCTGCTGGTTCCGACTAAACCGCCATTCTTGTAGCTGGATACCAACGTGAGTTTAGCGCGGGGATAACGTTCACGGATCGCACGGATCGCCGGGGTATTGAACATCAAATCGCCCAACGCGGTTGTCGAAAAAATAGCAATGCGCTCAAAATCGCGATTTTTATCAAACGAGCGCTTATCTTTGTAGTTACCGCCAAACTTCGTATAAAACCGGAGACAAGCGTTAGCCAGCTTGACTTTCCATTGTTTCGACATATTGGTTTAATTCGCTTTAAGTTGATAATACTCGGCCAGCGTCATGCCCACCGTGCGCTGCTGCAGCCAGTCAAACAGCTGCTCCAGATCGCGGTACAGCCCTTCGATATCCTGCTCGGTTTTGAACGTCGGGCTGCCGCCCGGCATAAATTCGGAGGAGTGCAGCATGAATTCAACGTAGTCATGCCCCTGCGCCAGCGATGCCTCAGCCACGCTTATCATCTTGGCCACATTGCCGCCACTCGGCCGCAGCCAGTTGACGGACGGCGAACGCCGCTTGCCGCGCAGCCGGTCATAGCCCTGCTTGAAGGCATTCATCAGCGCCGAATGCTTGTACTGGATGCTCATCGGCACTTCCAGCAGCGACGAAGCGCCCGGTTTGGCGATGTTCTGCGGATCGATGAAATAGGCCTGCGACGGGAACCGGCTGTAATCTGTGCCGCCGTCGCCCTGCGGATTGCCCGGCGAAAACTGCCAGTTGACCCGCGGCGTCACCGAACAGTCCACCTGATAGCCGTATTCCAGCAGCAGCGAGGCATAATATTCGTTGAACGCCCAACGGCCGGCGCGATGACTGAGCATTTTGGTCTGGAAGGCGTCTTCCAGCAGCTTGGTCATGTGATCGACCTTGGCGCGGATCTGATCGGCGGGATACTCGATCAAATAAGGCTTGTGGCGCCAGTCGTCGTCGGTGAGCGGCGCTAGCGGCGGGCTGTTCCAGGCATGCAGGTGCATGCCCACTTCACCCGTGCCGCGAGCGATCACGTCGCGCGCGAACTCGACATAAGCCGGGTCCACCGCCATTTCATAGTTGGTGAGATAAACCGGTTTGAAGGCGTATTTTTCGCACAATGCCTGAAAGCGCGGCAAGAAACGCGTGTTTTCGGTCGCGATGCGATCGTGGTTTTGCCACAGATTATCGCCTTCGGTATCAATGGTGATGAGAAACGCCGGTTTAGTCATGAATATCGAGCCTGATATCAACAGAATGCACTATGTTACGCAGGCCGTTTCGCCAGGGCAAACGACTTTGCTGCCTGGTTTGGACAACGTTGAAGCGCATTCGTCCCCGGCTCGGCGATTTTTTTACGACCAGGCAAGAAAACCTTGCAACAGTAGCCACATGCGATCGTGTCATTTAGAATCAAAGATTGGTTTCCCAGAAAGCGACCCATGATGAACGACGCGCCAGCCCCAACTTCCGCCCCATCCGTACAGCGTATTTTGATCATAAAACTGCGCCATCACGGCGATATGCTGCTGGTCACGCCGGTCATCAGCAGCCTGCGGCAAAACTACCCGCAGGCGCAGATCGATGTGCTGCTGTATCAGGAAACGCAGGAGATGCTGGCCAGTAATCCGGAACTGTCGACGCTGTTCGCCATCGACCGTCAATGGAAAAAACAGGGCGCCCGCGCGCATCTGGGGCACGAACTGGCGCTGCTGCGTCGCCTGAAGGCGCAACGCTACGATCTGGTGGTCAACCTGGCCGATCAGTGGCGCAGCGCCATCCTCACGCGCCTGACCGGTGCGCGTATCCGTCTGGGCTTCGATTTCCCCAAACGCCGCGGCTTCCTGTGGCGCCATTGCCATACGCAGCTGGTGCCGGTCGACAATCACGCCCACCTGCATACCGTCGAACAGAATCTTTCGCTGCTGGCGCCGCTGAACCTGCCCGCGCTCAATGAACATGTGACCATGAGTTACGATCCACAGGATTGGCAGGCTTGTGAGCAACGGTTGCAGAAACAGGGCGTCGCCGGCGGTTATATTGTGGTGCAGCCCACCTCGCGCTGGTTCTTCAAATGCTGGAGCGAAGAGAAAATGGCCGCCACCCTCACCGCCTTGCAGGCCGACGGCCACCAGTTGGTGATCACCTCCGGCCCCGACGCCAGAGAACAAGCCATGGTCGAGCGCATTTTGGCGCTCTGCCCGCCACAGGGTGTGATCTCGTTGGCCGGCCAGCTGACGCTGCGCCAACTGGCCGCCCTGATCGACCACGCCAAACTGTTTATCGGCGTGGATTCAGTGCCTATGCACATGGCCGCCGCGCTGCAAACGCCGTGCGTGGCGCTGTTCGGCCCTTCCAAGCTGACTTTCTGGCGGCCGTGGCAAGCTACCGGCGCCGTGATCTGGGCCGGCGACTTCGGCGAACTGCCCGATCCGGACGCCATCGATACCGGCACCGACGAACGGTATCTCGACCTTATTCCTACAGACGCGGTGATTGCAGCCGCGCGGAGCACGCTGGCATGAAAGCATTTCGTTTGGCGATCGTTCGCCAAAAATACCGCCCGGACGGCGGAGCCGAACGTTTCGTTTCCCGCGCCCTGGAAGCGCTGGAGCAACAGGATCTCGATCTGAACGTCATCACTCGCGAATGGCAGGGTGACGCCAATCCCAACTGGCATATCCACCTGTGCAATCCATTAAAGCTCGGCCGCATCAGCCGCGAACGGGGCTTCGCCGTGGCGGCCAGAGCGCTGTGGCAGAAAGAGCGCTTCGATCTGGTGCAAAGCCACGAGCGCATTCCCGGCTGCGACATCTATCGCGCCGGCGACGGCGTACACCGCCGCTGGCTGCTGCAACGCGCGCGGCTGCTGCCGGAATGGCGCCGCAAGTGGCTGTTCTCCAATCGCTATCACCGCTATGTGATGTGCGCCGAACGCGCCATGTACGCCGCGCCCGAGCTGAAAGCCGTCATCTGCAACGCCGAGATGATCAAGCAGGAAATCATCGCCGACTTTGGCGTGCCCGCCGACAAGATCACGGTGATCTATAACGCCATCGACAATCAAAAATTCCCGCCCGCCGACGAGGCCCAGCGTCAACGTCTGCGCGAGCAATATCAGATCCCGCAACAGGCGCACTGCCTGATCTTCGTCGGCTCCGGCTTTGAGCGCAAAGGGCTGGCCGCCGCCATCCGCGCCGTGGCGGCGACCGACAGCCACCTCCTGGTGGTCGGTAAAGACAAAGCCGAAAAACGCTATCGGGCGCTGGCGCAGTCGCTGGGCTGCGGCGATCGCATTCACTTTATGGGCGTGCAGAAGCAGACCCTGCCGTTCTATCAGGCCGCGGACGCGCTGCTGCTGCCGACGCTGTACGATCCATTCCCGAATGTGATTCTGGAAGCCATGTCATGCGGCCTGCCGGTTATCACCAGCACCACCTGCGGCGGCGCCGAGTTTATCACCCCAGGCCAGAACGGCTTCGTGACCGACGCGCTCGATGTACCGGCCATCACGGAGGCTATTCGGGCACTGCCGCGCCAGGCGCTGGGCTCATCCATGGGCGAAGCGGCGAGATTGCGCATTATGACGGCTACGCCGGCGCATCTGTCCGAACAGCTCATTTCCCTCTATAACCGGTTACTGGATTAGCTATGCGTATTCTGATGATCATCGATGGTCTGCCGGGCGGCGGCGCGGAAAAAGTGGTGCTGACCCTGTGTCAGGGCATGCAGCAACAGGGGCATGACGTCAGTCTGATCTCGCTGCGCGACGTCTGCAATTACCCTATCCCGTCAGGCATTGATTATCAGGTGGTAGCCGATCGCAGCCGTGCCCCCTGGCGCAAGCTGACCGAGCTGCCGCGCCGCGCCGCCGCGCTGGATCGCGCGATAGCCGAACACGAGCGCCAACGCGGCGCGTTCGATCTGGTGTTCTCCAACCTGCATAAAACCGATCGCATCGTCAGCCGCAGCAAGCGGCTGGCTTCGGACCGTCTGTGGTTCTGCATTCACGGCATTCTCTCCACCTCCTACCTCGGCCACCGCAAGGGTCTGGATCGCTGGCTGAAGCAACGCAAAATCGCCAACGTTTACCAGGGGAGAAATATCGTCGCCGTTTCACAGGCGGTCGGCGACGATCTGCAGCGGAACTTGCCGATCCGCCCGCGCCGCCTGGCGGTCATCAACAATCCGTTTGACCTCGACGCCATCCGGCAACAGGCGGCGGCGCCTTGCGAACTGGCCGGCCAGGACTATCTGGTGCACGTCGGCCGCTTTCACGCCACCAAGCGGCATGACCGCCTGCTGAAAGCCTATGCGCTCTCCGGCATTCAGGCGCCGCTGGCCTTGATCGGCACCGGGGATGACGCCCGCGTCGCCGAGGTCAAGCGTCTGGCGGCAGACTTGGGCATCGCAGAGCGCGTGCTGTTCCTCGGTTTCCAGACCAATCCCTATCCGTTTATCCGCCATGCCTCGCTGTTGGTGCTCAGTTCCGATAGCGAAGGGTTTGGCAATGTGCTGGTAGAATCGCTGTTGTGCGACACGCCGGTGGTCAGCACCCGCTGTCCGGGCGGCCCTGCGGAAATTCTGGAAAAAGCCGGCATGGCTAACGCGTTAGCGGAATTAAACGAAGCGTCGCTGGCAGAAAAAATGGCGGAAATTTACGCCAACCCGCCACAGATAAATCAACAGCAATTGCTGAGCTACGGGCTTGAGCCTATTTGCCATCAATATATTGAGCTGAAAGAAAAATAATAAAAAAATAAATAAGGCAGGGGATGCCTGCCTTATTTTCTTCGTTAGTTGAGCGCCTGCATTTTCTGCCAAACCTCATCGACAGAAACATCTTCACAGTGCCCCGACTCGCTCTGCAAAATATGATGACGGCCGGTCCATGGATGCCAGGACGTTTTATCGGTATCGCCAAAGAACACCACCATGTCCTTATTCAACGCAGCGGCAAGATGCATCTGCCCACCGTCGCTGCACAGCACCCGGTCGCATAAATCAAACCCGCCCAACAGCTCGCGCACCGACGCCGTCGGATAAAGCGCGACGCGTTCGTTTTGGCACAGCGCCAGCAGCTGTTCGGCGCGCTGCTGATCGCCGACGTCGTCCGGCGCCAGCGTGCCCTGCGGCGACCAAAAGATCAGCACGCCGGTGTGGGGATCGGCGGTCAGACGGTTGATGATTTCGGCATAGCGTTCAACCGGCCAGCGTCTTTTCGGGCTGCGGCTGCTGATATGCACGGCGCATACCCGTTCGACCGACGGCAGACGTTCCTGCAGCCGCTGCGCCGCCAATTGCCGCTCTTCAGGCGTCAGGAATACCCGCACCGGCGGGATCGGAATGGATTGATCGGTGATCGCCGATAAATAGCTGTAGGTGTGTTCGACCTGATGGAGGCCGCGGAAATCGTCCTTGCGGAACGGGCGATGAATATCTTTCGTGCCCAGATCGGCGCCGATGATATGGGTGGCGCCGGCCATTTTCGCTAAACGCAGGCTGTATTTGCATGGCACCGGGTTGGCCAGAATAACCGCATCGAACTTTATTTTGCGCAGCTTCAGGAAGATCATCAGACGTTCGAAATAAACGCCCAACGTCGTTTCATTTTTCGCCTTGTGCTTGGCCTTTTTATAGACAAAGACTTTCTCGAGATGAGGGTTGTTTTTAACAACGTCCTGGCTGACTTTATTGATCAGCAGATAAACTTTTGCGTCTGGATAGGCAATTTTCACCCCTTCAATCAGAGGCGTGGTACAAACAAGATCGCCGATGTTGTCGCGGCGAATAATTAAAATATTCTTCATTCCGAGCCTATCGGCGAAATCGCTCGCCGGTTGTCTGAAACTGACACCCAAGGTTACCAAATTAGCGCCTTTCCCTTCCAGTTATGGTACTATTCCGAATAACCCATATAAATGAAATTGATAGAATGTTGCTGCGTTTATATCAGGTACTACTCTACCTCATCCAACCCCTGATCTGGCTCCGCTTACTGCTGCGCAGCCGCAAAGCTCCAGCCTACCGTAAACGCTGGGCGGAACGCTATGGCTTCTGCGCCGGGAAAGTCGTGCCGGGCGGCATCATGCTGCATTCCGTCTCCGTCGGCGAAACGCTGGCGGCCATCCCGCTGGTGCGGGCGCTGCGCCATCGTTACCCCGCTTTGCCGATAACTGTGACCACAATGACCCCTACAGGTTCAGAACGCGTCCAGTCCGCTTTCGGCAAAGACGTGCATCATGTCTATCTGCCCTACGATCTGCCCGGTTCCATGAACCGCTTCCTCGACCAGGTGAATCCCAAGCTGGTGATCATCATGGAAACCGAGCTGTGGCCTAACCTGATCAACGCGCTGCATCAGCGGCAAATCCCTCTGGTGATCGCCAATGCGCGCCTGTCGGCCCGCTCCGCCGCCGGCTATAAGAAAATTGGCGGATTCATGCGCGATATGCTGCGCCGCATTACGCTGATCGCCGCACAGAACCAGGAAGACGGCGATCGGTTTATCGAACTGGGCCTGAAACGCTCGCAGCTGGCCGTAACCGGCAGCCTGAAATTCGATATCTCCGTCACCCCGGAACTGGCCGCCCGCGCCGTTACGCTGCGCCGCCAATGGGCGCCGCGCCGCCCGGTGTGGATCGCCACCAGCACCCATGACGGTGAAGAAACCATCCTGCTGGAAGCGCACCGCAAGCTGCTGGAAAAACACCCCGACCTGCTGCTGATCCTGGTGCCGCGTCACCCGGAACGCTTCCCGACCGCCAAGGAGCTGGTGCAGAAAGCCGGCTTCAGCTACACCCTGCGCAGCAGCGGCGAAATCCCGTCTGGCAGCACCCAAGTGGTGATCGGCGATACCATGGGCGAACTGATGCTGCTGTACGGCATCGCCGATCTGGCCTTTGTCGGCGGCAGCCTGGTGGAACGCGGCGGGCACAACCCGCTGGAAGCCGCCGCGCACGCCATCCCGGTGCTGATGGGCCCGCATACCTTCAACTTTAAAGACATCTGCGCCAAGCTCTCGCAGGCCGAAGGCCTGATCACCGTGGCCGACGTGGATTCGCTGGTGAAGGAAGTGGAAACCCTGTTGACTGACGAAGATTACCGTCGCTACTACGGCCGCCATGCGGTGGAAGTGCTGTATCAGAATCAGGGAGCGTTGCAGCGCCTGCTGCAGCTGCTTGAACCGCATCTGCCGCCCCGGAGCCACTGAATGAGCAGCCGCAAAAGCCTGTCGGTGGTGATGATCGCCAAAAACGAAGCCGGGCTGTTGCCGGACTGTCTGCGCTCGGTCGAGTGGGCCGATGAAATCATCGTGCTGGACTCCGGCAGCGAGGACGACAGCGTCGCCGTCGCCGAAAGCCTGGGCGCCAAAGTCTTCACGCACACCGACTGGCAAGGATTCGGCAAGCAGCGTCAGCTGGCGCAAAGCTACGCCAGCCATGACTACGTTTTGATGATCGACGCCGACGAACGCGTCACGCCCGAACTGCGGCAATCCATCGAACGGGTGTTGAACGCGCCGGACGACGGCGCCGTCTACAGCTGTGCGCGGCGCAACCTGTTCCTTGGCCGCTTCATGCGCCACAGCGGCTGGTATCCCGACCGCGTCAACCGCCTGTACGCCAACCCACGCTATCGCTATAACGACGATCTGGTGCACGAGTCGCTGAACATCGGCGACGCCAAAGTCATCCCCCTCAGCGGCGATATGCTGCACCTGACCTGCCGCGACTTCTTCGCCTTCCAGCGCAAACAGCTGCGCTATGCCGAAGAGTGGGCCACACAGCGTCATCGAGCCGGCAAGCGTTGCGGCTATCTGTCTATCCTGACCCACACGCTCGGCGCCTTCGTCAAAACCTGGCTGCTGCGCGCCGGCTTCCTGGATGGCAAACAGGGGTTGCTGTTGGCGGTGGTCAACGCGCAATATACCTTCAATAAATATGCCGCATTATGGGCATTGGGCCGCAACTACTCAGAGAAGTGAATCATGACCAGCAAAGCCATCTATCCCGGGACGTTCGATCCCATGACCAACGGCCACCTGGATTTAGTGACGCGCGCGTCGCTGATGTTCGATCACGTGATTCTGGCCATCGCCGCCAGCCCAAGCAAAAAGCCGCTGTTTAGCCTGGATGAGCGCGTGGCGTTGGCTACGCAGGTCACCTCGCATCTGGACAATGTGGAAGTACTGGGCTTCAGCGAGCTGATGGCGCACTTTGCCGCTCACCAGAATGCCAACATCCTGGTGCGCGGCCTGCGTGCGGTGTCTGACTTTGAATACGAACTGCAGTTGGCGAACATGAACCGCCATTTGATGCCGACGCTGGAAAGCGTGTTCCTGATGCCTTCCGAAGAGTGGTCGTTCATCTCCTCCTCACTGGTGAAGGAGGTCGCGCGTCACGGCGGCGATATTGCGCCTTTCCTGCCTGATGTGGTGACGCAAGCGCTGATGGCGAAGCTCGCCGCCGAGTGATGCTCAGCGCTGGCAGCGCCGGCAAAAGAAGGTGCTGCGCTGCCCGTGCTTGGCGGATTCGATCGGCGTGCCGCACGCGCGGCAAGGTTCTCCCGCCCGCCCGTAAACCTGCAACTCCTGCGCGAAATACCCCGGTTTGCCGTCCGACTGCAAAAAGTCGCGCAATGTCGTGCCACCCTGCTCGATAGAGCGCTGCAACACCGCCTTGATGGTCTTCGCCAGCAGTTCCGCTTCGGCTTTGCTCAACGAGCCCGCCGGACGATCGGGCAGGATCCCGGCGCTGAACAGCGATTCGCTGGCGTAAATGTTACCGACGCCGACCACCAGCTTGTTATCCATCAGCCACGGTTTGATCAGCGTGCGCTTATTGCGTGATTTTTCATACAGGTAGTCGCCGTTGAACGCTTCGCTCAGCGGTTCCGGCCCCAGATGCGCCAACACGCTGCTGGTCGCCAGGTCTTCGCACCACAGCCAGGCGCCGAAACGGCGCGGATCGGTATAGCGCAGGATCATGCCGTTGCTGATCACCAGATCGACGTGGTCGTGTTTGCCGGCCTCGTCTTCGTTTTCCTCGCGCAGCATGCGCAGGCTGCCCGACATGCCCAGGTGCACGATAATCCAACCGTTCTCCAGCTCGATCAGCAGGTATTTGGCCCGGCGCTGCACGCTGAGCACCGGCCGATCGCTCAGCGTCAGGATCTGTTCGGAAACCGGCCAGCGCAGGCGCGCGTTGCGCACCACCGCATACTGAATGCTGTGGCCGACAAGATAAGGCTCTATACCGCGTCTGCTCGTCTCAACTTCCGGTAATTCAGGCATCTGGCTTCCCCTCCGACGTTTTCTACCCTTTATAAAACAAAAAACCCGGCCAAGGCCGGGTTTTTCATTAATCCACTAAAATTATTTAATTTTAGCTTCTTTGTATACTACGTGCTGACGGACAACTGGATCGAATTTCTTCAGTTCCAATTTTTCCGGCTTAGTACGCTTGTTCTTCGTGGTGGTATAGAAGTGACCAGTACCAGCAGAAGAAACCAGCTTGATCTTCTCGCGAACACCTTTAGCCATGATTCAGTTCCTTAATACTTCTCACCACGGGCACGCAGATCGGCCAGAACCGTCTCAATACCCTTCTTATCGATAACACGCATACCTTTAGCAGATACACGCAGAGTTACAAAGCGCTTCTCAGCCTCAACCCAAAAACGGTGTGAGTGCAGGTTAGGCAGAAAACGGCGTTTGGTCGCGTTCATTGCGTGGGAACGGTTGTTACCGCTCACCGGGCGCTTGCCAGTAACTTGGCAGACTCGGGACATGTCTATTCTCCAAAAATCAAATCAGCTCGAGCTTCGTATAGGGTATGGCCGCCTCGTCAGGCTTTTAGAGCCCATCTCAGCAAACTTCATACTGAGGAGACTCTCGTCATCAGGTAGAAACCACACATCAGGTCAGAAACCTGCTGAGATAGGCTCTTGCGCCAAACCCAAGATTCTCAAAGGTGGCGTAGTATACGCTCTGAAGCGTAAGTGCTCAAGTCCCGAACAGCTAAAGATCCCACAAGGATCGCGAAAAAATCGCTTAAAGCCATCCGCGCTCGGCAAAAGAGACGCATTCACCCCGACCGATCACCAAATGATCAAGCACTCGGATCTCCAATAACTGACAGGCTTTCACCACCTGTTCCGTTATTAAACGGTCGGCATGACTGGGTTCAGCCTTACCCGAAGGGTGATTATGCGCGAGAATCAGCGCGGCGGCATTAGCCTTCAACGCTTCACGCACAATTTCTCTCGGGTAGACGACGACGCTGCTGATGGTACCAGCAAACATCTCCTGATGGCGAATAACCCGGTGCTGATTGTCTAAAAACAATACCAAAAAGACCTCTCGCTCGCGATGCGCCAGCAGGCTTTGCAGATAATGCTGGGTGACGCGCGGATTGAGCATGGCGTTTTCCTGCGACAAATGGCTGGAAAAGAAGCGCAGCGCCAGCTCGGCAATCGCCTGCAGCTGCGTATAGCTGGCGTCGCCCAGGCCTTTTTGACTGCAAAACGCCTGATGATCGGCCGACATCAGGTGGTAAAGCGAGCCGAACCGGCGCAGCAGCTGCTCCGCCAGCTGCATCACGTGCACGCCGGGCAACCCGGTGCGCAAGAAAATGGCCAACAGCTCCGCGTCGGACAGCGCCGCGGCCCCCTGCATCAACAGCTTTTCACGCGGCGCCAGCGCGCCCGGCCAGCACGCCACAGTCGGGTTGCTCATCGTGTTCCTCCCTGAAAGGGCTACAGCATGCCACGCGCCGCCCGGCGCGTTCGACAGGTGTTTGATAACATTGCGAAGTGTTTCGCAAAGCACAATGTAACGCCCTGCAGCCATTGCGGAATCACTCACCTGAACGGCGGATATGCTAAAATGGCGCATCTTTCGGCTTTCAATCGGACAATGATGATGACGGGACTTTCCGGCAAACATATTGTGCTTGGCATCAGCGGCGGCATCGCCGCCTACAAATGCCCAGAGCTGGTGCGCCGCCTGCGCGACAGGGGCGCAGAAGTGCGCGTGGTGATGACCCACGCCGCCAAGGCGTTCATTACGCCGCTGACGCTGCAGGCCGTTTCCGGCCACCCGGTGTCCGACGATCTGTTGGATCCCGCCGCCGAAGCCGCCATGGGCCACATCGAACTCGGCAAATGGGCGGATCTGGTGATTCTGGCGCCGGCAACCGCCGATCTGCTGGCGCGCGTCGCCGCCGGCATGGCCAACGATCTGTTGACGACCGTCTGCCTGGCGACCGACGCCCCCATCGCCGCCGCCCCCGCCATGAACCAGCAGATGTATCGCGCCGCCGCCACGCAGGCCAACCTGCAAACGCTGCAGGCGCGCGGCATGCTGCTCTGGGGGCCGGACAGCGGCAGCCAGGCCTGCGGCGACGTCGGCCCGGGCCGCATGCTGGATCCGCTGGACATCGTCGAGCTGGCGAACGGTCATTTCTCCGCCCCGCAGGATCTGCAACATTTGCAGGTTATGATCACCGCCGGCCCAACGCGCGAAGCGCTGGATCCGGTGCGTTTCATCAGCAATCACAGCTCCGGCAAAATGGGTTTCGCCATCGCCCGCGCCGCCGCCGCCCGCGGCGCGCAGGTGACGCTGATCGCCGGGCCGGTGAGCCTGCCGACGCCGCCATCGGTCACCCGAGTGGACGTCACCAGCGCGCTGGAGATGGAACAGGCGGTGCAACAGCGCGCCGCGCAGCAGCAGATTTTCATCTCCTGCGCCGCCGTGGCCGACTACCGCCCCGAGCGGATCGCCGATGAAAAAATAAAAAAACAGGGTGATGAAATCGTCCTCAAGATGGTAAAAAACCCCGATATCGTCGCCGGTGTGGCGGCGATGACCAAAAATCGACCGTTTGTCGTGGGGTTTGCCGCCGAAACCCAGAATGTGGAAGAATACGCGCGGCAAAAACTGGCGCGTAAGAAGCTGGATTTGATTTGCGCTAACGATGTTTCGCTTGCAGAGCACGGGTTCAACAGCGACACCAATGCCCTGCACCTTTTTTGGCAGGATGGAGAAAAGCGCCTGGCGCTGAGCGACAAGGCACTCCTTGGCCAACGTTTAATAGACGAGATAGTCAGCCGTTATGATGAAAAAAATCGACGTTAAGATCCTCGACCCGCGCATCGGTCAGGATTTCCCGCTACCGACCTACGCTACGCCGGGCTCCGCCGGTCTCGACCTGCGCGCCTGTCTGGATAGCGCGGTAGAGCTGGCGCCGGGTGAAACCACGCTGCTGCCTACCGGCCTCGCGATCCACATCGCCGACGCCGGCCTGGCGGCGGTGATCCTGCCGCGCTCAGGCCTCGGCCATAAGCACGGCGTCGTGCTGGGCAACCTGGTCGGCCTGATCGACTCCGATTATCAGGGCCAGCTGATGGTGTCCGTTTGGAACCGCGGCCAGAAGCACTTCACCATCGAGCCGGGCGAACGCATCGCGCAGATGGTCTTCGTGCCTGTGGTGCAGGCCGAATTCAACCTGGTAGAAGAGTTCGACAGCAGCGAACGCGGCGAAGGCGGCTTCGGCCACTCGGGGCGCCACTAAGCGCCACCCAATGCACGAGGGCCGGCAGGGAAACGTCGCCTGAACCTTGCTTTCCGGGGAGAGGGATGTCTCTGCGGCAAGGTTTTACCGCGACAATTGCAGCGCACACCAGGCAGCGCGGAAAAAGGCCGTTAAGGCCGCTGACCCCAGCATCGTAAAAAAGCTATCACATAAGCCGCACAGAGCCTGCTCTGCAGCGGCCGGTGCCCGGGTTTCCGTCAGTTAAGTTTTAGCAAGGGTCTAATCAGACATGGCAGAAAAAGAAAATACGAAAAGGAATCGGCGCGAGGAAATATTGCAGGCGTTAGCCCAGATGCTGGAATCCAGCGACGGCAGCCAACGCATCACCACCGCCAAGCTCGCCGCAAACGTGGGTGTTTCTGAAGCTGCGCTGTACCGGCATTTCCCCAGCAAGACACGGATGTTCGACAGTCTGATCGAGTTTATCGAAGACAGCCTGATCACCCGCATCAACCTGATCTTGCAGGACGAGAAAGAGACGTTCAATCGTCTGCGCCTGATTTTACTGCTGATTCTGGGCTTTGCGGAACGCAACCCGGGGCTGACGCGCATCATGACCGGCCACGCGCTGATGTTTGAACAGGATCGCCTGCAGGGCCGCATCAACCAGCTGTTCGAACGCATCGAGGCGCAGCTGCGTCAGGTGCTGAAAGAGCGCAAATTGCGCGAAGGCAAAGGCTTTATCGTCGATGAAACGCTGTTGGCCAGCCAGTTGCTGGCCTTCTGCGAAGGCATGTTGTCGCGCTATGTGCGTTCGGAATTCCGCTATCGCCCCACACAGGAATTCGACGCCCGCTGGCCGCTGTTGGCGGCACAGCTGCAATAACGAACACGCCGGGCATGCCCGGCGTTGTTATTTATACCCCGTACTGCTCGCGGTAAGCGCGTACCGCCGCCAGGTGGTCCGCCATCTCCGGTTTCTCTTCCAGATAGGCGATCAGATCCTTCAGCGTGACGATTGAAATCACCTTGCAGTGATAGTCGCGCTCCACTTCCTGAATGGCGGAGATATCCGCGCGGCCGCGTTCCTGACGGTCGAGGGAGATCAGCACGCCCGCCAGCGAAGCGCCGCTGGCACCGATGATTTCCATCGACTCGCGGATCGCGGTGCCGGCGGTGATCACATCGTCCACCAGCATCACGCGCCCCTGCAGCGGGCTGCCCACCAGCGAACCGCCTTCGCCGTGAGTCTTGGCCTCCTTGCGGTTAAAGCAGTAAGGCACGTCGCGCTCATGGTGTTCCGCCAGCGCCACCGCCGTGGTGGTGGCGATAGGAATGCCTTTATAGGCCGGGCCAAACAGCAGATCGAAATCGATGCCGGAATCCATCAGGGCTTCAGCGTAGAAGCGCCCCAACAGCGCAAGATCGCGCCCGGTATTAAACAGGCCGGCGTTGAAGAAATACGGGCTGGTGCGGCCGGATTTCAGGGTGAACTCGCCGAATTTCAATACCTGCTTGTTAAGCGCGAACTCGATAAACTGGCGCTGATAGGCTTTCATTACTGCTTCTCCTCGTCTGAATCTGCTTGGGTCTTGTCATTACTGCCGCCCGATCGCCGGGCATAAAAAAGGCGACTTCTCAGTCGCCTTGAAAAATCAGTCCGCCAGCGCCGCTTTCTGCGCCTGGAAGATGGTTTCGATGCCCCCTCGGGCCAGCGCCAACAGCGCCAACAGCTCATCGTGGCTGAACGGCTCGCCTTCGGCGGTGCCCTGCACTTCAATCATGCGGCCGTCTTCCATCATCACTACGTTCATGTCGGTTTCCGCCGCGGAATCTTCCACATACTCCAGATCGCACAGCGCTTCGCCATTGACGATGCCGACGGAAACCGCCGCCACCATGCCCTTCATCGGGTTGGCTTTCAGCTTGCCGTTGGCCACCAGCGTGTTCAGCGCGTCGGCCAGCGCCACGCAGGCGCCGGAGATGGAAGCGGTGCGGGTGCCGCCGTCGGCCTGCAGTACGTCGCAGTCGAGGGTGATGGTGAATTCACCGAGCTTTTTCAGATCCACCGCGGCGCGCAGCGAGCGAGCGATCAGGCGCTGGATCTCCAGCGTGCGGCCACCCTGTTTGCCTTTGGCGGCTTCACGGGCGTTGCGGCTGTGGGTGGAGCGCGGCAGCATGCCGTACTCGGCGGTGATCCAACCTTGCCCCTGGCCTTTCAGGAAGCGCGGAACGCCCTCTTCTACCGTGGCGGTGCACAAGACTTTGGTATCGCCAAACTCAACCAGCACTGAACCTTCAGCGTGTTTGGTATAGTGACGGGTCAGTGTCAGGGGGCGAACTTGCTGTGGTGCTCTGCCTGCAGGACGCATGGGCTCTCTCCGGCTTCAAATCAACTATTGGCTGCGCATTATACGGGCTTCGTGACGTAATGCCTATCCTGCCCGCAGCCGCGACGCTATAATCGCCCCATCTTTTCCTATTACGGGTACGCATCAATGATCCGCAGCATGACCGCCTACGCCCGGCGTGAAATCAAGGGTGAATGGGGCAGCGCAGCCTGGGAGCTGCGTTCCGTTAACCAGCGCTACTTAGAAACCTACATCCGCCTGCCGGAACAATTCCGCAGCCTGGAGCCGGTGATCCGTGAACGTATCCGTGGCCGCCTGACCCGCGGCAAAGTCGAATGCAACCTGCGTTTCGAACTGGATCCAAGCGCGCAAAGCTCGCTGATCCTGAACGAAAAACTGGCCAAACAGCTGGTCGAAGCCGCCAACTGGGTGAAAATGCAGAGCGACGAAGGGGAAATCAACCCGATCGACGTGCTGCGCTGGCCGGGCGTGATGTCCGCGCAGGAGCAGGATCTGGACGCCATCAGCGCCGAGCTGATGCAGGCGCTGGACGGCGCGCTGGATGACTTTATCGTCGCACGCGAAAGCGAAGGCGCCGCGCTGAAAACGCTGATCGAACAGCGCCTCGACGGCGTCAGCGCCGAAGTGGTCAAAGTGCGCGCCCAGATGCCGAACATCCTGCAATGGCAGCGCGAGCGCCTGGTCAGCAAGCTGGAAGAGGCGCAGGTGCAGCTGGAAAACACCCGCCTGGAGCAAGAGCTGGTGCTGATGGCGCAGCGCATCGACGTCGCCGAAGAGCTGGACCGCCTGGAAGCGCACGTGAAAGAGACGCACAACATCCTGAAGAAGAAAGAAGCCGTCGGCCGCCGCCTCGACTTTATGATGCAGGAGTTCAACCGCGAATCGAACACCCTGGCCTCCAAGTCAATCAATGCCGACGTCACCGCCTCCGCCATCGAGCTGAAGGTGTTGATCGAGCAAATGCGCGAGCAGATCCAGAACATCGAGTGATCCCGCTCCGCACTCCATCAAGCCCGCGCCAAGCGGGCTTGAGTAGTAACGTATAGATAACATTATCACTAAATGTTTTATTAAACTAAGCCTCTTTAGTTACAAAAAAATTAACTATTTTTTTCAACCAAACATCTTCATCCCTAATATGGATTTTAGATATATCTTTGGTGTAATTCTCTGATATTTTACTTTTCATAGAATTAGTCGTTAAATATTGGTAAAACGCATGACAACTTTCGTAGCCTTTTACATTTTTTGGACGTAAAAATGACAAACTGGCACTTAGATTTGTGAATTTTTTGCTTTCATCCAACTCATAATTGGAAAGGTAGTCTGCTAAATCACTATCTTCATCCGCAATTTTCACTATGGATTGATAAAATAAACTTGGCTCTAGTAAATCCTCCATCTCTGTATTTATCGCATTTGTATTCGCGACTGTGATTATGTCGGAGGAATCATTATCTATTAGCAAACGGAAAAAACCCAATTTATTCTTGTACAAAGATGCATTATACCCTTCATAACGAATAATGTTTTTAGTATCATTATCAATCAAGCACAAAACCTTTCCTTTTATCTCCTTATTCTCTTGCTTGTCAGAAAATGGCACATGCAAGAAATCGAAAATCTTCTTGATATTACCACAACCATTAAATGGCAATATAAATAAATTAGGTATACTATTCTTCAAATATGCATTTAAATATAAGTAGTCCTCACTCCCTTCACAAAAAATCCAGTTATACTCTCTTTTTTTTAGCAGCGTAAGCATCGATGCCATCAGGTCGAAGTAGCTTCTAATTTCTATTGAATTAGGAAACGAACGTCTGCTCTCCTGAATATTAATCAAAGGAAATGCTTGTATCTTTGTCGAATCATCATCTTTGACAATGTAATGTAACCCTGCTTTCATTGGACGTAAAATCAAACCATACCAATGAGTTGTCAAGAATATTTGCCTTTTGAAATTTTCAGATAGATCAATCAACGTTGAAAATTGCTCAAATCTATGTGCGGACTCCAATGAAACCTCAGGCTCGTCAATTGCCAGAATAACTTCTTTATTAGTTTTTTCTGACGTTGAAAGTAAAGTTGTTGCTATATCTATCAGCGCTATCCTTTGTTCACCAGAGCTCAAATTCCTTATATGCTTAGAGTTTTTTGACAATGGCCGTAAAGAGAAATACTTAGCAAAGATTGCATCCAGTATATCAGATGGTTTTATTTGTCTTTTGATAGCCCCTCGATACTCGAATTTATATCCATTAGGTATTTTCTTGTTTAACTCTTCTATGTAGCTATCTAGCTTATTATTTATTAGATCAATAACACTTACTTTCTTACTTCCTTGCTGAATATGAATTTGATCTTTTTTGGATAACAAAGTTCTTATTTCATCTGCAACACTTTTATCCATCATCCCTTGCAATTCATTAGCTTGCAGAGATAAAGCATCACTTATTTTATTCTCCACTGGTAAATAAATATATTTATATCTTTCGATTATCTTTTTAAAAATAGTGTTTATTTTATCCTTGGAAACGCCATCTTTTTTTGTAGAATTAGCTATTTTATTATGAAACGTTGTTGTTAATAATATATTCCCATCATAATCCTTTCCTATTGATATTAAGTAGTACTCTTCTGGATTATACCAGGTTTTAAGTTGACTCCTATATGCTAAGAATTTTTTCGTTGTGTCATTATTAGATGAATCAGAAAAATCATACTCCCAAAAATAATAAGATATTCTTGATAACTGCGGTATATTACTCCCATCTGAATCCCATTCATCTCTCTTGATCAAAAAAACCGGGAATATACTAACCCTATCTTTTTTCTGACCAATAGTTACTGCCCATTCTTTACTATCTAAGTTGTTCATCAAACAATTCATGCTTTCAAGAATTGCAGACTTCCCCGCTCCATTATCACCAGCGAAAATTGTCATTCTATCGCTACTTGATGTTAGGAACGGGATGAAATTATTATTTTCGTAGCTTTTAAAGTTTCTGATGAAAACACCAGCAATCATATTTCACATCCTTTTAGAAAATATGGAAACCCAAGGTAATATTATATCTAAATGACAACCTTAACCAATATAAATAGTTAGCAGCCCTAAATATTATTGATCAACATATCATTACCAACCAATCATAAAATCCAAAGCATAGCTAAAGCTGAAATAAAAATTAATTCAAAAATAAAGCCAGCCAAGTTCACTATCAAATTGAACATTGCTTATACTATCATGCTAGCGTCTATATAAAAATCTGTCAGGCAGCGTATGTGGATGACAATCGGCAAGATATCCCGCATGCCATAAGTATTTTGTTCTAATTATCACGCAAGGTAATGAAAGGACGGCGATGCTGTGGCTAAATGTGTTTTTTTCCTGCCCGTGAACCGTACGGACCGTTTATGCCACAAATTCTGCAATTTATTATGGCCCTGGTGGTGATCGTCGCCCTAGCGCTACTGGTCAGCAATAATCGCAAGAAAATCCGCCTGCGCTATATCATCCAGCTGTTGGTGATCGAAGGCGCGCTGGCCTATTTCTTCCTGCACTCCGCCAGCGGGCTCAGCGTGATCAAGCACGTCGCCGGCTTCTTCGACACCCTGCTCGCCTACGCCGCCCAAGGGTCGGAGTTCGTGTTCGGCGGCATGAGCAAAGATGGCCTGGCGTTTATCTTCCTCGGCGTTTTGTGCCCTATCATCTTTATTTCCGCCCTGATCGGCATTTTGCAGCATTTCCGCATCCTGCCGCTGATCATCCGCCTGGTGGGCACCCTGCTGTCCAAGGTCAACGGCATGGGCAAGCTGGAATCGTTCAACGCCGTCAGCACGCTGGTGCTGGGGCAGTCGGAGAACTTCATCGCCTACAAGGGCATCATCGGCGACATCTCGCCGCGCCGCATGTACACCATGGCCGCGACCGCCATGTCGACGGTTTCGCTCTCCATCGTCGGCGCCTACATGTCGATGATCGACGCGCAGTACGTGGTGGCGGCATTGATCCTTAATATGTTCAGCACCTTCATCATCCTGTCGATCATCAACCCGTATCAGGTCGAAGACGAGCCGGAGCTGAAGCTGAACAAACTGCATGAAGATCAGAGCTTCTTCGAAATGCTGGGCGAGTACATTCTGGCCGGCTTCAAGATTGCGATGATCATCGCGGCGATGCTGATCGGCTTTATCGCGCTGATCTCCGCCGTCAATGCGCTGTTCTCCGCGGTGCTTGGCATCAGCTTCCAGCAGATCCTCGGCTATGTGTTCTATCCGCTGGCCTGGCTGATCGGCATCCCGGCGGAGGAGGCCCTGAAGGCGGGCAGCATCATGGCGACCAAACTGGTGGCCAACGAATTCGTGGCGATGATTGAGCTGAAGAAGATCGCGGCGGAGCTGTCGCCGCGCGGGTTGGGCATTCTGTCGGTGTTCCTGGTGTCGTTCGCCAACTTCGCCTCCATCGGCATCGTCGCCGGCGCCATCAAGGGGCTGAACGAGCAGCAAGGCAACGTGGTTTCCCGTTTTGGTCTGAAGCTGGTTTACGGCTCAACCCTGGTGAGCCTGTTGTCGGCGGCCATCGCCGGCCTGGTGCTGTAATCCCCACTCCCGGCCGCAGGGCCGGGAGTTCATTTTAAAACGCCACGCACACCGGCGCATCCACCCGCATTACCGAATCCTGCGCAAACTGCTGCTTATAACCGCTGCGCAGCGCCTCGATATTCGCCTCGCTCTCTTTGCCCGGCGCATGGATCAACAGCAGCGCCTTACTGTTCTCGCGCGCCAGTTTGCCGTCGTGGCCCAGCCACTGGCCTTTGGCATCAAACACCGTCAGCCCGTCTTTAAAGCGCGGCGTCACCTGGCTATCGACGAAGGTTTGCCACTCGGCGGCGGTGATCGCCGGCCCCGCAGGGCGGTTCAGGCCGAAGTAGAGCGTTGTTTGCACCAGCGGATCACCGGTGCGGCAAACCGGGGCGGGTGACGTTGCCTGGTGGCCTGGCGCCACGCAGCCGCTCAGCAGCAGGGCGGCCACCACGGCGCCGGCGGCCAGTCTCGGGGAGTTTTTCATCTGCAATCTCGATTTTTCGGTTGAAGAATTCGCTGCAAAAATCATAGTCAGCGATGGAAATTAGCGCGAAATTTCTAATGCTTTCATTAACAGACAGATGTTAAAAAAGGCTGGTTATCGGCAATAAAAACGGAGTTTGGATTAGCTATATTAATCCGAAACGCCATCGGTGAAAAAAACTCAGTGGCGCGCGTCCTCGGCGGCGATTACCCTGCCGGCCATCATTCTGACGCAAGTACGCTGTGAACCCCTTATGTTACTGAGCATCCTTTATATCATCGGCATCACCGCCGAAGCCATGACCGGCGCGCTGGCGGCCGGCCGCCGCCAAATGGACATGTTCGGCGTGATCATCATCGCCTCTGTCACCGCAATCGGCGGCGGGTCGGTGCGCGATATGTTGCTCGGGCATTTTCCATTGGGCTGGGTCAAACACCCGGAATACATCGTCATCGTCGCGATAGCGGCGATCGTCACCACCTGGGTGGCTCCTCTGATGCGCCATCTGCGCCGCCTGTTCCTGGTGCTCGACGCCGTCGGCCTGATCGTTTTCTCGATCATCGGCGCCCAGGTGGCGCTGGATATGGGGCACAGCGCGATTATCGCCGCCATCGCCGCAGTGATCACCGGCGTCTTCGGCGGGGTGCTGCGCGATATGTTCTGCAACCGTATCCCGCTGGTTTTCCAGAGAGAGATCTACGCCGGCATCTCCTTCAGCGCCGCCTGGCTGTATATCGGCCTGCAGCACCTCAGCCTGCCGCACAATCTGGTGGTGATCCTCACGCTGGTCGCCGGCCTGAGCGCGCGTCTTATCGCCCTGCGCTTCCGCCTCGGCCTGCCGGTGTTCAACTACCAGCATCCGGATCACTGATCTCGGGGCGGCAACGCGCCGCCGCCGAGGCCAAAACTGCAAAAATGTCGCTCTTCAGCGCGCATATTCGCTCATTCGACGCTTTTTCCGCGCAAAGCCACGGGCAAAATGCGAGCTAACGCTGCACCCGGCGCGTTAGCCGTGTATACTGTGCGGAGAAAATACACATCCGCTGTTTTTGGCATATCAACCGTTATCAACGAACATCATCATGGCTCAAGGCACGCTTTATATTGTCTCTGCTCCCAGTGGCGCAGGTAAATCAAGTCTGATTCAGGCTTTGTTAAAGACGCAACCGCTGTACGACACGCAGGTTTCGGTTTCGCACACCACGCGCGACAGTCGCCCGGGTGAAAATCACGGCGAGCACTATTTCTTCGTCTCGAAAGACGAATTCCGCCGGATGATCGAGCAGGATGCGTTTCTTGAGCACGCCGAAGTGTTCGGCAACTATTACGGCACCTCGCGCGCCGCCATCGAACAAGTGTTGGCGACCGGCGTAGACGTGTTTCTGGATATCGACTGGCAGGGCGCGCAGCAAATCCGCGCCAAAATGCCGCAGGCGCGCAGCATCTTCATTCTGCCGCCGTCGAAGGAGGAACTGGGCCGTCGCCTGCGCGGGCGCGGGCAGGACTCCGAAGAGGTGATCGCCAAACGCATGGCTCAGGCCGTGGCGGAAATGACGCATTACGCGGAGTACGATTACCTGATCGTGAACGATGACTTCGATCTGGCGCTGTCCGATCTGAAGACCATCATTCGCGCCGAACGCCTGCGTTTGGGCCGCCAGTTGCTGCGGCATGACGCTTTAATCAGCAAACTATTGGCAGACTGAAGGCAGTTTCAGTATCATGCCCAGTCTTTTCGTCACCTGTGGAGTAGCACAAATATGGCACGCGTAACTGTTCAAGACGCTGTAGAGAAAATTGGTAACCGTTTTGACCTGGTGTTGGTCGCTGCTCGTCGGGCGCGTCAGATCCAGACCGGCGGCAAAGATGCACTGGTTCCGGAAGAGAACGACAAGTACACCGTTATCGCCCTGCGCGAAATCGAAGAAGGCCTGATCACCAGCCAGATCCTCGACGTGCGTGAGCGCCAGGAGCAGCAAGAGCAGGAAGCCGCAGAGATTCAAGCGGTTACCGCGATTGCTGAAGGTCGTCGTTAATTAGACAGCGAGTCCGCCTTGTACCTGTTTGAAAGCCTGAATCTGCTGATTCAACGTTACCTGCCCGAGGAGCAGATTAAGCGCCTCAAACAGGCATACCTCGTCGCGCGCGACGCGCACGAGGGCCAGACACGCTCCAGCGGTGAGCCCTACATTACTCACCCGGTCGCCGTGGCCTGCATCCTGGCGGAAATGCGTCTCGACCACGAGACGCTGATGGCGGCGTTGTTGCACGACGTCATCGAAGACACCCCGGCCACCTATCAAGATATGGAACAGCTGTTCGGCAAGAGCGTCGCCGAACTGGTTGAGGGCGTCTCCAAGCTCGACAAACTGAAGTTCCAGGACAAGAAAGAAGCGCAGGCGGAAAACTTCCGCAAGATGATCATGGCGATGGTGCAGGATATCCGCGTCGTGCTGATCAAGCTGGCCGACCGTACGCACAACATGCGCACCCTCGGTTCGCTGCGCCCCGACAAACGCCGGCGCATCGCGCGTGAAACCCTGGAAATCTACAGCCCCCTCGCCCACCGTCTGGGTATTCATCACCTGAAAACCGAGCTGGAAGAGCTGGGTTTCGAGGCGCTGTACCCAAACCGCTATCGCGTGATCAAGGAAGTGGTGAAAGCCGCGCGCGGCAATCGCAAAGAGATGATTCAAAAAATCCTCTCCGAGATCGAAGGGCGGCTGACCGAGGCCGGCATCGCCTGCCGCGTCAGCGGAAGGGAAAAACACCTCTACTCCATCTACCTCAAGATGCACCTGAAAGAACAGCGTTTCCATTCCATCATGGATATCTACGCGTTCCGGGTAATCGTCAAAGAGGTCGATACCTGCTACCGCGTGCTCGGCCAGGTGCACAGCCTGTATAAACCGCGCCCGGGGCGGGTGAAAGATTACATCGCCATTCCCAAGGCCAACGGCTATCAATCGCTGCATACCTCGCTGATCGGCCCGCACGGCGTGCCGGTCGAAGTGCAGATCCGCACCGAAGACATGGACCAGATGGCTGAGATGGGGGTGGCCGCGCACTGGGCTTACAAGGAAAGAGAACAGGGCGAAACCGGCACCACGGCGCAGATCCGCGCCCAACGCTGGATGCAAAGCCTGCTGGAGCTGCAGCAAAGCGCCGGCAGTTCGTTTGAATTTATCGAGAGCGTCAAATCCGATCTGTTCCCGGATGAGATTTACGTTTTCACCCCGGAAGGCCGCATCGTCGAGCTGCCCGCCGGCGCCACGCCGGTCGACTTCGCCTATGCGGTGCATACCGATATCGGCCATGCCTGCGTCGGCGCGCGCGTCGATCGTCAGCCGTACCCGCTGTCGCAGTCGCTGACCAGCGGCCAGACCGTCGAGATCATCACCGCGCCGGGCGCGCGGCCCAACGCCGCCTGGTTGAACTTCGTGGTCAGCTCGAAAGCGCGCGCCAAAATTCGCCAGATGCTGAAGAACCTCAAGCGCGACGATTCTGTCGGCCTCGGCCGCCGTCTGCTCAACCATGCGCTGGGCGGCAGCCGCAAGCTAGCCGAAATTCCGCAGGAAAACATTCAGCACGAGCTGGACCGCATGAAGCTGGCGACGCTGGACGATCTGCTGGCGGAAATCGGCCTGGGCAACGCCATGAGCGTGGTGGTGGCGAAGAACCTGCAGGGCGATCAGTCCAGCCTAGGCACCACCTCCGGCGTGCGTAACCTGGCCATCAAGGGCGCCGACGGCGTGTTGATCACCTTCGCCAAGTGCTGCCGTCCGATTCCGGGCGACCCGATTATCGCTCACGTCAGTCCGGGCAAAGGGCTGGTGATCCACCATGAATCTTGCCGCAATATTCGCGGCTATCAGAAAGAGCCTGAGAAGTTCATGGCGGTTGAGTGGGATAAAGAGACCGAGCAGGAGTTCATCGCCGAGATCAAGGTGGATATGTTTAACCACCAGGGCGCGCTGGCCAACCTGACGGCGGCGATCAACGCGGCCGAGTCCAATATTCAGAGCCTGAACACCGAAGAGAAAGACGGTCGGGTTTATAGCGCCTTTATCCGCTTGACCACCCGCGATCGCATCCATTTGGCAAACATTATGCGTAAAATCCGTATCATGCCGGATGTGATCAAAGTTAACCGCAACCGAAACTAGCGCTTATGAGTCCTGAACGCTATGCGCGGATTTGTGAAATGCTTGCGACCCGGCAGCCGGATCTGACGGTCTGCCTGGAGCAGGTGCACAAGCCGCATAACGTCTCCGCCATTATCCGCACCGCCGACGCCGTCGGCGTGCATCAGGTCCACGCCGTGTGGCCCACCACCCGCATGCGCACCCTGGTTTCCTCCGCCGCCGGCAGCAACAGCTGGGTCAGCGTTAAAACCCATCCCACTATCGGCGACGCGGTCGGTCACCTGAAAGCGCAGGGCATGCAAATTCTGGCCACCAACCTGTCTGCGCGCGCGGTCGATTTCCGCGAGGTGGACTACACCCGGCCAACCTGCGTGCTGCTCGGCCAGGAAAAAACCGGCATCACCGAAGAAGCGCTGGCGCTGGCCGATCAAGACATCGTCATTCCGATGATCGGCATGGTGCAATCGCTCAACGTCTCCGTGGCTTCGGCGCTGATACTGTATGAGGCGCAGCGCCAGCGGCAAAACGCCGGCCTGTACCGCCGCGACAACAGCATGTTGGACGAAGAAGAGCAGCAGCGTCTGCTGTTCGAAGGCGGCTATCCGGTGCTGGCCAACGTGGCCAAGCGCAAGGGGCTGCCGCGTCCGCAGATCGACGAACAGGGCCAGGTGGTCGCCAGCGCCGAATGGTGGGCGGCCATGCAGGCGACGGTGCGCAAATGAAAGGCCGCCTGCTGGATGCTGTCCCACTCACCACGCTTTCCGGGGTTGGCGCCAGCCAGGCGGGCAAACTGGCCAAGCTTGGCCTCGACACCATTCAGGATCTGCTGCTGCACCTGCCGCTGCGCTACGAAGACCGCACCCGCCTCTACCCGATCAACGATCTGCTGCCGGGCATCTACGCCACGGTAGAAGGGGAAGTGCTGCGCAGCGACATCAGCTTCGGCCGCCGCCGCATGCTGACCTGCCAGATCAGCGACGGCACCGGCATCCTCACCATGCGGTTCTTCAACTTCAACGCCGCAATGAAGAACAGCCTGGCCACCGGCCGCCGCGTGACCGCCTACGGCGAGATCAAACGCGGCAACCACGGTGCGGAGATCATCCATCCGGAATACCGTATTCAGGGCGAAACCAGCGAGGTTGAGCTGCAGGAGTCGCTGACGCCGGTTTACCCCACCACCGAGGGGGTGCGGCAGGCCACGCTGCGCAAGCTGACCGACCAGGCGCTGGCGCTGCTGGATACCTGCGCCATCGCCGAATTGCTGCCGCCGGAGCTGAGCGGCGGCCTGATGAGCCTGCCGCAGGCGCTGCACACCCTGCATCGCCCGCCGCCGGACATCCAGCTGGCGGATCTGGAGCTGGGCAAACACCCGGCGCAAAAGCGTCTGATCCTCGAAGAGCTGCTGGCGCATAACCTCAGCATGCTGGCGGTGCGCGCCGGCGCGCAGAGCTATCAGGCGCAGCCGCTGCTGCCGGACGATCGGCTGAAAAACCGTTTTCTCGCCCAGTTGCCGTTCTCGCCGACCGGCGCGCAAACGCGCGTGGTGGCCGACATCGAAGCCGATATGCAAAAAGACTTCCCGATGATGCGGCTGGTGCAGGGCGACGTCGGCTCCGGCAAAACGCTGGTGGCGGCGCTGGCGGCGCTTCGCGCCATCGCGCACGGCAAGCAGGTGGCGCTGATGGCGCCGACCGAGCTGCTGGCCGAACAGCATGCCAACAACTTCCGCCAGTGGTTCGAACCGCTGGGGTTGGAAGTCGGCTGGCTGGCCGGCAAGCAGAAAGGCAAGGCGCGCATTGCACAGCAGGAAGCCATCGCCAGCGGCCAGGTGTCGATGGTGGTCGGCACCCACGCCATCTTCCAGGAGCAGGTGCAGTTCAACGGCCTGGCGCTGGTGATCATCGATGAGCAGCACCGCTTCGGGGTGCATCAGCGGCTGGCGCTGTGGGAGAAAGGCGAAGAGCAAGGCTTCCACGCCCATCAGCTGATCATGACCGCCACGCCGATCCCGCGCACGCTGGCAATGACCGCCTACGCCGATCTCGATACCTCGGTCATCGACGAGCTGCCGCCGGGCCGTACGCCGGTGACCACCGTCGCCATTCCCGATACCCGCCGCGCCGACATCATTCAGCGGGTGAAAAGCGCCTGTCTGGAAGAGGGGCGACAGGCTTACTGGGTGTGCACGCTGATCGAAGAGTCCGAGCTGCTGGAAGCGCAGGCGGCGGAAGCCACTTGGGAAGAATTGAAAACCGCGCTGCCGGAGCTGAAGGTAGCGCTGGTGCACGGCCGCATGAAAGCGCAGGAAAAGCAGGCGGTGATGCAGGCGTTTAAACAGGGCGAACTGCAGCTGTTGGTCGCCACCACGGTGATCGAAGTCGGCGTCGACGTGCCGAACGCCAGCCTGATGATCATCGAAAACCCGGAACGGCTGGGCCTGGCGCAGCTGCACCAGCTGCGCGGCCGCGTTGGACGCGGCGCCGTGGCCTCACACTGCGTATTGCTGTACAAAACGCCGCTGAGCAAAACCGCGCAAACGCGCCTGCAAGTGCTGCGCGACAGCAACGACGGTTTCGTCATCGCGCAGCGCGATCTGGAGATCCGCGGCCCGGGCGAGCTGCTGGGCACCCGCCAGACCGGCAGCGCCGAATTCAAGGTGGCGGATCTGCTGCGCGACCAGGCGATGATCCCCGACGTGCAGCGCGTCGCTCGCCATCTCCATCAGCACTATCCGGAACACGCCCAGGCGCTGATCGAACGCTGGCTGCCGGAGAAGGCGCGCTACTCCAACGCATAAAAAAGGGCGCCTGCGGCGCCCTTTTCGTGATGACTCGCGATATCACCCCACCGCCGGGAACACCGGCAGCAGCAGATACAGCTTGATGACGATGGCGTTGGCGATATCGATAAAGAACGCCCCCACCATCGGCACCACCAGAAACGCCAGATGCGACGGGCCGAAGCGATCGGTGATCGCCTGCATGTTGGCGATCGCCGTCGGCGTGGCGCCCATGCCGAAGCCGCAGTGGCCGGCGGCCAGCACCGCCGCGTCGTAGTTCTTGCCCATCACCCGGTAAGTAACAAAGATCGCGTACAGCGCCATCACCAGCGTCTGCACCGCCAGGATCGCCAGCATCGGCAACGCCAGCGAAGCCAGCTCCCACAGGCGCAGGCTCATCAACGCCATCGCCAGGAACAGCGACAGGCTGACATTACCCAGCACCGATACCGCACGTTCGAACACGGTATAGAAACCGGTGAAGGCCAGGGTGTTGCTGAGGATCACCCCGACGAACAGCACGCAAACGAAGTTAGGCAGCTCAAACACCGTACCGTTCAGCAGGCCGGCAATCAGCTGCCCCAGGCTCAGACAGATGGCGATCATGGCGATGGTTTCGATCATCACCAGCGAGGTGATCAGGCGGCCGCTTTCCGGCTTCTCGAAACCGCTCGGCTGCACGCTGTCTTCCGGGGTGCCTTCCGGCGTAGAGGAGTGTTTGACCAGATAGCGCGCCACCGGGCCGCCGATCAGGCCGCCCAGCACCAGGCCGAAGGTGGCGCAGGCCATGGCGACTTCCGTCGCGTTTTCAAAGCCGTAGCGCTCGATGAACAGCTTGCTCCAGGCCGCCCCGGTGCCGTGGCCGCCCGACAGGGTGATCGACCCGGCGATCAGACCCATCAGCGGATCCAACCCCAGCATTTTCGCCATGCCGATGCCGATGGCGTTCTGCACCAGCAGCAGCCCCAGCACCACGAACAGGAATACCATCAGCGCCTTGCCGCCGGCGCGCAACCGCGCCAGGTTGGCGTTCAGGCCGATGGTGGCGAAGAAGGCCAGCATCAGCGGATCCTTCAGCGACATGTCAAAGCTGATTTCCCAGTTGGCGAACTTTTTCAGGGCTAACAGCAGGAGGGCCACCAGCAAACCACCGGCGACGGGAGCGGGAATGGTATATTTTCGCAGCAGGGGAATGCTTCTGACGCACTTGCCTCCGAGAAGCAAAACCAGCGTCGCCGCGACTAACGTGCCATAAGTATCAAGATGAAACATCCAGGTACTCCATGTAAGGGAAAAGATCCAAATAAAAATAATAAGTTATAGAAAACCACTTAGTTTTTAAACTTGATGAGTGCAGGATTAGAAGTAAAAAACGCTGAGATGACAAGAAAAAATGAATGAAAATGCGACATAAACGAGAAAGCCGGCAACATAATATTTGCGCGCAACCGTTTGCTTTTGCGGGGCGGGGCATTAAAATGCCTGCTTTGCCGTATCTGGAAACGCCACACCATGAGCATGTCATCCTCCGAGCTTGATGCCGCGCGCCAAGCCGCCTCAGAACCCCGCGCCAGTGAACTGATTTATCGCCTGGAAGATCGCCCGCCGCTGCCGCAAACGCTGTTTGCCGCCGGTCAGCATCTGCTGGCGATGTTCGTCGCGGTGATCACACCGGCTCTGCTGATCTGCCAGGCGCTGGGCCTGCCGGCACAGGATACCCAGCACATCATCAGCATGTCGCTGTTCGCCTCCGGTCTGGCTTCCATTCTGCAAATCAAAACCTGGGGACCGGTGGGTTCCGGGCTGTTGTCGATTCAGGGCACCAGCTTCAATTTCGTTTCGCCGCTGATCATGGGCGGTCTGGCGCTGAAAAACGGCGGCGCCGACGTGCCGACCATGATGGCCGCGCTGTTCGGCACCCTGATGGTCGCTTCTTGCACCGAAATTTTACTGTCGCGCGTGCTGCATCTGGCGCGCCGCATCATCACCCCGCTGGTTTCCGGCATCGTGGTGATGATCATTGGCCTGTCGCTGATTCAGGTCGGTCTGACCTCGATCGGCGGCGGTTATGCCGCGATGAACGATCACAGCTTCGGCTCACCGAAAAACCTGCTGCTGGCCGGTGCGGTGCTGGCGGTCATCATCCTGCTGAACCGCCAGCGCAACCCTTACCTGCGCGTCGCTTCGCTGGTGATCGCCATGGCGGTCGGCTATCTGTTGGCCTGGGCGATGGACATGCTGCCCGCCGACGCACCGGCAGCTCCAACGGCGGCGATCACCATCCCCACGCCGCTCTATTATGGCCTGGGCTTCGACTGGAACCTGCTGCTGCCGCTGATGCTGATCTTTATGGTCACCTCGCTGGAAACCATCGGCGACATCACCGCCACTTCCGACGTCTCCGAACAGCCTGTCAGCGGGCCGCTGTACATGAAGCGCCTGAAGGGCGGCGTACTGGCCAACGGCCTGAACTCGATGCTGTCGGCGGTGTTCAACACCTTCCCCAACTCCTGCTTCGGCCAGAACAACGGCGTGATCCAGCTGACCGGCGTCGCCAGCCGCTATGTCGGCTTCGTGGTGGCGCTGATGCTGATCGCGCTGGGGCTGTTCCCGGCGGTGGCCGGCTTCGTGCAGCACATCCCCGAGCCGGTACTGGGCGGCGCGACCATCGTGATGTTCGGCACCATCGCCGCCTCCGGCGTGCGCATCGTGTCGCGCGAGCGCCTGAACCGCCGCGCCATCATGATCATGGCGCTGTCGCTGGCCGTCGGCATGGGCGTCTCCCAGCAGCCGCTGATCCTGCAGTTCGCGCCGGACTGGCTGAAAACCCTGCTCTCTTCCGGCATCGCCGCCGGCGGCATTACCGCCATCGTGCTGAACCTGGTGTTCCCGCAGGAACACGAGAAAAAGTAACCCGCCCATTGGCGTTCAAACGGCCGCTTGCGGCCGTTTTTTATTGTCTATCAGACCATTGCCCTTGAGATGCCCAGCCAATTGCGGCATAAACAGGGTATCTTTTTTGACCGATGCGGATGTAGACGATGAAATTTATCGGAAAGCTGTTGCTGACGTTGCTGCTGCTGATCGTGCTGGCGGTGGTGCTGCTGTACCTGGTCGGGCAAACCCGCTGGGCGGCAGGCCGCCTGAGCGCCTGGATCAGCGACAACAGCGAATACCGCCTGTCGATAGGAAAAATCACCCATTCGTGGCGCCAACCGGACCAGATCGCTCTGGAAGACGTGCAGCTGGCGCGCAGCGGCCAGCCGCAGGCGCTGGCCGCCAAACGCGTCGATCTCGGCCTCAGCCTGCGCCAAATCACCGAACCGCGCTATTTCCACAGCGTCACGCTGCGTGACGGCACGCTGAACGTGCAGCCGCAGACTGCGGCGCTGCCTGTACAGGCCGACGTGCTGCAACTGAGCAATATGGCGCTGCAATCCAACGATAACGCGTGGCAGCTCAACGCGCAGCAGGTCAATGCCGGCATCACGCCGTGGCGCCCGCTGGCCGGCCATCTGCTGGGGGACAACAATCAGTTCCAGTTCAGCGCCGGTTCGATGACGCTGAACGGCATCCCCGCTTCGAAGGTGTTGGTGCAGGGGGAGCAAAAGCAGGGTCAGCTGCTGTTGAACAATTTCGGCGCCGATCTGGCGCAGGGCGACCTGACCGGCGTAGCCAGCCGCGCCGCCGACGGCAGTTGGCAGGTGGATCGCCTGCGGCTGAGCGGCGTGCGCCTGCAGACACCGATGACGTTGGCGGAATTCATGCGGCGCTTTACCGCCCTGCCGCCGGTCACCCTCAAGCGTTTCGATCTGATCGACGCGCGCCTGGAAGGCAAGGCGTGGGCGTTTAACGATCTCGATCTGTCGCTGCAAAACGTCAGCATCGAAAAAGGCGACTGGCGCAGCGAAGACGGCTCGCTCAACGTCAATGCCAGTGATGTGATCAACGGCGGTTTCCACCTGATCGACCCGATCGCCACCCTGCGCCTCTCCTCCGCCGGCATCGCCATTCAGCAGTTCACCACCCGTTGGGAAGGCGGGCTGCTGCGCACCTCCGGCAATTGGCTGCGCGCCGGCAAACGCCTGCAGCTGGATGAAGTGGCCATGGCGGCGCTGGAGTACACCCTGCCTATCGACTGGCGCGAGCTGTGGCTGAAACCGCTGCCGGACTGGCTGGCCGAGGTGTACGTCACCAAGCTGACCACCAACCGCAATCTGATCATCGACATCAACCCGGCGTTCCCGTTCCAGATCACCGCGCTGGACGGTTATGGCAGCAACCTGCTGCTGGCGCGCGACCACCAGTGGGGCATATGGTCCGGTTCGCTGAACCTGAACGGCAGCGAGGCGACCTTCAACAAGATCGACGTGCGGCGCCCTTCGCTGGCGCTGAACGCCGACGCCAGCCAGATCGCCGTCACCGAACTCAGCGCCTTCATGCCTAATGGGTTGCTTGAGGCCAAAGCGACCGTCGATCAGTTGCCGGGCAAGCCGTTCCAGCTGATGCTGCACGGCCGCTCGGTACCGCTCAATACCTTGCAGCAATGGGGATGGCAGCCGGTGCCGCTGACGGGCGACGGCAACCTTGAGCTGCAGTTGAAAGGGCTGCTGAACAGCGACGGGCCGTTCAAAGCTTCATTGAAGGGGACTCTGCAAGCCACCGCCGGCGACGGCCAGACGGTGAACCAACAGCTGCCGTAATGCACTGCGCGGCCCGCCCTCAGGCAGGGCCGCCGCCTTACTCCTCCAGCGCTTCAGAGCCGCCCTGATCCAGCGGTACATCCGGCTCGGCCGGCAGCACCATGTAAGTGCCTTCGAACACCGCGCCCTTATCCTCATCGCCGAACAGATGCACTTCGGCGTGCACGCGCGCGCGGCGGCCGCGCGCCAGACGCGCCAAATCACCGCTCAGCGAACCGAGATCCGCCACCGCCCGCGGCCTGCCGGTGATCGGTTTGCTGTAGCGAATGTGCGCGTCCGCCAGAATGATGGTGCCGCCGAGATGGCGCTCGCGCAACAGCAGCCAAATCAGCCCCCAAGCGGTCAGCGTCGCCAGTGAGAACAGGCTGCCGGCAAACAGCGTATGGTGCGGATTCTGGTTGCCGATCTCCGGCATGGTGGTGACGAAGCGCTGGCCGGTGTATTGGCTGATGCGCACGCCCATCTTTTCGCTCAGCGGGATATGTTCATACCAGGCCTGCTGCAATTGGCCGCACCAGTCGGGGCGATGCAGGATATCGTCCAGCGTCGCCACCGGTTTGATCATCAAGAAGTGACGGATCGGGGTGGTCTGCGGCGCGGTGATCTCGCCCTGATTGACGAACCCCAGCTTGGCGAAGAAATCCACAGCGTCTTCACGGGCGCTGCACACCACCCGCTTCACGCCTTCCTGCCGCGCGACGGACTCCAGCGTTATCGCTACCAGCGTCCCGAGCCCTTTATCCTGCAACGTCGGGTCTACCGCCAGAAAACGGATCGCCGCCTCGTTGTCGGCATTGATGTACAGCCGCCCGATGGCGACGATTTTACCGGCCTCGTCCACCACCATTTGGTGATGGGCCATGGCGTCATAGGCATCCTTTTCCGAACCCACCGGCTGGTGCAGCGGCTTGCGCAGCATTTCCCAGCGAAACTGGTAATATTCCTTCAGTTCTTGCTCTGTTACGGGTACTCGTAGGTGATACATAGACGCCTGTTCTCCGAATGCTTAGACCTGTAGCCAGAATGTCACCGGACCATCGTTGACCAGCGCCACCTGCATGTCGGCGGCGAACTCGCCGGTCTGGGTCTCTACGCCGCGTTCGCGGCATTGGCCAACAAAATATTGATACAACCGATCGGCGACCAAAGGCGCGGCGCCGCGCGAGAAGCTGGGCCGCATGCCCTTCTGGGTGTCCGCCGCCAGGGTGAACTGCGAAACGACCAGCACGCTGCCCCCGGCCTGCTGGACGTTGAGGTTCATCTTGTCGTTCTCGTCGCCGAAAATGCGGTATCCCAACACGCGTTCGCACAGGCGCTGCGCTTTTTGCTCGTTATCGCCCTGCTCCACGCCCAATAACACTAACAAACCGGGGCCAATTTTGCCTACCGTCTCGCCACCTACCGTGACGCTGGCGTTTAACACCCGTTGAATCAACGCAATCATTCCTGCTGCCCTTCTGGTTTTGGTTCCTGTTGCTCCGCCTTCTGCCGGCGGTAGTCGCGGTATTCGCCAATGGTCACGGTGATTTCCGCGCCGAGTAACACGATACACCAGCTCCAGTAGACCCACAGGAATAAAATCGGGATCACCGCCAGCACGCCGTAAATCAGCTGATAGGAAGGGAACATGGTGACGTACAGCGCGAATCCCTTCTTGCCCAGCTCGAACAGCAATCCGGCCACCACCGCGCCAATCAGCGCGTCTTTGGGCGGCACGCGCACCGTCGGCACGATGCAATACAGCAACCAGAAGGAGATACACGACAAAATCAGCGGGAAAATGCGCAGCACCTGATCCACCAGCCCGTTAACCCCGGTCTGCGCCAGCCAGTTGAGCGACAGCAGGTAGGAGCTGATGGCCATGCTGGCGCCCACCAGCAGCGGCCCCAACGTCAGCACCATCCAGTACACGGCGAAGGAGAAGACGATCGGCCGTTTGTTCTTGCTGCGCCAGATGGTGTTCAGCACGCTGTCCACCGAGGAGATCAGCAACAGCGCGGTGACAATCAGCCCGCAGGTGCCGACGGCGGTCATCTTGTTGGAGTTGGCGACGAACTGCTCCAGGTAGTTCTGGATCACATTGCCGGCGGCCGGCACGAAATTGGCAAAAACAAAGCGCTTCAGCTGTTCGCTGATGTCGGCAAACATCGGGAAAGCGGCGAACAGCGCGAACACCACGGTGACCAACGGCACCAGCGACAGCAGAGAAACATAGGCGAGATGGCCCGCCAGCATCGTCAGGCCATCGTGGTCGATGCGCTGGTACAGCAAACGCCCAAAAGTAACGCCGGGCTTAATCGCAGGGGGCAGCTTCTTGCGGCGGAAAAACGACATGGTCACTCCTTGATGTCCGTTGATACGCCTTAAGCTTAACGCGCCCTGCGCTCATTGGGCAAAATAGGCCGGCACCACGTCGCGATCGGTGACGTGCACCGTCTTGATCCCCAGCGCCTGCGCGGCGAGGACGTTCGCCGGGTGATCGTCGAAGAACACCGCGTCGGCGGCGGCGGTGTTTTCCGCGGCCAGCACATGTTGATAGATATCGGCCTCCGGCTTGCGCATGCCGAGATCTTGCGACAAATAGAGATGATCGGCGGCGGCGGCCACTTCAGGATAGTGCTGCGGCCAGTAGTTGCAGTGCAGACGGTTGGTGTTCGACAGCACCACCACCCGGTGGCCTTCGTTGCGCAGGCGCTGCATGATGTCGATCACTTCCGGACGCAGCGCGACGAATACCGCCTGCCAGCCGGTGGCGAATTGTTCGAAGCTGAGCGCGATGCCCATTTCATCGCACAGCTTGCCGGCGAAGTCTTCGTCGCTGATTTCACCGCGCTCATGTTGCTGGAACACCTCACCCATGGCGAAACGATCGGACAGCACCGCCAACGGCGTGCCGCTCAAATTGCTCCACACGCCCAGCACACGCTTGAAATCGATATCGACGATCACATTACCTAAATCAAAGATATACAGCATAGTCCTCTCCTGATGGGCCGGTGAGATTTCACTGTAGCGGGAAAAGGAACAGCTGAACAGGGAGCGAACGGAAAAGCGCATAGCGCGCCGCACAAACGGGGAACAACAGAGGAAAAAACTCAGGGCGCGAGAACCGCGCCCTAAGCATGAGACACTCAATCAGCGATTAAGCGTCTTTTGGACCGCGGCTGGCACGCTTACGATCGTTTTCCGTCAGGTGACGCTTACGGATACGGATCGAGGTTGGCGTCACTTCTACCAGTTCGTCGTCATCGATGAACTCCAGAGCTTGCTCCAGGGTCATTTTGATGGCCGGAACCAGGGTAGTCGCTTCGTCAGTACCGGAAGCACGCATGTTGGTCAGCTTCTTACCGGTCAGGCAGTTTACGGTCAGGTCGTTGGAACGTGAGTGAATACCGATGATCTGGCCTTCATACACTTCCGCACCGTGGCCCAGGAACAGCTTGCCGCGATCCTGCAGGCCGAACAGCGCGAACGCGACCGCTTTGCCCTGGCCGTTGGAGATCAGCACGCCGTTCTGACGCTGGCCCACTTCGCCCGGACGCACGTCGTCGTAGTGGCTGAAGGTGGAGTACAGCAGACCGGTACCCGAAGTCATGGTCATGAATTCGTTACGGAAGCCGATCAGACCGCGGCTTGGGATCACGTAGTCGAGACGCACGCGGCCCTTACCGTCCGGATCCATGTTTTTCAGGTCGGCTTTACGCTCGCCCATCGCCTGCATCACGGAACCCTGATGCTGCTCTTCGATATCCAGCGTCACGTTCTCGAATGGCTCCTGCTTGCGGCCATCGATTTCGCGGAAGATAACTTTCGGACGGGAAACCGCCAGCTCGAAACCTTCACGGCGCATGTTTTCGATCAGCACCGACAGGTGCAGCTCGCCACGACCGGATACGCGGAAGGCGTCCGCATCGTCGGTTTCTTCAACACGCAGCGCCACGTTGTGCACCAGCTCTTTGTTCAGACGGTCAAGGATCTGACGCGACGTCACGTACTTGCCTTCTTTACCGCAGAACGGCGAGGTGTTGACGTTGAAGAACATGGTGACGGTCGGTTCGTCGACGGACAGCGCCGGCAGCGCTTCTACGGCGTTGGTGTCGCAGATGGTGTCGGAGATGTTCAGCTCGCCCAGGCCGGTGATGGCGATGATGTCGCCCGCTTCCGCCAGGGTGCTGTCGATACGCTCCAGACCCAGGTGACCCAGCACTTTACCCACTTTACCGTTGCGAGTTTTGCCTTCGCTGTCGATGATGGTGACCTGCTGGTTCGGCTTCACTTTACCGCGCTTGATGCGGCCGATGCCGATAACGCCCAGGTAGTTGTTGTAGTCCAACTGGGAGATCTGCATCTGGAATGGCGCTTCCAGCTCAACCTGCGGCGCAGACACGTGGTCGACGATCGCCTGATACAGCGGGGTCATGTCTTCCGCCATGTCGGTGTGGTCGACGCCGGCGATGCCGTTCAGCGCAGAAGCGTAGATGATCGGGAAGTCGAGCTGCTCGTCGGTCGCGTCGAGGTTCACGAACAGGTCGAACACCTGATCCACAACCCAGTCAGGGCGCGCGCCAGGGCGGTCAACCTTGTTGATGACCACGATCGGCTTCAGACCATTGGCGAAGGCCTTCTTGGTCACGAAGCGGGTTTGCGGCATAGGGCCATCCATTGCATCCACAACCAGCAGCACCGAGTCAACCATCGACATCACGCGCTCTACCTCGCCGCCGAAGTCGGCGTGTCCTGGGGTATCCACGATGTTGATACGGTAACCGTTCCAATTAATGGCGGTGTTTTTTGCGAGGATGGTAATCCCACGCTCTTTCTCCAAATCGTTGGAGTCCATTACGCGTTCGGTGGCTTCCGCACGCTCTCCGAAAGTACCGGATTGTTGCAGCAGCTTATCAACCAGGGTGGTTTTACCATGGTCAACGTGGGCAATAATGGCGATGTTACGCAAATTTTCGATCACAGCTTTGCCTCGGGCATTAGAAATAGCGCGCTATTGTACACGTATTAAGCGAGGGACTAAACAAGATCACAACCATCTCTTATAAACAACCGCGTACCGGTCAGTTTGTGATCCCTTTCACGGTGCAAAAAGCCGCAATCGTTGCACTTTTGCACCATTTCAGTGCCCTCGCTCACTCCAATTGCACCATTTCGGTGCAATTTATCACTGATGGTGCATACTGGGGTTGGGTAAAACCCGCGCAGAAAGGCGATGAAAGCCTTTTTTAAAAGTTGGCACGCTTTTCGCTTTAGTCTTTTCAAGGCGAAAAAAAGCCAGTTCCACAGATTCGTTCCACGACGACGACAATGATAAACCGGGAGAGTTAAGTATGTCCGCTGAACACGTTTTGACGATGCTGAATGAGCATGAAGTGAAATTCGTAGACCTGCGTTTCACTGACACCAAGGGTAAGGAACAGCACGTGACTATCCCGGCTCACCAGGTAAACGCCGACTTCTTCGAAGAAGGTAAAATGTTTGACGGCTCCTCTATCGGTGGTTGGAAGGGCATCAACGAATCTGACATGGTGCTGATGCCGGACGCCAGCACGGCGGTTCTGGATCCATTCTTCGAAGAACCTACGCTGATCATTCGCTGCGACATTCTCGAGCCGGGCACCATGCAAGGCTATGATCGCGACCCGCGCTCCATTTCCAAACGCGCCGAAGACTTCCTGCGCTCCTCCGGCATCGCGGACACCGTGCTGTTCGGGCCAGAGCCTGAGTTCTTCCTGTTCGACGACATCCGCTTCGGCAGCAGCATCCGCGGTTCCCACGTGGCGATCGACGATATCGAAGGCGCCTGGAACTCCGGCACAAAATACGACGGCGGCAACAAAGGCCACCGTCCGGCGGTGAAAGGCGGTTACTTCCCGGTTCCACCGGTCGACTCTTCGCAGGATCTGCGTTCCACCATGTGTCTGACCATGGAAGAGATGGGCCTGGTGGTTGAAGCGCACCACCACGAAGTGGCGACCGCCGGTCAGAACGAAGTGGCGACCCGCTTCAACACCATGACCAAGAAAGCCGACGAAATTCAGATCTACAAGTACGTAGTGCACAACGTGGCGCACGCCTTCGGTAAAACCGCGACCTTCATGCCGAAGCCTATGTTCGGCGACAACGGTTCCGGCATGCACTGCCATATGTCGCTGTCCAAGAACGGCACCAACCTGTTCGCCGGCGACAAATACGGCGGCCTGTCTGAAACCGCGCTGTTCTACATCGGCGGCATCATCAAGCACGCCAAGGCGATCAACGCGCTGGCCAACCCGACCACCAACTCGTACAAACGTCTGGTGCCGGGCTACGAAGCGCCGGTGATGCTGGCTTACTCCGCCCGTAACCGCTCCGCGTCCATCCGTATCCCGGTGGTCGCCAGCCCGAAAGCGCGCCGCATCGAAGCCCGCTTCCCGGATCCGGCGGCTAACCCATACCTGTGCTTCGCCGCGCTGCTGATGGCCGGCCTGGACGGCATCATCAACAAGATCCACCCTGGCGACGCCATGGACAAAAACCTGTACGACCTGCCGCCGGAAGAAGAAGCCGAGATCCCAAAAGTGGCCGGCTCGCTGGACGAGGCGATGGCCGCACTGAACGAAGACCGCGAGTTCCTGACCCGCGGCGGCGTGTTCACCGACGATGCGATCGATGCCTACATCGAACTGCGCAAAGAAGAGATGGACCGCATTCGCATGACGCCACACCCGGTCGAGTTCGAACTGTACTACAGCGTCTAAGTTCTACCCGCGCCGTCTGCCCTGGCGGACGGCGCCCACAATTTTTGTTATCGCTTTTTTGTTGCCGTGGAAACTTTCAGCCCATCTTCGGATGGGTTTTTTTCTCCACCGTATTTTCTGCAAAACTATTCCATACCGTGTCGATCCCGGATGGAGTAGGATAGATGCACTAAAAAGGTGCAGGAGTCTGCTGTATGGCAACTGGCAAGCTGCCCGATGCTGGGCAGATCCTCAATTCACTCATCAACAGCATCCTGCTGTTGGATGACTCACTGGCGGTTCACTACGCCAACCCGGCGGCACAGCAGCTGCTGGCGCAAAGCTCCCGCAAGCTGTTCGGTACGCCGCTGCCCGATTTGCTCGGTTATTTTTCGCTGAACGTCTCTTTGATGCGCGAAAGCCTGCGCGCCGGGCAGGGCTTCACCGATAACGAAGTGACCCTAGTGGTCGACGGCCGCGCGCATATCCTTTCCCTGACCGCTCAGGCGCTGCCGGAAGGCTATATCCTGGTCGAGCTGGCGCCGATGGACAATCAGCGCCGCCTGAGCCAGGAACAGCTGCAGCATGCCCAACAGGTGGCGGCCCGCGATCTGGTGCGCGGTTTGGCGCACGAAATCAAAAACCCGCTGGGCGGCCTGCGGGGCGCGGCGCAGCTGCTGGCCAAGGCGCTGCCCGATCCGGCGCTGACCGAATACACCAAGGTGATCATTGAGCAGGCCGATCGGCTGCGCAATCTGGTGGATCGCCTGCTCGGGCCGCAACGGCCCGGCCAGCACATCACCCAAAGCATCCATCAGGTCGCGGAGCGCGTCTGCCAACTGGTGTCGCTGGAAATGCCGGATAACGTCACGCTGGTGCGCGACTACGATCCGAGCCTGCCGGAAATGGCCCACGATCCGGATCAGATAGAACAGGTGCTGCTGAACATCACCCGCAATGCGCTGCAGGCGTTGGGCGAGGCGGGCGGCACCATCACGCTGCGCACCCGCACCGCGTTTCAGATTACGTTGCACGGCACCCGCTACCGACTGGCGGCGCGCATCGACGTCGAAGACGACGGCCCCGGCGTGCCGGCGCAGCTGCAGGACACGCTGTTCTACCCGATGGTCAGCGGCCGTGAAGGCGGTACCGGCCTGGGATTATCCATCGCCCGCAATCTGATCGATCAGCATTGCGGAAAAATTGAATTCAACAGTTGGCCAGGTCATACCGAATTCTCGGTCTACCTGCCCATTCGTCAGTGAGGTTTGCAATGCAACGAGGGATAGTCTGGATCGTCGATGACGATAGCTCCATCCGCTGGGTGCTTGAGCGCGCGCTCACCGGCGCGGGCCTGAGCTGCGCCACCTTCGAAGGCGGCAATGACGTGCTGGAAGCCTTGGCCACGCAAACTCCCGACGTGCTGCTGTCCGATATCCGCATGCCGGGCATTGATGGTCTGGCGCTGCTCAAGCAGATCAAACAGCGTCACCCGATGCTGCCGGTGATCATCATGACCGCGCATTCGGATTTGGACGCCGCCGTCAGCGCTTATCAGCAAGGGGCCTTCGACTACCTGCCGAAGCCGTTCGACATCGACGAAGCGGTGGCGCTGGTCGAGCGCGCCATCAGCCATTATCAGGAACAGCAGCAGCCGGTGCGCAGCCAGCCGGCCAGCGATCCGGCGGCGGACATCATCGGCGAGGCGCCGGCGATGCAGGACGTGTTTCGCATCATCGGCCGGCTCTCGCGTTCGTCGATCAGCGTGCTGATCAACGGCGAATCCGGCACCGGTAAAGAGCTGGTGGCGCATGCGCTGCACCGCCACAGCCCGCGCGCCAAATCACCGTTCATCGCCCTGAACATGGCCGCTATTCCCAAGGATCTGATCGAGTCCGAGCTGTTCGGCCACGAGAAAGGCGCCTTCACCGGCGCTAACCAAATCCGCCAGGGGCGCTTTGAACAGGCCGACGGCGGCACGCTGTTCCTCGACGAGATCGGCGATATGCCGCTCGACGTGCAAACGCGCCTGCTGCGGGTGCTGGCGGACGGCCAGTTCTACCGGGTCGGCGGCTATGCGCCGGTGAAGGTCGACGTGCGCATCATCGCCGCCACGCACCAGAACCTGGAGCTGCGGGTACAGGAAGGCAAGTTCCGCGAGGATCTGTTCCACCGCCTGAACGTGATCCGCGTACACCTGCCGCCGCTGCGCGAGCGCCGTGAAGACATCCCGCGGCTGGCGCGCCACTTCCTGCAGATCGCCGCCAAAGAGCTGGGCGTCGAGGCCAAGAACCTGCATCCGGAAACCGAAACCGCGCTGACCCGCCTGCCCTGGCCGGGCAACGTGCGCCAGTTGGAGAACACCTGCCGCTGGCTGACGGTGATGGCCGCCGGCCAGGAAGTGCTGATTCAGGATCTGCCGGGTGAGCTGTTCGAAACCGCCGCGCCGGAGAGCCCCAGCCACAGTCTGCCGGACAGCTGGGCCACGCTGCTGGCGCAGTGGGCCGATCGCGCGCTGCGTTCCGGTCATCAAAACCTGCTGTCGGAAGCCCAGCCGGAAATGGAGCGCACGCTGCTCACCACCGCCCTGCGCCACACCCAGGGGCACAAACAGGAAGCCGCGCGCCTGCTGGGCTGGGGGCGCAATACCCTCACCCGCAAGCTTAAAGAGCTGGGCATGGAATAGGAACGGGGATGGATGATGAAAAACGCAGTCCGGCGCACAAAAAAACGCCAACCGCAGGCTTTACAGCCGGTGCGGGCGCAGTATGATCGTGTCGCACACTCTGGAGGTTGACGATGCTGGACTCGTTCATCGCATTCATTTCTCAGGGCGCGGAGCTGGGCTCCGCCGCCAGCCACACTCCGCAGGCGGCGGTCGCCGCGGTGCTGTGCGCCGCGCTGATTAACTTCTTCAGTTAAAAAAACAGCCGCATCAGCGGCTGTTTTTTCATCCTCAGATCACCCGAGAGAACTGCTGGCTGCGCGCCTGTTGCCGCAGATAGCGGTCGAAACACATGCAGATATTGCGGATCAGCAGACGCCCGCGCGGCGTAACGCGAATGCCCTGCTCATCGCGCTCCACCAGCCCATCGCGTTCAAACGGCGCCAGCAGCTGCAGGTCTTCGGCGAAATAGGCGGTGAAATCGATGCCGTATTGCCGTTCGAGCGGCTGATACGCCAACCGGAAGTTGCAGATCAGCGTTTTGATCAGATCGCGCCGCAGGCAATCGTCATCCGTCAGCGCCAGCCCGCGCCACAGGGCGTTGCCCTGCGCAGATACGCTGTCATAGTAATGCTTCAGCTCTTTCTGGTTCTGCGCATAGCTGTCGCCGAGCATGCTGATGGCCGACACGCCCAGCCCCAGCAGATCGCTGTCGCCCTGGGTGGTGTAGCCCTGGAAATTGCGGTGCAGCTTGCCTTCGCGTTGGGCGATCGCCAGCTCGTCGTCCGGATGTGCAAAGTGATCCATACCGATGAACTGATAGCCGGCGTCAGTCAGGAACGCGATGCTCTGCTGCAAGATATCCAACTTCTGCTGCGCGCTGGGCAGATCGGCGTCTTTGATTTTGCGCTGGGCGGCGAACAAATTCGGCATATGCGCGTAGTTGAACACGCTGAGGCGATCGGGATTCAGTTCGGCCACCCGCTGCAGCGTGAAAGCGAAGCTTTCCGGCGTCTGTTTCGGCAGGCCGTAGATCAGATCGATATTGGTCGAGCGAAAGCCCAGCGCTTTGGCCCGTTCGATCAGAGCGAAGATGAAGGCTTCGTCCTGCTCGCGGTTGACCAACTGCTGCACCTGCTTGTTGAAATCCTGCACCCCCATGCTCAAACGGTTAAAGCCTTCGGCGCGTAAATGATCGAGCACATCCAGCTCTATCTCGCGCGGATCGACTTCGATCGACATCTCCGCATCGGGCAGAAAATCAAAATGTTCGCGCAGCAGCGCCACCAGCCGGCTGATTTGCGCTTTGTCCAGGTAGGTTGGCGTACCGCCGCCCCAGTGCATCTGGCCAACCTTGCGGCCGGCGAACAGCGGCGCACGGCTGGCGATCTCTTGCGCCAAAACGTTCAGGTATTCGTCGGCCTTGTGCGTCTGGCGCGTCACCAGCTTGTTGCAGCCGCAGAAATAGCACAGCTTATGGCAGAAAGGGATATGCACGTACAGCGACAGCGGCCGCTCAGGGTAGCGCGCCGCGGCGCGTTGAAACGCCGCTTCGTCGTAGCGCTGGTTAAACTCCAGCGCCGTGGGGTATGAGGTATAACGCGGCCCTGAGTAGTTATATTTTTGGATCAGGGCCAAATCCCAGACAATCGTCTGCTCTGACATGCTCACTCCTTCCGATATCTTTTTCTACCGGGCCGGGAGAGGGGCGGTTGTCTGCGCTGTCTGGCCACGGAAGCGCTGCGAAAACGCGCTTTGCGCTTAGACAGCCGCCATAGTTTACCGAATAACCACAGCAGATAACACATCAAGAGTAGGGCTATTGTCGGGATCAGCCACATGGCGCGTTAAAAGGCGTCTTTCGGGTTGCCGCCTTTCAGCAGCTTCAGAATATCTTCCTGCTTCTCTTCTTCTTCCTCGTCGTCTTCATCGCCCAGCTCGATGCCCAGCACGTCCATCAGCACATCGATACGATCCAGCGTCTTATCGACATACGCCTGTTCTTGCGCGTTCAGCGTTTCGCCATCGTCGATGCGATCCAGCAGCGCGTTCAGGCGTTCGTCATTTTCGAGCTTCGCCAGCTCTTCTTCCGGCGACAGGCGCGGTTTCGCTTCGGCCTTTGGCTTCGGCTGCGGTTTGGCCTTCACTTTGGTTTCGTCGACCACCAGCGCAACCGGCACTTTACTGCCGATACGCGGATCTTTGGCTTCCGCCGCCGATTTGTTTTTTTGGCTGCCGGACTCAACCTGGGTGCGTGAACCGGAAGCGTGGCCGCGGCGCTTTTTCAGGCGTTTGCGCTCGCGCGCTTCCTGATCGAGCTCCATACGGCTTTTCTTTTTCGTTTTTGACTTCGCCGCGCTGCCGCGAGGTGCTTTTGATGGCTGGTTCATAGCGTGTGCTCTTAGGTATGTAGATTCAGTATAGAATTGCGGCGGAATCTAGCAGAAAGCGGACAAAGAAAAAAGGCGGCAGGTTAAACCTGCCGCCTATTTCGCACCTTCTTGCGAAGGGTATTCCTGTTACGCGCTCCTTGCGCACATGCAACATCCCGGTTTTTCCTTCTGCTATAACCGCATTCCCTGCCACTACGTCCTTCATCCTGAAAGGAAAATCGTCCATGGCGCAATCCATTCGCATCCGCTCTTCCCGAGCGTGCTTCCTGCGGGCATCCAAACTGCCGATACTTCACCATCCGATGTGCCTGCCGCCTATTCCGGTGCGAAAGGGTCACTTCCTTTTGCGTTCATCCTGGCACTCATTGCACGCCCTGTGCATTCCCTGAGATTTGTCATCCTTCCCGGATGTTCCCTAATCCTGCGCAACCCTGCGTTAACGAGTACTTTACGTTATTGTTGCGAAGGCTCAAGGCACCTGACGCCGATTTGACTGACATTTCCACACAACGAAAAAACAACACATTGTTTTTAAAATAGAAACAGAAATATCGCTTTCGAATAAAGCGACATTACCCGCGATTCGAATGGCAAATGTCTCACAACGTACGGTCGGCATAACTGCCGTTTTATCGCGCCCCGCCGCTTAAAAACGGAGAAACACGCCATTTTTACCGCTGATGCAGTTATAATCGCCAACCAGTTAGCCATCCTCACGGAGACGAAAAATTTTGACCAGCAAGAACTACAACTATCATGTGACCCATTTCGTCACCAGCGCACCCGATATTCGCCATCTGCCGGGGGATGCAGGAATTGAAGTCGCCTTTGCCGGCCGTTCCAACGCCGGTAAATCCAGCGCGCTGAATACGCTGACCAATCAAAAAAGCTTGGCGCGCACCAGTAAGACGCCGGGGCGCACCCAGCTGATCAACCTGTTCGAAGTGGAAGACGGCATTCGTCTGGTCGACCTGCCGGGTTATGGCTACGCCGAAGTGCCGGAAGAAATGAAGCGCAAATGGCAACGCGCGCTGGGCGAATACCTGCAGATGCGCAACAGCCTGAAAGGGCTGGTGGTGCTGATGGATATCCGCCATCCGCTGAAAGATCTCGACCAGCAGATGATCCAGTGGGCGGTCGACGTCGGCACGCCGGTGCTGGTGTTGCTGACCAAGGCCGACAAGCTGGCCTCCGGCGCACGCAAGGCGCAGCTCAACATGGTGCGTGAAGCGGTGCTGCCGTTTATGGGGGATATCCAGGTCGAAGCCTTCTCATCGCTGAAAAAGATCGGCGTCGACAAGTTGCGCCAGAAGCTGGACACCTGGTTTAACGAGATCCCGCCGGAAGTGCTGCCGGAAGAGGACATCGGCGAATAAGCCCTGATCGCACGTTTGAGCCGATGCCTCGCCGCATCGGCTTTTTTATGCCCGCAGATCGGCCGCAGGCGGGATTTTTCGTTATCTAATTACATTTTTGAAATAAAGCCATCATAAAGACTTATTGCCAAAACGGGCTTGTCTCGCCGAATTACGCGGATTGAGGGAGCGGAAGCTGAAATGAAAAGCGGAGCCGAGCGATAGGAAAAACGTATGGTTTGCTGCTGTTTTTACAATAAAAAACGCCCCAGTCAATACTGACTGGGGCGGCTAAATATTCAGCCAAATCCGATTACGTGAAGTAAAAGGTCTGAAAGATAGAACATCTTACCTCTGTACCCTACGCCTGTAACTCTACATCATTTTTTCGCAGGGAAAAAGAATTTTTTGTAGTTTACTTACACAATTTGCGGCGCAAGAACGGCGAAGTTGGGGAAACTATCGCCGCATCTTGTAGCTTAATTACGAAAAGTGCTTAGCTTCTAGCCAGTTAGCGCATACGGCGATAACCCGGCGATCAGTGCGCCTCATCCCAGTTCATGCCGACGCCCACATCGACCTTCAGCGGCACCGCCAGCGTCATGCTGCCTTCCATCAGTTGGCGGATACGCTGGCTGGCTTCGTCGATCACCGATTCATGCACCTCGAACACCAATTCATCGTGCACCTGCATGATCGCGCGCACCAACGGCTTCTCCTGCCCCTGCAGCCAGGCGTCGACCTCGATCATCGCACGCTTGATGATATCGGCCGCCGTGCCCTGCATCGGGGCGTTGATGGCGGCGCGCTCGGCCGCCTTGCGGCGCATGGCGTTGCTGGAGCGGACGTCCGGCAGATACAGACGGCGGCCGTCCAGCGTGCTGACATAGCCCTGCTCGGAAGCCTGCTGACGGGTGCGCTCCATGTAATCCAGCACGCCCGGGTAACGTTCGAAGTAGAGATCCATATAGCGCTGGGCTTCCCCACGCGGGATCCCCAGCTGACGCGCCAGGCCGAAAGCGCTCATGCCGTAAATCAAACCAAAGTTAATCGCCTTGGCGCTGCGGCGCTGCTCGCCGGTCACTTTATCCAGCGGCACGCCGAAGACTTCCGACGCCGTGGCGCGGTGAATGTCTTTCCCTTCGGCAAAGGCCTTCAGCAGCCCTTCATCCTGTGACAGATGCGCCATGATGCGCAGCTCGATCTGCGAGTAGTCGGCCGCGACGATGCGGTAACCTTCCGGCGCAATAAAGGCCTGGCGAATGCGCCGCCCTTCTTCGTTGCGCACCGGGATGTTCTGCAGGTTCGGATCGCTCGAGGAGAGGCGGCCAGTGGCGGTCACCGCCTGATGGTACGAGGTATGCACCCGGCCGCTGACCGGATTGATCATCAGCGGCAGCTTGTCGGTATAGGTGGTCTTCAGCTTCGCCAGGCCACGGTATTCCAGGATCACCTTCGGCAGCGGGTAGTCCAGCGCCAGCTCGGCAAGCACCTCTTCGTTAGTGGACGGCGCCCCGCCCGGGGTTTTCTTCAGCACCGGCAGCTTTTGTTTTTCGTACAGGATCGCCTGCAGTTGCTTGGTCGACGCCAGGTTGAACGGCTCTTCCGCCAGCTCGTGGGCCTGCGCTTCCAGCTCAGCCAGACGCTTGGCCAGCTCTTGGGAATGGGCCGACAAAATGGCCGGATCGATCAGCACCCCGGTGCGTTCGATATGCGACAGCACCGGCAGCAGCGGCATTTCAATCTCATTGAATACCGTCAGCAGTTCCGCGCTCTGTTTCAGCTGCGGCCACATCGCCAGGTGCAGCTGCAGCGTGACATCGGCGTCTTCAGCGGCGTAAGGCGCCGCCTGCTCCAGCGCGATCTGGTTGAACGTCAGCTGGTTTTTGCCCTTGCCGGCGATCTCTTCAAAGGTGATGGTTTTGTGGCCCAGATAACGATCGGCCAGGCTGTCCATATCGTGACGGCCGCCGACGCTGTCCAGCACATAGGACTCCAGCATGGTGTCGTAGGCGATGCCGCGCATCTCGATGCCGTAGCGCGCCAGCAGGCTCATGTCGAACTTCAGGTTTTGCCCGACCTTGAGCGCCTTCTCGTCCTCCAGCAGCGGCTTGAGCGCTTCCAGCACATAAGCGCGATCCAGCTGCGCCGGCGCATCCAGATAATCGTGCGCCACCGGCAAATAAGCCGCTTCGCCCGGCGCGATCGCGAAGGACAGGCCGATCAGGTTGGCGGTCAGGGTATCCAGACCGTCGGTTTCGGTATCAAAGGCAAATACGTCAGCCTTTTTCAGCCGCGCCAGCCAGTCGGTAAAGGTCGCTTCGTCCAGGATAGTGACATACCCATCCTGGGACAGCTTGGCTTCCGCCAAGGCTTTCGGCGCTTCCACGGCGGCAGCCGGTTTGGCGGCGCCGGCAGCTTTCACGCCCGCGCCTTTCTTGTGTTCCAGCCAGACGCCGGCTTCCACGTCCGCCAGCCAGCGTTTGAACTCGTACTGTTTGAACAGCTGTTGCAACGTGTCGACATCCGGCGCGGAGACCGTCAGGTCCGCGCAGGTCAGATCCAGTTCGACGTCGGTTTTGATCGTCGCCAGTTTATAGGAGAGGTACGCGACCTCTTTGTTCTGCTCCAGCTTGGCCGCCATGGTTTTGGCGCCGCGGAAGCTCAGCGTGGCGATGTTCTCCAGATTACCGTACAGCGCATCCAGCCCGCCGATACCCTGCAGCAACGCCTGGGCGGTTTTCTCGCCCACGCCCGGTACGCCGGGAATGTTGTCCGATGAATCGCCCATCAGCGCCAGGAAGTCGATGATCAACTCCGGCGGAATGCCGTACTTGTCGCACACTTCCTGCGGACCGAGGATCGTGTTGTTCATGGTGTTGATCAGGGTGACGTTCGGCGTCACCAGCTGCGCCATGTCTTTGTCGCCGGTGCTGATCAGCACCGCATGGCCGGCCTTTTCGGCCTCCAGCGCCAGCGTACCGATAACGTCGTCCGCCTCAACGCCGGGCGTCACCAGCAGCGGCAGGCCCATCGCCTTGACCATGCTGTGCAGCGGCTCGATCTGCGCGCGCAGATCGTCCGGCATCGGCGGCCGGTGTGACTTGTATTCAGCGAAGAGATCATCGCGGAAGGTCTTCCCTTTGGCATCAAACACCACGGCAACGTGGCTCGGTTGATACTGCAGCAGCAGGCTGCGCAGCATATTCAGCACGCCGTACATCGCGCCGGTCGGCTCGCCCGCCGAGTTGGTCAGCGGCGGGAAGGCGTGATAAGCGCGGTAGAGGTAGGAGGAACCGTCAACCAGGATTAGTGGGTTTTCTGCAATCTGGGCCATAGCGTTTCTTTATCGTGATCGGACATAGGGGTAAGCATGCCATAGCTGGCCGTCGGAGACGAACCTTAGCGTGCATCGCGGACGAAAATGATGTGATTGTGTGCGAGGATCCGCAAGATCTTACCTGTGGATAACTTTGTGCATAGAAAAGAGACCGAATTATAACGCTGCGATTATCGTTATAACGGCGAATAAAATTCCTATTTAAATCACCGCGTTAAAAGAACGAATTCCGGCGACGCTTTATTATTGGCTTTTATTGGATTTGTGGATATAACTTTCGCCGGATTTTAATCGCACTATTCATCAAATTCGGCGCCTCAATTACCATAGCACAAGCTGGACAAGTTGCACGAAAACTCAGCAACTGGTTATCCGATGAGACGAAAAACAGTGATTTTTAGCGGCGCTTTACCCCGGCGATTTCTGTTAAAATGCGTTTTTGTTCATGCGTTTTGGCATGCAACGATGTTCCCAACAACCGTCAGCCCATAATCATGCCAAGATTGTTAACGCCTGTTATCTTTATCATTTCCGTCATACTTACCATTCTGGTGACGGTGTTGTGCTCCATCCCCATCACGCTGGCCGGCATCGTGAAACTCCTGGTGCCCATTCCCGCCGTCTGGCGATATATCTCGGCTTTCGCCGATTTCATGATGTGGTGTTGGTGCCAAGGGTTGGCGCTGTTATTGCGCATTAACGGGCAATTGCGTTGGGATATTGAAGGGCTGGAAGGGCTGGACCGCAAAAACTGGTATCTGCTGATCAGCAACCACGAAAGTTGGTCGGACATTGTCGTACTGTGCGTGCTGTTCAGAAATCATATTCCAATGAATAAGTATTTTCTCAAACAACAGCTCGCCTGGGTGCCTTTTGTCGGCCTGGCCTGCTGGGCGCTGGATATGCCATTCATGAAGCGTTACTCCCGCGCCTATTTGCTCAAGCATCCGGAAAAGCGCGGCAAGGATATCGAAACGACGCGCCGTTCCTGCGAAAAATTCCGCCAGCGTCCAACCACCATCGTCAATTTCGTCGAGGGTTCACGCTTCACCGAAGCCAAGAAAATTAAAAGCAATTCGCCGTATCGCAATTTGCTGGCGCCTAAAGCCGCCGGCATCGCGTTTACGCTCAGCGCGTTGGGCAATCAGTTCGACAAAGTATTGAACGTTACTCTGCTCTATCCGGAAAATAACCAACGGCCTTTTAGGGATATGCTGTGCGGGCGGCTGACGCGTATCGTGGTGAGAATAGAGACGCTGCCGATCGATGAAACCCTGCACGGGGACTACTTCAACGACAAGCAGTTCAAGCGGCGCTTCCAGCTGTGGCTGAATACGCTATGGCAGGAAAAAGATCGGTTGCTGGATAAATTGAAACGGCAATATGGATAAAAAAACGCCGGCGATGCCGGCGTTTTCGCATGGGGTCTGGCTTATTTCTGCTGGCTGAGGAATTTAACCACATCGGCGAACTGCTTCACGTAAGCGTCCATCGAGCTGGTGTCCAGGCCATCGTTCTTAACCATGTATTTGCCGTTGACGAATACCGCCGGCACGCCGCGCAGCTGCAGATCTTCTGCGGCTTTCTCTTGTTGAACCACCAGAGATTTCACCACGAAGCTGTTCCAGGCCGCATCATAATCTGCTGCGGTCACACCTGCTTTCACGAAGACATTACGGATATCATCCGGCGTTTGCACGGTCTGGGTTTTCTGCACCGCTTCAAACATCAGCGGGCTCACCTTGTCTTCCACGCCCAGCGCCATCGCCACCGCCCATGCCTGAGTCAGCTGTTTGCCCAACGGCCCCAGGAATTCAACGTGGTACTTGGTCATTTTGGTGCCGGCAGGCAGCGCTTTCTTTACGTTCTCAGACACATGATAGACCTGCTCGAACTGGTAGCAGTGCGGGCAGTAGAAGGAGAAGAACTCCAACACCTGCGGCTCGCCGGTCACCGGTTTGTCCAGAGTCACATACTGAGCGCCATCGCTAAACTGTGCCGCCGAGGCACTGAATGCCATCACCATGCCAACGAGCGCCAACCATATTTTTTTCATAAGACTAAACTCTCCATTGTGTTAAAGCTTCAATACATTGGCGTCAGCTGCAGAGGGGGCTCCTGCAACAGCTTAACCTGTTCGGTGAAGGCCGCAGTCTGAGACAACCAGAAATCAGACTCCGCCATCCACGGAAAACTCTTAGGGAAGGCCGGATCCTGCCAGCGGCGAGCGACCCAGGCCAGGTAATACACCATGCGCATCGCCCGCAGTGGTTCAATCAACGCCAGCTCGCGCTGATCGAACTCGGCAAATTCGCTATACGCCTCCAGCAAGACATCCAGCTGCATCAGTTGATCGCGACGTTCGCCGTGCAGCAACATCCACAGATCCTGCACTGCCGGGCCGTTGCGCGCGTCATCAAGATCGACGAACAGCGGGCCATCGCGCCACAGAATATTGCCCGGATGGCAATCACCGTGCAAACGGCGCGGCTGCCAGTTCAGATGCCAGTGCGACTTGATCGCCGCAATCAGATTATCCGTCGCCTGCAGGAACGCGTCATGCTGCGTTGCCGGTAGCAGCTCGCAATCGGCCAGCACCTGGCGCGGGGCGGTGAGGTACTCTTCAATCCCCATCGTTGGCCGCTCGGCGAACAAACGCTCACCGCCGACCTGGTGGATACGCCCCAGAAAACGGCCCACCCATTCCAACTGATCCAGATTGTCTATCTCGTATTGCCGGCCCCCCACGCTGGGGAACAGGGCAAAGAAAAAGCCGCCGTGCGTATGCAGCGTAGCGCCTTGCAGCGCCAACGGCGCCACCGCCGGGATCTCCGCGCCGGCCAGATCCAGAGCGAACTGATGTTCCTCACCGATCTGTGCGGCGCTCCAGCGCTCCGGGCGGTAAAACTTCACCACGTAGCGCCGGCGATCTTCGTCCATAAACTGATAGACACGGTTCTCGTAGCTGTTCAGCGCCGTCAGGCCGGAATCGACGCGCAGGCCAACTCCTTCTAGCGCGTCCATAATCAAATCGGGCGACAGGGTGTCGAAATTAAAAGCAGAGTTATTCATAACGTTCGTTTGATCGCTGACAGCACGGTGCCGGGAATGAGAAATAGTAGCATTAATGGCGCATTTCACGCGCTATGCTTTCTCGCACCGCACGAGGATCAGTCCTTGATAACGCCGCGCGCGCGCAGCAGCGCCGTCTTAAAATCTTCTTCGTAATCTTTCTTCAGACCCGGGATCTGATCCGTGCCGGCGCTACCGCGCATTTTCAGGTGATAAATGAGAATGTCGTCGCTCAGTTCGGACAACTCGCCCTGGAAGCCCGCTTCCTTCGCCAGCTTTTGCAAAAACTGCATCAAATTGAGATCGGGATCTTCCTGCCAGGCCGGGTGCAACAGCTCGATCAACTCGTTTACGCGATGCGTTTTCATCTCAATATCGTCCAATAGCATGAATAAACTCACAAAGTAACAGGCTTACCCACGCAGTGAAAGAACCGGCTTGTCAATAAAGGTAAATCCTGATGTCACGTCTGCTTTAGCGCTACAATCAGCCCATCGACAAGGCGGGATAAACGAGATGCATAAAGAAATCAGCGGCGTCATTTTGGCCGGCGGACGGGCCACGCGCATGGGCGGTGAAGACAAAGGCCTGGTGTCGATTGGCGGGATCGCACTCTATCAACACGTATTGGCTCGGTTACGGCCGCAGGTGACTTCCATCGTCATCAGCGCCAATCGCAATCAGGCATGTTATCAGGCGAGCGGTTTGCCGGTGATTGGAGATCTGACGCCCGATTTCGCCGGGCCGCTGGCCGGCATGCTGGCCGGGCTCAAGCAATCTTCCAGCGAATGGGTGGCCTTCGTCCCTTGTGATGTCCCCGACTTTCCCGCCGACTTAGTCGCTCAGCTATGGCAGCAAAAAGGCGCGGCGCAGGCGGCCTTTGCCAGCGATGGCGAACGTGATCACCCCACCCTGGCGTTACTGCATAGCCAAATAGCACCGCAGCTGGCCGACTATCTGGCGCGCGGTGAACGCAAGCTGATGCTGTTCTTGCATCAAATTGGCGCACAACGCGTAGTGTTCAGCGGGCAACAAGCGGCATTTCATAACCTGAATACGCCGGCAGACTGCCGACATTGGCAACAAACACGAGAGCTAAAGAAATGAATCCTGTATTGCCCCCCTTGCTGGCCATCGGCGCTTACAGCGGTACGGGGAAAACCACCCTGCTCAAACAGCTGATCCCGTTGCTGAAACAGCGCCAGATACGGGTTGGGCTGATAAAGCATACGCACCACGATATGGATGTGGATACGCCGGGTAAAGACAGCTATGAGCTGCGTAAAGCGGGCGCAGACCAAACGCTGGTCGCCAGCGATCGGCGTTGGGCATTAATGACCGAAACGCCGGAGCAACAACCGTTGGATCTGCATTATCTGGCGGGGCGCTTTGACGCCGATAAGGTCGATTTGATCCTGGTGGAAGGGTTCAAACATGAACCGGTCAGCAAGATCCTGCTTTATCGGGCCGAGATCGGCAGACCGTTGGAAGATATGCTGGATCAGTTTGTTATAGCGGTAGCCAGCGACCGATCGCTATCCATCACGGTTAAGCAGCTGGATCTCAACCGACCGGAAAGCATCGCCGACTTTATTGTCGAGTGGTTGAAAGGCGCAGCGTAGCTGCGCTTTTTGACGTTTTACGCATAGCAAAAAGCCCTGAACGTCAGTTCAGGGCTTTCGGCTTTGTTTGATGCCTGGCAGTGTCCTACTCT
>NZ_JBQEOW010000013.1:0-123386 GCF_052045405.1 Serratia sp. 22278 | reverse complement strand
TTCGCCAAAGTGGTTGAGTTCGGGTCGTTTACCGCGGCCGCGCGCCAACTCGGCATGAGCGTTTCATCGATCAGCCAGAAGGCGTGACGTCGGCGCGGGCGAACAGCGGCAGGGGATTCGACGGGCGTCGCCGGGGCGGGCACCGGTTCAGGCTCTGCCGCCGGAGCCGGTTTGGCCGGCTCGACAACGGCCGGTTTGCGCGGAGCGGCGGCGATCGGCGCCGGTTTTTCTACCTCCGTTTCGGCAGGGCGCAGGCAGGCTAAAGGATCGTCCGGGCTCTGCGCCTGCGGTTTGATAAAGCCCCAAAAGGTCAGCACCGGCCGATCGTCCACCAGGTAGACGTGGTTGGGATCGGGAATATGCATCGCTTTGGTCAGCAGCGCGCCGAACAGGCGATGGCTGGGGTGATCGGTCGCCCGGGCCTGTTCGGTCAGGCTGCGGAAGGTCGTCAGGCAGTGTTCCAGATGGCGAACCGCCTGCGCGCGCTGGGCGTCGCTCGCCGCCAGCCAGGAGGTCACCTTGCCCGGAAAGGGCGCATACCAGTCGATGCGGGTGCCGCTTTCGTTCGGCTGGGGGATCGCCAGACAGTCGGCGGCCTGCTGCTGCCGGCGAAGACGCAGGGTTTCCCGCAGCTGCTGCGCGCAGGCATAGATCGATTGCCCGTTTTCGCCTAAAGCCAGCACATCATCCAAACTGCCACTGCGTAAGAAGGGTTTCACCACGGCGCCGCACCTTGTCCTGTTCTGCAAAAACGCATAAAAGTCCATGATACCCCGCAGGCAGAGCCGCCAAACGGCCAAGGACAGCCCGAAAAACGCCCTTCTTTGGCGTTAGCGGCGCACTTTGGCAACCGGCACAGTGAAAATCTCGCTATCTGGACCTGTCTGTGAACCGCTTTATCTGAAAAATAGAACGCAGCCCCGGCAGGCGACGCCGGGGAACGATGTTCTCTTTCACTATGACATCGCCTCGCGGGTTGCCGATTTCGGTATGCCTCAGGCGTGCGGAGCGTTCACATGACGGACAGCCAGTCTGAAAAAACTCTCGTTGTTACCCCTGCACATCCCGCCGCCGGGCATTCGGCCCAGGGCTGGATGAACGGTTTTCTTGGCATGATTATCTTCAGCGGTTCTCTGCCCGCCACGCGAGTGGCGGTGCTGGAGCTCGATCCGCTGTTTCTGACGGCGGTCAGGGCGGCGATCGCCGCCTTGCTGGCCTTGTGCGCGCTGCTGATCACCCGCCAGGCGCGGCCGACGCGGGCCGATTTGCCGCCGCTGCTGTTTGTGGCGCTCGGCGTAGTCATCGGTTTTCCGCTGCTGACGGCGCTGGCGCTGCAGCACACCACGTCGGCGCATTCGCTGGTGTATATCGGCCTGCTGCCGCTGGCGACCGCCGGTTTTGGCGTCTTGCGCGGCGGAGAGCGGCCCAAGCCCGCTTTTTGGGTTTTTTCGGGCGTCGGCGCCGCGCTGGTGGGCGCTTTCGCGCTGAGCCAGGGGAGCGGCGGCGCCTGGCAGGGGGATGCGCTGATGGTCGGCGCGGTGCTGCTGTGCGGTCTGGGTTATGCCGAAGGGGCGGTGCTGTCGCGTCGGATCGGCGGCTGGCAGGTGATCTCCTGGGCGCTGGTGGTGGCGTTGCCGTTGACGCTGGCGGCCACCTGGCTGGCGGCACCGGCCGCCTGGCCCGTGGTCAGCGGCGCCGCTTGGCTGTCGCTGGTTTACGTCTCGGTGTTCAGCATGTGGATTGGGTTTATTTTCTGGTATCGCGGCCTGGCGCAGGGCGGCATCGCCGCCGTCGGGCAGTTGCAGCTGCTGCAGCCGTTCTTCGGCCTGGCGCTGGCGGGCTGGCTGCTGCATGAAGCCGTCCAGCCGATGATGATCGCCGTGATGGCCGGCGTGGTGGTTTGCGTGTTCGGCGCCAAACGTTTTTCCCGCTAGGCGCCGCTGCCGGCGCAGGCCAGGATCACCTGTCCGAGCCGTTCCACCGCCTGTTGCACCTGGCGGTCGGCGTAACCGCCCAACCCCAGCACCAGGCCCGGCTCACCCTGGCCGGGCGCATACATCGGCGACACCGCCCGCAGCGCCAACCCGGCTTCGTTGGCCTGCCGGGCGACACGCACGTCGTCGAGATCTTTCCTCAACCACAGCACCATGTGCATGCCCTGATCGCAGGGCTGCACCACCGCCAGTTCAGCCGGGATGTACGCGTTGATCGCCTCGATCAGCACCCGACGTTTTTCGGCGTAGACGCCGCGCATTTTTCGGATATGCCGGTCGAGATACCCTTCGGCAATAAAGGCGGCCAGCACGTATTGATCCGCGCTGGGCGGGTGACGATCCATCAGGATCCTGGCGCCGCAAAAGGCGTCGACCAGAGGCGGCGGCACGATGGCGTAACCCAACCGCAGCGAAGGGAACAACACCTTGCTGAAGGTGCCGAGATAAAGCGTCCGCTCGGGCGCCAGCCCCTGCAGCGAAGGGAACGGGTGGCCGGCGTAGCGCATCTCGCTGTCGTAATCGTCTTCCACGATCCAGGCCTGCCGCTCTCTGGCCCAGGCCAGCAGGGCGCTTCTTTTCGCCATGCTCATCGGCATGCCCAGCGGATACTGATGCGACGGCGTGACAAAGGCGGCGCGGGCATTGGCGGCCAGGCGCACGCCGGCGGCGACGTCGATGCCGTCGTCGGCGACGGGCACCCTAATCATGCGCCGATCGCGAAACAGGCTATCGAAAATGGCGGTAATGCCGGCGTAGGCAGGATCTTCGACCCAGGCGCTGTCGCCGGCGTCCAACAGGATCTGCGCGGCCAGATACAGTCCCTGTTGGGTGCCGGAGGTGATGAGGATTTGCTGCGGCGTGCAGTTTACCGAGCGGGAACGGCGCACATAGTCGCAGATGGCTTCGCGCAGCGGCAGCGCGCCCAGCGGATCGCCGTAGCCCGACGGCGCGCCGGGGCCGCGGGCGCGCATGCGGTTGCCGAGCCGCCGCCAGATATCGTCGGGCGCGGTATCGCCGATTGGCACTGACACAGTGAACGGCACCGGCGGCAGCGCTCGCGCCTGAGTGGCAAAGCGCGCCAGATGCTGCGCCTGTGAAGAAAGCGGAGCCGCTACCGCTGAACTCGCCTGCACCGTGGCATGCGGCGCGCGGCGTGGCGTCTGATAGTGGGCAACTCGGGTGCCGGAACCGGGCTGCGGTTCGAGAAAGCCTTCCGCCGTCAGTTGAGCAAAGGCCTCCAATACCGTGCCGCGCGCCAGAGTCAGCGCCGCCGACAGCCGGCGCGTCGAGGGCAGCAGATCGCCCGCTTTCAGATCGCCCCGGTGGATGGCCTGACGCAGGGCCTGCGCCAGTTGGTGGCTTAGCTGGCCTGCCTGGCGATCGAGCTCGCCGAGGGCGGGGACGTCAACGACTTTGGCTGTTCTGGGCATGGATTCCGGCTCGCTTTGCAGTGCGAAAATGAGTATTCAGAGTAAACCACTCTGTCGGTACTCGCGAGTCCGTTGTCAGTCAGCTTAGCCCACGCTGATTCAGCAGCACTTTATTCAACTCGCTGTTTTTACGCACGTTAAGCTTGCGCATCGCCGAGCGCTTATGGGCGCTGATGGTTTTCTGGCTGCGCTGCAGCAGGCCGGCGATGCTGCAGGCGGACATGCCGCTGCTCATCAACCCCAGCACTTTTTTTTCGCAGTGGCTGAGTGCGGCGATGCGGCAGGCCTGGCATTTCCACATGCCGGCGGCGTGCAGCGCCATCCACGGATGCTGGATAAATTTTTCCAGCGCCATCTGCAGCTTGAGGCGGATGGCGTAGGCCGAATCGCGCCGGTGGATGCTGAACAGCGGCGGCAGGTTTTTCACCTGTTGCTGGGTCGCGTCATCGAGGATCAGCAAAGTCAGCTGCCGCTGGCGCGGGATGCCGTAGGGGCTCTGGTAACAGCAGGCGCAGCCCCAGCGCTCTTCCGGCGTGCGGAACACGATTTCGATGTTATCCAACGCCTGCAGCGCCAGCGGCGAGAACTGCGGGTACAGGCGCTGGCATTCGTTCAGGGAGTGCAGATAATCCTGCAGCAGCAGACGCAGCCCCTGCTGGTAGAAGTTATCGCTGTCGAACAGCGTGAAGCGAATATCTGGCATGGGTGGCTCCTTAAAAGGCCGTGGCGCCGCGCCGGAGCGAACGGTGACGGCCCATTGCCGGCGTTCGCGCGCCGGTCGTTTTCCTGATTTCCCTGGGCGGTGCGGGGCTTATTGGTACGCCAGCACAAAATTGGCGACGGAGGTGAATTCGCCTTCGGTAATGCTTTGGTTCTGGATCGCGCTCGGCCGCCCCTGCACATAGGCGGTAAAGTTCAGGCTGTTGGGGCCGTTTTGCAGCGCGACGGCGCTGGTGGCCTTATTCAGGTCGATGTCCGCCCCTTGATGATCGAACAGCGCGATGGCGGCGCCGTTCGCGCCGTTGTTGATCGCCAGCTTGCCCGGCAGCTCACCGTCTTCGGCGCCGCTGAAGGTCACGCTGACGGATTTGAATACCGTGGTCTTGCAGTCGGTCAGCTTGATGCTGAATGGCACCGGCGTGGTGTGGCCATAGCGGTACAGGGTTTTGACGATCACCGTGCCCATTTCCACCAGCTGATCGGCGGACTGCGGTTCGATATTGCACGGGCGGCTCACCACGGTGCCGTGGAACTGCACCGGCGCACCGATAAGTTCGGTGTTCGCCGCCGCCGGCATGGCGGCAAACCACCAGGGCGCGCAGCTCAGCAGCGCTAAAGCGCGTAGACGCATTTTCCGTTCCTCCCTCGGTTACTGGAATGCCGCCACGATGGTGGCCGATGCGTTGAATTCCCCTTCGCCGATCTCTGCGCCGCCGTTGGCGAACGGCGCCGCCACCAGGTTCCAGGAGCCGCCGTTGCCGATGTTCGGCACCGGGTAAAACTCATTCGGGATAACCAACTGGCCGTTGTGCGTCAGCCGGATGCCGAGATCGTTCTTGTCGGTTTTGAACACCTCGTTGCTGAAGGAGGCCGCCGTGCCCGACACCGCCAGCTTGATATTCAGCGTGCCGTCCTCGAAGCTGCCGCCCTCGCACTGGAAGCGCACCGGAATGCTTTGCGGGTAGTTGGAGCCGTTGAGATCGCTGCCGCCGATCTCGCCGAACTCCACGTTGATCAACTGGCCTTCGTTCACCACGCATTTATCGGGCACGTAGAGGATCGCGGACTGGATAAACACCTGCGCCATCGGATTGGGGCCGAAACCGCCGTCGGTCGAGCCGAGGCGGCCGTACATCTCGATGATCTGCCGATCGTTAATCTCAACGCCGTTAATGATTTTTTTGCGCACCCGGAAGGTGATCTTGCCTTTGGAGCCGCTGCCGTAGTTGTTGACCTGTAAGTACGGCGGTTGGCAGCGGTGTTGGCTCAGCAAATTCGATTCGTTGTAAAAAGGCACGGTGACGTAGGCGTTCTTGTTGCCGGCAATCCACACCTCGGCTTTTAAATCCAAAAAGTCATTCAGCTTTAAATAGCCGTTGCCGTAGTCGGAGGGGGGCAACGACGAATCCGACTTGTAAAAGTGCGGGCTGGTGGGGATAGGGGTATCGCAATACACCTTGCCGGTATAGGTGCCGCCCAGATCATAGGGAAACAGTTTGGTGAACCCCACCTGGTTGGTGATGTTGCTTTCATTCAGATCGATATAGAACTGTTTGGGGCCGCCGTCCGGCGTGACGTAGCCGTTGGCCCAGGCGGCGGGGGCCGCCAGCGCGATCGCCAGCGGCAGGCAGAGTTTGGTCAGTTGTGTTTTCATCGCGTTCTCGAGCCTCACAGGTAAATCACCTGAATGTGCGCCACGGCGGCGAAACCGGCGGCCATCACCGCCCGCTGGGTGGATTCCACGCTGGCGCTGAACCACAGGGTGTTGCTGCCGGGTTGCAGAATGTAGGGGCGGCTGCGCTGATTCAGCTCCAACGCCTGGCCCTGCTGGTCTTGCAGCCGCAGGCCGATGCCCTGTACGCCGCCGTTCAGCTTCAGCAGCGACGGGTTGTCGACGTCGCTTTCGCCGAGAAACACCAGCGTGGCGGCCTGTTCACCCTGAAGGTAGAGGCGGCCGGCGTCGCCGTTGCGCGGGCCGGCCGGATTATCCGCCAGCGCGCGCGCGCCCAGCAGGCAGTTGCGGAACGAGAGGCGAAAACGCACCGGCGCGCTGCGATCGCCGGCGTTACGGAAGTCGCGTGCGCTGACGTCGCCCAGATCGACGGACTGATCCCGGCTGTCCGGCGTCAGGCTGCAGGGAGAGCTGAGCAGGCCGCCGTGAAAGCTGACGGTGCCGGTGGTGCCTTCGATCACGCCCAGCGGCGTTGCCGCCAGCGCGCCGCCGCCGCACAACAGCGCGCCGAGCAGCAGCGGGCGCAGTCGATCGGTGAATTCAGCCATGCTGGATCTCCTTATTTTTTCTCGGGCACGGCGGTGCAAACGCTGCCGTTGCAGGCGAAGCGCAGCTCGGGGTGGCCGCCGTAGTCGTTGATGTAGGTGATGACGAAGCTGTTCATGCCGGTGTCGTGCAGCTTGAGGCTTTCGCTGGATTTCGGCTTCAGCATCAGCGGTTGAAAACCGCCGATCGCGCCGCCGCCCTGTTTTTGCGTCTGCCGCGTCATGCCGGTCAGGGTGATGTAAAACGGCGTCGGGTTGTCGACGGTGATGGCACCGCCGCTTTTACGGAACACCAGCTTTTCCTGCCACACTTCACCCTTGGGCGCGACAATCGCCTTCGGCCGGTAGAACAGCTTGATCTGCGTTTGCAGCGCCAGCTGCATCACGTTGGTTTTGGTGCTTTTCGGCGGAATTTCGCGCAGGTTGAAGTAGAACACCGACTCGCGATCCTGCGGCAGGCGATCCGCCTCCGGCGTCTTGGTGATGCGCACCACGCTGCGCTCGCTCGGTTCCACGCGCTGCAACGGCGGCAGCACCACCAGCGGCGAGGTGATTTTCTGATGCTGCTCGTTCTCCAGCCAGGACTGCGCCAGGAAAGGCAGTTCTTTGTTTTCGTTGACGATATTCAGGCTGATCGATTTGGCGTCGCTCACATAGACGGCGCGCGTGCGATCCAGCGATATCGCCGCGTCGGCGGTGGGCAGTACGGCGCTCAGGGCCAGGCCGGCGGCGGTCAGTAGCGTTATCGGGTGTTTGTTCATGTCATTATTTCTCAGCGTTACGGATTACAGGGTGGCGCACGGCAGCAGCAGCTGGTCCAGCGGCTTGGCGGCGCCCGGGATCACGATGCGGCAGCGGCGTTGGCCTTCCCAGGCGACGTCCAGTTTTTCCTCCGGCTGCACGCCGGTCAGGTAGACCGAGCCGCCGTCGTTGACCACCGCGACCTCGCGGCCTTTCTCGCTCAGCACCGCGGCGCCGAACGGCGGTTCGCTGCCGTCCGCGAGGCGAATGGTGGCCAGTAGCTTGCTGCCTTTCACCACCTCGAAGTGGCGGTAGCCGATGGCGCCTTCGGTCAGCGTGCCTTGCACCACGGCGCGAGTGGCTTCGACGTCGTCCGCCAGCTTGTTGACGTCGATGCGGGTGTCGGTGTTGTAGTAGCTGGTGATGTCGGAAATCACCGCCAGCCCGAAACGGTTGCTGTAGGCGCGGCCGTTATTGATCGGCACGCCGGCGATGCCGTCGGTGTCGAGCATCATGCGGCTGCCGCCGTTGCTCGAGTTCTGATGCGCCGCGATACCGTGCCGGGTCGCGGTGAGACCGCCGCGGAACGAGCCGCCGATCGACGAGTAGCTGTCCTGTTGGTAAGAGGCGCTGGCGTTCAGCGAGCCGAACGAGGCGTTGTGGGTGTAGTACCCGCGCGCCAGCGATTTGCCGGACTGGTTAAAGCCGCCGCTGACCTGCCAGGTATTGTCCGGATCGCTGTAGTCGTTGTACGACGCGGTCTGCGTGACGTCGCCGTTGTTGGTTTGCAGCGCATAGCCGACGCGCCGACGATCGCCGATCGGTACGGTGAAGTTGATCATCACGCTGTCGTCGGTGCGGCCCTGGTAATAGGTGCGGTAAGCCGACAGCGAGGCGGTGATGTTGCTGATATCGCCGATGCTGAACAACTTGCTGGTCGACAGCCCGTAACGATCCTGGGTTCGCGCGTCCCAATAGGTCTGGTGCGAGTAGGTCAGATAAGTGGTGATCGCCCTGGCGCTGTCTTCCGCCATAAAGGTTTTGCTGGCGGTGATGGTATACAGCTCTTTCTGACGGCCGTTGTAATTCTTGTCGTAATCGCCGTAGCGCTCCTGCAGATACTGCGACATGTTCATGAATTTACGTTGCGAGAAGCGGTAGCCGGCGAAGGTGATCTGGCTGTTCAGCTCGTCGAAGCGTTTGGCGTAGTTGAGCTTGAACGACATGCCGCTGGCGGTCGGCTCGCCGGGCAGGCGAGCGATCGACTGGGTGACGTCCAGCGACATGGCGCCAAACACGTTCAGATCGCGGCCGAGGCCGAGCGCCCAGGCGTTATAGTCGCCGCCGAGCAGCGCGCCGCCATACAGCGACCAGGCGTTGCTCAGCCCCCAGGAGAAGTCGCTGGCGGAAAACAGCGGGCCCTGGGTGCGGTGGTCGTAGGCCGAGGTTTTGCCGAGCGCCACGTTGTAGCGCACGTAGCCCGGGCGGGTCAGGTAAGGAATGGTGGCGGTATCCACCTGGAAGGTCGAGACGGTGCCGTCCTGTTCTTCCACCTTGACGTCCAGCTTGCCGCGCACCGAGCTGTTGAGATCCTGAATGGCGAACGGCCCGGCGGGCACGGTGGTTTCGTACAGCGTGCGGCCTTCCTGCGAAACGGTGATCTTGGCGTTGCTCTTGGCGATGCCGCGCACTTCCGGCGCATAACCCTGCAGGTTGGGCGGCAGCATGCGCTCGTCGCTGGCCAGGTTGAGGCCGGTGAAGCGATAGGCGTCGAACACCCCGGAGTCGAGATAAATCTCACCCAGCGTCAGCTTGGCGGCCTGCATCGGCAGCGCGCGATAGGCGTAGATCTGGTTCCAGTCGAAACCGGTGCTGCGATCGCCAGCCTGCTGATTATAATTGGCCTGGTAGTCCGCGCGCAGGCGCCAGGGGCCCAGGTTGGCGCCCAGCGTGCCGTAGCTGCTCAGGTTCTGGGCGGTGTTGTTGTTGTGGCTCTGCTTGCCTAACTGGCCGCTCAGGTTGTAGTCCAGCAGCAGGCCGGGAATGCCGTCGTCCCACTGCTCGGGCGGCGTCCAGTCGGGATCGGAGTATTTCATCCACGCCTGCGGGATGGTGATCGCCAGCACGCCGCCGCCGATGCGATCGGAGATGGTCGCGCCTTTGATGCCGCGAATGTCGGCGCACTGGTTGTCGTGCCACAGGGTGATTTTTTTGGCCGCTTCTTCTTTCAACGCCATTTTTTCCACCAGGTCAGGCGGCAGGCACACCTGGCTGCCGCTCTTGTTATCCGGTGACGGGAAATACTGAATGCTGCGCTGGGGCAGCGTTTTCTGGTTGATCTTGATGTCCAGCAAATAAGCGCCGGGCATGACGTAGTCGGCGTCGGAGAAGCGCGAAAGATCCACTTTGCTGCGCTCGCCGATATCCAGGACGTCGGTATTGAATTCCGTGGCGGAAAATGCCGGACGCACCCAGAGGAAAGATAGAATGACGAGGAGAGGTAGGTGTTTCCGTGTCAGTAATGACGTCATAGCATAATCACTCATGGCAAGTCCGCGCCCAATAGCAGGTCATCCGTACGACCTGAATACGTAATGCTGTGCAGCGCCCGCCGGCGCTAGAGATAAGACAGGGTGAATTTGGCCAGAGAGCTGAAGCCGCCCGCCCGCGCCTTGTCGGGATGCAGGCGCAAATGCGCGCCAAAGCGCAGCGTGTTGTCGCCGGCGACGATCTGGTAATCCGCCGTCGTGCTGCCGAGCGGGATCGGCGCGCCGGCATCGTTCAACAGCTCGATAGCCACGCCCTTCGCCTCGCCGTAAACGCCGAGCAGGGACGGATCCCCGCTGTCGGCGGTGCCGTCGAACGTGACGTTGGCCGCGCGATAGATGAAGTCAGGCTTCACCTGGCTGGCCAGCTCGCAGTTCACCAGTTTGATCGTGAAATGGCGGCGGCTGCCGATCAGCACCGACTGCCCGTCCTGCGAGGCGTCGGTCATGGAAATCAGACCAAAATCGACGGTTTGATCCAGGCTGTCGCTGGCGATGCCGCACGGCGTTTCAACGATGGTGCCGCCCAGGCTGACTTTGCCGTGGCCCTGATTTTTCGCTGCCGCCGCCGCGCTGCCGACGCTGAGCGCGATGAGCAACAGGCCGCAAAGGCGGATAGTCATGCTGGCGTCTCCCTGTCTTTCCCTGTTCCCTTGCCGGTATCCTCGGCATGCAATAAAGCGGGGGATGCCCTGAGACATCCCCTGTGGGGTATTACAGGTAAGCCAGGGTGAAGTTCGCCACGCTGGTGAAGTCGCCCGGCACCACGGCGCTTGAGGCGCTGCTGCCCTGCAGATAAGCGGCGAATTTCAGCGAGTTGTCGCCGTCGTTCAGGCCTTGACCGTCGGTCGCGGTGCCCAGTTCCACCTCTTTGGAGTGCAGGTTGTCGTAGATCACGATGCCGGCGCCGGTTGCCGTGCCGCTCAGGGCCAGCAGTTTGTTGTTGACCGGATCAGGCGTGCCGGTAAAGGTCACTTTGACGTTTTTCATGGTGGAGATGGAGCAATCTTTCAGTTCGATGTTGAAAGGCTGCATGCTGGATTTACCCTGGTTGGCCAGGATGCGGCTGCTGATCTGGCCCATCGGCACGGTTTGGTCAACGGATTCCGGCGCGACGCTGCATGGCGCATCGATAATTTCGCCGGTAAAGGTGACTTTACCGCTGCCCTGATTAGATGCGGCATGAGCAACAGATGCGGAAGCGAAAGCAATCACGGTTGCCAGCATTAATTTATTCAGTTTCATTTCTCAGGTTCCTGTAGAGAGTTTTTAAATAAAAAGAACAGCACATCTAAATCCCCCGCGGCGGCGGCAACGCCATGTCGCCGTCCGTGCGGTTGGAGCCAGATCCTTTTGCTCTGGGCAATACGCCGACATCCGTTATTTATGAGAAATAACGAGATTTGGAAAATCGATAATGGATTTTCTGGTAAATAAAATACGATTTTTACGTGTGGCGTGTTGCTGGGAATATTCTTGCAAATAATAGTATTGCTTGGAAATAGATTTTATTAAATTAAGTCAAATTCAGAATATAAAACCAAAAGGAAAAAGAAACATATTTGCTTTAAAATCAATAGATCGTATACAAATATTATCCAGTATAAATCACTATATAAATAACGATATGCGAGATATTAGATCGGGGGAAATAGGGTGGCACCTACAATTCACAATATTGTTTTGCTAATATCGCTCTGAGGCAGCAGATGATGCATTTCCTTTTAGAAACAAAATATAAAACATAATTCATTGTTTTTATTGTTGTTTAGTGATTTTCTGTTCACGAGTGATTGGGTTTCTTATTCGCGTTTAGTTCGCGTTTAAGCCTAATTGATTAACAATTAAATAACAATTTCACCGGTAGTGAATTATCCTATCACCTTGCGGAATAGGGATTTTTCGCTGCCTAACCCATTTTGATTAATCAAATTAAGGCATGTGCTGCTGCCGTTCGCCACATAATGATGACCTAAGTGACAATTAAAGGATTATAAACGGAATGATAACGATGATTAATGCTTGCGGCGGGCGCCGTTGGGCGGGTTTGACCCTATTTCTGCTGTCTTTTATGGCGCTTTCTGGCTGTGCGGGCGGGAGCAAGACAAAACTGAATTCCGTGAAAAAAATCTCACAGAACAATCCTAATGATAAATCCGATGAGCAACGCATCGCGCTTTGTCAGCAGCGGGTTAATTCATTAAAGAATATTAATCCGCAAAGTTACCAAAAACGCATCGCCTATTTTAATGGCCTGCTTTCCAACGCTTCGGGATATGCCGGGGTGCGCGGCAACGTGGATGAGAGTACCCGTAAAGCGATTGATGCTCTTTATCAATATAAAACCGAGAAATTCTGCGCCGACGTCGAGCATGAGCTGATGTCCGATCTGTCCAGCCGGGTTGAGAATCTGTAGCCATGAAGCGATGCGCGCAAGGATGGGCGATGGCTCTTTTGCTGTTGGCGGCGAGCGGGGCCGCTTGCGCCGCCGATGACGGCATTCCCGCGCTGTTGAAGTTTGCCGAACAGCGGCAGGCGCCACCGGCCGCGCCCAGGGAAGACACCGTGCGTCAATCGGCGTCAGCACCGGCCGCCAAACCGGCCGCTATCGTCGGGGCAGACAGCGCTCGTTTAACGTCGTTGAAGCAGTCTTTGCAACAGCAGACGGAGAAAATCCGTCAGTTGGAGCGGCAGTTGGCGGCGGCTCAGGCCGCGGTGGCGCCGAAACGAGAACCGGCCGTCGTCGATATTCGGCCGCTGGCCGATGCCCTGAAGGGATTGCGGCACGCCGTTGCGCCGGTGCCTGAAGTGGGCGTGCTGGCCGCTTCGTTAACGCGGGCCGAACAGCGCAGCGCAAGTTTGGCGGCGCAGCTGGCGCAGCAGCGCCGGCGGGTAGAGACCTTGCTGGCCGAACGGCAGCAGGCGGCCGAGCCGCCCGCGCTGGCCAGCGAGGCGAACAAGCAGGCGTATGCCGCCGGCGTGTCGCTCGGACGCGACATTCTGCATCTGCAGCAGGAGAACCGGCGCGCGGGGTTGGAAGCGGATACCCAGCTGTTGCTGGCGGGCATTGCCGATACCCTGGCCGGGCGGTTGCGGCTCGATGAAACCGCCATCGACGGCGCGCTGCACACGGCGCAGCAGCGGTTGCAGCAGGCGCAACAGACGCAGGCGCCACCTCGGGATGACAACGCCTACCTGGCCAATTTCGTCCGTCAGGAGGGGGTCAAGCAGGATGCGCTCGGTTTCTATTACCGGGTGGACTATGCCGGCAGCGGGGCGATCGGCGCCGACGATCGGGTGGATATCGTGGTGCGCGAAAGCCTGACCGACGGCCGGGTGGTCAAAGACATGGAGCTGGCGGGGACGGTGATCTCGCAGCCGTTGACGCGCTACCCGCCGCTGTTTCGCGCGGCTATCGAGAAGCTGCAGCGCCACGGCGCGATCACGCTGGTGGTGCCGCCGGCGCTGGCGTACGGCAAACAGGGCAACCCGCCGGCGATCCCCCCGAATGCCACCATGATTTACACCCTGCGCATCGCTGACGTGCAGCCGTGAGCGGGGTACTCAGCAGTAACCACTCAGGAGGAATGCTATGGCCAAGGCGCCGAAAACGTTTGAAAGCAGAAAATCGCTGATGCTGAATGTGTTGCAAGGATTGTGCAGGGAGCGTGTGGAAGGATCTGGGGGCCATCATCCCCCGCCGGAGCAGTGGCCGAAGACGCGCGAGCTGGCGGATAAATGCGGCGAAAATATTTATACCACCCGCACCCTGCTGCTGGCGCTGGAAAAGGAGGGTAAGGTTCACTGCACCCACCGCAGCATCAACAATTCCCTCCGCTGGTACAGCTGCGACGAACAGGCAGCGATAAAAAAAGAGTGATTCGACCCTGGCGGTCGCTTTTGACTATTCCTACAGCTAATCATTAATTAAATTTATCATTTGACGGGGCGTTTCGCTCCGTCAATCCTCCCCCTTCGTTCGCTGCCATCCGCACAGCCATTGCTAAGATGTTTTTGGCGGCCATATACTTATCGCTCAGACGGGAACAGGTGTAGGGAGCCGGCATCGTAATGAAGGAAAAGAAAGACATACTGAGATTGGATGATATTCATTATCAAATAGACAGCCAGGTGATCCTGGATTCCGTCTCTTTCACGCTGGGTGAAGGCGAGTTCAAACTGATCACCGGGCCTTCCGGTTGCGGGAAAAGCACCCTGCTGAAAATCATCTCTTCCTTAATGGATCCGACCAGCGGAAAGCTCTATTTCGACGGTCAGGCGATCGACGAGATGTCGCCGGAAGCGTATCGCAAGCAGGTCTCTTACTGCTTCCAGACGCCGTCACTGTTCGGCAATACGGTTTACGACAATCTGGCGCTGCCCTACCAGATCCGCCAGGAACCGCCAGCCGAGCGAAAAATGAAGGCCGATCTGGCGCGTTTCGGGCTGCCGGAGGCGATGCTGACCAAAAGCATCAATGAACTGTCCGGCGGGGAGAAGCAGCGGGTGTCCCTGATCCGCAACCTGCAGTTTATGCCCCGGGTGCTGTTGCTCGACGAGATCACCAGCGCGCTGGACGAGGAAAACAAACGCAACGTCAATGAGATCGTGCATCAGCTGGCGGCGGAACACCGGCTGGCGGTGCTGTGGGTGACGCACGATACCGAAGAGATAGCGCATGCGGACGAAGTGATCACCCTGCGCGCGCACGGCGCCGAGCAACAGGAGCAACAACATGAATCAGCATAACATCACCAACGAATCCTTGGGCTTGTCGATGGTGCTGGTGGTGGTCGCCATCCTGATCAGCCACCGGGAAAAGCTGGCGCTGGAAAAGGACATTATCTGGAGCATCTGCCGCGCGGTGGTGCAGCTGATCATCGTCGGCTACGTGCTGAAGTATATTTTCGACCTGGATAACGCCGTTCTCACCGTGTTGATGGTGCTCTTCATCTGCTTTAACGCGGCCTACAACGCCAAGAAACGCAGCAAGTACGTCGAACACGCGTTCGTGACGTCGTTTATCGCCATCACCACCGGCGCGGTGCTGACGTTGGCGGTGTTGGTATTGACCGGTTCCATCGAATTTACGCCGATGCAGGTGATCCCCATCTCCGGGATGATCGCCGGCAACGCCATGGTGGCGGTGGGGTTGTGCTACACCAACCTCGGCCAGCGTTTCAAAAGCGAGCAGCAGAAGATTCAGGAGATGCTCAGCCTGGGGGCGACGCCCAAGTTCGCATCGGCGGCGCTGATCCGCGACAGCATCCGCGCTTCGCTGATCCCGACCGTGGACTCGGCGAAAACCGTTGGGCTGGTCAGCCTGCCGGGCATGATGTCCGGGCTGATCTTTGCCGGCATCGACCCGGTGAAAGCGATCAAATACCAGATTATGGTGACCTTTATGCTGCTTTCCACCGCCAGCCTGTCGACCATCATCGCCTGCTATCTGGCTTACCGTAAGTTCTACAACGCGCGTCACCAGCTGGTGGTCGGCAACCTGAAGTAACGCCATGAAAAACGGCCTCCGCGGAGGCCGTTTTTTTACCCTTGCAGCAGGGCGATGCTCTGGCGGATTTCCCGTTCGATATCGGCCTCGCTCCAGCCGTCCAGCTGTGAAGAGAAGGGCTCGAAGGCATAGACGCCGGTATAGCCCAGGCGTTCCAGGTTCTGCACCTGGCGGCGGCTTTCCAGCCGGTCGCCCTCGCTCAGCATAATGCGTTCTTCGTCGCTCAACGCGCCTTTATCCCGCCCGTCCTCCACGCCGGACAGATGCACCAGGCCGATCTGCGCCACCTGGATCTGCGCGTCGAAGTCGGCCTGCGTCACATCGCTCAGGTAGTGGTGGAACGTATCGAGCACGATGCGGTACGGCGCGCCCGAATCGCGGATGATCGCTTGGGTCAGCAGCGACGATCGCAACGAGCTGATGCCGAAGCCCAGCGGTTCGACGTATCCCTGCACGCCATAGCGGGCAAACAGCGGCGCCAGCAGACGCAACGCGGCGAGGGTGTCGTCCCGTTTTTGCTGCTCGCTGCGCGTGTCGTCGGCGCTGCAGTGCGGGCACAGCACCAGCGCCCGGCTGTGGATAGCCTGCGCCTGCGCCAGCAACGCTTCGGCGCGCTGCTGCAGCGCCGCCGGGTCATCCACCCGATTGAACATGCCGAGGGCGTTGATCGTGACGATTTCAATGCCGTATTGCGCGGCGAGCGCGTTGAGCTGCGCGTTACTCAGATCGTCGGTCACCTTGCCGCTGGGCATGTCGTTGCGCAGCTCAACTTTGCTGAGCCCGCAGCGTTTCACCAGGCGGAAAAAATTGTCCAGATCGAGATTCGGCGCGATCTTGCGGTTAATGCAGAAGCGGTTCAGCGCAATGGTCATGAGGCATTACTCCAGCGGTCAGGGGTGAGAGATCAGGATTTGCCGTTTTCCAGCGGCAGCGGCTTACCGTCGGGCAGGGGTTGGCGGTGGCGTTTGGCCAGCACCACCTGTTCCATTTTTTCCAGCGAGACGCCTTTGGTTTCCGGAATATAGCGGCCGATAAACCAGTAGCTGAACAGGCAGCAGGCGGCGAAGATCCACATCGGGAAGGCGCCGTGGAAATGCGAGAACAGGTAAGGGTGGTCGTTGATCATCGGGAACGACTGCGACACCGCGAAGTTGGCGACCCACATGCAGCCGACGGCGATGCTCATCCCCTGCGCGCGCATGCGGTTCGGGAAGATTTCCGATACCAGCACCCAGGCGCCGACGCCCCAGGACAGCGCATAAAACACCATGAAGAACAGCATGCCGAACAGCGCGAAATAGCCGGTGGCCTGCGTGTAGAGCGCGTACGAGGTGAGCAGCAGGCCGGCGATGGCGCCCAGCGTGCCGTAACGCATCAGCGGAATGCGGCCCATGCGATCCATCAGCATGGCGCCGATGACCGAACCGACCAGCTGCAGCACGCCGATCCAGATGGTCTGGAACAGCGCTTCCTGCGCGTTTTCAGTGACGGTTTTCAGCACTACCGGCGCGTAATACATCATCACGTTGACGCCGGTGACCTGCTGCAACATGGCGATCATGCAGCCGACGAACAGAATGAACCGCACCCGCACATCGCCGTAGTTCAGCTTCCGGTGCTGCTGCTGTTGATCCTGCTGCAGCGAGTCTTTGATTTCTTTCAGCAGATTCTGCGCGTGGGCGGCGTTGGATACCTTGGTCAACATCGCCAGCGCCTGATCGTCGCGGCCCATCATCACGTTCCAGCGCGGCGATTCAGGAATGACGAATACCAGGATGCAGAACAGAATGCAGGGGATCACGCCCGAGGCGAACATCCAGCGCCAGCCCATTTCCACCAGCCAGGCTTCGCTGGCGATGCTGGCGATTTTGAAGTTGACGTAGAAAATCACGATCTGGCCGAAGACGATGGCGAATTGCTGCATGCTGAGCGCCCGCCCGCGCATGTCTTTCGGCGACACCTCCGACATGTACATCGGCGACACGGTGGCGGCAATGCCGACCGCCAGCCCGCCGATGATGCGGTAGATGACGAACCAGGTGAAGGTCGGGGCCAAGGATGCGCCGACGGCGGACACGGTGAACAGCAGCGCCGCCAGCATCAGCGCCTTTTTACGGCCCCAGCGCGCCGCCAGCGGCCCGGCGGCGAAGGCGCCGACCACGCAGCCAATCACCACGTTGGAGACTGCCCAGCCGGTTTCGGCCGGGCTGAGATCGAAATAGGCTTTCAACGCTTCGATCGCGCCGGAGATCACGGCGGTATCGTAGCCGAACAGAATGCCGCCCAGGGCGGCGATGCCGCAAATTCGCAATATGTAGCCGGTATTGTGCTTACGCTGATATGACATGTGTTGCTCCGATTTTTATCCTGGCTTCCGTCCGCACGGTTGGGGTGTCGGGAAGGGGGCGAGCGGAAGGGTGTGAACCGTGCCTGTCATCAAGGCGATGTCGTCGATAAATGCTGGAACAAACAAGAACATTTATTTCATAATTAGTGAATAATGGAATATTGATTTTTAGATCCAGTTCAAAAAAAACCGTCACCTCTGTGCCGGGTCTCTTGGGCGAACGAGGGCGTGCGGTAACGGCGACAGGGCAGGCGCAGTGCGGGTTTTCTGTAGCAAAGTCAGTGTGTATTCCCCCAACTTTCGCCGCCGCCGTTGCGCTTTCCCTGGCACGGCAATGCAAGCGCCCGCCCGATCGACACCGCAAAATTGCGACCTCACGCACTAAAAACAAATTTTTCAAAACAATTTATTTGAAACTTTTTTTTCAATGAAATAGAGTTTGCTGCATCCGGTCAGGATTTAGCCGGCTTGCCGACGGAGTTTGGCGAGCGGGACGATTAACGCCGCGCCGCCTGGGTGTGGCCAGGCGACAGCGGACTTGAAAAGAGGGCGTGACATGAAAACCGTGGGTAACTTTATTGACGGGCAGGTGTGCCTGAGCAGCAGCAATCAAACCGTCGACGTGCACAACCCGGCCAGCGGGCAGGTTGAGCGGCGCGTTACGCAGAGCACCGCCGCCGAAGTCAAACAGGCCATCGACGTGGCCCACCGGGCGTTCGCCGACTGGTCGCGCACCACGCCGCTGCGCCGCGCGCGCATCATGTTCAATTTCAAGGCGCTGCTGGAACAGCACCGCGACGAGCTGGCCGAGCTTATCGTCAGCGAGCACGGCAAAGTGTATTCGGATGCGCTGGGCGAACTGACGCGCGGCATGGAAGTGGTCGAATTCGCCTGCGGTATCCCGCATCTGATCAAGGGCGAGTATTCGCCGGACGTCGGCAGCGGCGTCGACAGCTTCTCGCTGATGCAGCCGCTGGGCGTGGTGGCGGGCATTACCCCGTTTAACTTCCCGGCGATGGTGCCGATGTGGATGTTCCCCATCGCGCTGGCCTGCGGCAACACCTTTATCCTCAAGCCGCCGGCGCTGGTGCCTTCGGCCTCGGTGCGCCTGGCGGAGTTGCTGAAAGAAGCCGGCCTGCCGGACGGCGTGTTCAACGTGGTGCACTGCGCCAATGAAGATGCGGCGCAGCTGTGCACCGATCCGCGCATTCAGGCGGTGAGCTTCGTCGGTTCCTCCACCGTGGCGGAACATATCTATACCACCGCCAGCGCGCACGGCAAGCGGGTACAGGCCTTCGGCGCGGCGAAAAACCAGGCGATCGTCATGCCGGACGCCGATCTGGACGCCACGGTCAACGCGTTGATGGGCGGCGCGTTCGGCTCTGCCGGCGAGCGCTGCATGGCGCTGCCGATCGCCGTGGTGGTCGGTGACGATACCGCAGACAAACTGATCGCCAAACTGAAGCCGCTGATCGCGCAGCTCCGCGTCGGGCCGGGCTTGCAGCAGGGTGGCGAAGAGAATGAAATGGGGCCGCTGGTGTCGTCCGCCCATCAGAAAAAGGTGCTGGGCTACATCGATCTGGGCGTGGAAGAAGGCGCCACCCTGGTGGCCGACGGCCGCAATTATCAGGTGCCGGGCTACCCTGAAGGCTACTACGTCGGCGGCACGCTGTTCGACCATGTGAAGCCGAACATGCGCATCTACCGCGAAGAGATCTTCGGGCCGGTGCTGGGCATCGTGCGGGTGCCGGACTATCGCACCGCCATCGACACGGTCAACGGCCACGAGTTTGGCAACGGCAGCGCCATCTTTACCGGCAGCGGCCACTACGCGCGTCAGTTCGTGCAGGAAGTGCAGGCCGGGATGGTCGGCGTCAACGTGCCGGTGCCGGTGCCGATGGCGTTCCACAGCTTCGGCGGCTGGAAGCGCTCGGTGTTCGGCGCGTTGAACGTGCACGGCACCGACGGCGTGCGCTTCTACACGCGCATGAAGACCGCCACCGCGCGCTGGCCGGCCGGGCAGCAGACGGTGTCCGAATTCAGCATGCCGACGCTGGGCTAAGCGATCGCAGAGTATGAGCGGGCCGTTGCTCCTTTGGGGCAGCGGCCTTTGCACGGGGAGTTAACAGGAGAATCGAAATGTCTTCACTGCTTGCCAAATGTCAGGCGCCGAACGCCGAGGGGCGTATCCAGCACGTGACGCCGGAAAATGCCGGTTGGGGCTATGTCGGCTTTGACGTTTACCGCCTGGCCGCCGGGCAGTCGCTGCAGTTGGAATGCGGTGGCAGGGAACTGTGTCTGGTGCTGGTGGCCGGTATCGCCTCCGTCGCCACGCTGCGCGCCGAATACCCGCATATCGGCAAACGCATGAGCCCGTTCGAGCGCACGCCGCCTTACGCGGTGTACGTGCCGCACCACGATCGCATCGACGTGCGGGCAGAAACCGATCTGGAGTTGGCGGTGTGCAGCGCGCCCGGCAGCGGCCACCTGCCTTCACGGCTGATCACGCCGGCGGAAATCGGCGTGGAGCGGCGCGGCAAGGGGCGCAACCAGCGGTTGGTGCACAACATTCTGCCGGACAGCGAGCCGGCAGACAGTCTGCTGGTGGTGGAGGTTTACACCGACGAGGGCAACACCAGCTCCTACCCGAGCCACAAGCACGATCAAGAAGACTCGCCGGACGAAACCTATCTCGAAGAGACGTACTATCACCGCATTCAGCCGGAGCAAGGGTTCTGCATGCAGCGCGTCTATACCGACGATCGCACGCTCGACGAATGCATGCCGGTCTACAATCGCGACGTGGTGAAAGTGCCGCGCGGTTATCACCCGGTGGCGACCCTGGCGGGTTACGACAACTATTACCTTAACGTGATGGCCGGGCCGGTGCGGCAGTGGAAATTCACCTGGGAAAAAGACCACGCCTGGATTAACGGCGACGGCTATCCCGCCGCGCAATAAGCGCTTGAGGCCCGGCTTGCCGGGCTTTCTCTTTAATCAGGGTATAAATTTGACCTAAATTTGCCCTCTATCTTGCTCAAATGATAACCTGTCCGCACGCGATTGCTCCCTGGCTGAGTGAATCTAACGAACCGCTGTTATGCAGTGAGAATGCCGGTACACAGGAGGAAAAATTATGACAACCACCATGTCTCAAAAAGCGGCGCGCGAAGGATTAGGTTCGCCCGATCTGTTTGAAGGCGGGGTTTACGTCACAAAAAATGGTGTTGCCGAGCTGTTTGTACAAACGGCGGCTGAGAGAGAGGCCGAAATACGGGAACGCAATCTCGAGCGCCAGTCCAACGCGTTGTTGAAACTGACTATGATGGCGAAGCAAGAGATTAAAAATCAGCGCGGTCTGTCGCCCGAAGAAACCTTGCAGCGGCTGCGTGACGCGCGGAAATAGACCCGAGGTGCAGGATGCCCCAGGAAATACGTTTTACCGTCGCGCCGGCGGCGGAATGGAGCCTGAAAGACATCGAGTCTTATAAGAGCGGAACGATAGGGGCCGTCGCAGCCGGGATGTTCGTGGACAATCTGTTGTTATCGTCCCTCGCGGCAATTGCCGACGATCCCGCCCGCTACCGCTTCAACGCCGTGCTGGCGGGCATGGGAGTGCGGTTGCACGAACGATTGGATCCCGACAGCGAATACCGCGTCATCTATGACTACGACGGCCAAACGGTGGAGATTCTGCTTTTCATCAGCATGAAGCAGGATCTGGAAAGCGCGCTCTACCGCTATTTGTTGCTGCAATAATCCCGCCGCGCCCGAGCCTGTCGGGCGCGTTCACATCCGCCTTACTCGTCCCGGGCGTTATTCAGCGCCAGCGAGACCGCCAGCGTCTGCGCCAGACACATCGAGGCCACCTGCGAACGGAACCCGTCCACCTGCGCTTCGCGCACCACGAAACAGACGTCGCTGAAGGCGGCCAGCGGGCTGACCTGGCTGTCGGTGATGGCGATCTGTTGCGCGCCGCGCTTGGCGCCCAATTCCACCAGTTCCACCGCCTCGCGGGCGTACGGCGAATAGCTGATGGCGATCACCACGTCCTTCGGTTTCACCATGCTCAGCTGTTCGGTAAACATCCCGCCCAGCCCGTCAATCAGAAACGCACGGCGCTCCAGATGGCGCAGCGCATAGGTGAGGTAGGAAGCGACGCTGAACGAGCGGCGCAGGCCGATCACGTAGATGTTTTCAGCGTTGTTGAGCAGCTCGACGGCGCGATCCAACTGCTCGGGAGCGATCTGCATCGCCAGCTGCTGCAGCGCCTGCGCGTTGACCATGGTGAATACGTTGAGAATCTCCGCCGGCTTCTCCGGCGCGACGTTGTCGTCGGTGGAGGTTTGGCGGAACAGGCGTGCGCGCTCGGTATAGTTCACCGTTTCTTCCATCAGATGCTGACGGAACACCTGCTTCATTTCGTTGAAGCCGCTGAAGCCGAAGGCGTTGGCGAAACGGATTAGGGTGGAAGGCGGCACGCTGGCCTGTGCGGCTATGGAGGCAACGGTATCGAAAGCGATGCTGTTACTGTTATCCAAAATATAGCGCGCCACCTGCTTCAAACGCTTGCTCAGCGTTTCATAACGGTGGCGGATCTCGTCCTGTAACAGCGAAAGTTGAGTTGGGTTGTTCATCCATTCGGCTCGCAGTGGGGTGAAGGCGCATTGGCCTGACGCCTGAAATATTGACAGGGTATTTTAACAGACGGAGCGGAAATTTCATTTCCTCAAAAAGCGATTTATTCGATTGCACATTGCGCGACTTCACAGAAAATGGGCAAAAAAATCCCCTTAAAGCGGCGAAATGGCCTTAAGGGGACGTGAACCTGCTGTGGCTGTCAGTGCGCGCCGCCCGCCTGCGGACGGTACTGGCGCCAGAAACCGATCAGCGTCAGGTATTTTTGTTTCACCTGCTCGATCAGGGCCGCGTCGTCGATTTCCCCCTGCAGCCAGCGGCGCGAAGGTTGGCCGAAAATGGTGCGGCCGACGGCGAAACCTTTGACCCAGCGCGCATCCGCGGCGGCGGCAAAGCCCGCCTTCAGCACCGCCTCCGGGGAGTCGAGCCCCAGGATCAGCACGCCGCGGCAGTCGGGATCGCAGGCGTCGATCAGCGCGCCGACCCGCTGCCAGTTTTCCGCGCTCAGCGGCGGCAGTTTCCACCAGTCCGGCTGAATGCCCATGTGGTAGAAGTGTTCAATCATCTCCAGGTAATAGCGTTCGTCCTTGTCGGCGTTGCTGTCCGGCAGGATCACCTCCAGCAGCAGTTCGTGGCCGGATTTGCAGCAGCCGCGGTAGACGTCGGCGATCAGCGCATCCTGTTCGCGGCGCAGTTCCGCCGCGTCGTGCGGGTGATAGAACACCAGGCACTTCACCACGTGCTCCTGCGGCCAGTCGATCAATTGCGAGCCAATATTGCCATGCTCCAGGCGCAGTGGGCGCGAGCTGGGCAGCTCCACCGGCCGGCCAATCCACCATCCCTGACCGGTGATTTCGTTCAGCGCCGCCTGCCCGTAGGTGGTGTCGGCCAGAATGCCGCTGTTGCCGTCGAGGCCGGCCTGCGCGGCAGCCTGTTGCGCCGCGGTGAGCAGCAGGGTCTTCAGGCGCGGAATGCGTTCCTCGCCGACGCCGGCTTCGCGCGCCATGTCCGCCAGCTGCTTGCGGTGATCGAAGGCGAACACGCACAGTTCCGGCCACTGTTGCTTGCGGGTGGTGACCCGGTGCAGGTGGTTCAGGCGTGCGTCGCGGTCCGGGCGCGTGACCTGTTGTTCACGCTGCAGGTAGTCGTCCAGCTCCCGTTTGGTCGGCATCGCCGGCGCGCAGCCGTGGCGCGAAACCACCAATGCGCCGCAGGCGTTGGCGTAGCGGCAGGCCTGCTCCCAGCCTTCATCGTTCAGGTAGCCGCGCAGCAACCCGGACATAAAGGCGTCGCCGGCCCCCAGCACGTTCAGCACCTCCACCCGCACGCCGGCGTGTAGCTTCACCTGTTCCCAGTCGTCGGCGATGTCATCTTCGAACACCGAGCAGCCCTGCGCGCCGCGCTTGCACACCAGCGTGGCCGCCGTGGCCCGGCGCACGTTTTTCAGCGCCGTCAGCGTGTCGGTGCTGCCGCCGGCGATATGAAATTCCTCTTCAGTGCCGACGATCAGATCGAAATGGTGCAGCACCTCCTGCAGTTCGCGGGTCACCTGGTCTGATTCCACAAAGCGGGTTTCGCCGTCGCCCAGCGACGTCAGCCCCCACAGTACCGGGCGGTAATCGATGTCGAGCGCGGTGCGCAGGCCGTGGCGGCGCGCATACTCCAGCGCCTTCAGCACCGCGGCGCGGGTGTTCGGGTGCGACAGGTGCGTGCCGGTGATGGCCAGCGCGCGCGCGGAGGCGATGTAGGCCTCGTCGATGTCGTCCGGCGTCAGCGCCATGTCCGCGCAGTTTTCGCGGTAGAAGATCAGCGGGAAGGTTTCCTGATCCTTGATGCCGAGGATCACCAGGCCGGTTAATCGTTGCTTGTCGGTGATCAGACAGCGGGTATCGGCCCCGACGCGCTGCAGCTCTTCACGCAGAAAGCGGCCCATGTGTTCATCGCCGACGCGGGCCAGCATGCCGGATTTCAACCCCTGAATGGCGGTGCCGTAGGCCACGTTGCCGGAAGAGCCGCCGAGGTATTTGGCGAATGTGCCGGCGTCTTCCAGACGCGCGCCGATCTGCTGAGCATAGAAATCGACGGCGATGCGCCCGAGACAAATGACATCAAGCTGTTTTTGTTGTGTAGCCATACCCGTTTCCTTCTGTTTAAGCAAAACTCCGGCGGCGGCCCGAGCGTGGCGCCCTGCAGGAAGCATGGGGACAGTATGGGGAATGAAAATTTCAATTTCAATATGAAATGAAATTTACACCCCAAAAATGTGATGCGTTTAAAACATCGACAGAGGCGTGGGAAAAGGCGGTGAACCGGCTGGATAAGGGCCGCCGGGGCCGTACATAAAAGGGGGGTGAGGGCAGGGTAAAAGGCTGTCAGCCCATGTGCCAACGACTTTTATCGGCCGGTGCGCGGCACGAAGCCCATGAAGGCTGAACCACGAGATGAAACGCGCTTTTCATGTAATATGCGATCTTTATCGCAAAATGAAATGTTTCTTCTGTAATGTGATTTTATGAAAAATATATTTGTTTATAATCGCTTCACGTTTCAGGTTGTCGACTTCGTGAGCAGCGCGGGCATCGTCTGCTCAAGATAATAGCTGCCGCCGCGTAACACAAACACGGGATTGTCGGCTCGGCATGAGCGCTTTCCGGGGCGGCCCTCAATCTAAAGGGTGAGTAAATGGGCAAGATCAGGTTAACCATGGCGCAGGCGCTCGTCAGATTTCTCGATAACCAGTATCTGCTGGCCGACGGCGTGGAAACCAAATTCGTCGCGGGCATTTTCGCGATTTTCGGCCACGGCAACGTGCTGGGGCTGGGGCAGGCGCTGGAACAGGATAGCGGCGATCTGCGGGTGCACCAGGGCCGCAACGAGCAGGGGATGGCCCATGCGGCGATCGGCTTCGCCAAACAGAAGCTGCGTCGGCAAATTTACGCCTGCACCTCATCGGTCGGCCCCGGCGCCGCCAATATGATCACCGCCGCCGCCACCGCCACCGCTAACCGCATCCCTTTATTGCTGCTGCCGGGCGACGTTTACGCTTCTCGCCAGCCGGATCCGGTGTTGCAGCAAATCGAACAGTCTTACGATCTCAGCATCAGCACCAACGACGCGTTCCGTGCGGTGAGCAAATACTGGGATCGCATCGTGCGCCCGGAACAGCTGATGAGCGCCTGCATCAATGCGATGCGCGTGTTGACCGATCCGGCGGAAACCGGCGCGGTGACGCTGTGTCTGCCGCAGGACGTGCAGGGTGAAGCCTACGACTATCCCGACTATTTCTTCCAAAAACGCGTGCATCGGCTCGATCGCCGCCCGGCGACCGAGGGCATGTTGGCGGACGCCTTGGCGCTGCTGACGGCCAAACGCAAACCGCTGCTGGTGTGCGGCGGCGGCGTGAAATACTCGCAGGCCGGGCGGGCGCTGCGCGAATTCGCCGAGCGCTTCGGCATTCCGTTCGCCGAGACCCAGGCCGGCAAAGGCGCGGTGCCGAGCGACCATGAATTCAACCTCGGCGGCATCGGCGAAACCGGCTGCCTGGCGGCCAACACGCTGGCCCGACAGGCCGATTTGGTGATCGGCGTCGGCACCCGCTACACCGATTTCACCACCTCGTCCAAATGGCTGTTCCAACATCCGAGCGTCAGCTTCCTCAACGTCAACGTCAGCGCCTTCGACGCCGGCAAGCTTGACGGCGTGCAGGTGCTGGCGGACGCCCGCGAGGCGCTGAGCGAACTGGGCGCACGGCTGGCGCAGGCCGATTATCGCGCCGGCTGGGGCGACGCCATCGCCGCGGCGCGCAGCGCGCAGCATGAAGAGACCGAGCGGGTTTACGCGGTGGAATACAGCGGCGCAGGCTTTGTGCCGGAGATCGACGATCACCTCGATCGCGAGCGGGTGTTTGCCGAATTTATCGCTCAGACCGACTCGGCGATGACGCAAAGCCGGGTGCTGGGGGTGCTGAACCGCGAACTGCCCCCGGACAGCGTGATCGTCGCCGCCGCCGGCAGCCTGCCGGGCGACCTGCAGCGGGTGTGGCACAACCGCGGCGAGCACGGTTACCACGTGGAATACGGCTACTCCTGCATGGGGTACGAGGTGAACGCCGCATTGGGGGTCAAGCTGGCCGAGCCGCAGCGTGAGGTGTACGCGATGGTGGGTGACGGCGCGTTCATGATGCTGCATTCCGAGCTGGTCACCTCGATTCAGGAAGGCTGCAAGATCAACGTGGTGCTGTTCGACAACATGACCAACGGCTGCATCAACAACCTGCAGATGGAACATGGCATGGACAGTTACACCACCGAATTCCGCTTCCGCAATCCAGAGGGCGGCAAGCTCGACGGCAAACTGGTGCCGGTCGATTTCGCCATGCTGGCGGCGGCTTACGGCTGCAAAACCTATCGCGTCACCACCGAGCAGCAGCTGCTCGATGCGCTGGCCGACGCCCGCAGGCAGACCGTGTCCACGCTGCTCGACATCAAGGTGCTGCCGAAGACCATGGTGCACAAATATCTCAGCTGGTGGCGCGTGGGTGGCGCTCAGGTGGCCGACAGCGAGAAAATCGTCGAAGTGGCGCGCAAGCTGCAGGAAAACATCGATAAGGCGCGCGATTACTGATTCGTTTTCGAACACAACACACTTTCCAGAGGGTAGCGAAAATGACATTGAACATTGGGGTTATCGGCACCGGCGCCATCGGCCGCGATCATATCCGTCGCTGCAGCAAAGTTTTGCAGGGCGCCCGCGTCGTGGCGGTGAACGACATCAATCGCGACAACGCCGCCAAGGTGGTGAGCGATCTGCAGCTGGATGCGCGGGTGTATGACAACGGCCACGATCTGATCAAGGCCGCCGACGTGCAGGCGGTGCTGGTCACCTCCTGGGGGCCGAGTCATGAAGAGTTCGTGCTGGCGGCCATCGCCGCCGGCAAACCGGTATTCTGCGAGAAGCCGCTGGCGGTGACCGCGCAGGGCTGCAGAAACATCGTCGACGCCGAAGCGAAGCACGGCAAGCGGCTGGTGCAGGTCGGCTTTATGCGCCCCTATGACCAGGGCTATCGCGCGTTGAAACAGGTGCTGACCAGCGGCCAGATCGGCGAGCCGCTGATGCTGCACTGCGCGCACCGCAATCCGACGGTCGGCGAGGCCTACACCACCGATATGGCGATCACCGACACCCTGATCCACGAAATCGACGTGCTGCGCTGGCTGCTCGACGACGACTATGTGTCGGTGCAGGTGGTGTTCCCGCGCAAGAGCCCGAAGGCGTTCCCGCACCTGAAAGATCCGCAAATTGTGCTGTTTGAAACCGCCAAAGGGACGCGCATCGACGTCGAAATCTTCGTCAACTGCCAGTACGGCTATGACATTCAGTGTGAAGTGGTAGGGGAAACCGGCATCGCCAAACTGCCGGAGCCGTCCTCGGTGCAGATGCGCAGCGGCGCCCGCCTGTCGACCGAAATCCTGACCGACTGGAAGGATCGCTTTATCGACGCCTATGACGTCGAGCTGCAGGGGTTCATCAACGACGTGGCCGCGGGCAAATTGACCGGCCCTTCCGCCTGGGACGGCTACGCCGCCGCCGTGACCGCCGACGCCTGCGTGGCCGCCCAGCTCAGCGGCGAGATCGTGCCGGTGACCCTGCCGGCGCGCCCGGCGTTTTACGGCAAATAACCGCTCGCAGCGCGTACCCATGATTGTAGAGGAGTGACCATGAAGATCGCTTTTGATGTCGACGTTATCCGGGATTTGGGCGTCACCAAAATGGTTCAGCAGGTGGCGGACTGGGGCTACAAATACATCGAGCAGTCGCCGCACCCGCAGATCAACCCGTTTTACAAACATCCGAAGGCCAGCCGCGAAATCATGGCGGAGTATAAAAACGCCCTGAAAGCGACCGGCGTGGAGATCTCCTCATTTATCGTGGTGTATCGCTGGTCCGGGCCGGGGGAAGATCGCCGCCAGGCGGCGGTCAAAAACTGGCGGCGGATGATCGAAATCGCGGTGGAAATGGGCGTGCAGGTGATCAACACCGAACTGGCCGGCAACCCCAACGAACCGGAGATCTGCGAGGAGCTGTGGTATCGCTCGATGGAGGAGCTGCTGCCGATCGTTGAGCGCGAGGGTATTCGTATGGAGATCCAGTCGCACCCGTGGGACTTCTGCGAGCTGAGCAACGAAACCGCCGATCTGGTGAAGTCGCTGCGCAGCGACCACGTCAAATACCTCTACAGCGTGCCGCACACCTTCTACTACGACAAGGGACAGGGTGACGTAGCCGGCATGCTGCAGTACGCCGGGGACGATCTTTCCCACGTGCTGATCGCCGACACCATGAATCACACCAAGCATTGCCGTTATATCGTCAACCCGCCAGGCGTTGACGCCGCGGTGCACCAGCACGTCGGCATCGGCGAAGGCGAAGTGAATTTCGACGCTCTGTTCCAGACGCTGCGCGACATGGAATTTGCCAACCGCAGCTTCAAGGTCGGCGGCGAATCGATCATCTGCACCTCGCTGTTCGGCTACCCGGAAAAGATGCCGAGCCAGGCGGTGGCGACCAGAGAACGCATCGAAAGAGAGCTGTTGGGCAAATAATCTGATTCGGCTCGCCGGCGGCGTTTGTACCGGCGGCCCTGTAAGGACCGAGGCAAACCATGAATAAAGACAACGTGAAATTGGCCATTGCGCCGATCGGCTGGACCAACGATGACATGCCCGATTTGGGCAAGGAAAACACCTTCCAGCAGTGCGTCAGTGAAATGGCGCTGGCCGGTTTCACCGGCAGCGAAGTGGGCAGCAAATACCCGCGCGATCCGGCGGTGCTGAAACCGATGCTGGATATTCGCGGCATCCAGATCTGCAACGCCTGGTTCAGCACCTTTTTCGCCGACGGCCAGAAAGACAAAACCATTGATGAATTTATCAACCACATGAATTTCCTGCATGCCATGGGCGCCAGGGTGATCGGCTGTTCCGAGCAGAGCAAGAGCATTCAGGGCACCACCAAAGGCGTGTTCGAAGAGAAGCCGTATTTCAGCGATGAAGAGTGGCGGCGGGTGGCTGACGGTTACAACGAGTTGGCGAAGATCGCCGCCGATAAAGGCATGCAGGTGTGCCTGCACCACCACATGGGCACCGGCATTCAGACCACTGCCGAAATCGATCGCTACATGAGCATGGTCAACGACGACGTTTATCTGCTGTTCGATACCGGCCACGCCTACTATTCGGAAGGCAGTCAACAGGCGATGATGGCGATCCTGGAGAAGTATCTGCCGCGCATCAACCATGTCCACCTGAAGGACGTGCGCGATGAGGTGGTGGCGGAAGTGAAGGCCAACAAGCTGAGTTTCCTCGATGGCGTGAAGAAGGGCACCTTCACCGTGCCGGGTGATGGCGTGATCGATTTCAGACCGGTGTTCAAGCTGCTGGACGAGCGCGGTTACAAAGGGTGGATGGTGGTGGAGGCCGAGCAGGATCCGGCGCTGGCCAACCCGTTCGAGTATGCGGTGAAGGCGCGCCGTTATATTCGGGAAACCGCCGGCATTTAGGCGGCGAGGGGCAATAGAGATCGAGGGGCGCCACCGGCGCCCCTTTTTTGATGGCGGTGCGTTAGCCGCCGAGCGTTTGCCAGGTTGTGACCTGGCTGCCCGGCCACGGGGTGGCGGCGTATACGCCACGGGCGATCGCCCGAGCGAGGGTGTCCGCCGCCAGCGCGCCGATCTGCAGCACCGCCAGTTCACGGCTGCCCTGCACCTCGCGCTGCCCGGTGGACAGGGCGAACACCACGTCGCCGTCAAACGGGCTGTGCAGCGGGCGGATGGCGCGCGCCATGCCGTCTTGCGCCATGATGGCCACCCGTTTCAACTCCACCCGCGTCAGCGCCAGGTCGGTGGCGATGCAGGCCAGGGTGGTGTTCTTTCTGCCGCCCTGCGGCTCTGGCACCATCCCGTCTTCGCCCTGCGCGCGCAGCTGCGCCAGAGCCGCCGCGCCGCCGTTGCCGAATTCACCATCGATTTCATAGGGCGTCGCCCAGAAGGCGCGGGTGCCGGGCGCTACCACCGCACCCAGGCTGTTGACCGCCACCAGTGCGCCGACGGTAGCGCCATTGGCGGCAACGATCGATGCCGAACCGAGCCCGCCTTTCAGCTTGCCCATGCCGGTCATGGCGCCGTAGCCGGCGCCGACAGTGCCCAGTGGAAAGTCCAGGCCGGCCTTGCCGACCGCGTCGATGCCCAGTTGGCGATACGGCGGCGTGAGCTGCCAGTTTTTATCGCCGCCGTTGGCCAGGTCGTACAGGCAGGCGGTGGGCACGATAGGTGAGACCGGCACGCCGGGAGCCGGCCGCAGCGCATAGCCTCTGCCTTGTAGCCCGAGCCAGGCCGCGACGCCGTCCGCCGCCGCCAGGCCGTATACCGAACCGCCGCTGAACGTCAGCGCATCGATGGTCTGTACCAAATTGTCCTCACCCAGCGCGTCGGTTTCACGGGTGGCGGGGCCGCCGCCGCGCACGTCCACGGCGGCAATCGCCGGGCCGTCCGGCAGGATCACCGTCGCGCCGGTGCGCACCCGGCTGTCCTGCGCCACGCCGACCTTCAGGCCGGGTACATCGGTAATCAGGTTGCGGGCGCCAGGGCGCCCGGCGGCGGAAGTTGGCATAGCGGCACCTAATGGGGTGAAGGGGGGGAACATGCCGGCGGCGGTCAGGCCGGCCAGCGCGTGTAAAAAGGTTCGGCGGTTGATATTCAGGGGCCGGCGCAGCGGCCCCTGCGGGGGGATGATATCACGCATCGGCGCGCGGCTGCCCGGAGCGAAAACGCGCCATATGGTAGGCATCGACCAGCACGCCATCGCGCATGGCGAAAGCGCGGCTGGTGCCTTCAATCTCAAAACCGAACTTGCGATACAGCGCGATGGCCGCCGGGTTGTCGGTAAACACCGTCAGTTCGATGCGCTCGATGGCCGCCCAGTTGTCGCACAGGTCGATCATCGCCTGCATCAGGCGGCTGCCGACGCCTTTACCGTGGTAGCGCGGATCGACGCCGATGCCGAAGGTGGCCACGTGGCGGCGGCGCACGCGCTGATTCAGCATCACGGCTAACTGACCGACAAGCTGTCCGTCAACGAAGGCCGCCAGGTTATGCGTGCCCGGTTCGGGATTGGCGAGGCGTTTATGCCACAGGTCGACTGTCGGTAGCGGTAGGTGCAGCGTATCGCGGTAGACGGGCATCTGAGAATAAAGATGATGCAGGGCCTGCGCATCCGATGTTTCCACGTGGCGTATCGCGATCTCGCTCATCTCGCTGCTCCTTTTGCTTACCGGTTGAATAACCTCTGAATTTATCCGTTTACTGCCTTGAGTCAATATTATTTCAACGGGTCAAAAAAAACGCTTTACAGGTGCGAATGATAATGATTATTATTGCGATGCGTTCCGGGGAGGGAATCAACCCTTGATACTCTCGCTGCGAAGGCACGACATTGCTCACATTGCTTCCAGTGTTTACTTAGCCAGCTCGGGTGCTGGCTTTTTTTTTGCCCTTTTTCAGCCGGTTCCGCTTTCAACAAATCCGCTGCCCATTCGCTGTTTCATTCCATCGAAATTTTTGAACAGAGGCATGAGTTTTTTACGCTTTCTTATTCTGCTGGCAGGACTAGACTGTAAAAAAACATTGAGGAGAGTTGAAAATGATTTATGTACGTAAAGCGGAAGACCGCGGCCACGCCAATCATGGCTGGCTGGATAGCTGGCACACCTTCTCATTTGCCGATTATTACGATCCGAACTTTATGGGGTTCTCGGCGCTGCGAGTGATCAACGAAGATGTGATCGACGCAGGGCAGGGTTTCGGTACTCACCCGCATAAAGACATGGAAATCCTGACCTACGTGCTGAGCGGCACGGTGGAACACCAGGACAGCATGGGCAACAAGGAGCAGATCCAGGCCGGCGAATTCCAGATCATGAGCGCGGGCACCGGGGTGCGTCACTCCGAGTACAATGCCAATCAGGATCGCCCGTTGCACCTGTACCAGATTTGGATCATTCCGGATCAGGTCGGGCTGGAGCCGCGCTACGAGCAGCGCATGTTTGATGCGCCGCAGGGCCGTCAGCTGGTGCTGTCGCCGGATGCGCGCGACGGTTCGCTGAAGGTGTTCCAGGATATGACGCTGTCGCGTTGGGCGCTGAATAAAGGCGAGCAGGGGGAATGCCCGATCGCCGCCGGCCGCCGCGTTTGGATCCAGGTGGTGCGCGGCAAGGTCTCGGTCAACGGCCAGACCGCCGGCATCAGTGACGCGTTCGCGGTGTGGGATGAATCGGCGCTGACCATTCAAGCCGACGAAGAGAGCGAAATCCTGCTGTTCGATCTGCCGCCGGTGTGATTAAGCGGTAAATTTCAAGGGCTCACGGCGTGAGCCCTTTTTGCGTTGGCCGTCGCATAACCGACAATATCGGCCCGCCGTTTTTTTTGCTAAAATGGCTGCCCATTCACGGTTAGTCAGTTCATTGATAATGAAGAAAAAACGGCCGGTACTCCAGGATGTGGCGGACAAGGTGGGCGTGACCAAGATGACGGTGAGCCGTTATCTGCGCAATCCCGACCAGGTTTCTGCCGCCCTGCAGCAAAAAATCGCCGTCGCGCTGGATGAGCTGGGCTACATCCCCAACCGCGCGCCGGACATCCTCTCCAACGCCACCAGCCGGGCGATTGGCGTGCTGTTGCCGTCGCTGACCAACCAGGTGTTCGCCGAAGTGCTGCGCGGCATCGAAAGCGTCACCGACGCGCACAACTACCAGACCATGCTGGCGCACTATGGTTACCTGCCGGAGCGTGAAGAAGAGCGTCTGACTTCGCTGCTTTCTTACAATATCGACGGCCTGATCCTGTCCGAGCGCCACCATACGCCGCGCACCCTGAAGATGATCGAGGTGGCGGGCATTCCGGTGGTGGAACTGATGGACTGCGTCTCGCCGTGCATCGATCTGGCGGTGGGCTTCAACAACTTCGAGGCGGCGCGCCAGATGACCCAGCAGATCATCGCGCACGGCCACCGTCACGTAGTCTATTTCGGCGCTCGCCAGGATGAGCGTACTATTATCAAGCAGCAGGGGTATGAGCAGGCGATGCGTGAATCCGGCCTGGAGCCGTACAGCATCATGACCGCGCGTTCTTCCTCTTATTCCGCCGGCGGGGAGCTGTTGCGCCAGGCGCAGCGTGACTATCCGCAGATCGACAGTATCTTCTGCACCAACGATGACCTGGCGATCGGCGCGGCCTTCGAATGCCAGCGGCAGGGGCTGTCGATCCCGCAGGAGATGGCGATCGCTGGCTTCCACGGCCATGACATCGGCCAGGTGATGGTGCCGAAGCTGGCCAGCGTGCTGACGCCGCGTGAACGCATGGGGCAGATCGGCGCCGAGCGCTTGCTGGCCCGGCTGCGCGGCGAAACGGTGTGCCCGCGCATGGTGGACGTCGGTTTCACCGTGATCCCCGGCGGCAGTATCTGAGCCATTTTAACGTTCTGTTTTAACACCCTTTCTTTTTGCAGCGCGCCCTGAGGCGCGCTGGTTATCCCGCCTGTAAGCCCGCAGCTCGTTGCCGACATAAGTTTGATCTCTGTCCCAGAACGCGAATTTTAGCCGGTTACCCGGTTCCGGCGCACTCGTTGTTACCGGTATCATGATACCGGTAACAACGAGTGCGCGGTCATCTTGCTGCAAGACTGAACCTCTGACTCAACAACACCTACAGCTCTTCTTAAACACCGGGAAAGAGCCTAAAAATAAAACAACCGCACGCTTTACGCCTATCGTAAAGAGAGTCGCGATAAAAGGTTGGAGAAAAACTATGCCATTAGTGATTGTTGCAGGCGGCGTAGCGCTGCTGCTGCTGCTGATGATCCGCTTCAAGCTGAACGGCTTTATCTCTCTGGTTCTGGTTGCCCTGGCGGTCGGGATTGCACAGGGTATGCCGGTCGATAAGGTCATCGGCTCCATCAAGGCCGGCGTGGGCGGCACGCTGGGCAGCCTGGCGCTGATCATGGGCTTCGGCGCCATGCTCGGCAAGCTGCTGGCGGACTGCGGCGGCGCACAGCGCATCGCCACCACGCTGATCGACAAGTTCGGCAGAAAACACATTCAATGGGCGGTGGTGCTGACCGGTTTCACCGTCGGCTTCGCGCTGTTCTACGAAGTGGGCTTCGTGCTGCTGCTGCCGCTGGTGTTCACCATCGCCGCCTCCGCGCGCATTCCGCTGCTTTACGTCGGCGTGCCGATGGCCGCCGCGCTGTCGGTGACTCACGGCTTCCTGCCGCCGCACCCAGGCCCGACCGCCATCGCTACCATCTTCCATGCTGACATGGGTAAAACCCTGCTGTACGGCACGCTGCTGGCGATCCCGACGGTGATCCTGGCCGGCCCGGTCTATGCCCGCTTCCTGAAAGGCATTGACAAGCCGGTGCCGGAAGGCCTGTACAACCCGAAAACATTTACCGACGCGGAGATGCCGAGCTTTGGCGTCAGCGTTGCCACGTCGCTGGTGCCGGTGATCCTGATGGCGCTGCGCGCGGTCGCTGAAATGGTGCTGCCGAAGGGCCACAGCCTGCTGCGCTTCGCCGAGTTCTTCGGCGACCCGGTGATGGCGACCCTGATCGCCGTGCTGATCGCCATCTTCACCTTCGGCCTGAACCGCGGGCGCACCATGGATGAAGTGATGGGCACCATCACTGACTCGATTAAAATCATCGCCATGATGCTGTTGATCATCGGCGGCGGCGGCGCCTTCAAGCAGGTGCTGGTGGACAGCGGCGTCGAACAGTACATCGCCGGCCTGATGGAAGGCAGCAACGTTTCGCCGATCCTGATGGCCTGGTCAATCGCCGCCGCGCTGCGTCTGGCGCTGGGTTCCGCCACCGTGGCGGCGATCACCGCCGGCGGCATCGTCGCGCCGCTGATCGCCACCACCGGCGTCAGCCCTGAGCTGATGGTGATTGCGGTCGGTTCCGGCAGCGTCATCTTCTCGCACGTCAACGATCCGGGCTTCTGGCTGTTCAAGGAGTACTTCAACCTGAGCATCATGGAAACCATCAAATCCTGGTCGGTGTTGGAAACCATTATCTCGGTGTGTGGCCTGGTGGGCTGTCTGCTGCTGGCGACGGTCGTATAATCTTTATCCGGCGCCCTGCGGGGCGTCGGCGTTCCAGAGTATCTTTATCAGTTGGGGCGCATTTGGCGCGCTCGCGCCAGTTCCCATAAGGGCATGACACAATGAGTAATCCGCAGAATCACGTATTTGTTTTGATGGGCGTTTCCGGCAGCGGCAAATCCGCCGTGGCCAGCGCCGTCGCCCACGAGGCCAACGCCGCCATGCTGGATGGTGACTACCTGCACCCGCGCGCCAACATCATCAAAATGTCCTCCGGGCATGCGTTGGACGACAACGATCGCGCGCCGTGGCTGGCGGCCCTGAACGACGCCATCTTCGCCATGCAGCGCACCAACGACGTGTCGCTGCTGGTGTGCTCGGCGCTGAAGAAAAGCTATCGCGATCGCCTGCGCGACGGCAATCTCAACCTGCATTTCCTCTACCTGAAAGGCGACCAGTCGGTGATCGAGGAGCGTCTGAAGCAACGCAAGGGCCACTTCTTCAAGCCGCAGATGTTGATTTCCCAGTTCGCCACGCTGGAAGAGCCGGGCGAGCAGGAACCGGATGTGCAAGCGATCGACATCAACCAGCCGTTGGACGGCGTGGTCGCCGATACGCTCGCCCATATTCGCCGCGTTACCGCCCGCTAAGCGCGGACCGTTGTCGGCGCCGCCAGGCGCCTACAGCTTCATGTAAGCCCGCACGCCATCCAGGAACATCTGGGTCGACAGCATCACCAGAATCAGCCCCATCAACCGCTCCAGCGCGCTGACGCCTTTGCTGCCCAGCAGGCGCAGGAACAGGTTCGACATCAGCAAAATGGCCGCAGAGAGACCCCAGGCGATCAGCAGCGCCGCCACCAGATGGGGCAACTGATGCGGGTATTGGTGCGATAGCAGCATCAATGCAGCCAGAATCGACGGCCCGGCCACCAGCGGGATCGCCAGCGGCACCAGGAACGGCTCCTCGCCGGCGGACAGCCCGGAGCTATTTCCCTCCTGCGAGGGAAAGATCATCTTGATGGCGATCAGAAACAGGATGATGCCGCCGGAAATGGAGACGGTTTCGGTGCGCAGGTTGAGGAACGCCAGAATTTTCTCGCCGGCGAACAGAAAGATCAGCATCAGCAGCAGGGCGATCAGCAGCTCGCGAATCAACACCACGCGGCGGCGGCGCGGTTCCAGGTGCTTGAGCACCGACATGAAAATCGGCAGGTTGCCCAGCGGATCCATAATTAAAAACAGCAATACCGTAGCGGAAATCATCTCTGTCATGGTGACCTCGTGATCGTGAAAACGCCTCGGCCTTTACGGCCGCGTCCTTGCCTATAAGAAGGATTGCTGAGAAATCCTCAGCCATCGAATAAATTCACTTTGCGCCCGCGCCGACATTTTGTAAGGTGAGGAGATATTGCACACAACTCGTTATCACCTACATAAGCCCTTATCCGGGCGGGACACAGATATTATGAAAAACGTTGGTTTCATCGGTTGGCGCGGAATGGTCGGCTCGGTTCTCATGCAACGCATGACGGAAGAGCGCGATTTCGACGCCATTCGCCCGGTCTTTTTCTCCACCTCGCAGCACGGTTCCGCCGCGCCGGCCTTCGGCGGCCAGCAGGGTACGCTGCAGGATGCGTATGACATCGACGCGCTGAGCGCGCTCGATATCATTATTACCTGTCAGGGCGGCGATTATACCAACGAAGTTTATCCTAAGCTGCGCGCCAGCGGTTGGCAGGGTTACTGGATCGACGCGGCCTCGTCGCTGCGCATGCAGGACGACGCCATCATCATCCTGGATCCGGTCAACCACGCGGTGATTCAGCAGGGCCTGGACAAAGGCATCAAAACCTTCGTCGGCGGCAACTGCACCGTCAGCCTGATGCTGATGTCGCTCGGCGGCCTGTTCGCCAACGATCTGGTGGAGTGGGCGTCGGTCGCCACCTACCAGGCGGCCTCCGGCGGCGGCGCGCGCCACATGCGCGAACTGCTGACCCAAATGGGCATGCTGCATGCCGACGTGGCGAAAGAGCTGCAGGATCCGGCTTCCGCCATCCTGGATATCGAGCGCAAGGTGACCGAAGCCACGCGCAGCGGCAAACTGCCGACCGATAACTTCGGCGTCCCGCTGGCCGGCAGCCTGATCCCGTGGATCGACAAGCAGCTCGACAACGGCCAGAGCCGTGAAGAGTGGAAGGGTCAGGCGGAAACCAACAAGATTCTGAATACCGGCAGCGTGATCCCGGTCGACGGTCTGTGCGTGCGCGTCGGCGCGCTGCGCTGCCACAGCCAGGCGTTCACGCTGAAGCTGAAAAAAGACGTGTCGCTGCCGGAAATCGAGCAGATGCTGGCGACGCACAACGACTGGGTGCGCGTGATCCCGAACGACCGCGAACTGACCATGCGCGAACTGACGCCGGCGGCGGTGACCGGCACGCTGAATACGCCGGTCGGCCGTCTGCGCAAGCTGAATATGGGGCCGGAGTACCTGTCGGCGTTCACCGTGGGCGACCAACTGCTGTGGGGCGCGGCCGAGCCGCTGCGACGCATGTTGCGCATCCTGCTGTAAACCCGCTCGCCAGTTCATCTGTTGTATTTCAAAGCCCGCTTATTGCGGGCTTTTTCATATGAGCGGAGTCATGTCGGTATGGTCTGAATGTGGTTACAAGTTAATCTTCCCTGTGATATTTATAAGCGCATTGGCAACATAGCGCAGGTATAGGGATATGATTTCCAACGAAGGATTGCAGGTCGCGCTTTCACCCGTGCAGCTAGCGGCCGTGATGTCGGATAGCACGGTCACAGAAGGGGAAACCTGGGGTAATCGGCTCATGGGTGGACTGGGTTTAGCGGGGGGAGTCGTCGAACTTCTTGGGGCTGGGGTGATGTGCTATGCGCCTGACCCAACATTGTTAACCAAAGTGGGATGCGTGGTCGTTGGCACTCATAGCATGGATAGCATAAAAACCGCATCAAATCAGATTATTACCGGCCGATCATTGACTACAGACACTTACAAGTCGGCGGTTTTGCTGGCTCAGAGTCTGGGGGCCGACGAAGATATGGCTTACAACGTCGGTTTAACGGTAGATATTGCCGTTCCTTTGGTGTTTGCAACCGCTTTAGGCGCTGTACGCGTGGCTTCCGTTCGGGTGGGGCAATTAAAATTGCTTGAACACGAGTCTATAGCCGGTGCAAAAGGAGGTGGGCACACCATTGCTAAGCATGTTGCTAAAAGTTCAGAAGCGCTGCTGGAGCGCTTGGCAAAGAGTCCTGGTTTACAGTCAGCCTCGACATTTACAGATTTACGTACTGCTGAAGACGCGATTAGTCGGGCGTTGAAAGTGAATAACGCGCTTATTAAGCGCTGGGCGCAACAGCCTACTTCGGCCAACGTGCTTGAACTCACGCATAAGGTGGGTAAAGCGGTTGGTTTTGGCTACAGGCAAGGAAGCACAATTCAATTAACGTCCAACAGCGTGCGGGTTGTCTTGCTAAAGAAAATTTACAACGGTAAGCCGTATTACATTTTAACCGCTTACCCCATTATCAGATAAGGGACCCTATGGGCTTTTCAGTCGCTAATCTCGGTACACTTGTGCGTGTTTTTTTTGGGCAAGATTATGATTTATTTGGAGAGTCTGTAGAAGAGATCCTGGCCTCTTATCGGGAGACGGAAAATACCGCGACAGTGAGAAAAACCGTCGATGAAGCACGAGCGTTGCTGGCGCAATATCCTGAGGAACAACAGCTTGAACTTGCTGTTGCTGAACTTGCTGATGGGGAGTTTGCGCCAGCGCCATGGGGATACACAGCGCGATCGTTTCTTGAGAAGGTGATCTCTGCTTTGGAATAGGCGATACCTGCTGCTTCTGTACTTTGTTGTAAACCCGCACTTCCTGGGGGCTGAGCGCTTTCAGCCCCCTAACGCCTTATTTTCCGCCTTTTTGTTCGCTGCGCGCCGCGTCGGGCAGCGTTATCGCAAGCCTCGTTTCATTGGGCTGTACCCCGCATCTCTTCTCGTCGGCCGCCGCATGCAGATGCCGTCAGGCTGGCAGTTTTCTTAATGAAGAATTTTCCTCACCAATGCCGAGCAGTTTTTAACAGACATTGGCTATGCTTAACGCAGGGGTGAACACTTTTTCACCATGACTGAAATATTTCAAAAAATAAGCATAAAGAGCGAAATTCAGGTCGGCAGAGTAAAGATTGGTCAATAACCGACCGCAATCACGCTTTAGAGTCCGAATGCATTGCATGATGACCAAAACGGCCAAGGAATAATCAACAAGCCGTGCTTAGATCATGCTGTTAATCTAAGGAAGAAGACTATGCCTGTACTTCCCGATCGTGACGTGATTGATCAGATCATCTCCGGCCATTACGCCGATCCCTTCGCTCTGCTTGGCATGCATGCGACCGATAACGGTCTGCAGGTGCGCGCGCTGCTGCCGGACGCCGGCGCAGTCTGGTTGGTGGAACAGCAAACCGGCCGGCGGCTGGTGCAGCTGAACTGCGACGATCCGCGCGGTTTCTTCAGCGCGGTGGTGCCGCGGCGCAAAAATCCTTTCCGCTATCAGCTGCAGGTCAGCTGGCGCGATCATCAACAGATCGTCGACGATCCTTATCGGTTCGGCCCGCTGCTGCAGGATATCGACAGTTGGCTATTGGCTGAGGGTACGCATTTGCGCCCCTATGAACGGCTGGGCGCCCACCTCGTCACACTGGATGGCATCGACGGCGTCAGCTTTGCGGTCTGGGCGCCCAACGCCCAGCGTGTTTCGGTGGTGGGGGAATTCAACTTCTGGGACGGCCGCCGCCACCCGATGCGTCTGCGGCGTGAAAACGGCATCTGGGAGCTGTTCTTGCCCGGCGTGCAGGCCGGCCAGCTGTACAAATATGAAATCGTCGATTGCTACGGCAATACTCAGTTGAAAGCCGATCCTTACGCCTTCGAGGCGCAGATGCGCCCGGATACCGCCTCGCTGGTGGCGCCGCTGCCGGAGGTGGTGCCGTCGACGCCGGCGCGCCGCCGCGCCAACGATTTTGACCAGCCGATCGCCATCTACGAGGTGCATATCGGCTCATGGCGCCGCCACACTGACAACCACTTCTGGCTCAGCTACGGCGAGCTGGCAGTGCAGCTGATCGATTATGTGAAGGGCATGGGATTCACCCATATCGAGCTGCTGCCGATCAACGAGCACCCGTTCGACGGCAGCTGGGGCTATCAGCCGCTGGGGCTGTATGCGCCGACCCGGCGCTTCGGCACGCCGGCCGACTTCAGGGCGTTTGTGGCGGCGGCGCATGAGGCGGGCATCAACGTGATCCTCGACTGGGTGCCGGGGCACTTCCCGAGCGACGCCTACGGCCTGGCGAATTTCGACGGCACTGCGCTGTACGAGTACGCCGATCCGCGCGAGGGCTACCATCAGGACTGGAATACCCTGATCTACAACTACGGTCGCCACGAGGTGCGCAACTACCTGGCGGGCAACGCGCTGTATTGGCTGGAGCGTTTCGGCATCGACGCGCTGCGGGTCGATGCGGTGGCGTCGATGATCTATCGCGATTACAGCCGCGCCGACGGCGAGTGGGTGCCGAATTACTACGGCGGCAACGAGAATCTGGAGGCCATCGCCTTCCTGCGTTATACCAACCAGACTATCGGCCAGGCGCAGCCGGGCGCGGTGACGCTGGCGGAGGAGTCCACCGACTATCCCGGCGTCACCCTGCCGCCGGATGCCAACGGCCTGGGGTTCCACTACAAATGGAACCTCGGCTGGATGCACGACACGCTCAATTATATGAAGTGCGATCCGGTGCACCGCAAGTATCACCACAACCAGATGACCTTCGGCATGCTGTACGCCTATACCGAGAACTTCGTGTTGCCTATCTCGCACGATGAAGTGGTGCACGGTAAAAAATCGATCCTCGACCGCATGCCGGGCGACGCCTGGCAGAAGTTCGCCAACCTGCGCGCCTATTACGGTTTTATGTGGGCGCATCCGGGCAAAAAGCTGCTGTTTATGGGCTGCGAGTTCGCGCAGGGGCGCGAGTGGAATTTCGATACCAGCCTCGACTGGCATTTATTGGAAGGGTTGGATAACTGGCATAACGGCGTGCAGCGGCTGGTGCGCGATCTGAACCACTGCTACCGGCAGCAGGCGCCGCTGTATGAGCGCGACTACTTCCCGGATGGCTTCGAGTGGCTGGTGGTCGACGATCACGACAACTCGGTGTTTGCCTTCGCACGCTACGATTCGCAGGGCAATGAGCTGATCGCCATCAGCAACTTTACCCCGGTGCCGCGCTATCGCTACCGCATCGGCATTTCCCGCGCCGGTGACTATCGCGAGATCCTCAATACCGATTCGCACCACTATCACGGCAGCAACGCCGGCAATCAGGGGCGGGTCTCTTCCGAAGTGGTCGGCAGCCATGGCCGCGATTTCTCTATCAGCGTGACGTTGCCGCCATTGTCGACCATTTACCTGCTGCGGGAGGCGCCATGACCGAGCTGACGGCTGGCCTCGCCGCGCCGCTGGGCGCGCAGTATGACGGCGAAGGCATCAACTTTACCCTGTACTCGGCGCACGCCGAACGGGTGGAGCTGTGCCTGTTCGACGGCCAGCAGCGCGAAGTGCGCCTGCCGCTGCCGGCGCGCAGCGGCGATATCTGGCATGGCTACTTGCCGGGCGGCAGGCCGGGGCAACGTTACGGTTACCGGGTCTACGGCCCGTTTGACCCGGCGAACGGGCAGCGCTTCAACCCCAACAAGCTGGCGCTCGATCCGGCCGCGCGCGCGGTGGAAGGGCCGGTGGCGGATCACCCGCACCTCCACGGCGGTTACGAGCAGCCGGACCCGCACGACAGCGCGGAGCTGATGCCGAAGTGCGTGGTGGTGGACGAACGGTACGACTGGCAGGACGATCGCCCGCCCGCCACGCCCTGGGGGCAGACGGTGATTTACGAAGCGCACGTGCGCGGTCTGACGCTGCTGCACCCGCAGATCCCGCCGGCGCTGCGCGGCAGCTTCGCCGCATTGGGGCACCCGGCGATGATCGCCCACTTCAAACGCCTCGGTATCACCGCGCTGGAACTGTTGCCGGTGCAGCAACATACCTCCGAACCGCGCCTGCAGCGGTTGGGGCTGATCAACTATTGGGGCTATAACGTGCTGGCGCCCTATGCGCCGGACAACCGCTACGCCAGCCTGAGCACCGATGCCACGCCGCTCAACGAATTTCGCGATGCGGTCAAGGCGCTGCACCAAGCCGGCATTGAGGTGATCCTTGACGTGGTGTTCAACCACAGCGCCGAGCTGGACAGGGATGGGCCGATGCTGTCGCTGAGTGGCATCGATAATCTGAGTTACTACTGGCTGACGCCCGAAGGGGACTATGTCAACGACACCGGCTGCGGCAACACGCTGCGGTTGGATCAGCCGCAGGGCGTGGCCTGGGTGATGGATTGCCTGCGTTTTTGGGTGCGGGAGTGCCACGTCGACGGCTTCCGTTTCGATCTGGGCAGCGTGCTCGGCCGCACGCCGGGGTTCGATCGCGATGCGCCGCTGTTCCAGGCGATGCTGGCGGACGATCTGCTGTCGCGCTGCAAGCTGATCGCCGAGCCCTGGGACATTGGCCCCGGCGGTTATCAGGTGGGGGCGTTCCCCGGCCGCTTCGCCGAATGGAACGACCATTACCGCGACGACATGCGCCGTTTCTGGCTGCAGAGCGGCGTGTCGCTCGGCCAGTTCGCCCGGCGTTTTGCCGCCTCCAGCGATCTGTACAACCAGCGCGGGCGGGCGCCTTACGCCACCGTCAACATGCTGACCGCCCATGACGGGTTTACCCTGCAGGACGTGGTCAGCTTCAACGAGAAACACAATCAGCCGAACGGTGAGGGCAACCGCGACGGCAGCGATCGCAATTTCAGCAACAACCACGGCGTCGAAGGCCTGGTCGCCGACGACGCCATTGTGCAACGCCGCAGGGCCAGCCAGCGGGCGATGCTCGCCACGCTGTTGCTGTCCCAGGGCACGCCGATGCTGCTGGCCGGCGATGAACAGGGACACAGCCAGCAGGGGAACAACAATGCCTATTGTCAGGACAACGCCACCACCTGGCTCGATTGGGCCACGGCGGACGATGCGCTGACCGATTACGTCGCGGCGCTGATCGCGCTGCGCCGCCAGATCCCCGCACTGCAGCAGGACCGCTGGTGGCAGCAGGACGACGGCAGCGTGCAGTGGCTGAACGCGCAAGGCCAGCCGCTCGACGCGCAGCAGTGGGAGCGGGGCGAGCTGCTCATGCAGATCCTGCTGTCGCAGCGCTGGCTGCTGCTGGTCAACGCCACGCCGCAAACGACGGAGATGAGATTGCCGGAAGGCGATTGGCAGGTTGTCGCTCCCTTCACTCAGGAAGACTCACGGGCGGTATTGCCCGCCTGGCACCAGGCCGCGCGCTCGCTTTGCGTACTGGTACGGAAATAATAAAAGGAGTCCGCTATGGTTAGGTTTGAAAATAAAGACCCCCTGATGTTGGCGCGCCAGTTGCCGATTAAATCCGTAGCGCTGATCCTGGCCGGCGGCCGCGGCTCACGTTTGAAAGATTTGACCTCCACCCGCGCCAAGCCCGCCGTCCACTTTGGCGGCAAATTCCGCATCATCGATTTCGCCTTGTCGAACTGCCTGAACTCCGGCATCCGCCGCATCGGCGTGATCACCCAATACCAGTCGCACACGCTGGTGCAGCACATTCAACGCGGCTGGTCGTTCCTCAACGAGGAAATGAACGAGTTCGTCGATCTGCTGCCGGCCCAGCAGCGCCTCAGCACCGAGCATTGGTACAAGGGCACCGCCGACGCGGTGTACCAGAACCTGGATATCATCCGCCGCTACGAGGCCGAATACGTGGTGATCCTGGCGGGCGATCACATCTACAAGATGGATTATTCACGCATGCTGATCGATCACGTCGAGAAGGGCGCTCAGTGCACCGTGGCCTGCCTGCCGGTGCCGCGCAGCGAAGCCGGCGAATTCGGCGTGATGAAGGTGGATGAAAGCGACCGTATCATCGAGTTTCTGGAAAAGCCCGCCGATCCGCCGGCGATGCCGGGCAACCCGGATATGTCGCTGGCCAGCATGGGCATCTATATTTTTAATGCCGCCTACCTGTTCCAGCTGCTGCAAGAGGATATGTCGACCCCCGGCTCCAGCCACGATTTCGGCAAGGATCTGATCCCGAAAATCACCGCGCAGCAGGCGGCGTGGGCGCATCCGTTTACCTTGTCCTGCGTGACGTCCAATCCCGATCTGCCGCCGTACTGGCGCGATGTGGGCACGTTGGACGCCTATTGGCGCGCCAATCTCGATCTGGCGTCGGTGACGCCGGAGCTGGACATGTACGACCGCGCCTGGCCGATCCGCACCCACATGGAACCGCTGCCGCCGGCCAAGTTTGTGCAGGATCGCTCCGGCAGCCATGGCATGACCATGAACTCGCTGGTGTCCGGCGGTTGCATCGTGTCCGGGTCGGTGGTGGTGCATTCGGTGCTGTTCCCGCGCGTGCGAGTGAACTCGTTCTGCACCATCGACTCTACCGTATTGTTGCCGGACGTGAACGTCGGCCGTTCCTGCCGCCTGCGGCGCTGCATCATCGACCGCGCCTGCCATATTCCGGAGGGTATGGTGATCGGGGAAAACGCCGATGAGGACAGCAAGCGTTTCTATCGCTCGGAAGGCGGCATCGTGCTGGTGACGCGCGAAATGTTGTCAAAATTGTGAGTTAACGTGGGGGCAGAACGATAGCCTGCCGCCCGATGAACGGTTCGATGGCTTGCGCAACGCGGCACACATAACAGCGGCAAGCCTGCTTTATTTCTTATCCAGAGGCCTTCGGCCGACTTTCAGGAGTGATAATGCAGGTCTTACACGTATGTTCTGAAATGTTCCCCCTGCTGAAAACGGGCGGACTCGCAGACGTGGTTGGCGCGCTGCCGGCGGCGCAAATCGCCGAAGGCGCCGATGTTCGGGTGCTATTGCCCGCTTTCCCTGACGTACGCAACGGCATACCCGACACCGTGCTGGTGGCGGAAATCGACTCGTTCGCCGGGCGGGTTGGCCTGCGTTACGGCACCTACCATGGCGTGGGCATCTATCTCATCGATGCGCCCTGGCTGTATGACCGGCCGGGCAGCCCGTACCACGATCAGTCTATGTACGCCTACCCCGACAACCACCGCCGCTTTGCGCTGCTGGGCTGGATGGCCTGCGAGCTGGCCAAGGGGCTGGATCGCTACTGGCGGCCGCAGTTGGTGCATGCCCACGACTGGCACGCCGGTCTTAGCTGCGCCTATCTGGCCGCCAACGGCCACCCGGCGCGTTCGGTGTTCACGGTGCATAACCTGGCCTATCAAGGGCTGTTTTCCGCCCATCACGTGACCGAACTGTGGCTGCCGGCGTCGTTTTACAACGTCTATGGCCTGGAGTTCTACGGCCAGATGTCGTTCCTCAAGGCCGGGCTGTTTTATGCCGACCACGTGACCGCCGTCAGCCCGACCTATGCGCGCGAGATCACCCGGCCGGAGTTCGGCTACGGCATGGAGGGGCTGCTGCAGGAGCGGCAGCGGCAGGGCAGGCTGAGCGGCATCCTCAACGGGGTGGACGACAAGATTTGGGATCCGGCCCACGACCCGCGGCTAAGCGCCCGCTATGACGCCGACGATCTGAAAAGCAAGGTCAAAAACAAGCTGCATCTGCAAAAGGCCATGGGGCTGAAGGTGGACGAATCGCTGCCGGTGTTCGCGGTGGTGAGCCGATTGACCAGCCAAAAAGGCCTGGATCTGGTGCTGCAGGCGTTGCCTGAACTGCTGGCGCAGGGCGGGCAGCTGGCGCTGCTGGGCGCCGGCGATGCGGTGCTGCAACAGGCGTTTCTGGCCGCCGCCGCCGACTACCCTGAACAGGTCGGCGTGCAGATCGGTTATCACGAATCCTTCTCCCACCGCATCATCGGCGGCGCCGACGTTATTCTGGTGCCGAGCCGCTTCGAGCCCTGCGGTCTGACGCAGCTCTACGGTCTGAAGTACGGCACGCTGCCGCTGGTGCGCCGCACCGGCGGGCTGGCGGACACGGTGGTGGACTGCGCGCTGGAGAACCTGGCCGACGGCACCGCCAGCGGATTCGTGTTCGACGATTGCGACGCCGTCGCGCTGGGCAACGCCATCCGCCGCGCCATGGTGCTGTGGAGCCGGCCGAAACACTGGCGCCACGTTCAGCGCCACGCCATGAGCGTGGACTTCGGCTGGCCGGTGGCGGCGAAAGAGTATTTATCGCTTTATCAACGCTTGTAGCCCGCGTTTCGCGTCTCGGGTTGACGCGCGGCGGGCAGCCGTAAGGGTAGATTGTCGGGGCGCGGCGTGCCGCGTCCATGTTCAGCGGAGCCCGCTATTCCGCGGCGAATGGCGGGGCTCCCCACAAGGGATTAAAAAGCCATGACTTCACCGTTTAGTTACACCTCACCTACGGTCAGTGTGGAAGCGCTGAAACACTCCATCGCCTATAAGCTGATGTTTATCGTCGGCAAGGATCCGGCCATCGCCAACCGGCACGATTGGCTGAACGCCGTGCTGTTCGCGGTGCGCGATCGCATGGTGGAGCGCTGGCTGCGTTCCAACCGCGCCCAGCTGTCTCAAGACGTGCGGCAGGTGTATTACCTGTCGATGGAGTTCCTGATCGGCCGCACCCTGTCAAACGCGCTGCTGTCGATGGGCATCTATCAGGACATCGACAACGCGCTGAACGAGATGGGGCTGAACCTGGCGGAGCTGCTGGAGGAAGAAAACGACCCCGGGCTTGGTAACGGCGGCCTGGGCCGGCTGGCGGCCTGTTTCCTCGACTCGCTGGCGACGCTGGCGCTGCCGGGGCGCGGCTACGGCATTCGCTATGAATACGGCATGTTCAAGCAGAACATCGTCAACGGCCAACAGATGGAGTCGCCGGACTACTGGCTGGAGTACGGCAATCCGTGGGAGTTTCCGCGCCATAACACCCGCTACAAGGTGCGCTTCGGCGGCCGCGTGCAGCAGGAGGGGGCCAAGGCGCGCTGGCTGGAGACCGAAGAGGTCGTGGCCATCGCCTACGATCAGGTGATCCCCGGTTTTGACACCGACGCCACCAATACGCTGCGGTTGTGGGGCGCGCAGGCCAGTAATGAGATCAACCTCGGCAAGTTCAACCAGGGCGATTACTTCGCGGCGGTGGAAGACAAAAACCACTCGGAGAACGTGTCGCGCGTGCTCTATCCGGACGATTCGACCTCCTCCGGGCGCGAGCTGCGGCTGCGGCAGGAGTATTTCCTGGTGTCGGCCACGGTGCAGGATATTCTCAACCGCCATTGGTTGATGCACAAAACCTTCGACAACCTGGCGGACAAGATCGCCATTCACCTCAACGACACCCACCCGGTATTGTCGATCCCCGAGCTGATGCACCGGCTGATCGACGAGCACAAATTCAAGTGGCTCGACGCCTGGGAAGTGGTGGAGCAGGTGTTCTCTTACACCAACCACACGCTGATGAGCGAGGCGCTGGAGACCTGGCCGCTGGACATGATAGGCCGCATCTTGCCGCGCCATCTGCAGCTGATTTTCGAAATCAACGATCACTTCCTCAAGATGGTGCAGGAAGTGGCGCCGGACGACAACGACCTGCTGGCGCGGGTCTCGATCATCGACGAAACCAACGGCCGCCGGGTGCGCATGGCGTGGCTGGCGGTGGTGGCCAGCCACAAGGTCAACGGCGTTTCCGCCCTGCATTCCGAACTGATGGTGCAGTCGCTGTTCGCCGACTTCGCCCGGCTGTTCCCGACTCGTTTCTGCAACAAAACCAACGGGGTGACGCCGCGCCGTTGGCTGGCGCTGGCCAACCCGCCGCTGGCGGCGGTGCTGGACGACTGCATCGGCCAAACCTGGCGCACCGATCTCAGCCAACTGAGCGAGATCAAAGCCAACGTCGATTACCCGAGCTTCCTGCAGGCGGTGCAGCGCGCCAAACGGCAGAACAAGGAGCGGCTGGCGCTGTATATCGCCAAAACGCTCAACGTGGTAGTCAACCCGGATGCGTTGTTCGATGTGCAAATCAAGCGTATCCACGAGTACAAACGGCAACTGCTCAACGTGCTGCACGTCATCACGCTGTATAACCGTTTGCTGGCTGACCCTGACATCGAGCGCGTGCCGCGGGTGGTGATCTTCGCCGGCAAGGCGGCCTCTGCCTACTATGCAGCCAAGCAGATCATCCGTCTGATCAACGACGTGGCCAAAGTGATCAACAACGATCCGCGCGTGCATACCCAACTGAAGGTGGTGTTCATTCCGAACTACGGCGTCAGCCTGGCGCAGATCATTATCCCGGCGGCGGATCTGTCGGAACAGATCTCGCTGGCGGGCACCGAGGCCTCGGGCACCAGCAACATGAAGTTCGCGCTGAACGGCGCGCTGACCATCGGCACGCTGGACGGCGCCAACGTCGAGATGCGCGAGCACGTGGGGGAGGAGAATATCTTTATTTTCGGCAATACCGCCGAGCAGGTTGAGGAACTGCGCCGCAACGGTTACAACCCGCGCCAGTACTATGAGCAAGACCCGGAGCTGCATCAGGCGCTGACGCAGATCGCCACCGGGGTGTTCAGCCCGGAAGAGCCGAAACGCTATGGCAATTTGTTCGACTCGCTGGTCAACCTCGGCGATCACTATCAGCTGTTGGCGGATTACCGCAGCTATGTGGACACGCAGGACAAGGTGGACGAGGTGTATCTCAATCAGGACGAGTGGACGCGGCGCGCGGTGCTGAATATCGCCAATATGGGCTACTTCTCATCCGATCGCACCATTCAGGAATACGCGGATGAAATTTGGCACATTAAGCCGGTGAAGCTGTAAAGCGGGAGAGGAAAAAAGCAAAGGGCCGGATAACCGGCCCTTTGTCGTTACGCTGCAGCTCAGGAAGCCAGAGACAGCGCTTTCGTTTTCGCGTGTTCCGCCAGCCAGGCTTTCACTCGCGCCTGCTGCGCCTCGTCCAGCCACATGCCCAGCTTGGTGCGGCGCCAGATGGCGTCGTCCAGCTCTACGACCCACTCTTTCTCGGTCAGGTAACGCAGCTCGGCTTCATACAGACCGTGGCCGAAATCTTCGCCCAGATCGGCGAGGCCGTTGGCGCCGGCCAAGATCAGCTCGCTCTGGCTGCCGTAGGTGCGGGCATAGCGGCGCGCCAGGGCTTCCGGCAGCCAGCCGTGCGCACGGCGCAGTTTGGCCGCGTAGCCATCGCGATCGCCGTCGATGTCACCGCCCGGCAGCGTGGCGTTTTTGGTCCACGCCGGGCCGCAGCCTGGGTAGTAGTGGGCCAGTTTTTCCATCGCATGTTCGGCCAGCTTGCGGTAGGTGGTCAGCTTGCCGCCGAAGACCGACAGCAGCGGCGCTTTGCCCTGCTCGTCGTGCACGTCCAGCGTGTAATCGCGGGTGATCGCCTGCGGTGAATCGGATTCGTCGTCGCACAGCGGACGCACGCCGGAGTAAGTCCAGACGATGTCGTCGCGGCCCAGCTGCTTCTTGAAGTGATCGTTGTACACTTTCAGCAGATAAGCGATTTCGTTCTCGTCGATCTTCACGTCTTTCGGATCGCCTTTGTACTCCACGTCGGTGGTGCCGATGATGGAGAACTCGTCATTCCACGGGATCACGAACACGATGCGGTGGTCTTCGTTCTGCAGAATGTAAGACTGCGGCTGATCGTGCACGCGCGGCACCACGATGTGGCTGCCTTTGATCAGGCGGATGCCGTAAGGCGATTTGAGCTTCAGGCCGTCGTCGAAGAAGTTTTTCACCCACGGGCCGGTGGCGTTCACCAGGCCTTTGGCGCGCCAGGTGAAGGTTTTGCCGCTGTCGATATCGACCGCTTCCACCATCCACAGGCCGTTTTCACGCCATGCGCGGGTCACTTTGGTGCGGGTGCGCACTTCGCCGCCGCGTTTTTCCACTTCCTGCGCGTTCAGCACCACCAGGCGAGCATCGTCGACCCAGCAGTCGGAATATTCGAAACCGCGCTTCAATTCGGGCTTCAGCACCGACTCTGGTCCAAAGCGCAAACCCTTGCTGCCCGGCAGGCTGGTGCGTTTGCCCAGGTGATCGTACAGGAACAGGCCGATACGGATCATCCAGGCCGGACGCAGGTGCGGCTGGTGCGGCAGGCGGAAACGCATCGGGAACGCGATGTGCGGCGCCAGCTTCAGCAGCACTTCACGTTCGGCCAGCGCTTCGCTCACCAGACGGAATTCGTAGTGTTCCAGGTAGCGCAGGCCACCGTGGATCAGTTTGGAACTGGCGGAAGACGTAGCACAGGCCAAGTCTTGCGCTTCCAGTAGCAGTACCGACAGCCCGCGCCCGGCAGCATCCGCCGCGATGCCGGCACCGTTGATGCCGCCACCGATAACGATCAAGTCTTTGGTTTCCACGTCATCTTCCTCCAGATGTTCGAAATAGCTCTTTCATGTTCGTTTTCGCTCATGATTGTAATCAAAAACCAACAGGCAAGCCAAGAGTTAACCAAACAAAAACATTTAGGCGTGATAGAGGTAACAGTTTGGTGATGATAGTCACACAAGCAGTATGGATATGGCGCGGGCGCGCAAACGGCTGTCGATGAGGGGAGCCTGAAGGTATGAAACGGGACGGCGGCGCGCCCCGCAGGTTAAGGCCGAATCAGCACAACTCCAGCTGCACGTCGTACTGTTCGATGATTTTCATCACGCTCGGCGGCGGCAGTTGGTCGGTAAACAGGTAGTCGATCAGGTTCATGTTGCCCAGGTTGACCATGGCGTTGCGGCCGAATTTGGAATGGTCGGTGACCAGCATCACGCAGCGGGAATTTTCGATAATCGCGCGTTTGGTGCGCACTTCGTGATAGTCGAATTCGAGCAGCGAGCCGTCCATATCGATGCCGCTGATGCCGAGAATGCCGTAATCGAGACGGAATTGGGAGATGAAGTCCAGGGTGGCTTCGCCCATGATGCCGCCGTCGCGTGTGCGCACTTCGCCGCCGGCCAGGATCAGGCGGAAGTCTTCCTTGGCGGTCAACAGGGTGGCGACGTTAAGGTTGTTGGTGACCACGCGCAGGTTCTTGTGGTTCATCAGCGCATGGGCCACCGCTTCCGGCGTGGTGCCGATATCGATGAACAGCGTGGCGCCGTCCGGGATCTGGCTGGCGACGCGCTGCGCGATGCGGGCCTTCTCTTCCGACCACATCACCTTGCGATCGTTATAGGCAGCGTTGACCGAGCTGGAAGGCAGCGCCGCGCCGCCGTGGTGACGCTGGATCTTGTTCTGGTCGGCCAGGTCATTCAAATCGCGGCGAATCGTTTGCGGGCTGACGTCAAAATGTTCGACCAGCTCTTCCGTGCTGACGTAACCCTGCAGGCGCACCAGCTCGATAATTGCGTCATGACGCTGTGTTTGCTTCACGATAATCCCCTAAAACGCCCGCTATGCCCGCTGGACATAGCTCTCGGCTGTTATTGTTCGTTGTGTGCGCGATGACGCGTATCCCAAAATGCCATCAATAACCCTAACACTAAACCGGCTACGTGTGCCGCGTTGGCGATCGACATTCCTAAAATATCGAAATATCCGGCCACCAGCCACAACACCGAGAACACCATCAGGCCGCGCGGCAGCATCAGGCCGCGCTCCGGCGCCCGTTCGCCCGACAGCCACACATAGCCCATCAGCGCATAGACCACGCCCGACAGCCCGCCAAACAGCGCGCCGCTGAACAGCGATTGCGCCCAGCCGCTGAAGAAGGCCGACACCACCGCCAGCACGAACAGCTTGCCGGCGCCGAGGCGTTTTTCCATCTGGCCGCCGAGATACCACCACCACATCAGGTTAAACAGGATATGCAGCAGGGAGAAATGCAGGAACGCATGGCTGATCCAGCGCCACAGCTGGGTGTATTGGCTGCTGTCCTGCGGCCAGGAGAGCCAATACATCACGGTATCGTCGCCGAGCGCCTGCATCAGAATATAGACCGCGATGCACAGCACCATCACGCCGAGCGTCAGCGGACCGGCCTTGCTGCGCAGGGTGTGCAGGTAGGATTCGCTCTGATAATGCAGGCCGGCGTCGGTATGGCCGGTCTGCCAGCTGGCGGCCTGATAACGGCGGTTGAGCGGATCGGCCAGAAACTGCTGCAGCTCGTGTTGCACCTGCTCGAGGTGACCGTCGTCGGCCAGCCAGATTTCCGCCGCCTCGCCGCTGTTGCGCAGCTCAAGCCGGATGCCCTGGGTCGCCATATAGTCGACAAAGGCCAGCGCCAGGCGCGGGTTGGATATGGCGATTACTCTAACCATTGCTCTTCCGTCGTAAGTGAATGATTTTGGCCGCGGCTTGCTCGCCGGCGACCCTGACGGCCGATTATAACGTCGAAATCCTGAGCGCTGGCAAACGGATCTGCGAAAAACCCGCGAAAACGCGCATAAAAATGAAGGGGAAGCCCGCCGACGCGCGGCGGGCGGCGGGGATCAGGCAGAGGTTTCCACGTCTTGCGGATACTGGCGGGCCCAGGCCTCGAAACCGCCGTCGATGCTGTAGACCGCGTCGAACCCCTGGTGCAGCAGGTACTGCGCCGCGCTGCGGCTGCTGTTGCCGTGGTAGCACATCACCATCACCGGCCGCTCGAAGTCGTTTTGCTGCATAAAGGCCGACAGGGTGGCGTTGGTGAGGTGAAAGGCGCCCGGCGTATGCCCGGCTTCAAAACTTTGCGGATCGCGGATGTCGACCAGGGCGGCGCTGCCCTCTTTCCAGCGGGTGTACGCCTGCTCAACGTTGATCGCTTCGAACTGTTCCATACTGCTGACTGCCTCGTAATAGGGGGACGCCGCTATTGTAACCAACTCTGCGGCGTTTAAGACCAGAGGGACATCAGGGTTTTTACGCGCCGTAGCCCATCATCTTCAGCAGTTGCTGCGCCTGCTGCACCGCCTCCTGGCGATGGGCCACGCCCAGTTTCTGATACAGGTTGCGGATGTGCGTCTTGATGGTGGTGGCCGCCACGTCCAGCTCGCCGGCGATCTGGTCGTTGCTGTAACCGGAATAGATCAGCCCCAGCACCTGCCATTCGCGTTGGGTGAGCGGGCTGGTGCGGATCAGTTCCGGCACCTGCGGGTGGGTCAGCAGCTTATCGACGAAGTTCTCGTCGAAATGCGCGAACTTGTGCCGATGATGCTGGTTGATGTCGCGCAGGATACGCTGGGCGCGATGCTGCTCCAGCTCCGGCAGCGTGTTGAGCTGGAGCAGCTGACGCAGCTGTTGCGCCATCGCTTCGCCTTCGATGACGAAGTGGCTGATAAAGCCGGTGCGGTTAGCCAGCGACAGCGCTTCGATCAGCGCCTGCTGCGCTTCGCCCTTGCGCTCCAGCAGCCAGTAGAGCTGGTTGCTGAGCAGCAGGTTGCGGTTGAGATCGCTCACCAGCCGCAGGCGACGAGCGTTTTCGTTCAGTTCATCCAGCACCACGCCGGCCTCTTCATACTGGCCGAGCAGGATTTGCACCCGCGCGATGTTGCGCCATTGGCCCTGCGTGAAGTGGTTGTCCGCCATGCCGGGTTTTTCGGTGTGGCGCAGCCACTGGGCGGCGGCGGCGGTATCGCCGGTCATCTGCCAGTGGATCACCCGCGACTTGTCGGTGTTGGTCAGCCAGTCGCGATGATAGTGGGCGCCGTGCAGCAGGGTTTCGCAGCGCTGCAGATGGGTATTGGCGTTGTCCAGATCGCCGCGCGCCAGCGAGCATTTGGCCAACATGGCGATGCACTGCAGCTGCTGCTGCGGTTGGTAGTTGGCCAGAATTTTCAGCCCGGCGCGCGCCGCGTCTTCCGCTTCGTCCAACCGTGACCATGACCACAGGATCTGGGCGCGGATGCGCAGCAGAAATTCGTGCATCGGCAGCTGTTCCAGGTGCTGCTCGCGGATCAGTTCGAACGCCTTATCCTGGGTTTCGTAAGCGGCCTGCAGGAAGCCTTGGGCGATAAGGATTTCACTCTGCTGCAGCAGCGCCCAGAGCGCGTAATGGTTGGCCTGATGACGACGCGCCATCTGCTCGGTCTGCTGCATCATCGGCAGCGCGCGCGCCAGTTCGCCCTTGCAGTGGTGCACTTCGCCGGTTACCGAGGTGGCGACGATGCGGCTGTAGTAGCTGGACAGCGGCAGGAATTTCAACGCTTCGGTCGCCAGCCGCTCGGCTTCTTCCGGTTTGCCGGCGTTGATCGCCACCTGGGCGCGCAAGGCGTCGAACTCGGCGTGCAGCGTTTGGTCTATCTCGATTTTCTGCTCGCGCATGGTGCGCTCGGCGCGCTCCAGCAGGGTGTTGACCTCACTGTAGCGGTGCTGGCTCTGCGCCAGCCAGGCCTGCAGCAGCGCCAGCTTGGGGTTTTGGATCAGGCGTTCATAGGGCAGCGCGTTGAGGCACTCCTCCAGCAAGGCCAGTTCGCTGTGGTGGAACAGCGACCAGGCGTGTTGCAGCAGGATATCGCGCAGCATGCTGACGTCGCTGGCCGCCAACGCGTGGTGAATGGCCTCCGCCGGATACCCCAGCGCCAGCCAGCCCTCGGCGGCGGCGCGATGCAGCCCCGGCAGCTCCAGCGCCAGTTCCCACTGGCAACGCTGGCGCAGGAAAGAGGCGAACAGCGGATGGAAGTTGAACCATTCGCCGGTGTCGTCCATGCGGTGGATAAACAGCCCCTGGCGTTCCAGTTCCTCCAGCCGTTGCTGGCCGTTGTCTTCGCCGGTCAGCCGCACGATCAGCGCGTCGTTCATCGAGCGCAGCACCGAACAGCGCAGCAGGAAAGCGCGCGCATCCGCATCGACGTGATCCAGCACTTCGTCTACCAGGTAGTCGGACAGGTGACTGGCGTTCAACCCCGCCAGCCGCTTGGCCGACAGTTGAGCGGACGAAGCGGATTGGCGGGCCGACAGCGCGATCAGCTGCAGCGCGGTGGCCCAGCCCTCGACTTCGTCGCACAGGCGGCTGCTGTCCTGCTGTTCCATTGGCGCCGCCAGACGGCAATCGAAGAACTGTTTGGCCTCCTGGTGGGTGAACGCCAGCTGCTGCGTGCCCATTTCCAACAGCTGATCGCGCACCCGCAGGTTGGCGATGCCGAGCGGCGGCAAGGTGCGCGAGAGCAGGATCAGCGTCAGGTTTTCCGGCTGATGGCGCAGGAAAAAGCGCATGGCTTCGTGAATGGCGTCGTTGGTGATCAGGTGATAGTCGTCGATCACCAGGTACAGCGGTTGATGCCAGTCGGCCAGCTCGATAAACAGTTGGGCGAACAGCGCCGACAGGCTGGCGTACTGGTGTTTCTGGCTCAGCGCCTCGCTCTTGACGCAGCGGCCGCCGCTGGCCTGCTGCAGCGCGGCGATCAGGTAGCTGGCGAAGCGCTCCGGCTGGTTGTCGCTCTCATCCAGGGAATACCAGCCCAGATCGGCCTTGCCGGCTGCCCATTGGGCGATCAGCGTGGTTTTCCCGTATCCCGCCGGGCAATTGACCAGTGTCAGGCGATAGTTGCCCGCGCTGGCCAGTTTGGCCAGCAGGCGATCGCGGATCACGGTATTTTGCAGCCGTACCGGGCGGCTCAGTTTTGATGGGATCAGCATAGTATTCCAGGGTATAAATCGCGGTTCCCGCCGGGATTGGAGTGGCGCTAATTATTTTATGGTTCGTAATTAATAGCTCCCCCTAACTTCTGCCAACCCTAAACGTATTGCAACAAGCTTCCGCATCGGCTTGGAGTTAAGTTGCTATCGATCACACTTTTTTACGTTTGGCGTCGGAGTACGGCGATACGGTGGCGGATCGCATTTCCGGCCATGGACAAAACTTCAGCAGCGCGAATACTTGTGCTAACGTCAGGGTTAACGTTCTCAGTGCTCGCCGCACGCGTTGGCGGGCTTTTTTGCATCGTTGCAAGGGAGTCAAAAAGTGCCTGAGATCACAATTCCAGCTACGCCCCAATCCTCCTCCCCAGCTAATCCCCAGGCGGGATGATGCCGTCAGGCTTTCTCACCGGCACGATAGCGGCAATTTGACCCACTTACTGGATAGAGAGTTTTCCTTATGTCACAGCCTACGCTCAAGAAGGATGCTTTTCTGGCGGCGCTCGCCCGTCAGTGGCAACGGTTCGGCCTCAGTTCCGCGCAGCAAATGACGCAACATCAATGGTGGGAGGCCGTCAGTGCGGCGCTGGCCGAGCAACTGGCCGCACAGCCGGCGCCGCGCAAAAGCGCCAAACCGCTGCGCCACGTAAACTACATCTCGATGGAGTTTCTGATCGGCCGGCTGACGGCGAACAACCTGATCAACCTGGGCTGGTACGACACCGTCGAGCAGGCGCTGGCCGAGCAGAACGTCAAGTTGGCGGATCTGCTGGAGCAGGAAACCGATCCGGCGCTGGGCAACGGCGGGTTGGGGCGGCTGGCGGCCTGTTTCCTCGACTCGATGGCGACGGTGGAACAACCGGCCACCGGCTATGGGCTGAATTACCAGTACGGGCTGTTCCGCCAGTCGTTCCGCGAAGGGCAACAGCAAGAGGCGCCGGATAACTGGCAGCGCGAGAGCTACCCGTGGTTCCGCCACAACGCCGCGCTGGCGGTGGACGTGGGCATCGGCGGCAAGCTGGAAAAGCAGGCCGACGGCCGCGAACTGTGGCGCCCCGCCTTCACCCTGCGCGGCGAAGCCTGGGATCTGCCGGTGCTGGGGTATCGCAACGGCGTGGCGCAGCCGCTGCGCCTGTGGCAGGCGACCCATCAGCATCCGTTCAACCTGAGCGATTTCAACGACGGCAAATTCCTGCAGGCGGAGAAGCAGGGCGTAGAAGCCGACAAGCTGACCAAGGTGCTCTACCCGAACGACAACCATCAGGCCGGCAAGCGCCTGCGCCTGATGCAGCAGTATTTCCAGTGCGCCTGCTCGGTGGCGGACATTTTGCGCAAGCACCATCAGGCCGGCCGCAAGATTGAAGAGCTGCCGAAGTACGAAGTGATCCAACTGAACGACACCCACCCGACCATCGCCATTCCGGAAATGCTGCGCATTCTGCTGGACGAACACCAGCTGGAGTGGGAGGCGGCCTGGGCGATCACCAGCAACACCTTCGCCTATACCAACCACACCCTGATGCCGGAAGCGCTGGAATGCTGGGATGAAAAATTGGTGCGCAGCCTGCTGCCGCGCCATTTCTCCATCATCAAACAAATCAACGCCAGGTTTAAAAAATTGGTGGATAAGCATTGGCCGGGCGACGAGGCGGTGTGGGCCAAACTGGCGGTGCACCACAACAAGCAGGTGCGCATGGCCAACCTGTGCGTGGTCAGCGGCTTTGCGGTCAACGGCGTAGCGCAGCTGCACTCGGATCTGGTGGTGAAAGATCTGTTCCCGGAATATCACCAGCTGTGGCCGAACAAATTCCATAACGTCACTAACGGCATCACGCCGCGCCGCTGGCTGAAACAGTGCAACCCGGCGCTGTCGGGCCTGATCGACGAGACGCTGAAGGTGGAGTGGGCGAGCGATCTCGACGCGCTGCGCGGGCTGGAAAAATTCGCCGACGACGCGGCGTTCCGCCAGCGTTATCAGCAGATCAAACGCGACAACAAGGTGGCGCTGGCCCATTACGTGCACGGCGTGATGGGGTTGACGCTCGACCCGGACGCGATCTTCGACGTGCAGATCAAACGCCTGCATGAATACAAACGTCAGCACCTGAACCTGCTGCACATCCTGTCGCTGTATCGCCAGCTGCGCGACAACCCCAACCTGGACATCGTGCCGCGCGTCTTCCTGTTCGGCGCCAAGGCGGCGCCGGGCTACTACCTGGCGAAGAACATCATCTACGCCATCAATCAGGCGGCCGAGAAGATCAACAACGATCCGTTGGTGAAAGATCGCCTGAAAGTGGCGTTCATCCCTGACTACCGCGTCTCGGTGGCCGAACTGATGATCCCGGCGGCGGATATCTCCGAACAGATCTCCACCGCCGGCAAAGAGGCCTCCGGCACCGGCAACATGAAGCTGGCGTTGAACGGCGCGCTGACGGTCGGCACGCTGGACGGCGCCAACGTCGAAATTGCCGAGCAGGTGGGCGAAGACAATATCTTTATCTTCGGCAATACCGTGGAGCAGGTGAAGGCGATAGTGGCGAAGGGTTACGATCCGCTCAGCTACCGCAAGAAAGACAAGCACCTGAAGGCGATTCTGGACGAGCTGGCGAGCGGCGCCTTCAGCCACGGCGATAAGCACGCGTTCGACATGATGCTGCACAGCCTGCTGGAAGGCGGCGATCCCTACCTGGTGCTGGCGGACTTTGCCTCGTACTGCCAGGCGCAGCGCCGGGTCGATGAACTGTATCGCGATCGGGACGAGTGGACGCGGCGGGCTATCCTTAACACCGCGCGCGTCGGCATGTTCAGCTCGGATCGCTCGATCCGCGATTATCAGCAGCGCATCTGGCAAGCCAAACGTTAAGGAGAGCGAATGGATCGCAAGCGTATCGATCAGGCGGCAGCGCAGGCGGGGATCGCTGCCGATTTCATCAATGCCCACGGCAAGCGGCAGGCGATTGAACCGGAGACCAAGCGCAAGCTGTTGGCGGCCATGAATCGGGCCGATGCCGCGCAGGAAGACGCGGCGTCGCCGTTACCGGCGGTCAAGGTGTTCTATCAGGGCGCGCCGCTGGCGTTGACCCCGGCGGGTGAAGGCGAGTACCTGTGGGCGCTGCAGCGTGAAGACGGCGAATGCCTGCAGGGGCGCGTCGGCGCGCGCAAGACCCTGACGTTGCCCGGCGATTTGCCGGCGGGCTACCATCAATTGACGCTGAGCCAGGGCGTGCGGCAGTGGTCATGCCGCGTGATCGTCGCGCCGAGGCGCTGCTTCGAGCCGGACGCCTTGCTGACCGGCAAGAAACTGTGGGGCGCCTGCGTTCAGCTGTATACGCTGCGTTCCGATCGCAACTGGGGCATCGGCGATTTCGGCGATCTGCGCCTGATGGTGGAGCAGGTGGGGGAACGCGGCGGTGCCTTCGTCGGCCTCAATCCGATCCATGCGCTGTATCCGGCCAACCCGGAGAGCGCCAGCCCCTACAGCCCCTCGTCGCGCCGCTGGCTGAATCTGGCGTATATCGACGTCAACGCGGTGGAGGATTTCCAGCGCAGCGACGCGGCGCAGCGCTGGTGGCAGAAGCCGGCGACGCAGAAGCAGCTGGCCAGGGCGCGCGCCGCGGAGTGGGTGGATTACACCGCCGTGATGCAGCTGAAGCTGGCGGCGCTGAAGCTGGCGTTCCCGCTGTTTCAGGCGCGCCAGCCGAACGACGCGCAGCGTCAGGCGTTCGAGCTGTTTGTGGCTGAGGGCGGCGACAGCCTGTATCAGCAGGCGGCGTTTGATGCGCTGCACGCCCATCTGGCGGCCAAAGACGCCAGCCAGTGGGGCTGGCCGGCCTGGCCCGAACGTTATCGGCAGGGGCAGAGCGAAGCGGTGCGGCAGTTCTGCGCTGAACATCAGGACGCGGTTCGCTTTTATCTGTGGCTGCAATGGCTGGCGGGCACGCAGTTCGCGCAGTGTTTTGACCAGAGTCAACAGCAGCAGATGCCGATTGGCCTGTATCGCGATCTGGCGGTCGGGGTGGCGGAAGGCGGGGCGGAAACCTGGTGTGACCGTGAGCTGTACTGCCTGAAAGCGTCGGTCGGGGCGCCGCCGGATATTCTGGGGCCGCTGGGGCAAAACTGGGGCCTGCCGCCGATGGATCCGCACGTGATGGCGGCGCGCGGGTATCAGCCGTTCATCGATCTTTTGCGCGCCAACATGACCAGCTGCGGCGCGCTGCGCATCGATCACGTCATGGCGCTGTTGCGGCTGTGGTGGATCCCGTATGGCGAAACCGCCGATCGCGGCGCCTACGTCAAATACCCGGTGGACGATCTGCTGGCGGTGCTGGCGCTGGAAAGCCAGCGCCACCGCTGCATGGTGATCGGTGAGGATCTCGGCACGGTGCCGGTGGAAATCGTCGGCAAGCTGCGCGACAGCGGCGTCTATTCCTACAAAGTGCTCTATTTCGAAAGCGACGGCGAACACCATTTCCGCGCGCCGCAGGCCTATCCGGTGCAGGCGATGGCGACCATCACCACCCACGATCTGCCGACGCTGCGCGGCTACTGGCAAAGCGACGACCTGACGCTCGGCAACCGGCTGGGTCTTTACCCGGACGCGGAAATCCTGCGGGCGCTGTTCGCCGATCGGGAACGCGCCAAGCAGGGATTGCTGGACGGATTGCATCGCTATGGCTGCGTGCCGCAGAAGGTGGGCAAGAAGGCGGCGCTGCTCGGCATGAGCCCGCTGCTCAACCGCGGCCTGCAGCGTTATGTCGCCGACAGCGCCAGCGCCTTGCTCGGCCTGCAGCCGGAAGACTGGCTGGATATGGCGGATCCGGTCAACATTCCCGGCACCAGCGATCAGTACCCTAACTGGCGGCGCAAGCTGACCCGGACGCTGGAGGAGATGTTCGCCGACCCGCGGATAAACCGGCTGCTGAAGGATTTGGACAAGCGCCGACGCAAGGTGTCGGTGGGGTGACGATGAGGTGTCGTTGTATTAGGTCAAAGGACGAGAACTTTAGTCCCATCCAAATGACGGATACCCGAATTAATTGGAGTTGCAGCTAGGCGGCAAGTGCGTAAATCCCCAGGAGCTTACTTAAGTAAGTGACTGGGGTGTGCGCATGCGGCCAACAACGCTGCAACTTCAAGTAAGAAGGGTATCAGTAGTAGGAGTGCTCGCCGCGCTGGTGCTCGGTCAGGTCACGCACGCCCTTCAGCTCCGGGAATTTCTGCAGCAGCTCTTTCTCGATGCCTTCTTTCAGCGTGACGTCGACCATCGAACAGCCGTTGCAACCGCCGCCGAACTGCAGAATAGCCATGTTGTCGTCGGTGATCTCCATCAGCGTTACGCGGCCGCCGTGGCCCGCCAGCTGTGGGTTGATCTGCGACTGCAGCACGTACTCCACGCGCTCCATCAGCGGCGCGTCGTCATCGACCTTGCGCATCTTGGCGTTCGGCGCCTTCAGCGTCAGCTGAGAACCCAGCTGGTCGGTCACGAAGTCGATTTCGGCGTCTTCCAGATACGGCGCGCTCAGCTCATCGACATAGGCGGACAGTTTGTCGAACTTCAGTTCGGTATCCGTCGCTTCTACCGCGTCCGGCGGGCAATAAGAGACACCGCATTCGGCCGTCGGCGTGCCCGGGTTGATCACGAATACGCGGATTTGGGTGCCTTCTTCTTGATTTGCCAGCAGTTTGGCAAAGTGTTCCTGTGCAGCATCTGTTATACGGATCATAGCATTAGCTCAATAGTTGACTTCTATAGTCGGTTATAATACGCCCATTGCCGTGGCACTACAACGTGCGGCAAACGCACCATATCTGCACCGAGGCGGCGCCTTGCCGCCGCAGCAGCGCCGCGATCGCCGCGACGGTGCTGCCGGTGGTCACCACGTCATCCACCAAGGCGATATGCCGGCCGGCGACCGGCACGGTACAGGCGAACGCGCGCTGCAGATTGCGTCTGCGGGCAGAGGCGCTCAGCCGCTGTTGCAGGGCGGTTTTGCGCACCCGGCGCAAGGCGGCGGGCTGATAGGCGCAGCCCAGCCAGCGCGCCAGCGGCCGCGCCAGCAGATCGCTCTGGTTATAGCCACGGCGCCAGCAGCGTGATGCATGCAAGGGTACCGCTAAAATCAGGTCGGGTCTGTTCAGATACTGCTCTCTGCGCGCCTGCTGCCACCGCAACAGCATCAGGCGCGCCAGCGTCGGCGCGAGCTCGGGCGCGCGGTGGAACTTGAACCTTTTTACCAGTTGGCTGAGGGGCGCAGCGTAGTCGCCGACGAACACCAGCCGTTGCCAGGGCGGCGGCCGTTGCAGGCAGCGGCCGCAGGGCGTTCGCGCCTTCCCGGCGGGCAATCCGCAGCGCGGGCAACACGGCGGGTGGGCCGGCAGATGGCGCAGGCAGCAACTGCAGATGCCATGACGCATCAGGCTCAACGGTTGTCGGCATAGCCAACAGCGGCTGCGGATTGATAGCATAGCGTCTCCGAGACGGGTAAGCATGAAAGGACAATAACCAATGACAGCGCTGTACTGGCAAACAATAGGCGAAGGCGAACGCGATCTTGTGCTGCTGCACGGCTGGGGATTGAACGCCGAAGTGTGGCGTTGCATTCAGGCGCGGCTGACGCCGCATTTTCGCCTGCACCTGGTCGATCTGCCGGGGTACGGCCGCAGCCAGGGGTTCGGCGCCCTGTCGCTGGAGCAGATGACGGAAATCGTGCTGGCGGCTGCCCCGCCGCAGGCCTGGTGGCTCGGCTGGTCGCTCGGCGGACTGGTGGCCAGCCAGGCGGCGCTGATGCAGCCGCAGCGGGTCAGCGGGCTCATCACCGTGGCCTCTTCGCCGTGCTTTGCCGCCCGCGATGCGTGGCCGGGGATCCGTCCGGATGTGCTGAGCGGTTTCCAGCACCAGCTAAGCCTGGATTTCCAGCGCACCGTCGAGCGTTTTCTGGCGCTGCAGACGCTGGGCACCGAGAGCGCGCGTCAGGATGCGCGCCAGCTGAAAGCGGTAGTGCTCAACCAACCGACGCCGAGCGTCGAGGTACTGAACGGCGGGCTGGAGATCCTGCGCACCGCCGATCTGCGCGCGCCGCTGGCGGAGTTGAATCTGCCGCTGCTGCGGATCTACGGCTATCTGGACGGGCTGGTGCCGCGCAAGGTCGCCGAGCTGCTCGACGCCGCCTGGCCGAACTCCACGTCGCAGATCGTGGCCAAAGCCGCCCATGCGCCGTTTATCTCTCATCCCGATGAATTTGTGACGATGATCGAAGCGTTTATTGCAGCACATTGAATGCAGCGGGAAAACGCACGATAGAGCGCGAAAAAAAACGCCGCCGGGTGGATAAAAGACAAAGCTGTTCAATACTTAGTGAGTCAATGCGTTGGCTGCAAAATGAAAAGACCGCGTGCGGCGATTTTCATTTTGGCGTTTCGTCTCTGGGAAACAGGCCCCGTCAGGGAAAGCAACGAGGCCTGTGGATGTCGCGGCAGCCTGCGGTACTACGCATGGATCCTGGACGGCTTTCATAACAGATAAATTATCCATTGAGAGGTTAGTGTCATGAAATCATTGAAGATGATTATTGCAGCGGCAGTGCTGGGTTCGGTGTCTTTCGGCTCCATGGCGGCAACCCTGCTGACCAAGGAAGATCTGGATAAGAATCCGGGTAAATACGAGAAGATCGGCACCGTCACCACGACGGCGGAAACCACGTCACCGATGGACGCCAAGGAAGAGCTGTCCAAACTGGCGGACGAAAAGGGCGGTCAATACTACGTGATCCTGGCGGGCCGCGAACACGGTAAATTCAGCGCCATCGCCGAAGTTTACAAAGACAAGCAATAAGCCTTGAACGGCAAGGGGCGCCGCTGCGGCGCCCCTGATCGTTAGGCCTTCAGCCGGTAGAACACCGTGCTGCATCCCTGGCCCTGCGGGCAGCTTTTGCAGCCGCCGCTCAGACAGGCGCCGCCATCCTGTTCGATACGTTCCACTTTCCCCATTGCTGTCAAACGATCCAGCATCGCCTGCACCAGCGGCAACGGCGTCGCTAGCGATTGGCTGAGCTGCTGCGCCTGGGCGCTGCCGCGCAGCGCCAGCGCATCGCGCACCTGCAGCAGCCCGGCCATCAGTGACAGCTCCCTTTGGCGCTCTGGCAACAGGCCGCCGGCGTGGCGTTGCCCAGGCGCACCGTGACGCGGCTGCGCGCCCGGCGCAGGCCGAACAGCACCAGCAGATTCACCAGCACCACTGCCAGGATCGCCGTCAGGCTGTACTGCGGGTGTTGGTTGAAGGTCGCCGCCTGATAGAACAGCGTCGCCAGCGAGTAGGCCACGTTCAGCCCCCACAGGATAGAGAAGGTCATCCAGCCGCGGCTCGATTCGCGGGCGATGGCGCCCATCACCGAAACGCAAGGCACATACAGCAGCACGAAGATCAGGTAGCTGTAGGCGGAGATGCCGGAGCCGAATTTGCTGCTCATCACGCCCATCGAACCGACGCCCATCTCACCGTCGCCCTTGCTGGCTTCGATCGGGTTGGACAGCACGCTCAGGCTGAAGGTGTTTTTCAGGCCGTCCCAGGTTTCCTGCAGCGCGCCGCCCAGTTCATCGAGCAAGTTGAAGTTGGCGGCGTCGAACGCCTCTTTGTTGATGTGCTCGGCGGTATACAGCGTATTCAGCGTGCCGACCACCACTTCTTTCGCCATCGCGCCGGTCACCAGCCCAACGGTGGCCTGCCAGTTATCGCTGTGGACGCCCATCGGCTGCAGCAGCGGCGTCAGTACTTTGGAGACGGAGGCCAGCGCGGAGTCGTTGATGTTGTCGACCGTTTTGCCGCTGAACGAGAAGCTGTTCAGGCCGCCGATGAATATGCTGGCCACCACGATCACCTTACCGGCGCGCAACACGAAGCCTTTCAACCGCTGCCAGGTTTGCAGCAGCAGGCTTTTCAGGTGCGGCACGTGGTAAACCGGCAGCTCCATGACGAACGGCGAGGCTTCGCCGCGCATGAGGGTATATTTGAGTACCAGGCCGGTCAGGATCGCCACCGCGATGCCGAGCATATACAGCGAGAACACCACGCCGGCGCCGTCCTGGCCGAAGAAGGCGGCGGCGAACACCGCGAAGATCGCTAGACGGGCGCCGCAGGACATGAACGGCGCCATCATGATGGTGATCAGGCGCTCGCGCTGGGCGTCCAGCGTACGGGCACCCATGATGGACGGCACGTTGCAACCGAAGCCGACGATCAGCGGCACGAAGGATTTGCCCGGCAGCCCGAGCGCCTGCATCAGGCGATCCATCACGAACGCCGCGCGCGCCATGTAGCCGGAGTCTTCCAGGAACGATAGGAACAGGTACATCATGCCGATCTGCGGCACCAGCGGCAGCACGGTGTTGATGCCGCCGCCGACGCCCTGCGCCAGGAATACGGTCAGCCAGTCGGGGAAGTGCAGGGTGTAGCCGAGCCACTGAATGCCCTGAATGAAGATCGCCGCCGAGCCGATATCGAAGATCGGCTGCAGCGCGCCGCCGATATTGATCGCCAGCAGGAACATCAGGTACATCACCAACAGGAAGATCGGCACGCCCAGCCAGCGGTTGAGGATCACTTTATCCAGCATATCGGTCAGGCGGTTGGGCATCGCCTGCTGCGAGTTGCTGACCGCGTCGCACAGGGTGGCGATGGACTGGTAGCGCGCGTCGGCGATCACCAGCGCCGGGTCTTCTTGCTGCTGCTGTTGCAACGCCTGAATGGCCGCAGGCAGCAGCGCGACGGCGGGGCCGGCCAGCCGGTGGCTGTAGATGTCGCCCTCCAGCATCTGCAATGCCAGCCAGCGGCGTTGCACCGCCGGCAGCGTTTGCGGCATGGCGTCGCTCAGCGTGGCGACCGCTTTCAGCAGCAACGGCGGGTAGTTCACCAGCGCCTGCTGTTCGTTGATGCGATGATTGTCGATCATCTGTTTCAGCACGCCGATGCCGTCGGCGCGGGTGGAGATCATCGGTACTACCGGGCAGCCGAGGCGCGCCGACAGCGCGGCGACGTCGATATCGATATGCTGGCTTTTGGCGATGTCGAGCATGTTCAGCGCCACGATGCAGGGGATGCCCAGCTCCAGCAATTGCAGCGTCAGGTAGAGGTTGCGCTCCAGGTTGGAGGCGTCGACCACGTTGATCAGCAGATCGGCGTCGCCGCTCAAAATGTAGTGGCAGGCGATCTGCTCATCGAGCGAGGTTTGCTCCGAGATGGTGGTGAGGGAGTAGGTGCCGGGCAAATCGACCAGCCGCACGTCGGACTGCGGGGTGGTGAAATGGCCTTCTTTGCGTTCGACCGTCACGCCCGCCCAGTTGCCGACCCGTTGGCGTGCGCCGGTCAGCTGGTTGAACAGCGTGGTTTTGCCGGAGTTCGGGTTACCGATTAAGCCGATGGTGAGTTTTTTCATAGTTCAGCGTGTCGTCTTCAAGGAGAACAGCGCCGGCGCAAGGGCGCGTCGGCAAATGGAGGCGTGCCGGTTCAGGGCTGGCCGTCGAGCTGCAGCAGCGCCAGATCTTTCCTGCGCAGCACCAGGCTGACGCGGCGGGTTTTAATTTCTATCGGATCGCCCAGCGGCGCGACGCGCACCACGTCGAACGAAGAGCCGGGCAGCATGCCGAGCGATAACAGTTTCTGGCGGTAGGCCGGCGCAATTTCACCGGAAAAGCCGATAATCTTATATGTGTGTTTAGGTTGAAGCTGCATGTGATTAACCTTCCGGGTGCCGATGAACATCGGGCTGATGATAATTGGACGTTGCCGGCGAAAATGCCACGCCGTCGGCGGTATTCATCCATAAGGTCATGCAATAAAGTGAGCGCAAATAATAGTAATTATCATTATCGCGTTCAATACAAAAAGTAGGGGTATTGTAACCAACTATTATGGCGTCGACAGTTTTTGATGGCGTTGTCTTGATTAACGACGTTTTACCACCGCTTGCGATGGGGAACAAATGAGAATGGCGAGTTAAATCAGTTGCGTATTTGTAGCCAAGTTTTCTCGTTTGCAAATATCGAGGGTTTTTTCCCTTTATTTATTTCCGCTGAAAAGCAATTCGATAACATTATTCCGCCGTAATGCGAGCGGTAACCATTTGTGTTTCTCTCACAATTGGCGAGATGAAAAATGCGTGTTAACAAAGTTGTTAATAAATGGCTGCAGAAGGCATTTTTGCTGGCTGAATAATGAGAGGGTGATCACGCAGGAACAGGAAATAAAAAGATGACGGTTTATTGAGACGGGTCAAGAAATGCCGCAAGTTTTATTCATCAGAAAGGGCGGAGCAGGCTCCGCCCTGTTGGCTCTGACTTAGCGTTTCTTGCCGAATGCCGCCGCCAGCGCGTCGCCCATGGCGCTGTTGCCGGCCGGCGCCGCGTTGCGCGGTTTGGCCTTGTTGCCGCCCGCCGAACGGTTGGCGGTGTCGCGCGACTGTGCCGGCGCGTTGCCGCCGCGGCGCGGCGAGCCTTCACCCGGTTGCTCATCCAGGCGCATGCTCAGCGCGATGCGTTTACGCTGCAGATCGACTTCCATCACCTTCACTTTGACGATGTCGCCGGCCTTCACCACGGTGTGCGGATCTTCGACGAATTTGTCCGCCAGCGAGGAGATGTGCACCAGGCCGTCCTGATGCACGCCGATATCCACGAAGGCGCCGAAGTTGGTGACGTTGGTCACCGAGCCTTCCAGGATCATGCCCGGCTGCAGATCGTTGAGGGTTTCCACACCTTCGGCGAAGGTGGCGGTTTTGAACTCCGGACGCGGATCGCGGCCCGGCTTCTCCAGCTCTTTCAGAATGTCGGTGACCGTCGGCACGCCGAACTTGTCGTCGGTGAAATCAACTGCTTTCAGGCTGCGCACCGCGGAGGCGTTGCCCATCAGATCCTGCAGCGCCTGCTCGGTGGCGGCCAGGATGCGTTGCACCACCGGATAGGCTTCCGGGTGAACGGTGGAGGCATCCAGCGGGTTGTCGCCGTGGTTGATGCGCAGGAAGCCGGCGCACTGTTCGAACGCTTTCGGCCCCAGGCGGCTGACCTTCAGCAGCTGTTCACGGTTGCTGAAGCGGCCGTTCTCGTCGCGCCAGTTGACGATGTTCTGCGCCATCATGCGCGTCAGGCCGGCCACGCGGGTCAGCAACGGCACCGACGCGGTGTTCAGATCGACGCCGACGGCGTTCACGCAGTCTTCCACCACCGAATCCAACTTCTTCGCCAGCTGGCTCTGACTGACGTCGTGCTGATACTGGCCGACGCCGATGGATTTCGGGTCGATCTTCACCAGCTCCGCCAGCGGATCCTGCAGGCGGCGAGCGATGGACACCGCGCCGCGCAGCGATACGTCGAGATCCGGGAACTCCTGCGCCGCCAGTTCGGACGCGGAGTACACCGATGCGCCCGCTTCGCTGACGATCACTTTCTGCGCCCGGACGTCGCTGAACTGCTTTTGCAGGTCGAGATAGAAACGCTCGGTTTCACGCGACGCGGTGCCGTTGCCGATGGCCACCAGCTCTACATTGTGTTTGATGCACAGCGCCGCGACGATGGCGGCGGCTTTGGCCGCTTGCCCGGTGTGCGGGTAGACGGTGTCGGTGGCGACCAGCTTGCCGGTTGCGTCGACCACGGCGACTTTCACTCCGGTGCGCAGGCCCGGATCGAGGCCCATGGTGGCGCGCATGCCGGCCGGCGCAGCCATCAGCAGATCATGCATGTTGCGGGCGAACACGTTGATCGCTTCATCTTCCGCGCGCTCGCGCACCGTGCCCATCAGCTCGGTTTCCAGGTGCAGCAACACCTTGATGCGCCAGGTCCAGTTGACCACCGCCTTGCGCCAGGCGTCGGCCGGAGCGTTGTTCAGGCGCAGATTGAGGTGATTGATGATGATCAGCTCCGCCTGGCTTTCGCGCGGCGCTTCTTCAAACTGCGGATCGGCGTTCAGCGCCAGCTGCAGCACGCCTTCGTTGCGGCCGCGGAACATCGCCAGCGCGCGGTGCGAAGGCACCTGGGAAATCGGTTCGTGGTGATCGAAATAGTCGCGGAACTTGGCGCCTTCGTCTTCCTTGCCCTCGACCACTTTGGACACCAGATGGGCGTTTTTCCACAGGTAGTCGCGCACCTTGGCCAGCAGTGCGGCGTCTTCGGCGAAGCGCTCCATCAGGATATAGCGCGCGCCGTCGAGGGCGGCTTTCACATCCGCCACGCCCTTGTCGGCGTCGACGTAGCGTTCGGCCAGTTGTTCCGGCTGCTGTTGCGGATCCTGCCACAGCGTGTCCGCCAGCGGTTCCAGGCCGGCTTCGATGGCGATCTGGCCGCGGGTGCGGCGCTTCGGTTTGTACGGCAGGTAGAGGTCTTCGAGTTCGGTCTTGCTCAGCGTGGCGTTGATCGCCCCCGCCAGTTGTTCAGTCAGTTTGCCCTGTTCATCGATCGACTTCAGGATGGTCTGGCGACGATCTTCCAGTTCACGCAGATAACCCAGGCGGGTTTCCAGCTGGCGCAGTTGGGTGTCGTCCAGGCCCCCGGTGACTTCCTTACGATAGCGTGCAATAAAGGGCACGGTATTACCTTCATCCAGCAGACGGATGGCGGAGTCGACTTGCTCCGGCCGGGCCTGCAGTTCTGTTGCAATAATGCGGCTCAGTGGGTCATTCATAGGTCTGGTATCTGTATTGAGAACGGTGAATAAACAGGGGACAGTTATACGGATTGATCGGGGAAAATGCCAGTGGAGCGGGCCGCCGCCGCGCGGCCGCGGCGTGGAGAACAGCTCAGGCGGCGGCGTTGGCGGCGGTTCGGAAAAAGCTGAAAGCTTACTTCGGGTAGTCTATCTCGTTCACGTACCACTGCGCCTCGCCCAGCGGCGTATTGACGGTGGCGACGTCCCCGACCTCTTTTTTCAGCAGGGCGCGCGCCATAGGCGCGTCGATGGAGATGTAATCCTTGCGGCCGAAGATCTCGTCGTAACCGACGATGCGAAAGCGTTTGATTTCGCCGTCTTCGTTCTCCACCTCTACCCAGGCGCCGAAGAACACTTTGCCTTCCTGCTGCGGGGAGTAATCGACGATCTTCAACTGCTCCAGGCATTTGGTCAGATAGCGGACGCGGCGATCGATCTCGCGCAGCCGCTTCTTGTTGTACTGGTAATCGGCGTTTTCGCTTCTGTCGCCCAGGCTGGCGGCCCAGGTCACTTTCTTGGTCACCTCGGGGCGTTCTTCGCGCCAGAGGTAATCCAGCTCTTGTTTGAGCTTGTCATACCCTTCACGGGTTATCAGTTGAGTTCTCATCGTGATTTATCTTTATGGGGTTACCGCCACAGTGTACGTGAATGCGGGGGGCTTTAGAAATGGCGCGCGGGCCTGCGCGTTGTCGCACGGTTTTTATTCAGTTTGCGCAGCTTTTAACAATCGGGAGTATGCTTAGCGATAGCGGAAAAGGAATGTGACGAAAGGAGGATATCTGGCGAGAGAGACAAGGAATTTTGGCGCACAACCCAACACATTGAAGGTATTACCGCATGGAATTTAAAGATTACTACGCCACGATGGGCGTTGAGCCCAACGCCGATCTGAAAACCATCAAAACGGCCTACCGTCGGCTGGCGCGTAAATATCACCCTGACGTGAGCACTGAAGACGACGCCGAAAGCAAGTTCAAGGAAGTGGCCGAAGCCTATGAGGTGCTGAAGGACGAGGAGCGCCGCGCCGAGTACGATCAGATCCGGCTGCATCGCAACGATCCGAACTTTGGCCGCCAGGCGCGCGGCGATCACGGCGGCTATCAGCAGAGCGCTTCATGGCACGGCGGCGGCGCCGACGCGCAAGACTTCTCCGATTTCTTCGAAAGCATGTTCGGCGGGCGGGCGGCGGGCGGGCATCGCTCCGCTTCGCACTCGCACGGCGGGCATGGCTTCCGCGGCCAGGATCTCGAAATGGAGGTGCCGCTGTTCCTCGAGGAAACGCTGCATGGCCAAAGCCGCGAGATCTCCTACACGCTGCCGGTGTACGACGAGCTGGGGCGGCAGGTGAGCGAAGCCAGCAAAACGCTGAACGTGAAAATCCCGGCCGGCGTGGGCGACGGCGAGCGCATTCGCCTCAAGGGGCAGGGCGTTGCCGGCGTGGGCGGCGGCCAGAACGGCGACCTGTATCTGGTCATCCGCCTCGCGCCGCATCCGCTGTTCGAAATTGATGGCCACAATCTGAGCATCGTGGCGCCGCTCGCCCCGTGGGAAGCGGCGCTCGGCGCCAGCATCGAGGTGCCGACGCTGACCGGCAAAATCGCGTTGACCGTGCCGGCCGGCAGCCAGAGCGGCAAACGGCTGCGGGTCAAGGGCAAAGGGCTGGCGGGCAAGAAAGAGCCCGGCGATCTGTATGTCATTCTCAAGGTGGTGATGCCGCCGAAGCCGAACGAGAAGGCCAGCGCCCTGTGGCGAGAGCTGGCTGAGCAGGCGGCGTTCAACCCGCGTGCGGAATGGGAGTAAAGCACATGATGAAGAAAGAGATCACATTCACCGTGGTGGAACTGTGTCAGCGAGTGGAGATTTCAGAGGATGAATTGGTCGAGATCGTCGGCCTGGGCGTGATCGTGCCGCTGGAGCCGGCGCAGCCGCGCTGGGAGTTCGATTACCCGGCGCTGAGCCATCTGCAGCGCGCGCGCAGGCTGCGTGCCGAGCTGGATCTGGATTGGCCGGGGATCGCTATGGCGTTGACGTTGCTCGATCGGGTTGATGCGCTGCAGCAAGAGAACCGGCAGTTGCGCCGGCAGCTGGCGCGTTTCCTGCAGACTTCCTGACCCGACGGCTAAACGCCACCGGTCGGTTCGCCGGTGGCGAAATTGTGCAAAATTGGGCCGTCGCCCCACATTGCGCCGATAAAGGGCGAAATTTTAACGAACCCCCGTCGACATTCACTGAAAATTGTTGATAAATGGGGAAAAGAATAAGCTTTGTAACAATTTCGTCTAGAATACATACCATTAAACGCTGTCTCAAATGGCAAGGTTTTCTAACAATATTCGAGTCAGGCAATAAAGCCTTTGGGAGTAATACCATGCAAGAGAATCATAAGATCCTGGTTGTCGATGATGACATGCGCCTGCGCGCGCTTTTAGAACGTTATTTAACCGAGCAGGGCTTCCAGGTTCGCAGCGTTGCCAACGCTGAGCAAATGGATCGCTTGCTGACTCGTGAATCCTTCCATTTGATGGTGCTCGATCTGATGTTGCCGGGCGAAGACGGCCTGTCCATCTGCCGCCGCCTGCGCAGCCAGAGCAACCCGATGCCGATCATTATGGTCACCGCCAAAGGCGAAGAGGTCGATCGCATCGTGGGGCTGGAAATCGGCGCCGACGACTACATTCCTAAACCGTTCAACCCGCGTGAGCTGTTGGCTCGTATCCGCGCGGTGTTGCGCCGCCAGGCGAACGAACTGCCGGGCGCGCCTTCGCAGGAAGAGGCGGTGATCGCGTTCGGCAAATTCAAACTGAACCTCGGCACCCGCGAAATGTTCCGCGAAGACGAACCGATGCCGTTGACCAGCGGCGAGTTCGCGGTACTGAAGGCGCTGGTCAGCCACCCGCGTGAACCGCTGTCGCGCGATAAGCTGATGAACCTGGCGCGTGGCCGCGAATACAGCGCCATGGAGCGTTCCATTGACGTGCAGATCTCTCGCCTGCGCCGCATGGTTGAAGAAGATCCGGCGCATCCGCGTTATATCCAGACCGTGTGGGGTCTCGGCTACGTCTTCGTACCGGACGGCAGCAAGGCATGAGGCGATTGCGCTTTTCACCGCGTAGCTCGTTTGCCCGAACCCTGTTGTTGATCGTCACCTTGCTGTTCGTCAGCCTGGTGACGACCTATCTGGTGGTGCTGAACTTCGCCATCCTGCCCAGCCTGCAGCAGTTCAACAAGGTGTTGGCCTACGAAGTGCGTATGCTGATGACCGATCGGCTGCAGCTGGAAGACGGCACGCTGCTGGAAGTGCCGCCGGCATTCCGCCGTGAGATCTACCGCGAACTGGGCATCTCTCTCTACACGAATTCGGCGGCGGAGGAGAGCGGCCTGCGCTGGGCGCAGCACTACCAGTTCCTCAGCCAGCAGATGGCGCAGCAGCTCGGCGGGCCGACCGATGTTCGGGTGGAGGTGAACAAGAACTCCCCGGTGGTGTGGCTGAAAACCTGGCTGCAGCCCGATATCTGGGTGCGCGTGCCGCTGACAGAAATCCACCAGGGCGACTTCTCGCCGCTGTTCCGCTATACGCTGGCGATCATGCTGCTCGCGATCGGCGGCGCCTGGCTGTTTATCCGCATTCAAAACCGCCCGTTGGTGGAGCTGGAACATGCGGCGCTGCAGGTGGGCAAGGGCATCATTCCGCCGCCGCTGCGCGAGTATGGCGCTTCCGAAGTGCGGTCAGTGACTCGCGCATTCAATCAGATGGCGTCGGGCGTCAAGCAGCTGGCGGACGATCGCACCTTGCTGATGGCCGGGGTCAGCCATGACCTGCGCACGCCGTTGACGCGCATTCGGCTGGCGACGGAGATGATGAGCGCCGAAGACGGTTATCTGGCCGAGTCGATCAATAAAGACATCGAAGAGTGCAATGCCATCATCGAGCAGTTCATCGATTATCTGCGCACCGGGCAGGAGATGCCGACCGAAAGCAGCGATCTGAACGCCATTTTAGGCGAAGTGGTCGCGGCGGAAAGCGGCTATGAGCGGGTAATTGAAACCGCGCTGTCGCCGGGCGAGCTGATGATGAATGTGCATCCGCTGTCGATTAAGCGGGCGGCGGTGAACATGGTGGTGAACGCGGCGCGTTACGGCAACGGTTGGATCAAGGTCAGCAGCGGTCGCGAGCTGCAGCGCGGCTGGTTCCAGGTGGAAGATGACGGCCCGGGCATCAAGCCGGAAGAATTGAAGCACCTGCTGCAGCCGTTCGTACGCGGTGACAGCGCGCGCAGCACCAGCGGCACCGGTCTGGGGCTGGCGATCGTGCAGCGTATTATCGACGCGCATGACGGCGAACTGGATATCGGCACCAGCGAGCGCGGTGGGCTGTTGATCCGCGCGTATATTCCGTTGCCGATGGAGAAAAAAGAGTCGACCAACGGCCATCAAACGGCCAGGGAAAACGCCTGACACTCTGGTGTGGGCCGCGCCGCTGCGGCCCCGTCAGGACTTTCTGCTCATCACGTAGTATTCCGCCGCATCTTCATGCAACCGACGGCCGGTCGGCGCCTGCCACGGATCGATTAACTCGATGCCGCAGTGGAGGAAGTCTTTGGTATTGCGGGTGGCCAGGGCGGCGCCGTAATGCAGGCAGGTGGCGGCGATTTGGGTATCCGGCACGCTCATCGCTTTACCCAGCAGCCGATTCCTTGCCGTCAATTCCGCGTATTGCATCGCGCACAGCCCATCAAACGGCAATATCTGCCCCTCGAACTTCAATTCAATGGCGTCCGCCAATTTCAGCTTGAGATCCCGCTGGCGCTTGCCGTCAGGCATGCAGGCGACGCCGCTAAACAGTTCGGCAAGGACAATGGCGCTGAGATAGAGCTCGTCATTGTCCTTTTCATTTAACCAGTTAATGACGTTGTAGTACGGGCTGGGACGCAGCGTTTCTGAAATGACGTTGGTGTCGATAATGATCATGCGTTGTCATCTTCATCATCAAAGGTGACGATGCGTGGCGGCACGGCGTCACGCGGTGGGATCTCCAGCTCAACGCCGCCGAATTCGGCGAAGTGCTGATGCATCCAGGTACCCAATCCATAGCGCGGCGGCTTTTTCACCAGCGCCTGTTTCAGGATCATGCGCGCTTCCTCTTCCATGGAATGGCCGTTTTTCGCCGCTGAGATACGCAGCAGCTCTTTGATTTCGTCGTCCAGATTTCTGACGGTGATAGTAGCCATTGAAACCTCCTTTGCTATCAATGATTGCATTGACTTATTTTCTCGTCTTGCCGGTTAAAAAGCAATCAATTGAAATAAATAAAGGCGCGGGATCCGCGCCTTAGCTGAAGAGGTAACGTTACCGAATTACAGCTTCGGGCCGGCGCTAACCAGCGCGGCGCCCGCAGGCGTGTCGGTGTATTTGTCGAAGTTGGTGATGAAGCGCTCGGCCAGATCCTGCGCTTTTTCCTGCCACTGCTCGAGGCTGGCGTAGGTGTTGCGCGGATCGAGGATTTCCGGGTTCACGCCCGGCAGCGCGGTCGGCATCGCCAGATCGAAGATAGGCAGAGTGACGGTTTCCGCCTTGTCGATTTCACCGCTCAGGATGGCGTCGATGATGCCGCGCGTATCTTTGATCGAGATGCGTTTGCCGGTGCCGTTCCAGCCGGTGTTGACCAGGTAAGCCTGGGCGCCGGCGGCCTGCATGCGTTTCACCAGCACTTCGGCGTACTGCGTCGGGTGCAGCGACAGGAACGCGGCGCCGAAGCAGGCGGAGAAGGTTGGCGTCGGTTCGGTTACGCCGCGCTCGGTGCCGGCCAGTTTGGCGGTGAAGCCGGACAGGAAGTGGTACTGAGTCTGGTTGGCGGTCAGGCGCGATACCGGCGGCAGCACGCCGAAAGCGTCGGCGGTCAGGAAGATCACCTTGGTGGCGTGACCCGCCTTGGACACCGGCTTGACGATGTTCTGGATATGATAGATCGGGTAAGAAACGCGGGTATTCTCGGTTTTCGAACCGTCGTTGAAGTCGATGCTGCCGTCGGCCAGCACGGTGACGTTTTCCAGCAGCGCATCGCGTTTGATGGCGTGGTAGATGTCCGGTTCGGCTTCTTCAGACAGCTTGATGGTCTTGGCGTAGCAGCCGCCTTCGAAGTTGAACACGCCGTCGTCGTCCCAGCCGTGCTCGTCATCGCCGATCAGCTGACGCTTAGGATCGGTGGAGAGGGTGGTCTTGCCGGTGCCGGACAGGCCGAAGAACACCGCCACGTCGCCTTTCTCGCCCACGTTGGCCGAGCAGTGCATCGAGGCGATGCCTTTCAGCGGCAGCAGGTAGTTCATCATCGAGAACATGCCTTTCTTCATTTCGCCGCCGTACCAGGTGCCGCCGATCAGCTGCATGCGCTCGGTCAGGTTGAAGGCGACGAAGTTCTCCGAGTTCAGGCCTTGCTGCTGCCAGTTCGGGTTGGTGCACTTGGCGCCGTTCATCACCACGAAGTCCGGCTCGAAGTCAGCCAGCTCTTCGTCGCTCGGGCGGATAAACATGTTTTTCACGAAGTGCGCCTGCCAGGCCACCTCGGTGATGAAGCGCACTTTCAGGCGCGAGTCGGCGTTGGCGCCGCAGAAGGTATCCACCACGAACAGGCGTTTGCCGGACAGTTGTTCGGTGACCAGGTGTTTCAGATCGGCCCACACTTCCGGGCTGAGGGGTTTGTTGTCGTTCTTGCCTTTGCCCTGATCGGCCCACCACACGGTATCGCGGGTGATGTCGTCGCGGACGATGTATTTGTCTTTCGGCGAGCGGCCGGTGAAGATGCCGGTATCGACGGAGACGGCACCCAGCTTGGTGACTACCCCACGCTCAAAACCTTCCAGAGATGGGTCTGTTTCTTCCTTAAACAGCAGTTCATAGCTCGGGTTGTGAACGATTTCGCTAACGTCGTGAATGCCGTAAGCGGCCAGATCCTGAGGGGTTATACCTTTAACGCGCATGTTACTACTCCTTGGTCACAGAATTTCTGGCGGCAATTGTAGGGATCTAACGGTGCGTAACCGCGATGGGTATCAAATATTTAACGTTTTAGGCGGTATTTCGTTACGATCTGAGAGATAGCACACGGAAAAAAGCAAACGTGCAAACGGCGGGCGTTGGCGGGCGCCGGGCGCGCCCGCCGAAAGGGTGTCACTTAGTGCAACTGGTCGCTTTCGCCGGTGTTACCCGCATACAACGCGGCAACATCAACCGGGTCAAAGACATAGTGGCTGCCACAGTAGTCGCAGTGCATGTCGATGTTGCCGTCCTGCTCCAGCATGTCCGCCACTTCGTCGGTCGGCAGGGTCAGCAGCGCGTCGGCGCAACGCTGGCGAGAACAGGTGCAGCGGAACTGCACGTCCTGCGGTTCGTACAAGGTGACCTCTTCCTGATGGTACAGGCGGTACAACACTTCGTTGGCCGGCAGGCCGAACAGCTCTTCGCTTTTGACCGTGTTGGTCAGTTGCACCAGATGATCGAAATCATCGAGGTTGCCGTCCTGCGCCGGCAGCACCTGCAGCAGCATACCGGCCGCCGCGGCGTTGCCTTCCGCTTCGCCGGTGCGAATGAACAGGCGGGTTGGCAGCTGCTCGGACTGGCGGAAGTAGGCTTCCAGGCATTCGGCCAGGGTTTCACCTTCCAGGCCGACGACGCCCTGATAGCGCTCGCCTTCCGTTGGGGAAATGGTGATGACCATGACGCCGTTGCCGATCATCTGATGCAAGGTGCTGTCGTCGGCGATAGGCGCCTGGGTGCGAGCAACGCCGCGCATCTCCTGGCGGTTGTTGCCGTTGATCACCGCCAGCTTCAGCGGGCCGTCGCCTTGCAGCTGAACGGTGATGTCGCCGTCGAACTTCAGGGTCGCGGTCAGCAGACTGGTGGCGACCAGCAGTTCACCCAGCAGCTTTTGCACCGGCGCCGGGTAGTCGTGGTTATTCAGGATCTGCTGATAGGTTTCGCTGACGGTAACCAGCTCGCCGCGCACCGCGTAGTTTTCAAACAGGTAACGGTGCAATTGGTCATGGTTGGACATAATCTTCTCTCATTGCGGTGAGGGCTTATTCCGGCTCACCAAATTTAAATTTCATCAGGTCGCGCCGCTCCTTTTTGTCCGGACGACGGTCCGGATGCGGCATGGTCAACGCGTTCATCTTGCGCGCCAGCGCCATTTTTTCGCGGTTGGCGATGCTGGCTTCGGTTTCCTGATACATTTGCTGCGCCTCGCCGGCGCCGCGGCGTTGGCTGGTCAGCGCCAGCACGATCACCGTACGTTCTTCGTTGCCCTGCCGCAGCTTGAGCTCGGCGTTAAGTTCGACAATCTTGCTCGGCTTGCCACGCTGGCCGTTGTAATGCACCTTGCCGCCGTCGATCATTTCGCGCGCCAGCGCGCGGGTCTTGTAGAAGCGTGCGGCCCACAGCCATTTATCCAGCCGGACCGCGTCGTCGCGCGTCGCTTTGTCCTTCATGCTTCCCCCTTGGCCAGCGCCGGTATCAACAGGCGATAGTCGCGCATCGACGGATGGCGCTGGAAGCTTTTCTCCGCCGTGCTGGAGTCCGGGTTTTGCACGCCCAGGCAGTAACGAATGCCGAAAGTGCGCGCCGCGTCGAGGATCGGCTCGCCGTCGTCGACAAACAGCGTGCGCTGCGGGTTGAACCCGGTGTGCTGTTGCACCGCCTGCCACAGACGCTGATCTTCTTTCGGATAACCAAATGTGTGGGTGGAAAACAATAAATCAAGGTGCCGATCCAGACCGGTATGCTCGATTTTCACCGCCAGGCTGTGCGGATGGGCGTTGGTCAGCAAAATGGTTTGCAGGCCGGCGCCGCGCAGCGCCCGTAAAAACGGCTCGGTATCCTCGCGCAGCCGGGCGCGGCTGCCCACTTCGCTGGTCATGCGGTAGATATCCAGATCCAACCGCTCGCTCCAGTAATCGAAGCAATACCAATTCATGGTGTGCTGCACCGCCTGATATTCCCGCTCAATGATATGACGGGCTTCGTCAAACGGAATGGCGCGCCTTTCGCTCAGCGCTTGCGGCACCAGGCTGAGCCAGAAGTGACTGTCGAATTCCAGGTCCAGCAAGGTGCCGTCCATATCCAGCAGCACGGTATCGATCTGCGGCCAATCAAATTCGGGAACCATAAAAACTCCACGGGCGGACCGACGGGCGGTCCGCAGATGAGAATAATAGCGTTAGCGTAGCATAAGCAGATGACAGGGCGGAGGCCCGGCGTCAGGTTCAGGCCATCGGCCGCATCGACATCGGATTGATCTGCGGATTGAAGCAGCTGTCGTAGTAACGCTGGATATCGGCGACGCGGTGCTGATTGATGCGCCGACGCTGCACCAGCCGCCAGGCGTTATAGCCCAGGCTGACGACCACCGCCAGCAACAGCAGGCTGGTGCCGAGGTAGCGCCACAGGGTGATCATGTCCGGTTCGCTGTGCAGCGCCACGTGGCGGGTGCCGTTGGCATCGACGCTGAGGCTGGTGATCACCCCCTGGGCCTGGAACGGGGTATGCAGCAGCAGAGTGGAAAGGCGCTGCAGCTCATTCCACTGGTCGAGGGCGTTGTATTCGCTCTGCGGCGCTGAAGACTGCGGATGGCTGACCAGCTGGCGGCCTTCATCGCTGCGGATCAGGAAACCGCCCGGCGGCGGGCTGTTGAGCGCCGCGGCGGCCAGGCGCGTTTCATTGAAGATGAACGACGACGTGGCCACTTTGGTCAGGCTTTCCAGCGACTCTGCGCTTACCGGGCGCAGCAGGACGTTGACGCCTTGCAGCGCGCCGGATCTGGCGCGTTTCACCAGGCCGCTCCAGTTTTTGGCGTTGCCCAGGTTGACCAAGGCGTTTTTTAACCGCACGCAGTCGTTTTCTGCCTGGCACAAATCCTGTGTTTTCAGAACGATATCAGAGAAGTCATCCAACAGGATCATGCCGGATTTCTCGATGGCGCTGGCCAGCTGCGGGTTGACTTTCTGATCGGCGCCGCTCGGATGCAGCTGGCTGTTGACCGTGGCCAGCAGGGCCGTCGCTTTGTCTATGACTTCCGATTCCGGCTGCGGCAGCGGGGCGGCGTTGTTCCAATAGATGCCGGAGCAGTCGAACGGCGCAAAATTGACGGTGCCGCCGCCGTTGGCCGGCGGCGGCACATAGCACATGCCGCTGCCGCGCACTTTCAGCGTGTCGCCGATGCGCAGCGGCGTGGCTTCCAGGGCCTGCACGCTGGTCACTTCCACTTTTTGCGCACCCTGCAGCCAGGCCATGCTGAGGGTCAGCGGCAGGTTGAGCGGAATATAGATCAACAGCAACAGCAGTACCAGCGCCGAGCTGGCGACCAGCACCGCGTTGCGGCCCCACTGCTGCAGCGGGAAATTCTTCACTTCGTCATGCAGCGAGAGGAAGCGCCCCTGGCGCACTACCTGCCGATTGAGGTAGACGTCCACATCGGTGGTCTTGCCCAGATCCTGCGTCAGGTACGGCTGCCAATGCGGCGGGTAGATAAGATCGATGATGCCGAGCGAAATGTTGCTGATCTGCCCCTGATCGGACTCGCCGAACAGGCCCCAGCGCTTCGGCGTGCCGCGCAGGCAGTGGATCTCTTTCAGCTCACGCGACGCCGGACGGCGGAACAGGTTCCAGCATCCCCAGGCGATCATCAGCACCGCCACAAAAATCATCCAGGGGATAACCAGCACCGGGCTTATCAGGCTGAAGAACAGCAGCAGCAGCGCGGCGGAGATGATGACGGCTTCACGGATGCCGTTCGGCCGGTTCAGCGCATGCTCTTCCGGCGTTTCCTTGCGAATATTGACCAGCTCGACATGCTCGCTCTCTTCCTTGCGGATGGACGCGTTTTTGGTCGGCGTGGCGGCCACCACCGGCGGCTGCGGCCGATCGTGAATATGATCTTTCAGCGAGTGCCCGTTGAGCGAAATCACCAGCGGCAGCGTCTGGGTTCTGATCACTTCCACATGGTTGTCGGCGGTGATATAGGGTTCCCAAAACGGCGGCAGATGCACCTCTTCCGCGTCGAGGTAATAGCGCCATTTATTGGGATCGTCGCTGGCCAGCCCGTAGCGGGTAATGGCGTGCGTGACCGGATATACGTTATCGCTTTGCGGTGTGAGCGCCAGCTTGGCCGCGGGCAGCGTAGCGCCGCCGCCGGGCAACAGTTTGTTGCTCAGCTTGTTTTGCTGATTGAGATAGAACTCGACCGCGGCGCGCTCTTCGTCGGTCAGCTTGCGGTGGGCAGGCTTGATAAACGGCAATGCGTGCGCCAGCGCCGACGGGTTGCGGGCCTTGAACCACAGGTACAGGCCGGCGGCAATCAGGCAGACAAGCACTAAGGCCAATATCAACACTATTGTGCTCATGCAATCCCCATCTCACACCCGTGAATTTCGCCAACCTGATGAAAAGCTGAATATTATACGGAGTAAACCGCCAGGAGGCACCCAGAACTAATGAGGGAACAAACAGATTCTCGCTCTGGATCTCATTCCTTCATGACGCAAGGCCATTTTATCACTGATTCTTGCCTGCGTGATACTAGCAACCGGTCTCTGCCGTCGATATCGGTATTATCCTATTTTCTTGCGCGCTGTTTGCTGAATCAGTACGGAAAATCGCCGGCCGCTGGCTACGCTTGTTAAAAGAAAGTAAATTACTGTTCATGCGCGTTGCGGCGGAGCTTGCCCTTAACGCACAATGTGATCAGGATCGAATTTGGTCAGCGTTTGAGCGCCAACGAGCCGTGCGTTACGCCAATCATTTTTTCGGTTGCCCGTCCGCGCCTGGGTAACCTCTTTGAGGCAATCATGGATAAACACCTGCAAAAACCTAAAATTCTGAAAGTGGAAACGGTCGCGCGTTCGCGTTTGTTTAACGTCGAGTCGGTCGATTTGGAATTCAGCAACGGTGTTCGGCGGGTGTATGAACGCATGCGGCCTTCGGATCGCGAAGCGGTGATGATCGTGCCGGTGATTGGCGATGACCTGCTGCTGATCCGCGAATATGCGGTCGGCACCGAATCCTATGAGCTGGGGTTCCCGAAAGGGCTGATCGATCCCGGCGAAGGGGTGCTGGAGGCGGCCAACCGCGAGCTGATGGAAGAGGTGGGGTACGGCGCGAAACGCTTTGATTTTCTCAGTAAGCTGACGATGGCACCGTCCTACTTTTCCAGCAAAATGAATATCGTGCTGGCGCACGATCTCTATCCGCAGAGCCTGGAGGGGGATGAGCCGGAGCCCTTGCCGCAGGTGCGCTGGCCGATCGCCAACATGATGGCGCTGCTGGCGGAACCGGATTTCCGTGAGGCGCGCAACGTCAGCGCGCTGTTCCTTTCCGAGGCATTTTTGCGCGCGTCGCGCTGATACGCTTCACGCCGAATAAAAAAAGGGCCAGATTTCTCTGGCCCTTTTCGATCAGAACAGCTCGTGGCTTTCACCGCCCGGATCGGTCAACGTGGTGCCGGTATCGCGCGATGGGTAGTCCGTCGGCTGCGTTCCTTCGATGAAGTACTCGGAACGGCTGCCGCCGCCACCGCCAGAGAGCTTGCCGCTGCTCTTGTCGATGGTGACGCTGATGATGCCCGGCGGCGGCGTGACTTTCTGCTCTGGGATGCCTTCCAGCGCGGTTTTCATAAAGTCGTCCCACGCCGGCTGGGCGCTCTTGGCACCGCCTTCACCGCCGGAAATCTGATCCGGGATGGCGCCGGATACCGTCGAACGGCCCAGGTCGCGGCGGTGATCGTCGAAACCGATCCACACCGAGGTCACGGTATCCGGGCCATAGCCTGAGAACCAGGCGTCCTTGGAACTGTTGGTGGTACCGGTTTTGCCGCCGATATCATGACGTTTCAGATCGCGGCCGGCGCGCCAGGCGGTACCCATCCAACCCGGTTCGCCGAAGATGTTGCTGTTCAGCGCGTCGTGGATCAGGAAGGCCAGCTGTGTGCTGATGACGTGCGGCGCATACTGTTGATCGCCGTCCTGCTGTACCTGAGCCGGGGTGACTTGCTCCAGCTGAGGCATCGGCACCGTGCTGTTGTTGCCTTCCTGCGAGGTGGCGACGTTTTCGATGTTGTCGTCGGACAGCACCGCCGAACGGTGGGTGTCGCCGTAGATCACCGGCAGGTTACAGCTGCCGCACACCACTTTCGGTTTGGCTTCGAACACCGTATTGCCGTTATCGTCTTCAATTTTGGTGATGAAGTACGGGTCGACCAGATAACCGCCGTTCGCCAGCACCGCGTAGCCGCGCACCAGCTGCATCGGGGTGAAGGAGGCGGACCCCAGCGCCAGCGATTCGGTATGCACGATATTCTGCGCCGGGAAGCCGAAGCGCTGCAGATATTCCGCCGCGTAGTCGACGCCCATCGCGCGCATCGCACGCACCATCACCACGTTCTTCGACTGCCCCAGCCCCTGTCGCAGGCGAATCGGGCCGTCGTAGGTCGGCGGCGAGTTCTTCGGCCGCCAGTCGGTGCCGGCGCCGGCATCCCAACGGGTAATCGGCAAGTCATTCAGAATGGTGGCCAGCGTCAGGCCTTTATCCATCGCGGCGGTGTACAGGAACGGTTTGATGTTCGAGCCCACCTGACGCAGAGCCTGCGTGACGCGGTTGAACTTGCTCTGATTGAAGTCGAAGCCGCCAACCAGCGCTTTCACCGCGCCGTCGTTCGGGTTGATAGAGACCAGCGCCGAGTTGACGTCCGGCACCTGCGACAGCCACCAGGCTTCGTTCACTTTACGCACCCACACTTGCTGGCCGGTCTGCACTACGTCGGTGACGCGTTTCGGCGTTGGGCCTTGCTGAATGTCCGAACGGTATGGGCGTGCCCAGCGCATGGTCGCCATCGGCAGGGCAATACTGCTGCCGTCGGCCAGCATCGCCGTCGCTTCCTGCGGGTTGGCGGCGGTGATCACCGCCGGCGCCAGCGGGCCGTAGTTCGGCAGGTTTTTCAGCGAATCGACAATCTGTTTGCGATCCCAGGCCGCTTCGCCGACTTTCCACAACACGTTGGATGGGCCGCGGTAACCGTGGCGCATGTCATAGGCCAGCACGTTGTTGCGTACCGACTCCTGCGCCGCCAACTGCAGCCGTTTGGTGACGGTGGTGTAAACCTTGTAACCGTCGGTATAGGCGTTTTCACCGTAACGCTTGATCATCTCCTGACGCACCATCTCGGAGAGATACGGCGCGGAGAAGCTGATTTCCGGCGCATGGTAATTGGCGACCAGATCTTCGGAGCGCGCCTGATCGTACTGCGCCTGCGTGATGTAGTGTTCGTCCAGCATGCGCGACAGCACCACGTTGCGGCGGGCAACTGCGCGATCGTGCGAATAGAGCGGGTTGAAGGTGGACGGCGCTTTCGGCAGGCCGGCGATGGTCGCCATTTCGCTCAGGGTCAGCTGGCTGACGTCTTTGCCGAAATAGACCTGCGCGGCGGCGCCTACGCCGTAGGCGCGGTAACCCAGATAGATCTTGTTCAGATACAGCTCAAGGATTTCATCCTTGGTGAGCATCTGCTCGATGCGCACCGCCAGGAAGGCTTCCTTGATTTTACGCATCAGGGTGCGTTCCGGGCTTAAGAAGAAGTTACGCGCCAGCTGTTGGGTAATGGTACTGGCCCCCTGCGAAGCGTGGCCGGAGACCAACGCGATGGAGGCGGCGCGGAAGATGCCGACCGGATCGACGCCATGGTGATCATAGAAGCGGCTGTCTTCGGTGGCGATGAATGCGTGCACCATCACCGGTGGAATTTGATCCAGTTTCAGCGGAATGCGGCGCTTCTCGCCGTATTGGGCGATCAGTTCGCCATCGGCGCTGTAGACCTGCATCGGTATCTGCAGCCGCACATCTTTCAGCGTTGCGACGTCGGGCAGCTGCGGCTCGACATATTTGTACAAGCCGAAAATCGAGGCTGCTCCCAGCACGATGCAACATACTGCAAGGATTAGTAAATACTTTACGAACTTCACCTGAGATTTCCCATTTCTAAGTCATTTGGGCAGTTTATAAACAACCGCGCGGTAGTATAAAGGCAAGCCTGCGACATGGATATGTTCTTTTATCATCTGATGTTATGGAGGCTTGCGAAACATGTTCCCTCAAGCATGGCAGGTGGGGCTGGATATACAAATCGACTGCGTGCGGGCGGTGGCGGCCCAACGCCGCCGCAACGGCTGGCAGTTGCGCCACTGGTGGCAGCAGGCGCTGCCGCAGGCGGTTTTACGCGATGGCTGTCTGGAACCTTCCGAATTCCTGATCCGGGCGCTGCGGCAATGGCGCGTCCAACTGCCGCGACATATTTCCTTACGCATTGCCCTGCCGGCGCAGCGCGTGTTGCAGCAACGCATGGCGCAGCCGGACGTGCGGCTGCGCGAGCCGGAACGCAGCGACTATATCGGCGGCCACGGTGTGAAGCAGTTTCCGCTCGATGGCCAGACGCTGGCGCTCGACTATCGCACCGCGCCGGCGGATGAGGCGGCGCTGTTGCTGACCGCCGCGCGGCGGCAGGAGCTGCAGCAGTGGCTGCATTGTCTGCGTCAGGCTGGCCTGCATCCGCAAGCGGTCGATATCACCCCCTGCGCGCTGCGGATGATGGCGACGGCGGCAGGCGTGCCGCCCGCTGCGGGGCTGATGCACCGTCTCGAACGAGAATGGCTGTGGGTGGCGCCGGCCGACGGCGCGTTCGCTTTTGGTCTGGCGCCGGGCGACGATGACGCGCAGGCGCTGCGGGCGCTGCAAGCTCAGATGCCGGTGGGCGACGATCGGCCGGTCTATGCCGGCAGCGTGCTGGCGGGAGCCTTGCCCGCCGGTTGCCTTGCCTGGTCGCCGCTCAGCGCCTTCACGCAGCTGCGTCCGCCGTTGCCTGCGCATCCTTCGGCGTTCGCGTTGGCCGGTGGCCTGGCGCTGCGCGAGGAGGATCGCTGATGTATCAGGTCAACTTTCTGCCCTGGCGACAACGCCGCGATCGGCGACGCGGCTATTTCTGGTTGGGCGTGCTGATGTTGCAGGTAATGGCACTGCTGCTGGCGCTGTTCCTGGTCGCCGGCCAATTGCGTCACCAACAGGCGCAGCGGCAGGCGCGGCTGGCGATGCTGGGTGAAGAGCTGGCGGCACTGACGTTGCTCGCCCGTCAGCAACAGCAAGAGCGGGCGCAGCGGGCGCTGCACCGCGCCCGCGCCGAACGGCAGGCGAGCAACGCCCAGCATAACCGGCGTTATTTTCAGCTGCTGCAGCAATTGTCCTCCAGCATTCCTCCACCGCTGTGGCTCACGGCGCTGGAGAGCGATGCGGTGAACGGCCTGCGGCTGCGTGGATTGAGCCGTTCTCCTGCGGCCATCACGCAGTTCGAACGGCGGCTGGCGGGGATGCCTGCGTTGCCGCGGTTGCGTTTGGCTGAGGTGGCGCAACGCGACGACGGCCTGTACACCTTTCATCTGGCGGCGCAGTGGGGGCGTGATGGATAACCGTTTGTCATCCGGGCTGCGCCTCTGGCTGAGCTTGCCGGGCTGGCTATTGCTGCTGTCGCAAGGGTTGGGTATCGGCACGTTGGCGCTGTTGGGCGGTGGCTGGATGCTGCAAGACGAATGGCGTCAGCGGGAAAGCGCGGGGGAGCGGCAACAGCGCCTGTTGCAACAGATCGCCATGGTGCAACGCCAACTGGACGAGGTGCCGGAAACCGCTATCCCGGCGGCGCCGCTTCCTCCGTCCACCAACGGCGATCTGGCGAGCGTGCTGCAACGGGCGGGAGGCGCCTTGTTGCGCTGGCAGCGGCAGGAAAAACCGCCGCGGCAAACGCTGAGCTTGCGCATTGACTACGCCGGTTTGCTGGCGCTGCTGGAGGCGCTGCCCGCCGATTTACGCCTCGAGCAACTGAGCGTGGAGACGCCGTCCCTTGGCATGACGGCGCGGTTGGTTTTGCAGGATGCCGCCGAGGATCAGCCCAATGAGTAAAAGACCCGGCCGTTGGTGGTGGCTGCTGTGGCCATGGGCATTATGCGCTGAGCCGCGCGACCCGTTTGCGCCGCTTCCGATGTCTGCTTGTGCCCAAACGGAGGCGTCGCCGGCGAGCTGGCGACTGAAAGGCGTCATCGGGCAACCGACGCTGCGCTATGGCTGGGTGGTGACGCCGGCGGGGCAATGGTTGCGCCTGCGGCCGCAGCAACGGGTGCTGGCCGAGCGCTGGCAGGTGACGCAGGTGCAGGCGCGTAGCTTGACGTTAACGGCGCTGACGGCCGAACCGGATTGCCCGGCGAGCCAGGGCGACGTCTCGCTCATGATGGACAACAAGGATGGCAAACCATGAAAGGATGTGCTGGATTGGGCGTGGCGCTGTGGTGCCTGACGCTCGGCACCGCGCAGGCGCAGGATAAGCAGCGGGTTTCCCTGGAATTTCAGGATGCACCGGTCACGGTCATCCTGCAGGCGTTGGCGGATTATCGGCAGATGAACCTGATCGCCGCGCCCGGCGTGAGCGGCAACCTGACGCTGCGGCTAGAGAATGTGCCCTGGCCTCAGGCGCTGGCGTTGACCCTGCGCATGGGCAAACTGGCGATGACGCGGGAAGGCAACGTGATACTGATCTCGCCGGAGCCGGACGCGCAGGAAAAAAGGCAGCAGCGAGAGGCGTTGGCGCAGCGGCAACCGCTGCACAGCCTGACCCTGACGTTACAGAACGGCGATGCGGCGGAAATTGCCGAAAGCCTCAACGCCCAACGCGGCGCGTTGCTGAGCGAGCGTGGCAGCGTGTTGGCGGATAAACGCACCAATACGTTGCTGCTGCGCGACACCGCGCCAATCCTGACGCAGTTGAAAAAGCGGATAACGGAAATGGACGCGCCGCTGGCGCAGGTGCAACTGGCGGCGCATATCGTGACCATCAACCGCGAAAGCCTGCGTGAGCTTGGCGTGCGTTGGGGGTTGGCGGCCGACGACAGGCCGGCGCGGCCGTTGCGGCCGGGCAATGTCGGTGTCAATCTGCCGCTGGAACGCGGCGCCGTGAACGCCGGTTTTCATCTGGCGCGCATCAGCGGGCGTTTGTTGAGCCTCGAGCTGACGGCGCTGGAGCAGGAGAATCAGGTGGAGATCATCGCCAGTCCGCGCCTGCTGACGGCGCACCTGCAAACCGCCAGCATCAAACAGGGGACGGAGATCCCTTATGAAGTGTCGAGCGGCGCCAGCGGTGCGACCGCCATCGAGTTCAAAGAGGCGGTGCTGGGCATGGAGGTGACGCCGAAAGTGTTGCCGGACGGGCGCATCACGCTGACGCTGCACATCAGCCAAAATATGCCGGGGCGCGCCATCAGCCGCGGGGCGGGTGAGGCATTGACCATCGATAAACAAGAGATTAAGACGCAGATCACGGTGAAAAGCGGCGAAACCCTGGTGCTCGGCGGTATTTTTCAACGGCATAGCGGCAAGACGGCGGACAAGGTGCCGGGATTGGGGGATGCGCCACTGCTGGGGGGCTTGTTCCGGCAAAGCGGCGCACAACAGAAAAAACGCGAACTGGTGATCTTCATTACGCCGACTCTGATTAAGGGATAAGCGGCTGCCTGTCGGCTGGGCGGCAAATCTCCTAAAGTTGATGAGCAGATACACTTTTTTATCCCCTTGGGGGGATCTGCGTTTGACGCTGCGGCCGATTTAGCTTACAAGGGTTACCGAATTGAGCACCGAGGTTTTTTGTTAGCGTCAAGACGCCGTTAAAAACATATGGTTTCCCTCCCGCGGCGTGGATTGCGATTTATTCGGTTGCCAAACTACCAAGAGTGTTGAGATAATTTTTCGTCTGATCTCGCACTATCGCTCATGAGGTTTCAGTTTAGGTCCCGCCGCTGATTTGATTGGCGGGGCGGGTTAACATTAACGAATTGTCTTAGTAATACCGAAAAACATGGCAGAGAAACGCAATATCTTTCTGGTTGGGCCTATGGGTGCCGGCAAAAGCACTATTGGCCGTCAGTTAGCTCAGCAACTCAATATGGAGTTCTTCGACTCCGATCAAGAAATTGAGCGACGTACCGGAGCTGACGTGGGCTGGGTATTCGACGTGGAAGGGGAAGAAGGTTTCCGCGATCGTGAAGAAAAAGTCATTAATGAACTGACGGAAAAACAAGGGATTGTGTTGGCGACCGGCGGCGGTTCGGTGAAGTCGCGCGAAACGCGCAACCGTCTGTCCGCGCGCGGCGTGGTGGTCTATCTGGAAACCACGATCGAGAAGCAGCTTGCTCGTACCCAGCGTGATAAAAAACGCCCGCTGCTGCAGGTCGATTCTCCGCCGCGTGAAGTGCTGGAAGCCTTGGCGAAAGAACGCAATCCGTTGTATGAAGAGATTGCCGATGTCACCATCCGCACCGACGATCAGAGCGCTAAAGTGGTTGCCAACCAGATCATCAACATGCTGGAAAGCAACTGATTGCCGCTTTCCGCGTTCGCCGTCGGCCAATGCGGAGAACTGATTTGTGTTCCCCGCAGTTGCGGGGATCAACCACCGCCGCACCATACAGAGAACTGAGCGCGACATGGAGAGAATTACTGTAACGCTTGGGGAGCGCAGCTACCCGATTACCATCGCCGCCGGATTGTTCAACGATCCGGCTTCTTTTATGCCGTTGAAGGCGGGTGAGCAAGCGATGTTGGTCACCAACCAGACCCTGGCGCCGCTTTATCTGGAGCGTGTCCGGCAGGTGCTGGAGCAGGGCGGCGTCGTGGTGGATCAGGTGATCCTTCCTGATGGTGAGCAGTACAAATCTCTGGCGGTGTTGGAGCAGGTGTTTTCAGCGCTGCTGGAAAAACCGCACGGGCGCGATACTACGCTGATCGCCCTCGGCGGCGGCGTTGTCGGCGATCTGACCGGCTTTGCCGCCGCGTGCTACCAACGCGGCGTGCGCTTCATTCAGGTTCCCACCACGCTGTTGTCGCAGGTGGACTCTTCCGTGGGCGGCAAGACCGCCGTCAACCACCCGCTCGGCAAAAACATGATCGGCGCTTTCTATCAACCCGCTTCGGTGGTGGTTGATCTGGATTGCCTGAAAACGTTGCCGACGCGTGAACTCTCTTCCGGCCTGGCAGAAGTCATCAAATACGGGATCATTCTCGATCGCGAGTTCTTCGTCTGGTTGGAAAACAACATCGATGCGCTGATGGCGCTGGATATGCAGGCGTTGGCCTACTGTATCCGCCGCTGCTGCGAGCTCAAGGCCGAGGTTGTGGCCGCCGACGAACGCGAAAGCGGCCTGCGAGCCTTGCTGAATCTTGGCCATACTTACGGCCACGCCATCGAAGCCGAAATGGGCTACGGCGTATGGCTGCACGGCGAAGCGGTGGCTGCGGGCATGGTGATGGCGGCGGAAACCGCGCACCGTCTCGGCCAGTTCTCCGTTGAAGACATTGAGCGCATCAAAACGCTGCTGCTGCGCGCCGGCTTGCCGGTCTGCGGGCCGCAGGAAATGACGCCGGAATCCTATCTGCCGCACATGCTGCGTGACAAGAAAGTGCTGGCGGGTGAACTGCGTCTGGTGCTGCCGACCGCGATCGGTGCGGCGGAAGTGCGCGGCGGCGTAGGGCATGAGCTGGTGTTGGCGTCGATCGCCGCCTGCCTGCCTGAGCGGGCGAGTAATTAAATCGGACTAAGTAACAGTGGCTTAGCCGCCATTTGCATCTATATTAATACAGTGAGCAGAGCACGACGGGTGTCGCTTTGCCATCATCGGGTTAATCTGCCCGTGCCACGGTAGATCTACGGTGGCGGGCTTTTGCCTCTAGTTGGAGGGTTTCAGATGGACGAGTTTAAACCGGAAGACGATCTCAGACCTGATAGCAGCGATCGTCGCCCTACGCGCTCGCGCAAGCCGGCCGCCGCGCCGCGCTTCGCCGTTTCGCGCCAACATTTGATGATTGGCATCGGCATTTTGGTGCTGCTGCTGCTGATTATCGGCATCGGTTCAGCCCTGAAGGCGCCGACCAAACATGAAGCGGCTCAGGAGAACGGCGCGCAAAACGGCGGAGCCCGCGATATCAACCTGTCCGGTTCTTCGTCGCTGACCACCGCCAACAACGGCGTGCCGGGCGGCACGACGGATACCCACGATAACAACGGCGTGAGCGCGACTCAGCCGCAGCAACCTCAGAACGTCAGCGTTCCGCCGATCTCCGGCACGCCGACCGAAGCGCAAACGCAGCCTCAGCAGGGCGGTGCGCAGCAGCGCGTCGATTTGCCGGGCAACATGGCGGATGCGCTGTCGCAGCAGCAGGGGCAGGTGGATGCGGCGACCCAAGGCATGACTGGCGCAGCGTCGACGTTGCCGACCGCACCGGCGACGGTGATGAGCGGTGCCGCAGCGCGCGAAGCGACGCGTCCTGTGCAGGGAACCGCGCCGCAACAGCATAAAACGCCGGCGAAAACCGCCGCCGCCAAACCGACCGCAACGCAGCATAAATCACCGACCACGGTGTATACGCCGCCGGCCAAGCCGTCTTCCACCGCGAAAGCGGGAGCGGTCGCCAGCAGCGGCAGCTCTCTGCAGTCTGCGCCGGGCAGCCACTATACCTTGCAACTGAGCAGCGCTTCGCGTTCCGATACGCTGAACGCCTACGCCAAACAGCAGAAACTGCAGAATTACCTGGTGTACGCCACCAAGCGTGACGGCAAGCCGTGGTACGTGCTGGTGAGCGGCAACTATGCTTCTTCCGCAGAAGCGAAGCGCGCCATTGCTTCGTTGCCGGCGGATGTGCAGGCGAAAAAACCGTGGGTCCGACCTGTACACCAAGTGCAGCAAGATCTTAAAAAATAAATCATTTAAATTTGTGCGCTGATGTGCTGTCTGAAACAGAGTACAATCCGCCGCTCTGAATTGTATAAGTAGCTAATTGACGGCATGAAGAAAAACCGCGCTTTTTTAAAATGGGCTGGTGGAAAATACCCGCTGGTAGATGAGATTCGTCGCCATCTGCCGGCGGGAGACTGCTTAATCGAGCCCTTCGTGGGTGCGGGATCCGTCTTTCTGAATACGGATTACGACGCCTACATTCTCGCCGACATCAATAGCGATCTTATCAACCTGTATAACATCGTTAAGCTGCGCACGGATGACTTCGTGCGCGATGCCCGCACGCTTTTCGCCGATGAATTCAATAACTCGGATCAGTTTTACCTGCTGAGAGAAGAGTTTAATACTAGCACCGAGCCTTACCGCCGGGCGCTGCTGTTCCTGTACCTGAACCGTCACTGCTATAACGGCCTGTGCCGCTATAACCTGCGCGGCGAGTTCAACGTGCCGTTCGGCCGGTACAAGAAACCGTACTTCCCGGAAGAAGAGCTCTACTGGTTTGCCGAAAAATCGCGCAATGCCACTTTTGTCTGCGAGCATTACCGCGATACCATGGCGAAGGCCGTGGCCGGTGCCGTGGTGTATTGCGATCCGCCTTACGCGCCGCTGTCGGCGACGGCGAATTTCACCGCTTACCACACCAACAGCTTCAGCATCGCCGATCAGCAGAGCCTGGCGCATCTGGCGCACCAGCTCTCGGTAGAGAGCCAGGTACCGGTATTGATCTCCAATCACGATACCGAGCTGACGCGCGACTGGTACCAGCATGCTGCGCTGTATGTGGTGAAAGCGCGCCGCACAATCAGCCGCAACATTCTCGGCCGCAGTAAAGTGAACGAGCTTTTGGCGCTGTATCGCTAAGCCGGGGGCACCCCGGCGCATAACAACTCGACCCTACGTTTGGAGAAGCGGATGAAAAAGTTTTTGATTGCCCCGTCCATTCTGTCGGCAGATTTTGCCCGGTTAGGTGAAGATACCGCTAACGTGCTGGCCGCAGGCGGCGACGTGGTGCACTTCGACGTCATGGACAACCACTATGTGCCCAATCTGACCATCGGTCCAATGGTGTGCGAAGCGCTGCGCAACTACGGCATTACCGCGCCGATTGACGTGCATCTGATGGTCAAGCCGGTAGATCGCATCGTGCCAGATTTCGCCAAGGCCGGCGCGTCTTATATCTCTTTCCACCCCGAAGCTTCCGAACATGTCGATCGCACCATTCAGCTGATCAAAGAGCACGGTTGTAAGGCCGGTCTGGTGTTTAACCCGGCGACGCCGCTGAGCTACCTCGATTACGTGATGGATAAAATTGACGTGATCCTGCTGATGTCGGTCAACCCGGGCTTCGGCGGCCAGTCGTTCATCCACGGCACCCTGGACAAGCTGCGCCAGGTGCGCAAACTGATCGACGACAGCGGTCGCGATATCCGCCTGGAGGTCGACGGCGGGGTGAAGGTGGATAACATCGCCGAAATCGCCGCCGCAGGCGCCGATATGTTCGTCGCCGGTTCCGCCATCTTTGGCCAGCCGGACTACCGCAAGGTGATTGACGAAATGCGCAGCGAGCTGGCGAAGGTTACCCATGGCTGATTTCGGCGCGATCCGCGCATTGGCCTTCGATCTGGACGGCACGCTGGTCGACAGCGCGCCGGGTCTGGCGGCCGCCATCGATATGGCGCTGGAAGAGACGGGCCTGCCGCAAGCGGGTGAGGCACGGGTCAGCACCTGGATCGGCAACGGCGCCGACGTGCTGGTGCAGCGCGCGCTGCGTTGGGCGGAGGCGGAAGGCACGCCGGCGCAGTGCAGCCGGCTGCGTGAACGCTTCGACCATTTCTACGCGCAGACCGTCGACAGCGGCAGCCGTCTGTTCCCACAGGTGCAAGAGACGCTGGCCCGCCTGGCCGCGCACGGTTACCCGATGGCGCTGGTGACCAACAAGCCGACGCCGTTCGTGGCGCCGCTGCTGGCATCGTTGGGCATTGGCGACTATTTCTCGCTGGTGATCGGCGGCGACGACGTGACGGAAAAGAAACCGCACCCGGCGCCGTTGTACCTGGTGCTCGGCAAGCTTGGGCTGCGCGCGCATGAGCTGCTGTTCGTCGGCGATTCACGCAACGATATTCAAGCCGCGCAGGGCGCCGGTTGTCCGAGCGTCGGCTTTACCTACGGTTATAACTACGGTGAATCGATCGCCCTGAGCCACCCCGATCGGGTGTTGGAGCGCTTCGCCGATTTGTTGCCCGCTCTTGGGCTGTCATCTTTAGAGAATCAGGAAATTTAAACATGAGTAAGCCCATCGTATTTAGCGGCGCGCAGCCGTCCGGCGAACTGACCATCGGCAACTACATGGGTGCGCTGCGTCAGTGGGTGCAGATGCAGGACGACTACGACTGCATCTACTGCATCGTCGATCTGCATGCCATCACCGTGCGCCAGGACGCCGAGAAGCTGCGCAAGGCCACGCTGGATACGCTGGCGCTGTATCTGGCCTGCGGCATCGATCCGGAAAAAAGCACCATCTTCGTGCAGTCGCACGTGCCTGAGCATACGCAGCTGAGTTGGGTGCTGAACTGTTACACCTATTTCGGCGAACTGAGCCGCATGACGCAGTTCAAGGACAAATCCGCACGCTACGCCGAGAACATCAACGCCGGGCTGTTCAGCTATCCGGTGCTGATGGCGGCGGATATCCTGTTGTATCAAACCAACCAGGTGCCGGTGGGCGAAGACCAGAAACAGCACCTGGAGCTGAGCCGCGACGTGGGCCAGCGTTTCAACGCGCTGTACGGCGACGTGTTCAAAGTGCCGGAGCCGTTTATTCCTAAATCCGGCGCGCGCGTGATGTCGCTGCAGGAGCCGACCAAGAAGATGTCCAAGTCGGACGACAACCGCAACAACGTGATCGGCCTGCTGGAAGATCCGAAAGCGGTGACCAAGAAGATCAAACGCGCAATGACCGACTCGGAAGAGCCGCCTGTCGTGCGTTACGACGTGGTCAACAAGGCGGGCGTCTCCAACCTGCTGGATATCCTCGCCGGCGTGACCGGCAAGAGCATCGCGCAGTTGGAAGCCGAGTTCGAAGGCCAGATGTACGGCCACCTGAAAGGCGCGGTGGCGGAAGCCGTCTCTGGCATGCTGGCTGAGCTGCAGGAGCGCTACCACCGCTTCCGCAACGACGAAGCCTATCTGCAGCTGGTGATGCGCGACGGCGCCGCCAAGGCGCGCGCGCGCGCGCAGGAAACCCTGGCGAAGGTCTATCAGGCCGTCGGTTTCGTACCGCCGCAGGCGTAACGCCGGCGCAAATAAAAAAGCGGCCTTAGGCCGCTTTTTTTACGTCGGTATCACGCCATTTGCGCCAGGCTGGCGGGCGATTCCTCGCTGGCGAACCAATTGAGCTTGCTGCGCAGGCTGACCACGCTGCCGACGATGATCAGGCTGGGGCTGGCGGCCTGCAGGGACAAGGCGCCCAGTTGGTGGAGTTCGCCTTCGATCACCCGCTGGCGGCAAGAAGTGCCGTTTTCCACCAGCGCCACCGGCGTGGCGGCCGGCAGTCCGTTCGCGATCAGCCGGCGCTGGATTTCCGTCGCTTGCGACAGCCCCATATAGAACACCAGCGTCTGTTGCCCGGCGGCCAGCGTCGCCCAGTCCAATCCACCGTCGGCCTTGGCGTGGCCGGTCACCAGGCGGACGCTCTGCGCATGGTCGCGGTGGGTGAGCGGGATGCCGCTGTAGGCGGAACAGCCGGAGGCGGCGGTAATGCCAGGCACCACCGAGAACGGCACGTTGGCGTCCGCCAGCGTCTCCAGCTCTTCGCCGCCGCGGCCGAAGATAAAGGGATCGCCGCCCTTCAGGCGTACCACGCGTTTGCCTTGCAGCGCCTGCTGCAGCAGGATTTGGTTGATCTGTTCCTGCGGCACGCAGTGGTGCCCGGCGCGTTTGCCGACGAAGATGCGCTCGGCGTCGCGGCGCACCAGCGTCATGATCTCTTCGGAGACCAGCCGGTCGTAAACCACCACGTCGGCCTGCTGGATCTGTTGCAGCCCTTTCAGCGTCAGCAAACCGGCATCGCCTGGCCCGGCGCCTACCAGCACCACTTCACCGCGATCTTCCCGTTGTTCGCTGAACAACTGCTCGAGCTGGCGTTCGGCCAGCGCGGCGTCGCCGTTGGCCAGCGATTGCGCCAGCCGATCGTGGGCGAACAACCTTTCCCAGAAGCGACGGCGTGCGCCGAGGCCGCTGAAGCGTTGTTTTACCCGCTGCCGCAGCGAGCCGCCCAGTTGAGCCAGCTTGCCGAGGTGCTGCGGCAGCATCGCTTCCAGCTTCTCGCGCAGCAGCCGCGCCAGCACCGGCGCTTTGCCGCCGGAGGACACCGCCACCATGATCGGCGAACGATCGATAATCGACGGCATGATAAAGCTGGCGCGTTTCGGATCGTCGACCACGTTGCAGAACACCCGTTGCTGGTTGGCGCACTGGTATACCCGCGCGTTGACCTCCAGCCGGTCAGTGGCGGCGATCACCAGCCATTTTTCCGCCAGCAGGGCCGGGCTGAATTCGCCTGCGGCCAGCGTCAACCGGCCTTCTTCCGCCCACAGGCGGAACTGCGGGGTGAAGTCCAGGGCGTTGACGGTCAGCGCCGCGCCGGCGTCCAGCAGCAGGCGCGCCTTGCGTTCGGCGATCTCGCCGCCGCCGACCAGCAGACAGGCTTTATGTTGCAGTTGGCAGAAAATCGGCAGGTAGTCCATCGGCACTCCTCGGGGTCATCAGGGTGGGGGGCGAAATGCGCCCCCGAAAACTCAGGCGGTCTGACGTGCGGCGGCTTTCGCCGCCAGCGGGCGTTCGGCGCGCGGCGTGGCGTACCAATACCCCAGGCCCATCAGCACCGAGCCGGACAGGATGTTGCCCAGCGTCACCCACAGCAGGTTGTGGCCAATGCCGGCGAGGGTGTAGGCCTCGCTGTGGTTGCCGAACCAGGAAAGGGCGAACAGCGTCATGTTGGCGACGGAGTGTTCGTAACCCGAGGCGATAAAGGCCAGCAGGCACCACCAAATGGCGATGAACTTGGCGGCGCCTTCAACGCGGATCGCCATCCAAATCGCCAGACAAACCAGCCAGTTGCACAATACGCCCTTGAAGAACAGCACCTCGGCCGGCGCGGTGGTTTTCGCCAGCGCGGCGCTGTGCACCAGACTGGTATCCACCGGCAGCAGGCTGCCGCCGCCGTAGTAATACATCAGCGCCACCAGCACCGAGCCGAGCAGGTTGCCGAGCCAGGTTTGCGGCAGCACCGCCCACATCTGGCTTTGGCGGATGGTGCCGGCCTTGACGCCGAGCGTCAGGAACATCGTATGGCCGGTGAACAGCTCGGAACCGGCGATGATCACCAGCGTCAGCGCGATGCCGAAGGTGGCGCCCATCACCAGCGGCCGCACGCTTGGGTCGACCAGGTTGCCGAGGGTGAAGATCAGGATGATGCCGAGGCCGACGTAGGCGCCCGCCATCGCCGAGCTAATCCAGAAGCCGATCGGGCTCTCCTTCGCCAGGCGGACGATGCGCGCCGCGTTGACGGCGCATTTGTTGATCGTATCGGTAAACATGTTGCCTCCCGAAAGGTTATGCCGCGACTTGCACGATGCCGTCGACCACCCGGCTGGTGAAGCTGGCAACGGAACGGTTGTCATCTTCCAGACAGTGGCCGTCGTACAGGCGGAAACGCTGTTTCTTCAGCGGGCTGGCGACCCACAGTTCGCCCTGATGTTCGGCGATGAGGCCACGCGACAGCACGCTGGCCTGGGCGAACGGGTCGATATTGCTGATGGCGAACACCTGTTCGTCGGCATAGGGGCGGAACACCGCCACCTGCCGATCGCCGATCAGGGCGCACACGCCGGTGCCGGGCAGAATGTCGGCGACGGGACAAACGGTAATCCACTGGCTCATGCGTGGCTCTCCTCGGTATCGATCAGGGTGACGGGAATGCGCTCGTCAGGGCGGGCCGGGCGGTGCTGGTCGCGTTCGGCCACCACCTGCACGTTCGGATCGCGCAGCGGGCTGTTGATGAAGTGGGCGAAGCGCAGCTGCGTTTCCGGGTGCTCGACGGTCTCTTTCCACTCGCAGACCACCGCGTCGCGCAGGCGGGCGATCTCGGCTTCCAACTGCGCGTTGATGCCGAGCTTGTCGTCGACGATCACCTTGCGCAGGTAATCGATGCCGCCTTCCAGGCTTTCCAGCCACACCGAGGTGCGCTGCAGCTTATCGGCGGTGCGGATATAGAACATCATGAAGCGGTCGAGGTAACGCACCAGGGTTTCGCGATCGAGGTCGGCGGCCAGCAGGTCGGCGTGGCGCGGTTTCATGCCGCCGTTGCCGCAGACGTACAGGTTCCAGCCGTTTTCGGTGGCGATGATGCCGACGTCCTTGCCCTGCGCCTCGGCGCATTCACGGGTGCAGCCCGAGACGCCGAACTTCATTTTGTGCGGGGTACGGATGCCTTTGTAGCGATGTTCCAGCGTGACGCCGAAACCGACGCTGTCGCCGACGCCATACCGGCACCAGGTGCTGCCGACGCAGGTTTTCGCCATGCGCAGCGCCTTGGCGTAAGCATGGCCGGTTTCAAAGCCGGCGGCGAGCAGCTTGCGCCAGATGGCCGGCAGGTCGTCTTTTTGCGCGCCGAACATGCCGATGCGTTGCGAACCGGTCATTTTGGTGTAGAGGTTGTACTCCTTGGCGATTTGGCCGATGGCCAGCAGGCCGTCCGGGGTGATTTCGCCGCCGGCGGAGCGCGGGATCACCGAGTAGGTGCCATCTTTCTGGATATTGCCGAGGAAGTTGTCGTTGGTATCCTGCAGCGGCGTATGCTGCGGCTTGAGGATGTACTCGTTCCAGCACGAGGCCAGCAGCGAGCCGACGGTCGGCTTACAGACTTCGCAGCCGTAGCCTTTGCCGTATTTGGCCAGCAGCGCCTCGAACGACTTGATGCCTTCGACGCGGATCAGGTGGAACAGCTCCTGGCGCGAATAGGCGAAGTGTTCGCACAGGTGATGGTTGACCTCGATGCCTTGCTTGCTCAGCTCGGCGTTCAACACCTGGGTAAGCAGCGGGATGCAGCCGCCGCAACCGGTGCCGGCCTTGGTTTCGGCCTTCAGCGCCGCCACGGTGTGGCAGCCTTTGTTGACCGCCTGGATGATGTCGCCTTTGCTGACGTCGAAGCAGGAGCAGATCTGCGCGCTTTCCGGCAGCGAATCCACGCCGATGGCCGGTTTGCTGCCCGCATGAGCCGGCAGGATCAGGCCGTCCGGGTTCTCCGGCAACGCGATGCCGTTCAGCGCCAGCTGCAGCAGGTTGCCGTAGTCGCTGGTGTCGCCCACCAGCACCGCGCCGAGCAGGGTTTTGTTGTCGGCGCTGACCACGATGCGTTTGTAGACTTCTTTGCTTTCATCCAGATAAACGTAGCTGCGGGCGCCCTCGGTGCGGCCGTGGGCATCGCCGATGCCGCCGACGTCCACGCCCAGCAGTTTCAGTTTGGCGCTCATGTCGGCGCCCTGGAAGCCGTTTTCGCGGCCCAGCAGGCGATCGGCGGCCACCTGCGCCATTTTGTATCCCGGCGCCACCAGGCCGAAGGTGCGATCGCGCCAGGCGGCGCACTCACCGATGGCGTACACGTCCGGATCCGACGTCTGGCAGCTGTCGTTGATGGCGATGCCGCCGCGGCGGCCGATCTCCAGCCCGCACTGGCGCGCCAGCTTGTCCTGGGCGCGGATGCCGGTGGAGAACACGATGAAATCCACTTCCAGCAGGCTGCCGTCGGCGAAATGCAGGGTTTTGCGCGCCGTGCCGCCGCCGTTGACGATCTCCTGGGTATTTTTGCCGGTGTGCACCTTGACGCCCATGCGCTCGATCTTGCGGCGCAGCTGGTCACCGCCCATCGGGTCGAGCTGTTCGGCCATCAGCACCGGAGCGAACTCGATCACATGCGTTTCCACCCCCAGGCTTTTCAGCGCGCCGGCGGCTTCCAGCCCCAACAGCCCGCCACCGACTACCGCGCCGCGTTTGCTGCGGCGCGCACAGGCTTCGATGGCGTTCAGGTCTTCGATGGTGCGGTAAACGAAGCAGTCCTGGCTATCCGAGCCTTTAATCGGCGGGATCCACGGATAGGAGCCGGTGGCCATGATCAGCTTGTCGTAATAGACGGTGCGGCCGGTGTTGGAGTGGATGACCTTCTCGTCGCGATTGATGGTGATAGCGCGTTCGCCGATCAGCACCTTCACGCCGTGTTTTTCGTAAAAGCCTTCGCGCACCAGCGACAGCTCTTCGGCGGTGTGGTGAGAGAAGTAGGAAGAGAGGTGCACGCGATCGTAAGCGATGCGCGGCTCTTCGCAAAATACGGTGATCTCGAATTGGTCTTTGTCTGCTTTATCCAACAGATCTTCGATGAACCGGTGGCCGACCATGCCATTGCCGACGACGGCAAGTTTGACTCTGCTCATTATTGCCTCAAAATTCTGGTTTCCTAGGGTTACCTTATCCCTCCCGATGAGCAATTTATTGATGCAAATCAATCACACTTCCATATACCTCCAATGTGGTATATGAATGATTTTTCACGTTTTTTGATAAGTTGCGGATTTTATTCATCTTTAGCTGAAGCGAGTCAGTTTGCATGTAAATTACCCCGCAGGGAGTAAACGCAGGGGGTAGGAACGACACGGCGACTTTGTCAGTGCGATCCGCTGCCAGTATGATGAAGAAAACCAGCGCAACGGCAGAGGTGAAGGGTGGCGAAACGTCCATTGAAGTTTATCGACAACCTGCGTTTAAGCGGGCATGAAGGATTGTGGCAACTGGCGATCGAGCAGGGGCGCATCGCGCATCTGGTGCCGCAGCCGGAAGGACAGGAGTGGCGCAGCGACGTGTTGGATGCGCAGGGCGGGCTGGCGCTGCCGGCGTTCGTCGAACCGCATATCCACCTGGATACCACGCAAACCGCCGGTCAGCCGGCCTGGAACCAGTCCGGCACACTGTTCGAGGGCATTGAGCGCTGGGCCGAACGCAAAGCGCTGTTGACCCATGAAGACGTCAAACAGCGCGCCTGGCAAACGCTCAAGTGGCAGATCGCCAACGGCGTGCAGTATGTGCGCACTCACGTCGACGTTTCCGATCCTACGCTGACCGCGCTGCGCGCCATGCTGGAGGTGAAGCAGGAGGTGGCGCCCTGGGTGACGCTGCAGATCGTCGCCTTTCCGCAGGAGGGGATCCTTTCCTATCCCAACGGCGAAGCGCTGCTTGAAGAGGCGCTGCGGCTGGGGGCCGACGTGGTGGGCGCCATTCCGCACTTCGAATTCACCCGCGAATACGGCGTGGAGTCGCTGCATAAGGCGTTCGCGCTGGCGCAAAAATACGATCGGCTGGTGGACGTGCACTGCGACGAGATAGACGACGAACAATCGCGTTTCGTCGAAACCGTGGCGGCGCTGGCGCTGAAGCTGGAGATGGGAGCGAAAGTCACCGCCAGCCACACCACGGCGATGCACTCTTACAACGGTGCTTACGCCTCGCGGCTGTTCCGCCTGCTGAAAATGTCCGGCATCAACTTCGTCGCCAATCCGCTGGTGAACATTCACCTGCAGGGCCGTTTCGACAGTTACCCGAAACGGCGCGGCGTGACCCGAGTGAAGGAGATGTTGGAGGCGGAGATCAACGTCTGCTTCGGCCACGACGACGTGTTCGATCCCTGGTATCCGCTCGGTACCGCCAACATGCTGCAGGTGCTGCACATGGGGCTGCACGTGTGCCAGCTGATGGGCTATGGCCAAATCGACGACGGACTGAAGCTGATCACCCACCACAGCGCGCGCACCCTTAACCTGAGCGACTACGGCCTGGCGGCCGGCAACAGCGCCAACCTGGTGATCCTGCCGGCGGAAAGTGGTTTCGACGCGGTGCGCCGCCAGACGCCGGTGCGTTATTCGATTCGCCAGGGCGCGGTGATCGCCGAAACGCGGCCGGCGGAAACCACGCTGCATTTGCAGCAGGATGAGACGGTGGATTTTCGGCGTTAGTCGATGATTGCCTGAAGCCGCGCCAGCGCGTCGGCGATGACTTCGCCAGGGGCACGTTCAATGAATTGCGCGCTGCGCCCGGCCAGATCCATCATGCGAACCTGGTTGATCAAGATGACGCCCTGCGTTGCGGTGCCGCTCCCGCTCAGGCTGACGGTGAAACCCGCTGTACGGGCAAAATTAGCCCCTTGCGAAATAGGGGCGACCAGCACCATGCCCAACGCATTAAACTCGCGGGGAGAGAGCACCAGTGCCGGACGAAAGTCGCCTTGCTGCTCACGGCCAACCACGGGATTCAGGCTGACCCGGATAAGATCTCCGCGCTGAAAAACGGGGCGCTTCACCATACTTCTTTCCCCGCCGGCGGCATGTGTTCCCAGTTGTCGTCTGCGGCGGCCGGCGCTTCACCGTCGCAGCCATCGAGCAATTGCTGCAGTGAATAGCGTTTCTTAACCGGTTTAATGACCAACGCTCCATCGATGACCTGCATGTCCATTTCCTGACCTACCTGTAGTTCCAGCTCGTTCATTAGCGCTGAGGGCACCAGCATTCCCGCGCTGTTGCCCCATTTTTTGATAAAGACTTTCATGAGCAATCCCTCTCCATCGTTCATGTATAAACAATGTATAATTAAGTGTGAAAAATGTACATAAAAAAGGGCGCCTTGCGGGCGCCCTTGATGTATTTGATGCGAAGACGTTAGTGCGTCACGTGACCGTGGCTGCGGTGCTTGGTCACGAAGCCCAGCAGCAGACACATCACGAACACCGCCAGGTACAGGCCGTTGGCGGTAGTCAGCGCCGCGTGCGCGCCGCCTTTCGCCACGATCGGGCCGGTGACCACGAAGGTCAGCATGGTGCCGATGGTGCCGCAGGTCAGGATAAAGTTGACCAGCTTCGGCGAGGAGACCTTGGTCTGCAGCGAGCCGAGGGTGATCAGCGTGGTGTAGATGGCGCTGGAAACGAAGCCCAGGGCCATGATGTAGTAGCCCAGGTGTTCCGGATTGTCGGTGCTCACGAACAGGTACATCGCGCCGGTAGCCAGCGCGGCCAGTACGGTGACGATGCGCTGCAGATCGAAGAAGCGCAGGATGAAGCTGAACACCCACATGCCGACCATGTAAGAGGTCCAGAAGTCGCTCACCAGCTTACCGGCCTGGCCGATGTCCATGTTGAACGACTTGGTCGCGTACTCAGGCACCCACTGAATGAAGCCCAGCTGGCCGAGGATGTAGCACAGCGCAGCGATCGACAGGAACAGCACGCCGATGCCCCATTTTTCTTTCTCGACCGGTTGACCGGCATCGGCGCCTTTCTTGCCCAGCACCGGGAATTCGGAGCACAGGGTCAGCACGAAGATCGCCACGTACAGCAGGCCGATGCAGGCGTAAACCCAGTACCAGCCGATATGGCGGGCCAGCAGCATCGCGGCGACGATCGGGAAGATCATCCCGGCCATGCTGAAGAAGGAATCGGTGAACAACAGGCGCGAACCGCGCTGGCGGCCGGCATACATGTGGGTGATCAGGAAGGTGCCGATCGACATGGTGATGCCGCTCACCACGCCGAGGATAAACATGCACAGCGAGAACATGGTCAGGCTCTTGCCGAGCATTAGCCCTGCGACCGCCAGCACCATCAGGACAAAGCCGAAGATCAACTGACGCTTCAGCGGGATGATTTCCATCAGCCAGGCATTAAGGAAGATCGAAATCAAAATACCGGCGTTGAGGAAAGTAAAGGTGTTACTCATGCTGGAAACCGGCAGATTAAAGTACTCTGCAATGTTTCCCATCACCATCCCTGTGACGATCACTAAAGCACCGGTCAGCGCGTACGAAAAGAAGCTGATCCAGGTAAGCCGTATGCGGTTACTGTCATTCATTGTATAGGCCTGAATATGTCTGTTAGAGGTTTTAACGCTGGCATAAGGCCGCTGGCTTTTCCTGGCAAACGCAGAAAAAAGTCCCGATCAGGCCACCAGGGGGCGGATCCTAGCACAGACAACGGGATTTTTTGTGATGGCTGTCGATTTTTTGATGCAACCCATGAAGGGATGATACGCATTATTGTGATCTATTTGCGTGCCGTCACAATGGAATCACGGCTGATGATCGTCGGCTCAAACCGGTGCGCCGGGGTGGCGGGGTCGATCAGCCTGCGCGCCGCGTATTGGGCCATTTCGCTGATGGGAAAATGTACGCTGCTCAACGCCGGGCGCACGAAAGGTGCGCGTTCGCCGCTGTCGTAACAGATCAAGGAGATATCCTGCGGTACCCGCAGGCGGTGCTCGTTGATCGCCAGCAGCGCGCCGATCGCCATCTCTTCGTTGCAGCAGTAGATGGCGCTGGGCCGTGCGGTTTGCTGCAGCAGGTGATCGGCGCAGCGGTAACCGCTTTCCAGATCGTAGACGCCCTCCAGACAGGCCACCGGCTCGATATTCGCCGCCTGCATCGCCTCTTCAAACCCCTGCAGCCGCAGGCGGCTCGACGGGCGCTCGCGCGGGCCGCTGATGCAGGCGATGCGCCGGTGCCCGGCGTCGAGCAACTGCTGCGTCGCCATGCGGCTGGCGAGCGGGTGATCGAAGGTGACGCAGCGGTCTTCCAGCCCCGGCACCAGACGATCGAGCAACACGAAATCACGTTGTTCCGCCGCCAGCTGGCGCAGCCGATCGTCGCTGAGAAAACGCACGTGCAGGATCACGCCGTCGCAGCGCAGGCTGAACAGCCGTTGCACCGCCTGCCATTCGTTTTCGGCGCTGTTGCGGCCCTGGGTCACCAGCAGCTGCTTGCCGTGGGATTCGGCCTCGGTCTGCACGAAGTCCATCAGCGCGCCGAAGAAGCCGCCGCGATACGACGTGGTCACCAGCCCGAGGGTATTGCTGTGGCTGGAGGCGAGCGCGCGGGCTGCCGGGTTGGGGGTGTAACCGAGCTGGGCGACGGCGCGTTCAACCTTCTCGCGGGTCGGCGCCTTGACGTTGCTGTCGCCGTTCACTACCCGCGATACGGTGGCGCGCGAAACGCCCGCCAGCGCCGCGACATCTTCCAGTGTCACCATCGTCCAACTCCTGATTACGGCTAAAAAAATGGGTTCGGCGCGCCGAACCCCTGTCATACCGCGCAGGCGCTTACCTGAACTGCGGCAAATACGGCGCGTTTATCGTCAACACCTCGTCCAGCAACGGCTGCGCCAGGTTGGCGTTGCCCACCAGCGGGTTGGCGATCAGCGCCAGCAAGCCGCTGCGGCGATCGCCGTGCACCGCGGCCTCGATGGCCAGGCGTTCGTAGGCTTTCACCTGCTGCGTCAGCGCCTGCATCGGCTCCGACAGCGGGCCGAACGTCAGCGGATGCGCGCCTTGGGCATCGACGATACAGTTGATTTCTATCACAGCATCGTCCGGCAGGCCATGGATCGCGCCGCGGTTTGCGGTGTTGACCACTAATTGCGTGCCGAGATTATTATGGATAGCACGAATCAGCTCCAGCGCAACCTCGGAATAGAAAGAACCGCCGCGGAAGCTGAGCTGTTCCGGTTTCGTGTTCAATTGCGGATCGGCATACAGCTCGAACAGCTCTTTCTCCACCTGCATCACCTGCTCGGCGCGGGTGCCGCGCTCGCCGGCGGCGGCCATCTCTTCCGCCAGCATCTCACGGGTCTGGTAAAAATAGCGGTGGTACGGGCAGGGGATCGCGCCGAGCGCGCGCAGGAAGTCCGGCTGCCAGGGCTCTTCCTTGATGTTGTTCATGGTCAGCGCCGCGCCGTCGCACAGCATGTCGATCACTTTGGCGGTGACGTCGCGCCCCTGCTGCGTGACCTGATGCACCCAGACCATGTGATTCAAGCCGGCGAACCGCAGCTGCACGTCGGCGTAAGGCGCCTGCAGCATGTTGGCGATCATGTGATGCATGCTGATCGGCACGTTGCACAGGCCGATGATCTTCGCTTTGGTAAAGCGAGACACCGCCTCGGTGACGATGCCGGCCGGGTTGGTGAAGTTGATGATCCAGGCGTCCGGCGCCAGCTTTTCCACCCGACGGGCGATATCCAGCATCACCGGAATGGTGCGCAGCGCCTTGGCGAAGCCGCCGACGCCGGTCGTCTCCTGGCCGAGCAGCTGGTATTTGAGGCCCAGCCGTTCATCGGCGGCGCGCGCCGGCAGTTGCCCGACGCGGAACTGGGTCAGCACGAAAGCGGCGCCGCGAATGGCGTCGTCCAGCGCGAAGTGCACGCTGACCTTCACCTGCTCCAGCCGGTGGCGCGCCAGCATGCGGCGGGTCAGAGCGGCGATGGTTTCCACTTTTTGCCGGCCCGGCTCGACGTCCACCAGCGCCAGTTCGGTGACCGGCAGCTCCTCGATGCGCTGGATCAGCCCATCGACCAGTTCGGGAGTGTAGCTGCTGCCGCCGCCGATCACCGCGATTTTGAGCGTGCTCATTGGCGGCCCTCCGTTTGCGACTGACGGCGATAGAGCTCGATCATGTCGTCGGCCAGATCCTGGATCACCATGGCGTTCATCAGATGATCCTGCGCATGTACCGTGATCAGGTTGATCGCCAGCTTGCCGCAGCCTTCGTCCAGGCCGATCAGCTCGGTCTGGATCAGGTGTGCTTTCTTCACCCATTCTTTGGATTCGGCCATGTGTTTGGCCGCGGCGGCGAAGTCGCCGGCGCGCGCTTGCCGCAACGCCATCAACGCATTGCTGCGCGCGCTGCCGGAGAACACCAGCAGTTCCATGATGGTGCTTTCAAACTCGGGGCTGACTTCAGTCATCAATTCACTCACGTCATTTCTCCAGGGGTTGCGCGGCGACGCCGCCGTGGGATGCTTCAGTATCCGTTCTTTTTATAATGAGAGCGCTCTCATTTATATAGAGTAACGACAATGCGTGTGCAAACTGGGAGGCAGATCGCAAAAACCGCCCCGGGGCGGCACGGGGCAAAAAATGCGTGATGCGGTTGGCAAAAAAGCCTTCTGCGCCCATACTTTCCGCAGCAAAATTCAGGGCCGCCTAGGATATGTCCCGTAATTGGGTAAATATAGGTAAATGGCTGGCACTTGCCGATACAGCTCTTTAGAATCAAAGCGCTTTTCCGTTGTTTGTCTCTCAGAGAAAGGACCCGTTAATGTTCAAACGTACTTTAGTGACCTTCGTCGCGCTGTGTTCCCTGTCCGCAGTGGCACCAGCCGCACTCGCCGCCGGTGAGACCCACGTCATGCTGACGACCTCGGCGGGGAATATCGAATTGGCGCTCGACAGCCAGAAGGCACCGGTTTCCACCCAGAACTTCGTCGATTACGTGAACAGCGGGTATTACAACAACACCATTTTCCACCGCGTGATCCCGGGCTTCATGATCCAGGGCGGCGGTTTCACCGCTGACATGCAGCAAAAATCCACCAAGGCGCCAATCAAGAACGAAGCCGACAACGGCCTGCGCAACCTGCGCGGCACCATCTCGATGGCGCGCACCGCCGACAAGGACAGCGCCACCAGCCAGTTCTTCCTGAACGTGGCGGATAACGCCTTCCTGGATCACGGCCAGCGCGACTTCGGCTACGCGGTGTTCGGCAAAGTGGTGAAAGGCATGGACGTGGTGGACAAGATCGCTCAGGTGCCGACCGGCAACGTCGGCCCTTACCAGAATGTGCCGACCAAACCGGTGGTGATTCTGTCGGCCAAGGTGCTGCCGTAAATTTTTTGGCCGATCCCGTCGGGGTCGGCCGTCCTTCCTCCCGAAGCCTTGCCTTCATCACTGTTTTCTCCCGCGCCCCATGCTCTAATTGGCAGACAATAACCAGACCGGAAATCCGGCGTTCGCCCTTTGTTGTCTCTGGATGAGTTACTGCCATGTATGAATTTAACCAGGTGCTGTTGCTGTTGCAGCAGATGTGCGTCTATCTCGTTATCGCCTATCTGCTGAGCAAAACCCCGCTGTTCATTCCGCTGATGCAGGTGACCATTCGCTTGCCGCACAAGCTGCTGTGCTACGTGATCTTCTCGGTGTTTTGCATCATGGGCACCTACTTCGGGCTGCATATTCAGGATTCGATCGCTAACACCCGCGCGATAGGCGCGGTCCTGGGCGGGCTGCTGGGCGGGCCGTCCGTGGGCTTTCTAGTCGGGCTGACCGGCGGCTTGCACCGGTATACGCTCGGCGGCATGACCGACGTTGCCTGTGCGATCTCCACGGTGTCCGAGGGGCTGGTCGGCGGCATCGTGCACAGCATCGCCATGCGCCGGGGGCGCATCGAGCTGCTGTTCAATCCGCTGTTCGTCGGCGGCGTGGCGCTGGTGGCGGAAGTGCTGCAGATGGCGATCATTCTGGCGGTGGCGCGCCCTTATAACGAGGCGTTGCAGCTGGTGGAACACATCGCGCTGCCGATGATGATCGCCAATACCGTCGGCGCGGCGATGTTTATGCAAATCCTGCTGGATCGGCGCGCGATGTTCGAGAAATACACCAGCGCTTTCTCTTCCAAGGCGCTGAAGATCGCCGAGCGCACCGAGGGCATCCTGCGGCAGGGCTTCGATCAGGAAAACAGCATGAAGGTTGCTCGGGTGATTTATCAGGAGCTGGGCATCGGCGCGGTGGCGATCACCGATCGCGACAAGCTGCTGGCGTTTATCGGCATCGGCGACGATCACCACCTGCCGGGCACGCCGATCGCCTCGGTGCATTCGCATCGCGCCATCGACAACAACGAGGTGGTGTACGCCGACGGCAATCAGCTCTCTTACTGCTGCTCGATCAATCCGGCCTGCAAGCTGGGATCGACGCTGGTGATCCCGCTGCGCGGCGAAAACCAGCGGGTCATCGGCACCATCAAGCTGTATGAACCGAAAAGCCAGCTGTTCAGCACCATCAACCGTACGCTGGGCGAAGGCATCGCCAGCCTGCTGTCGGCGCAGATCATGGCCGGACAGTACGAGCGCCACAAGCAACTGCTGGCGCAGTCGGAGATCAAGCTGCTGCATGCGCAGGTCAATCCGCATTTCCTGTTCAATGCCTTGAATACCCTGGTAGCGGTGATCCGCCGCGATGGCGAGCGCGCCTGCGATCTGGTGCAGTCCCTCTCGACCTTCTTTCGTAAAAACCTCAAACGCTCGGATGACGAAGTCAGCCTGGCGGACGAAATTGAACATGTGAACGCCTACCTGCAGATAGAGAAAGCGCGCTTCGCCGATCGGCTGGAGATCGCGGTATCGTTGCCGGAGGCGCTGTTGGCGGCGCGGCTGCCGGCGTTTTCGCTGCAGCCGATCGTCGAGAATGCCATCAAGCATGGCACCTCGCATCTGTTGGGCGTGGGCCGCATCGAAATCGGCGCCTGCTGCGAAGGCGAGCATCTGCTGTTGCAGGTGACGGACAACGCCGGGCTGTTCCAGCCGAAACCGGACGGCAGCGGCCTGGGCATGAACCTGGTGGATAAACGCATTCGCGTGCGCTACGGCGAAGGCTATGGCGTGCAGGTGGATTGCCGGCCGGATGCCTACACCCGCATTACGCTTAATGTCCCTATGGAGAGGGCCGCCTGATGTTAAATGCACTGATTGTTGACGATGAACCTTCCGCGCGCGACAACCTGCGCCACCTGCTGGAAGCTGAAGCGGGGATCTCGATTATCGGCGAGTGCGCCAACGCCATCGAAGCCATCAGCCAGATCCACCGGCTGCAGCCGGACGTGGTGTTTCTCGATATCCAGATGCCACGCATCAGCGGGCTGGAAATGGTCGGCATGCTGGATCCCAACCGGATGCCGCACATCGTGTTTCTGACCGCCTACGACGAATACGCGGTACAGGCATTCGAGGAGCACGCCTTCGACTATCTGCTGAAGCCGGCGGAGCCGATGCGGTTGAGCAAGACGCTGCAACGCCTGCGGCAGCGCAGTGCGCCGCAGGATGTGACGGCGCTGGATGAGAGCGCCGGTTACCTGAAATACATTCCCTGCACCGGCCACAGCCGCATCTATCTGCTGCGGTTCGATGAAGTGCTGGCGATCCGTTCCAAGCTGAGCGGGGTATTCGTGGTGCGCAGCGACGGCATGGAGTGTTTCACCGAATTGACGCTGCGCACGCTGGAAAGCCGTACGCCGCTGGTGCGCTGCCATCGGCAGTATCTGGTCAACCTGGAGCTGGTGCGCGAGATCCGCTTCGAAGAGGGCGGCGCGGCGGAGATGATCATGTCGGCCGGCGATCCAGTGCCGGTCAGCCGGCGCTATTTGAAGGCGCTGAAGGAGCAACTGGGGCTGCGGGGGTGACGCAGATCTTAGGGGGATTCTGAAAAGACAGGCATCATGGGCGTCCCGACGGCGCCCTTTTTGTTTGTCCTTGACGGGGTTACGCGGCGCTTATAGCTTTATTGCATCAACAGGCGCGTTTTGCGCCGCGTCAGCGTCAAAGGAACCGAAAATGAGTGAACCACGGATTATCGCCAAAGCGATGAAAGACGGAAAACCGGAGCAGGAGCTGGTGATTTTGCCTGCGTTGGCCAACCGCCACGGGCTGATCACCGGGGCAACCGGCACCGGCAAGACGGTGACGCTGCAGAAAATGGCCGAGCAGTTCTCGCGCATCGGCGTGCCGGTGTTCCTGTCGGACGTGAAGGGCGATCTGTCCGGCATTGGCGCTGAGGGCGCGCCTTCCGAGAAACTGCAGGCGCGTCTGGCGGCGATTGGCGTCACCGACTGGCAGCCGCAGGCCTGCACCATTATCCCGTGGGATATTTACGGCGAAAAGGGCCACCCGATCCGCGCCACGATTTCCGATCTCGGGCCGCTGCTGTTGGGGCGACTATTGGATCTGAACGAGGTGCAAAGCGGCGTGCTGCAGCTGGTGTTCAAAATCGCCGATGACAATGCGCTGCTGTTGCTGGACATGAAGGATCTGCGCGCCATGGTGCAGTTCGTCGGCGACAACGCCAAACAATTCCAAACCCAGTACGGCAATATCTCTGCCGCCTCTATCGGCGCCATTCAGCGCGGATTGTTGACGCTGGAAGAGCAGGGGGCCAACCAGTTCTTCGGCGAGCCGATGCTGGACATCAACGATCTGATGAAAACCGACGCCAACGGCCACGGCGTGATTAATCTGCTGGCGGCGGACAAGCTGATCAATCAGCCGAAGCTGTATTCGGTGTTCCTGCTGTGGCTGCTGGCCGAGCTGTTTGAGCACCTGCCGGAAGTGGGCGACCCTGAACAGCCGAAGCTGGTGTTCTTCTTCGATGAGGCGCACCTGCTGTTCAACGATGCGCCGGCGGCGCTGGTGACCAAGATTGAACAGGTGGTGCGCCTGATCCGCTCGAAAGGCGTCGGCATTTACTTCGTCACCCAGAACCCGCTGGATATCCCGGACAGCGTGCTGGGCCAGTTGGGCAACCGCGTGCAACATGCGCTGCGCGCCTTTACCCCGCGCGATCAGAAGGCGGTGAAGACGGCGGCGCAAACCCTGCGCGCCAACCCGGCCTTCGATGCCGAAACGGCGATCACCGAGCTGGGCGTGGGCGAAGCGTTGGTGTCGTTCCTCGACGAGAAGGGCCGGCCGAACGTGGTGGAGCGGGCGATGGTGATCGCGCCGGAATCCAAGATGGGCATGCTCGGCGCGGAAGGGCTGAACAGCGCGATCAACAAGTCGCCGCTGTATGGCCGCTATGAAGACATGATCGACCGCGAGTCCGCCTACGAGAAGCTGTCGTCGGGCGGTTTCGCCACCGTCGGCACTGCGCAGCAGGGGCAGCAACCGCAGGCGCAAGCGCAGCAACAGACGGGCGGCGGCCTGATGGACGGTTTGAACGAACTGCTGTTCGGTTCCACCGGCCCGCGCGGCGGCAAACGCGACGGCATCGTCCAGACCGCCGCCAAGAGCATGGCGCGCGATCTCGGCCGCCAGATCCTGCGCGGCGTGCTGGGCTCGATCACCGGCGGCCGTAAAAAGTAAGCGGAAATTATCGTCGGCAGCGGCGGGTTAAATCAGTACACTGTGGCGGCATTTTTCTCTGCCGGACCTAACATGCTGCTGCTGATCGATAACTACGACTCCTTTACCTATAACCTTTACCAGTACTTCTGCGAATTGGGCGCCGAGGTGATGGTGAAGCGCAACGATGAGCTGCAGCTGGCCGATATCGAGCGGCTGGCGCCGCAGCATCTGGTGATTTCCCCTGGCCCCTGCACCCCGAACGAAGCGGGCATCTCGCTGGCCGCTATTCGTCATTTCGCCGGCAAACTACCGATCCTCGGCGTGTGCCTGGGGCACCAGGCGCTGGGGCAGGCGTTCGGCGCCGAGGTGGTGCGCGCCCGCGCGGTGATGCACGGCAAAACTTCGGCCATTCGCCATCTGGGCGTCGGCGTGTTTCGCGGCCTGAACGATCCGCTGACCGTGACCCGCTATCACTCGCTGGTGCTGAAAGCCGATACGCTGCCGGACTGTTTTGAAGTGACCGCCTGGAGCGAACGCGACGGCGTGCGCGACGAGATCATGGGCATCCGCCACCGCACGCTGGCGTTGGAAGGCGTGCAGTTCCATCCGGAAAGCGTGCTCAGCGAGCAGGGCCATCAGCTGCTGGATAACTTCCTCAACCGTTAATCCCGATGCGTTTTTTTCGCTCGTCAGGCGTTTTGCGTTTGCGCTTGATTGGTTTTTTATGCATATTTCGTGATTATGTTTTCAATCTAATATTACGATAGCGCTGAAAAACCTTCAGGGTGGAGCCGAAAATGACTGAAAAATCCGCAGTGAGCCGCAGCACCTTTGACCAGGTGATCCTGCCTGTTTATGCACCGGCCCAGTTTGTGCCGGTGCGCGGCCAAGGCAGCCGAGTCTGGGATCAGCAGGGAAAAGAGTACATCGATTTTTCCGGCGGCATCGCGGTGACGGCGCTGGGGCACTGCCATCCGGCGCTGGTCGAGGCGCTCAAGCGTCAGGGCGAGACTCTGTGGCATACCAGCAATGTCTTCACTAATGAACCGGCGCTGCGCCTGGCGAGCAAACTGATCGACGCCACCTTTGCCGACCGGGTGTTCTTCGCCAACTCCGGCGCAGAGGCCAACGAAGCGGCGTTTAAACTGGCGCGTCATTACGCCATCACCCGCCACAGCCCGTACAAAACCAAAATCATCGCCTTCTATAACGCGTTCCACGGCCGCACGCTGTTCACCGTGTCGGTGGGCGGGCAGGCCAAATACTCCGACGGGTTCGGGCCGAAGCCGGCCGACATCGTACACGTGCCGTTCAACGATCTGGCGGCGGTGAAAGCGGTGATGGACGACCATACCTGCGCGGTGGTAATGGAGCCGATTCAGGGCGAGGGCGGCATTACGCCGGTCGACGCCGGCTTCCTCAAAGGCGTGCGCGAGCTGTGCGACCAACATCAGGCGCTGCTGGTGTTCGACGAAGTGCAAAGCGGCATGGGGCGCAGCGGCAAGCTGTTCGCCTATATGCATTATGGCGTGACGCCGGACATTCTCACCACCGCCAAGGCGTTGGGCGGCGGTTTCCCAGTCAGCGCCATGCTGACCACCGAAGAGATTGCGTCGGTGATGCAGGTGGGCACTCATGGCACCACCTACGGCGGCAACCCGCTGGCCTGCGCGGTGGCGGAGGCGGCGTTGGATGTGATCAATACGCCGGAAGTGCTGAGCGGCATCGAACAGCGCCACGCGCTGTATGTGCAGGTTTTGCAGGATATCGGCGATAAATACGGTATTTTCACTGCCATTCGCGGCATGGGGTTACTGATCGGCGCCGAGCTGACGCCGCATTATCACGGCAGAGCGCGCGATTTCCTCACCGCCGCCGCCGCGCGTGGGCTGATGATCCTCAACGCCGGGCCGAACGTGATCCGTTTTGCGCCGTCGCTGGTGGTGGAGCTGCAGGATATCGAGGCCGGCATGGCGCTGTTCGAGCTGGCGGTGCAGGATGTGATCAACGCCTGAAGCCCGTGCGGCGCATGACGGGGCGCGGCATGCCGCGCCCTTATTGATCGCGCAGTTTGCGCTTGAGCCAGATGCCGTGGTGTGGGCGCTGGCGCCAGGCCAGCGACGAAATGGTATGCATCACGTTCAGGTGCGACAGGATGCGGCGCAAATGACGTTCCATCTCGGTGACGGGCATCTCCGGATGCAGATCCGGTGGCTGCATGATGCCGCTGTTGCCGCTGCTCGGGCCGTCGTATTCCAACCGCTGCTGGCAGCTTTGCAGCGCGATTTCACAGGTTTGCAGATAGGCTTCCGCCAGTTTCGGCGTCAGCATGTAGTGCTCGCGCGCCAGAATGGTCATGGCGTTCAGGTGTTCGACGATGAACTGGCTGTGAGTGACCCACAGCCGCATGTCCGCCAGATAATTCGACGCGAACCCCGGTTCCTGCATCGCCTGATTGAGTGAGGTGAACAGCGCGTTGTGCGCCTGGTTGACCTGCATGCGGGTATAGGCCAATGCGGTAGCGTCCGGTTCCGGTTGCTTCAGCATCAGCCGCAGCGCGGCTTGATCGTTTTCCAGCGCCTGATGGGCATTCTTGCGCAGCAGCCCGCTTTGCCACTGCGGCCACAGCCAAATGGTGCCGCCGAACGCCAGCACGCAGCCTATCAGCGTATCGATCAGGCGCGGTACCAGAAAATGCGAGCCGTTCAGCGCCAGCAGTTGCAGGGTGTAAACCGCCGTGACCGTAAAGCCAATCACCGACAGCCCGTAGTTCTTGCGCGAAACCAGGTAGGCCAACAGCGTGATCACCAGCATGATGCTCAGCGTTTCTCCTTCCGGCAGCTGCAGCTGCAACAGCCCGGCCGCCAGCAACAGTCCGGCAATCGTGCCCAGCGCACGGTGCTGAATACGCACCCGGGTGGCGTTATACCCGTTTTGGCTCACCAGCATGATGGTGAGCAGGATCCAGTATGGCTTCGGCAGGTTGAAGACCGCACCCAGGCTGCTGCCGACCGCCAGCGTCACCCCCAGCCGCGCGGCGTTGCGCAGGGCGGTGGATTTGAACGACAGATAGCTGGCCAGCGCCGGCCAAAACGGCAGGCGGTGCTGGCCGGGCATCAGGTCGCGGCGGTACAGCGGATGCTGGGTGCGCAGCAGGCGGGCGATGCGGCTGAAGTGGTAATAACAAAACTGGCCGACCGGGTTATCGGGATGCTGCGCCGCCATTTTTTCCAGCGCCGCCAGTTCGTGGCTCATGGAGAAGCGCTTCGAATGCTGATGGTAGAGGATATCGTGCGCCACCACGCGCAGCCGGCCGGCGATCACCAGTGCATTGCGGCGAATGATCGCTTCGGCCTGGCTCTGCTCCACCAGTTTTTGTACTTCCTCCGGCAAATGCAGGCTGACGGTGATGTGCTCCTGCAGATCCATCGCCACCTGAAAGGCGCGCTGCAGGCGCTTTTGTTCGAGGTTGTTGGCGTGCGGCAGGAAATTGAGCTGTTGGTACAAAAGGCTGATCAGATCCATCACCTTTTGTTGGCGTACCAGCAGCGGCGGCAGCGCGGTTTGCGGATCGGTGTGCTGGGTCAGCAACGAGTATTTGGCTTCGAAATAGTCCGCCAGCTCCAGGTAGAGCTGGCTCAGCGTCTCGCGCATCGGCTGCTCTTTCCACAGCTTGAACCAGAACCAGGTGAATAAGCCGTACCAGACGGTGCCGATCGCGTACAGCAGCGGCGCCTGCCAGAGAGGTACCGTGCCGGCCGTGCTGAGGGCGAAAATGGCGGCCACCAGCGCCGCCGGCAACAGCCGGGCGTGCAGCGGGCTGATTTCACCGGTGACGCCGAGCAGCAGCGCCAGGCCCAGCATCAGCGCCGGCAGCGGCACGTGCCACAGCAGCGCCTGTTGCAACAGCACGCTGCTGAAGGCGAACAGCGAGCCGCCGACGATCAGCCGTTTAAAGAAGCGCTTATGCGGCGTGTCCAGACCGGCGATATTGCAGCAGGCGGGCACCAGAGAGAACATCAGGCCGAGCTGCAGCTGGCCTATCAACAAGCCGAACAGCACCGGCAGGCACAACACCAGCGTTTGTCGCAGTGCGTAGTTGATTTCCGGGTGGTAGATCAGGCGGCGCCACATGGCAGAGAGCAGATAAAAAAACGGCGCAGATTGCGCCGTTTCTTCGAAGATTAACGGGTGCCGTAGACGACAATGGTTTTGCCGTGGGCGGAAATCAGGTTTTGATCTTCCAGCATTTTCAGAATACGGCCAACGGTTTCACGCGAGCAGCCGACGATCTGGCCGATCTCCTGACGGGTGATCTTGATCTGCATGCCGTCCGGGTGAGTCATGGCGTCGGGTTGCTTCGCCAGATTCAGCAGGGTTTGCGCGATGCGGCCGGTCACGTCCAGGAAGGCGAGGTTGCCCACTTTTTCGGAGGTGACCTGCAGGCGGCTCGCCATTTGGGCGGACAGACGCATCAGGATGTCCGGGTTCACCTGGATCAGTTGGCGGAATTTCTTGTAGGAAATTTCGGCCACTTCACAGGCGGTTTTCGCGCGAACCCAGGCGCTGCGCTCCTGGCCTTCTTCGAACAATCCGAGCTCGCCGATGAAATCCCCCTGGTTGAGGTAGGACAGGATCATCTCTTTACCTTCTTCATCCTTGATCAGCACCGCGACGGAGCCTTTCACGATGTAGTAAAGCGTTTCGGCCTTTTCACCTTGGTGAATCAGCGTACTCTTCGATGGATATTTGTGGATATGGCAATGAGACAGGAACCATTCGAGAGTAGGGTCTGTTTGCGGTTTGCCGAGAACCATTCGCTGTTATCCTCTGTTGTTATCGCTGCCTTGTGTCACAGGGGTCAGAGTTCCCTGTAAAACCCGCCTGTAGCCGCAGTCATGAGCGAGGGCTACCGGCAAGTTTTGAGGCGTGTCATAAAAATACGCTGTCGCTCTAGCATATTAACTTGCCGTAAGCGCTGCAAGCTACATTCTGTTAACATACCGGTAAAGGAGCCTTTCTCTGGGCGTTTCCCTGAAATACAGTGTCCCGGAAAGATTTATTGCGGCTCTGTTTGTAGCACAGAGTAAGGCGGGTGTCTCGTGTTGTCTCGCTTCAGCATGATTAGCATCAGGTTACGTTGCCTGTTTCTATGCGAAAGCGTACTCTGATTTTAAGAAATCAACCGGAGTGACCAGAATGCAGGCAAGAGTTAAATGGGTGGAAGGGTTAACGTTTTTGGGTGAATCGGCCTCCGGCCATCAGGTGCTGATGGACGGCAACGCCGGTGATAAAGCGCCCAGCCCGATGGAGATGGTGCTGATGTCGGTGGGCGGCTGCAGCGCGATCGACGTGGTCTCCATCCTGCAAAAAGGGCGCAACGACGTGCGCGACTGCGAGGTGAAGCTGACCTCCGAGCGCCGCGAAGAAGCCCCGCGGTTGTTCACCCATATCAACCTGCACTTCATCGTTACCGGCCAGGATCTGACCGACAAAATCGTTGAGCGAGCGGTGAACCTGTCGGCGGAGAAGTACTGCTCGGTGGCGCTGATGCTCAACAAGGCCGCCACGGTGACCCACAGCTTCGAGATCCGCCAGCTGGCGTAATCGAGACGGAGCGCGGCTCGGCGCCGCGCTCAACGCGCTTATTCGATCTTCTTGCCTTCCAGCAGCCGCTGCACCAGCGGCGCCATGATCAGCTCCATCGCCAGCCCCATTTTGCCGCCCGGCACCACTAACGTATTGATGTGCGAGATAAACGAGCCCTGCAGCATCGCCAGCAAGTAGGGGAAGTCGATCTGGTCCAGGCCGCGGAAGTGGATCACCACGAAGCTTTCATCCAGTGAGGGAATGGCCTTGGCGGCGAACGGGTTGGAGGTGTCCACCGTCGGCACGCGCTGGAAGTTGATGTGGGTGCGCGAGAATTGCGGCGTAATGTAGTTGATGTAGTCTTCCATCGAGCGCACCACCGAATCCATCACCGCTTCGCGGGAGTGGCCGCGTTCGCCGGTATCGCGGATCAGCTTCTGGATCCACTCCAGGTTGACGATCGGCACCACGCCGACCAGCAGATCGACGTGTTTGGCCACGTCATGGTGCTCGGTGACCACGCCGCCGTGCAGACCCTCGTAGAACAGCACGTCGGTCGGCGCCGGCAGCGGCTCCCACGGGGTGAAGGTGCCCGGCACCTGATTGTAGGGCACCGCTTCGTCGTAGGTGTGCAGGTACTTGCGCGAACGGCCGGTGCCGTTTTTGCCGTACTCGATAAAGCTCTGCTGCAGCAGGCCGAAGTCGTTGGCCTCGGGGCCGAAATAGCTGATGTGTCTGCCCAGATCGCGCGCCTTGCGGATCGCCGCGTCCATTTCCGGCCGGGTATAGCGGTGGAAGCTGTCGCCCTCCAGCTCGGCGGCGCGAATGTTGAGCTGCTGGAAGATTTTGCGGAACGCCACGCTGGTGGTGGTGGTGCCGGCGCCGCTGGAACCGGTCACCGCGATAACGGGATGTTTGGCAGACATGGTGGTTGTCACTCCGTGTTGAATGCGCCGGCGTCAGGGGATTATTGTGGCTCTTGTTGACGCTCTCTATGTCAGGAAAAAATGGCGCGCGCTGGTTTGCAATGTCCCATTGTTACCTGATTTTTTCCGTCAGTCATAGAACCGGGCGCCACTAAATTTCTTCCTGCCCGGCGCGGAACTGGCCGCGCGGCATGATGTTGACGCTCTCGTGCAGTTCCGACCACACCAGCACCACTTCGCCGTTTTTCAGCTGGCGGCGCACGTCCTCCACCTTCTGCTCCAGCGATCGTTCGTGCTCGCCGTAATCGGTGCCTTCGCGCAGCACAAAGGATTCGATCAGGCTGTTCAGGGTGTCGGTTGCCAGTTCTTGCCAGGGAATAATCACGTCGGAATGTCCAGATAAGGGGAAAGCCAGGCCGGAATGCGATGCTCCAGCCACATGTGCGGTTTTTTCAGCGTGCCGCCGACGAAGCCGACGTGGCCGCCGAACTCAGTCAGCTGATATTCGATATTGCGCGGCAGGCCGGCGACGTCGGGGATCACCTCAGGGGTCATGAAAGGGTCGTCCTTCGCATGGATGATCAGCAGCGGCGTCTGGATGGACGGCAACAGCGGCAGGGCGCTGCAGCGGCGATAATAGTCGGTGGCGTCGCTGAAGCCGTGAATGCGCGAAGTGATGGCATCGTCGAACTCGCGGATGCGCCGCAAACCGTTCAGCTGTGACAGCTTGAGCGGCAGGGTGTCCGGATAGTGCAACAGCTTGCGGGTGGCGTTTTGTTTCAGCTGCCCCAGCAGGTAGCGCTGATAAACGCGGGAGAAGCCTTGCTCCATGCGGTAGGCGCAGGGTTCCAGCATCAGCGGCGCCGAGACCACCACCGCCGCCTGCAGCAGGCTGTCGGCGCCTTGCTGCGCCAGATAGCAGGCCAGCATGTTGCCGCCGAGCGAAACGCCTACCGCCGCGGTTGGCACTTCGCCGTAGCGGTCGCGCAGCCAGCGCAGGAAGAAACGCGCGTCTTCGGTTTCACCGGAGTGGTAGATGCGCTGCTTGCGGTTGGGTACGCCGCTGCAGCCGCGAAAGTGCATCACCACGCCCAGCCAGCCGCGCTCGCGCCAGGCGTTGAGCAGGCCGTGCGCGTAGGGGCTGTAGAAGCTGCCTTCCAGGCCGTGGAACAGCACCGCGCGCGGTTTGTCGCGCGCCTGCGCCGGATCCTCGCTCCAGGCGAGATCGACGAAATCGCCGTCGGGCAATTCCAGCCGTTGCCAATGCGGTTTCAATAACACGCGGCGGCGCACCAGCCGCGGCAACAGCGTTTGCAGGTGCGGGTTACTGGCCCCGGTCAGAGGGCGAAAGGTGTTAGGCATAGGCTGAGTAAAATGTTGTGGGCGGCTATTGTGAGATCTCTAGCGCACTGTTAGCTTCAATACCAAGAATTATCAATGATACTGCAAAAAAGCGCCTTGGGTGAGGAGCACCCGTGCCATGGAACCGAGTTTATTCCTTTCGATGCTGGGCTTCCTGTGGGTCGCCGCCATCACGCCTGGCCCCAATAATCTGCTGCTGACCACCTCCGGCGCTAACTTCGGCTTTATGCGATCGCTGTGGCTGATGGTCGGCATCATGCTCGGCATGCAAAGCATCTTGCTGCTGGTGGCGTTCGGCGTCGGCAGCCTGATCCTGGTCTACCCGTCGCTGCACCTGATCCTGAAAATCCTCGGCAGCCTGTACCTGCTGTGGCTGGCGTGGAAAGTCGCCACCGCCGCCTATGAAAAGCTGGAAACCGACGTGGCGCCACCGCAGCCGGTGCGGCTGTATCAGGGCTGGCTGCTGCAGTTCCTCAACCCGAAAGCCTGGCTGATGGCGCTGGGGGCGGTGGCGAGCTTCAGCCTGGCGGGCGATAAGTACAACGGTTCCATTGCGGCGATCGCGCTGGGCATTGTGGCGGTAAACATCGTCGCCGGCATTATCTGGCTGGCGTTCGGCACCCTGATTGGCCGCCTGCTGCGCAGTAAAAAGGCCTGGGTTATCTTCAACGTTTCCATGGGGCTGCTGACTGCAGCCTGTGTATTACTGATTTGGCATTAAGGAGCGGAACGATGGCGGAAAACTATTATCACGTGGTCGCCTTTACCGGTGAGGGGCTGCGCGGCAACCCGGCCGGGGTCTGCCTGCTGACGCAGCCGCTGCCGACGGAGCGGCTGCAGGCGATCGCCAACGAGATCGGCCTGCCGGAAACCAGCTTTGTCTGGGATGACGGCGATATGACCGCCATCCGCTGGTTTACCCCGGAACGCGAGGTCGATCTTTGCGGCCACGGCACCCTGGCGGCGGCGCATGTGATGTTCAGCGCGGTTAACCCGGCGCTGCGAGATATTCGCTTCCGTTCGGCCGGCGGCGAGCTGCTCGTCAAGCGCGATGCGCAGGACGGGGAGCGGCTGATACTTGATTTCCCCGCCCGGCCGCCGCAGAAAGTCGCCGAACCGGCAGGCCTCGCGGCGCTGTTGGGCGTGCAGCCGCAGGAAGTGTGGCAGGCGAAAGCGCTGCTGGTGGTGCTTGAAAACGAGGCGCAGGTGCGCGCGCTGCGGCCGGACATTCCCGCGTTGATCGCGCTGGCCGGGCGTGCGGTCATCGTCACCGCGCCCGGTGACACCGTGGACTTCGTTTCGCGCTATTTCACGCTCGACGGCGGTGAGGATCCGGTCACCGGCTCCGCGCACTGCACGTTGATGCCTTACTGGACGGCGCGTCTCGGCCGCCATCGGTTGCACGCCCGGCAGATTTCGGCGCGCGGCGGCGAGCTGTTCTGCGAACTGCAAGGGGACCGCACGCTGCTGGGCGGCTACGCTCACGTGTTCTTGCGCGGGTCGATCGCGCTGTGATCCGCTTTAATATTACCTAAGGTAATAAAGAAGACTTTTTTATTCTTTTATCGCCCGTCATCGCTCAGATAAAACTGTCAGCAACTGAACAGATTTTTATCAACGGAGCGCAACATGGCGGGCAAACTCTTTTCTTTACGTAACGCGGCGCTGCTGGCGTTGTCGCTCAGCGCGGCCAGCGCCTACGCGGTGGACGTGACCGTGGCGTACCAGACGTCGGCGGAGCCGGCCAAGGTGGCGCAGGCGGAAAACAGCTTCGCCAAACAGTCCGGCGCGACCGTCGACTGGCGTAAGTTCGACAGCGGTTCCAGCGTGCTGCGCGCGCTGGCCTCCGGCGACGTGCAGATCGGCAATATCGGCTCCAGCCCGCTGGCGGTGGCCGCCAGCCAAAAACTCCCCATCGAAGTGTTCCTCATCGCCTCGCAGCTCGGCAGCTCCGAAGCGCTGGTGGTGAAAAATGACATCAAAAGCCCGCAGGATCTGATCGGCAAGCGCATTGCGGTGCCGTTTATTTCCACCACCCATTACAGCCTGCTGGCCTCGCTCAAACATTGGGGCATCAAGCCTGAACAGGTGAAGATCCTCAATCTGCAGCCGCCGGCCATCGCCGCCGCCTGGCAGCGCGGCGACATCGACGGCGCTTATGTCTGGGCGCCGGTGGTCAACGAACTGGCCAAACAGGGCAAGGTGCTGACCGACTCCGCGCAGGTGGGCGAATGGGGTTCACCGACGCTGGACGTGTGGGTGGTGCGCAAAGACTTCGCCGAGAAACATCCCGACGTAGTGACCGCCTTTGCCGCCAGCGCCCTGCAGGCGCAAAAGGCCTACCTGGCGGCGCCGGAACAGTGGCTGAAAGATCCGAGCCATCTCAGCACGCTGGCGCGCCTGAGCGGCGTACCGGAAGCGCAGGTGCCTGAACTGGTTAAGGGGAACCGTTATCTGCCGGTGGCCGATCAGGTTGCCCAACTCGGCCAGCCGGTGGACAAGGCAATCCGCGATACCGCCGAATTCCTCAAGCAGCAGGGCAAGATCCCGCAGGTCGACAGCGACTACAGCGCTTACGTCACCGACCGTTTTGTGAAACAGGTGCAGGCTGCGCCGCAGTCGTAAGGAAGCAGGATGCTAAACGTCAATCATCTTTCAGCAGAGTATCAGGGGCGGCCCGCGCTGCGTGACGTGTCGTTCCAGATCGCCGCCGGGCAACTGGTGGTGGTGCTCGGCCCATCGGGCTGCGGCAAGACCACGCTGCTGAATTTGATCGCCGGGTTTATCGAGCCTTCAGCTGGCAGCATCACGCTGGATGGAACGCCCGTTCACGGCCCGGGGGCCGAACGGGGCGTGGTGTTCCAGCATGAGGGCTTACTGCCGTGGCGCAACGTGGTGGACAACGTCGAGTTCGGCCTGCAACTGGCCGGCATCGGCAAGGCGCAGCGCCGCCAGGTGGCGGGGCAGATGCTGCAGCGCGTGGGGCTGGCGGGCTATGAACAGCACTTCATCTGGCAGCTTTCCGGCGGCATGCGCCAACGCGTCGGCATTGCCCGCGCCCTGGCCGCCGATCCGCGTCTGCTGTTGCTGGATGAGCCATTCGGCGCGCTGGACGCGTTCACGCGCGAGCAAATGCAGGAGCTGCTGCTGACCATATGGCGTGATACCGGCAAGCAGGTACTGCTGATCACCCACGATATCGAAGAGGCGGTGTTCCTCGCCAGCGAGCTGCTGCTGCTGTCGCCGGGGCCGGGGCAGGTGGTGGAGCGGCTGTCGCTGAACTTCGGCCAGCGCTATGCCGACGGCGAAGCCTGCCGCGCCATCAAGTCCGATCCTGAATTTATCGCGCAGCGCGAATACGTGCTGGGCAAAGTTTTCCAACAGCGCGAGGCCTTGCTATGAGCCTGCATTCCACTATGAAGGCCGCGGCCCAGCCGCAGGGCAAAGCGGCGCGCCGTTTCAGCGTGCCGCGCAACGTTTGGTTGAGCGGCGCCACGCTGTTGACGGTGCTGGCGGTGTGGTGGGGCGTGACGGCACTGCAGCTGATCAGCCCGCTATTTTTGCCGGCGCCGCAGCAGGTGCTGCACCAACTGATCACCATTGCCAGCCCGCAAGGCTTTATGGACGCCACGCTATGGCAGCATCTGGCGGCCAGCCTGGGGCGCATTTTGGTGGCGCTGCTGGCGGCGGTGATTGTCGGCATTCCGGTGGGCATCGCCATGGGACTGAACGACACGGTGCGCGGCATCCTCGATCCGCTGATTGAGATCTATCGCCCGGTGCCGCCGCTGGCCTATCTGCCGCTGATGGTGATTTGGTTCGGCATCGGCGAGACCTCGAAAATCTTGCTGATTTATCTGGCGATCTTCGCGCCGGTGACGCTGTCCGCCGTGGCCGGCGTGCGCAGCGTGGCGCAGGTGCGGGTGCGCGCC
>NZ_JBQEOW010000012.1:0-132239 GCF_052045405.1 Serratia sp. 22278 | reverse complement strand
TTCGCCAAAGTGGTTGAGTTCGGGTCGTTTACCGCGGCCGCGCGCCAACTCGGCATGAGCGTTTCATCGATCAGCCAAACCGTCTCGAAACTGGAAAATGAGCTGCAGGTCAAGCTGTTGAACCGCAGCACGCGCAGCATCGGCCTGACTGAGGCCGGCAAAATCTACTATCAGGGCTGCCGACGCATGCTGCAGGAAGTCAGCGAAGTGCATGAACAACTGTATGCGTTTAACAACACGCCCGCCGGCACGCTACGCATCGGCAGCTCATCCACCATGGCGCAAAACGTGCTGGCGAACATGACCGCCGAGATGATGAAAGAGTACCCGGGCCTGACAGTCAACCTGGTAACCGGCATTCCGGCGCCGGATCTGATCACCGACGGGCTGGATCTGGTGATCCGCACCGGGGCGCTGCAGGACTCCAGCCTGTTCTCTCGCCGCCTGGGGCAGATGCCGATGGTGGTGTGCGCCGCCAAAAGCTACCTGAGCCAGCACGGCACGCCGCAGAAGCCGAGCGACATGGTCAACTTCTCCTGGCTGGAGTACAGCGTGCGGCCCGACAGCGAATTCGAACTGATGTCGCCGGAAGGCATCACCACGCGCATTTCCCCGCAGGGGCGCTTCGTCACCAACGACTCCTCCACCATGATCCGTTGGCTGAAAAACGGCGCCGGCATCGCCTACGCCCCGCTGATGTGGGTGATCGAAGAGATCAAACGCGGCGAGATCGAGATCCTGTTCAAAAGCTACCATTCGGATCCGCGGCCGATCTACGCGCTCTATACCGAGAAGGACAAACTGCCGCTGAAGGTGCAGGTGTGCATCAATTATTTAACCGACTATTTCGAACGCGTAGCGGCGGTCTATCAGGGCTATCGCTGAGCAGCGCTCAAATAGCGTCGCGCCAGCGCGGCCAGCAGCGTCAGCGCCACCATGCCGAAGCCCCACAGCAGCCAGATGGCGTAGCCCGCCCAGGTCAGCAGCGCAGGAAAATAGCTCGCCAGCCCGCTGCCCAGCTGTTTCAGCCACGGCAGCCAGGCGTCCAGCACCGCCTGCGGCACCAGGCTCAGCGCACCGTTTACCGGCAACGATGCATTCCCGGCTGCCTCCGCCAACGCCGGGAGCCAGGCCAGCACCCCGGCTACGCCCCAGGCCAGCAGCGTCCATAGCGCCATGGCGCCCAGCAGCAGCGCGAGTGTCCAACCGCCCCGGTTCACGGCACACCGCCGCCGCACTGCGGACAAAATCGGCTGCCCGACGGCAACGGCGCGGCGCACTGGCCGCAGGTGGCGCTCACCGCGGCAAACGGCTGACCGCAGCGGTGGCAATAACGCGCGCCCGATTTATTCACAGCCCGACATTCCGGGCACAGCGGCCCCGGCTCGCCATGCTGGTTATAGCGGTTGCCATGATGCCCGCCGCCGTGGCCCGCGCGCTGATGACCGCCGTTAATACCGCCTTGCCCCAACAACCGTTTCAGTAAGCTCATCCCGCCTCTCCTCTGTGCATTGACGCTGAACCTCACTGTAAACCCTGGAGTAAACTCCAGGGTAAAGCCCGGCGAGCAGGATTTACGTTTCATTACATCGTAAAAGTAACAAGGCTTTGATGCCGTTAACAAAAGCACCATCGGCATTATCCCACGCCGCCGCGCTGCGTTATGCTGCGGAAACCTCTCCCTGCATCAGGAATAACCATGAAAAAAATCATACTGGACTGTGACCCGGGGCATGACGACGCCATCGCTCTGTTGCTGGCCTGGGGCAATCCGCAGATCGACCTGCTGGCGGTCACCACCGTGGTGGGTAACCAGACGCTGGACAAAGTGACGCGTAACGCCCTGGCGGTGGCCCGCATCGCCAATATCACCGGCGTCCCCTTCGCCGCCGGCTGCCCGCGCCCGCTGGTGCGCAATATCGAAGTGGCGCCCGACATTCACGGCGACTCAGGCCTCGATGGCCCGGTGCTGCCGGCCCCCCACCTGCAGTTGGACTCACGCCATGCGGTAGACCTGATCATCGAGACCGTGATGGCCCACCCGCCGGGCAGCGTGACGCTGGTGCCGACCGGCGGCCTGACCAATATCGCCATGGCGGTGCGTAAAGAGCCGCGCATTGCCGAACGGGTCAAGGAAGTGGTGCTGATGGGCGGCGGCTATCATGTGGGCAACTGGAGCGCGGTGGCGGAGTTCAATATCAAAATCGATCCCGAGGCGGCGCACATCGTGTTCAACGAAAAATGGCCGCTCACCATGGTCGGGCTGGACCTCACCCATCAGGCGCTGGCCACGCCGGCCGTCTGCGAACGCATCGCCGCCCTCGGCACCCGGCCGGCCGCCTTCGTAGGCGAACTGCTGGCATTCTTTGGCCGTATGTACCAACAGGCACAGGGCTTCAGCGCCCCGCCGGTACACGATCCTTGCGCGGTGGCCTACGTGATCGACCCGAGCGTCATGACGGTGCGTAAAGCGCCGGTGGATATCGAACTGACCGGCACCCTGACGTTGGGCATGACGGTCACGGACTTCCGCGCGCCGCCGCCGCCGGACTGCCACACCCAGGTGGCGGTCAAACTGGATCAGGATAAATTCTGGGATCTGGTGGTGGATGCGCTGGAGCGGATCGGTGAGGTGGAGTAAGCGGACGGGAGACAAGACTAACGCGCTTGGGCAGGCGCGTTAGTCTGTATTCTGCCGCGGCAACGGGGAGGCTCAAGACATAACGTCTTTTATTTCCAATTCAGCAGAACAATCCTAACAATAAATCATTTTATAAAAACCTAAATAAACAGATAGAGACAAGAAGAATCTTAATAAAAATAAAACCATGAAAATCACTTTTAATTTAAAAATCAGCAATGGGAAACGATGAAATAAACCTCCTCCGTCATGCCGCCGCTGACGAAAAAAATTAAACAAGCAGATACCTATTTTATTCTTCACATTACCTGCCGATCTAGGCCATTGCCGGGATGCTTCACGATATTTACACACGCCAACACAAAGACCAACCAACTGATTTTAATAAATAAAAATAATAGTTGGATTAAAAATTGACTGAATCGCAATAGATTTGAGAAAATAGCGCGTCTGTTTTTGAGAAAACAAAAATGCCTTTTGCGGGTGAAAAATACGGCTTAACCTTTCTTTAGGCGCACAGCCTCACGCATTCTCAGGGCAAACATTATTTATCGCTTCACCATGAAGACGGTTTAAATTTCCCGTGAGACATTTTCGAATTGAACATTACACACATTTCAACATCAGGATAAAGGATAGGGAATAATCAAAACATGCATTCAATAAACGCTATCAGGCCTTGGCAGGTTAACCATGGCCGATAAATCTCCCGCTAACGCAGCGACCATCGCCGTGCTGCCCCTGCTGCTGATCTGGATGGCGGCGCTCCTGCCGATCTATCATCCCAATATGGGCGGCGACGGTCTGGCGCTGCCGCAAAACATTCAGGCCTGGGGCGTCATGGCGCTCACTACGCTGATCGTGACGTTTACCGTTTGCCTGGGTCGCATCCGCCTTTCGCTTACCCCCACCGCCCGGCTATTGCTGCTCGGCATCGCCGTGCTGGCGCTGCCACTGCTGTATACCCGCCCCGAGTGGCGCGAAGACGCCCTGTGGCGCTGCGCCGGCCTGCTCGGCGGTTGGCTGTTCTATGTCGCCTGCCTGCAGCTGCGCCTAACCCCCAGGCAGCGCAACCTATTGCTGTACGGTCTGCTGTTCGCCGCTGGCGTTCAGGCGCTGCTGGCGGCTCTGCAACTGTTCGCCCCCGCGCTGGCGTGGGTATCCCCTCACGAAAGCCGGGTCTACGGCGTCTTTCAGCAACCGAACGTGCTGGGCAGCTTTATCGCCACCGGGCTGGCTTTGGCGCTCTGGCTGCTGCTTGCTCCCCTCTCTGCGCCGATGCGGCGGCGGCAAATCCCGCTGCTCACGCTGCTGGCCGTTTTCTCCGCCCTGCTGGTGCTGATCCAGTCGCGCGCCGCCTGGCTCGGCGGCGCCTTGGCGGCGGCATTGCTGCTGTGGCGTTTTGCCCGCCAGCGCCCGGCCGCAAGCCGCTGGGCCGGCGGCGCGCTGCTGTTGGGTATGGCGATCGGCCTCACGGTGCTGTTCACCGGTTTCGGTCTGGAGGGTCACACCGGCCTGATCGGTCGGGGGCTATCCAACAGCGCGCGCCTGACCATGCTGCACGACGTCGGCGCCATGATCCTGGCCAAGCCGCTGCTGGGCTGGGGTTACGGCGGTTTTGAATACGGCTTCGCGCACTTCCGCCTGCAGGAAATGCCCTGGCGAGAAGTGCTGGAAGTCACCGGGCATCCGCACAATGAAATCCTGCTGTGGTGGGTTGAGGGTGGTCTGCCGGCGCTGGCAGGTATCATGATCGTCCTTGCCGCCGGCGTACGGCTGCTGAAAAGCGCCTGGCAACGGGATCGAGAACAGCCGAACGGTGCGCGCGTCGGCCTGTTCCTGGTGCTGCTGCCGATGCTGATACACACTCAGCTGGAATACCCTTTCTATCTGTCTGCGCCGCACTGGCTGGCGTTTCTGCTGCTGCTGGCGCTGCTGGACGGCCAAACCGGCGAGCCCCGCCCGCTGCCGTTCGCCAAAGCCCTGAGCCTGCCGGTGGCGATGGCGGCGGTCGGCGTGCTGGCGATGGCGGTCTTCGCCTGGCAAGGGCGCATGGCGCTCACTCAGTCGGAACGCACTATGCTGGCCAACATCGACAGCATCGAGCAGATGCCGCCGCCAGCCGCCTGGATCTACCGGGAGCGCAAAACGTTCGACGAGCAATCTCACGCGCTGCTGGTCTATAACCAGACACGTGATGATGCCCTGTTGACCGGCTATCGGCAGTGGGCCAATGCCTATCTGCAGCGCCGTATCGACGCCAACGTCTACGCCACGCTGATCATGATCTTGCGCTATCAGGGGGCCCAGGCGGAAGCCGACGCTCGCCTGCGGGAAGCCGCTTTCCTGTTTGCGCAGGATGCGCGGTTTAGGTAGGGGCAACAAGGTGAGAGCGATGCCTCGTCGCTCTCACCTGCGTCATTTATGTAGCAAAATCAACGTGGCAATATCGCGCACTCTTTATCCAGCAGCGACTCTACCGACGCGCGATTGCCGACGTCCCAGCCGCGCTTCGAGGCCAGCAAGATAAACCCTTGCCGGCCGGCAAACGTGGTCGGGACGACGGCCACGCCATATTCCGCCAGCTGCGGCGGCGACAGATGGAAATAATCAGCCAAATCCTTAATCGGGTAGATGCCCATCACGGCTGGCTGCATCACGCGGCGGGCATAGTAGGTGTGGCGCAACAGCTTATCCGGCAAAGGCCGCCATTGTTCCTGTATGTAGGGGCGCTCCGCCAGCAATTGGCGCCGCACGTCCTCGCGCAGACAGGTCAGGTGAATGTGCAACTGGTTTTGGCTGCGCCCGTAAGCGGAGTTGAGCGCCATGCCCAACATATCATCCGGCACCGGCCCGCCATACTCGGCGGCCAGCCGGTAACGCATCAGCCAGGCATAGCCAAAATAGTCCGTCCGTTCTCCAACCAGCAGCTGCGGGCTTTCAATGCCGGAGAGCGGCGCCGTCGGCACCAGGATAAAGTGATAAGGGTAACGCGGGTTCTGCAGCACGCTAAAGCCCTGCGCTTTCCCCTGCGGCATATAAATCTGCTCGCACGGGGCCGGATTGCGTTTTTGCTGATAGTTGGCCATGCAGAGTTTATCGACCACGCCCCACAGCGCATCGGAACGGGCGCAGCCCGTCAGGGACAGAACGCCCAGCACCAGCAGCCAACGCCGAGCGGATAATGCCAGGCGCGTCATTCTTGTCATGCTCTGTTTTTTCGCCACGTCAATTTCATTCCATTATGTCGTGCAGGCTACGGCGTCCTGCCGCGCTTAGCGTTACGAATGCGAGAAAGGCCGCGAAATGGAGCATGGTTGAGGGGCCAACGCATGGCCCCTTGAGGAAAGATTACGCCGTGCCGCCGACGGTTAACGTATCCAGTTTCAGCGTCGGTTGGCCGACGCCTACCGGCACGCTCTGGCCTTCCTTGCCGCACACGCCCACGCCTTTATCGAGCGCCAGATCGTTGCCGACCATCGAGATCTGCTGCATCGCCTCGATGCCGGAGCCGATCAGCGTCGCCCCTTTCACCGGTTTGGTGATGCGGCCCTTTTCGATCAGGTAGGCTTCGGTGGTGGAGAACACGAACTTGCCGGAGGTGATGTCCACCTGACCGCCGCCAAAGTTCGGCGCGTACAGACCGTACTCGACGCTGGCGATGATCTCTTCCGGCGTCGATTGGCCCGCCAGCATGTAGGTGTTGGTCATGCGCGGCATCGGCAGATGCGCGTAGGACTCGCGGCGGCCGTTGCCGGTCGGCGCGACGCCCATCAGGCGCGCGTTGAGCTTGTCCTGCATGTAGCCTCTCAATACGCCGTTTTCAATCAGCACGTTGTACTGGCCCGGCACGCCTTCGTCGTCGATCGCCAGCGAGCCGCGGCGCCCTTGCAGGGTGCCGTCATCCACTACGGTACACAGCTCGGACGCCACCAGCTCGCCCATATGGCCGCTGAACACCGAGGTGCCGCGCCGGTTGAAGTCGCCTTCCAGGCCGTGGCCCACCGCCTCATGCAGCAGCACGCCCGGCCAGCCGGCGCCCAGCACGACCGGCATATTGCCGGCCGGCGCCGCTACCGCGCCGAGGTTGACCAGCGCCATGCGCACCGCTTCTTTAGCGTAAGCGTCGGCGCGCACGTCGCCGTCGACGGTTTCCAGGAAATAGTCATAGCCGAAACGGCCGCCGCCGCCGCTGGAGCCGCGCTCACGCTTGCCGTCCTGCTCCACCAGCACGCTGACGGAGAGGCGCACCAGCGGGCGAACGTCCGCCGCCAGCGTACCGTCGGTGGCGGCCACCAACACCTGCTCGTAAACGCCGGTGATGCTGGCGTTCACTTCCTGCACCCGCGCATCGGCGGCGCGCGCTACCTTGTCGACGCGGTGCAACAGGGCGATTTTCTCTTCGCGCGGCAGGCTTTGCAGCGGATCGAGCAGCGGATACAGCGCCCGGTAACCGATTTCACCCAGGGTATGCGCCCGCCCGTCGCCCTGCTCGCGCACGATGCTGCGCGCCGCCTGGGCGCTCTGCTGCAGCGCATTCAGGGTGATCTGATCGGCATAGGCGAAGCCGGTCTTCTCACCGCTGACGGCGCGCACGCCGACGCCCTGGTCGATATTGTAAGAGCCATCCTTGATGATGCCGTCCTCGATCACCCAGGCTTCGTGATAGCTGGACTGGAAATAGAGATCGGCGTAGTCGATACGGCGTTCTGCCAGTTGACCCAGTACCCTGTACAGGTCTTGATGACTCAGCTTGTTGGTAGCGAGTAACTGCTCACTGACAAACGTCAGGCTCATAATGGTTTCACTCTTGATTGGAGGATAGCTTGTCAGACGGCGCCGTCAGCGACGTCTGGAATCGGTTGTGCTGCAGCACCGGCATCTGCGCACGAATATTTTTCAGGCTTGCGGTGTCCACGCGCACCTTCAGCGCCGCCACGGCGTCCGCGTTCTCGGCCAGCACCTTGCCCCAGCCGTCAACCGCCAGCGTGTGGCCCCAGGTGCGACGAGTCGGCCCGTGTCGCCCCACCTGCGCCGGCGCCAGGATCACGCACTGGTTCTCGATCGCCCGGGCGCGCAGCAGGATTTCCCAATGCGCCTCGCCGGTGACCCGGGTAAAGGCCGCCGGCACCGAAATCAATTCGGCGCCCTGCGCCCGCAGCGCCTGGAACAGCGCGGGGAAGCGCAGATCGTAGCATATGGTCATGCCCAAACGCCCGACCGGCGTATCCACCACCGTCAGGTGCTGCCCGTGCTGGTAGGTATCCGACTCGCGGTAGCGGCCGTGCGCATCGTTGATGTCCACATCGAACATGTGCAGCTTGTCGTAGCGGGCGCGGATCTCGCCCTGCTCGTCGAACAACACGCTGCTGGTGGTGATAAGTTCCGGGTTTTCACGGCTGATCAAGGGCATCGAGCCCACCAGCAACCACACGCCATAGCGGCGCGCCAGCTCGCGCACCGCGTTCTGCAGCGGGCCATCGCCCTGTTTTTCCGCCTGTTGGCGGTAGGCCGCGGAGTTGGCGAACAGCAGCGCGTTCTCCGGCGTCATGACCAGTTTTACCCCGGCATTGAGCTGCTTGATCTGCTGTTCAATCTGGGCCAGGTTATCGCGCACCTGATCGCCACTGCACAACTGCAACAACGCAACGTTAGCATTCCTCATGACGCCTTATCCTCCTTTGCCTTACGAAGTACCTCATTGATCTTCGGCTGGTCGAGATCGCCGCCGATATGGTAGCGAATCAGCGAAATCTTGCTCCACAGCGGCCCCAGCACCTGCGAGGCGGCAAATACCGCCGCGCCGACGATCGGGTTGACGACAAACGCCGTGGCCACGCCGACGGTCGCCGAAATCGCCGGCGCCACCACCGCCTCCATATCGATGCGGCGGCGCGCCAGATCGATCTGGCCGCTCATGGCGATGTCCGCCGCCAGGCCGTCGATCAATAGATTATCAGTATGCATTATGCCATCTTTCAGCCAGGCGGTGCTGCGGATGGAATCAAAGTAGAAACCTTTGCCGAAGGTATCGCTGAAATCGAACTGCAGCTTGCGCAGCAGGGCGTCGAAGCTGACCAGCCGCAGCAGCTGGCCGGCGCGGCCGCCGCCCATGCTGTCTATCTCGCCCTTGCCCATCTTGACCTGCAGCGCGCCGCTCAACGTATTCACCTGCGGCTGCCACGGCGCGCCGTGCCAGTACAGATCGAAGTCCACGTCGTAAGGCGCCCCTTTCAGCGGGATAGTGATGCCGAAGAAGGCGGCGGTTTCATCGATCTTGCCGCCGAGCAGTTTGCCTTTCAGCGAGCTGCGCTCTTCCTGCGCGTTTTGTTTCCACAGGCCGGTGGCGGTCATGCGCCCTTTGCCGGTATCGACCAGGCCGTGATCCAGCGTCAGGGTATCCCCCCGATTAGTCAGATCCGCCTCGACCTTGCCAAGGTTCTGCCCCAGCACCCAGCACGACTTGCAGCGCAACATCAGCGAAGGCCAGTCGCGGAAGGAAAGTTTCTCGGGCGACGGCGCCGCCGCGCCCGCCGCGTTTTTCGTCTCGGCGAACTGTGGGTTGTAATACAGGTAGTTGATATCGGCGCGCCACGGCCCGCGATCGGCCACCCGCAGGCTGCCGTCCACTTCGTCGCTCTTGGCGCTCACCAGGGTAGCGCCAAGCTGTTTTTCGGCCGACAGCGTCAGCTTATGCCAGGCCTGGCCGCCCAACAGCAGCTGCGGCGTAGTCAGCGCCACGGTGGTAGGGAAGCTGAAACCGCCCACCTGACCGCTGCCGCCGCCCTGTTTCAGTGCCGGCGCCAGCAGCGCCAGCCACTGCTCACCGTCCAGCGCCGGCAGGTTCAGCGTCATCGATTTGCCGGCCGGCAGCGGCGGGGTGCCGCCACCGTTGGTTTGCCACGCGGCGCGCGCCAGATTCACCTGTTTTTTGTCGAAGTTCCATTCACTGTTGAAGCGGTTCTGTTTGCCCGCGCTGCCGGTCAACATGAAGCCGTTCAAACCGCCTTTGACCTTGACGTTCACCGGTAGCGCTTCGCCCGGCGCCTTGTCCAGCGGTGAAGGTAAGTGACTGCTCACTTTCTTCAGGTCTGCGTCAAGGCCGATATCGTAGCTGGCCGAACCTTGGTGCGGCAGCGTGATGGCCACCTGGCTCTGCCAGGGTGCGCTGCCGCTGAGCGCATCGGCGGCCTCTTTCGGCAGGCCGGGGAACTTGCCCGGCTGCCAGTCTCCTTTCAGGCCGACGTTGACCTTGTAGTCACGCTCGCCTTCCTGCGTGGAAAAGTCGACCGCCACCGGCTGCCCGAACCAGTTGGCCGACAGGGGATCGCTCTGCAGGTTGCCGTTGTCGAAGCGGAACTTGCCGCTGAGCTTTTGCAGTTCGCTGTCCAGCGGCTTTATCAGCAACGAATTGTTGTTCAGTGCCACTTCGCCGGTGGCTCTGACCTGCTCGCCGTCCAGGGGGATATCAAGATGTAAGCGCCCACTGACATCACCGCCAATCTGCAGCTGCTCCAGCGCCGCCCCCAGCGAATCGTGCAACGGTGTCTGCATGAAGTAGTCATGTACGTCGCTGCCCGCCCCCGCGACGTCGGCGTCGATCAGCAACCGCTCTTTCAGGTAATCCGGGATCACCGCGCTGATATTTTTGCCCGCCACCTTGCCCAACCGGGTTTGCGGCGCATGCATCCACAATCCCTCGTTGGCGAAATCGAGATCGATAGCCAAATCGGTCAGCGCCGGCCAGCCCGGTTGGAACTGGAAGGTGGCGTGACGCAGCGGCACGAAGACTTCAAACTGCCCTTCGTTTTTACGATACGGGAAGTGCTGCGGATCGCCGGAATAAATCAGCGTGGCGTTATCCACCTGGCCGCCCTGAATGGCGCCGCTCAGGTAGTCCACCAGATGCTTGCCCATCAACGGCTCCGGGAAATAGCGCCAGGCGTCGGCGCCGTCATACAGGCGGATGCCCGCCAGAATGTTCAGCCACGGCTCGCCCTTGGCCGGCTGCTGATAACGGAAATCACCGTTGACCCACAGCGACTTCGCCTTGACGTCCAGGCCCTGGCTCGCCAGCTCCCAACCTTGGTCGTTGTAACGCCAGGTCAGCGCGCCGCGCGCGCTGCTGATTTCAAGCGGAGCGCGGAACATGTCGCCGTAAGGCAGGGTGCTGTCAGTGAGCCCCAGCGTCAGGCGGCCGTTCTCCACCCCGCCGCTCAACGCGCCGGAGAAGTGGTTGACGCCCGGCAGCAGTTCCCAACGCTGCCAGCTGACATCGCGCCACAGCGCCTGAAAACGGCTCTTTTCCGGCTGCTTGAGCGGGATGTCCAGCGCCAGCGCAGCCACCTGCCCCTGCGGCTGCAGATCGTTCCAGCGCTCGAGCGCGTCCGGACTGAGGAACGAGAAGGTCGGCAGCAGCGCCGACAGGCGCTCCAGTTGAAGGTGAGTCGCGCGCGCCCGCAGCTCTTCATTCTGCGCCGGCCCCATGAATTCGGTGTTTTCCGGCAGCCACAGCGCGGAAAGCGCGCCCTGCGGCCAGGCCTGGCCGTCGGTGCTCAACCGCAGCTGCGGCACGTCGAGCTGCCAACCGGTGCCCTGGCGGCGCAACGACAGCGCCAGATTGTCCACGTCCAGCCGGTGCTGCGCGGCGCCGGTATTCCAGTTGGCCGCCCCCTGCTTGAGCAACGCATGGCCGCCGGCGATTTCGCCGTTCTGCACCTGCAGCCAGGCCGCCAGACTGAAGTCGGCGCTTTCCAGCCCGGTATTGGCGCGCAGCCAGCGGGTAAACCAGGGTTTCATGTCGATGTTATCGGCCTGCAGATAGACCGTGCCGGTGTCCAGCAGGCCCTGATTATCGCGCAGATCCATGCGCAGCTGCACCACGCCGTGTTGGCCATTCAGCGTCGACAGGCTGATCTGCCCCTCGGCGCGGTGGCGATCGCGGCCATTGAGCCAGGTCAGCTGGGGAATGTCGAATTCGGCGCGCGCGCCGGCGGGCGTCAGGAACGAGATACGGCTGTCGCGCAGATCGAAATGGTCGAGCTGGCGCAGCATCAGATCGCTGATTTTACCGGGTTCAAGGCCGTCGCCCTGCCGATCGGCGCCCAGCGTGGCGTTCAAATCGAGGCGGAATTGATAGAAGGTCAGATCGCGGAACTGCCAGCGCCAGTGCAGCAGCGATTGCCACACGTCCAGCGCCAGCGTCACGCGTTCGATATGCACATCGCTTTTGGGCAGCGTAACGCTCAGGTTGCGCACTTCAAGCTGTGGGCCGAAGGTTTCCCAACTGCCCTGCAGGAAATCCATCTGCACGGGCACGCCGGACAGCTTCTCCACCTGCGCCAGCAGTTGGGGACGATAGTCGTTCAGCTTCGGCAGCATCAGGCGCAGCCCGCTGATCAGCAGCGCCACAATCACGATTAGGGTGGCGCCTGTTGCTAACAGAATCCCAGGCAGTCGCCTCACGCAGTTCTCCTTGCTCCGCTGCCTGGCAACGGGAATATCTATGCACTGACGGGCCCGGCGTGCCGGGCCCCTATCGATGTCGGGCGGGCTACATCATGACGACGTCGAACTGCTCCTGGCTGTACAACGGTTCGATCTGCACCTTCACCTGTTTGCCGACGAAGATCTCCACTTCGGCCAGCGCATGCGACTCTTCGCTCTTCAGCGCTTCGCCGACCGCCGCGGAGGCGTACACCAGGAAGCGATCGGAATCGTAAGCATGGTGCACACGCACAATCTCGCGCAGGATCTCGTAGCACACGGTTTCCACCGTTTTCACGGTGCCGCGCCCATTGCAAGTAGGACAATCGTGACAGAGCACATGTTCAATGCTTTCACGCGTGCGTTTACGCGTCATTTCAACTAAGCCTAGCTGAGAGAAGCCGTTGATCGTGGTTTTTACCCGATCTTTACTCAACGCCTGCTCCAGCGAGTGCAGCACCCGGCGGCGATGCTCTTCGTTGTTCATATCGATAAAGTCGATGATGATGATGCCGCCCAGGTTGCGCAGCCGCAGCTGGCGCGCGATGGCCTGCGTCGCCTCGATGTTGGTATTGAAAATGGTTTCGTCGAGGTTGCGGTGGCCGACGAAGGCGCCGGTGTTGATGTCAACCGTGGTCATCGCCTCGGTCTGATCGATGATCAGATAGCCGCCGGACTTCAGCTCCACCTTGCGCTCCAGCGCGCGCTGGATCTCGTTTTCCACATCGTACAGATCGAAAATCGGCTGGCTGCCGGTATAGAGCTCGAGCTTGTTGGTGATGTCCGGAATGTACTCGCCGGTGAACTCCACCAGCAGATCGTGCGTCAGCCGCGAATCGACGCGAATGCGATCCAGCGCCGCGCCGGCGAAATCGCGCAAAATGCGCTGCGCCAACGCCAGCTCGCCGTACAGCTTGTATTTGGTCTGGTTGCGCTTCTTGCGCTCCATCACCTTGGTCCACAGGCGTTTGAGGAATGCGGCGTCCTGCGCCAGCTCTTCCTCGCCGATGCCTTCCGCCGCGGTGCGGATGATAAAACCGCCCAGCTCGTCGCAGTGCGGCGCCACGATCGCCTTCAGGCGCTCGCGCTCGGCTTCGCTTTCGATGCGCTGCGACACGCCGACGTGCGCCGCGCCCGGCATGAAGACCAGATAACGCGAAGGCAGCGTGATATCGGTGGTCAGACGCGCGCCCTTGGTGCCAAGCGGATCTTTCACCACCTGCACCATCAGGTCTTGCCCCTGGCGCACCAGCTCGGCGATGTCGCGCACGTGGAAGTTTTTCCGCTCGTCGCCGGCGACGCATTCGGTATGCGGCATGATGTCGGAGGCGTGCAGGAAGGCGGCCTTGTCCAGGCCGATGTCGACGAACGCCGCCTGCATGCCCGGCAGGACGCGGCTGACGCGCCCTTTATAAATATTGCCGACGATGCCGCGTTTGGATTCGCGTTCGATATGGATCTCTTGCAGAATGCCGCCATCGATATAGGCGACCCGCGTTTCAGACGGTGTGATATTAACCAGTAGCTCAGCTGTCATGCCTTCTCCTCAGAGCCGGTCGATAATGGCAGCGCCCATCAACCGGTTCTTACATCACGTAATGCGACAAAATTACTGAGCAGCTCATGTGTTTCGACCAGCGGCAGACCAACCACTGCGTGATAACTCCCGGTTATCGTTCTGACGAAACAACCACCCTTTCCTTGAATTCCATAGGCGCCCGCCTTATCCATCGGTTCGCCCGTAGCAATATAGTCGCGGATATCCTGTTGTGACAGGCTGCGGAACGTCACGTCGGTCACCACCAGTTGGCAACGCACGTCGTGGCGATCGGCGATCGCCACTGCCGTCATCACCTGATGCTGCTTGCCGGACAGGGCCGCCAGCATGTCCGCCGCATGGGCTTCGTCGCGCGGCTTCTCCAGCACCCGGCCGTTGAGCACCACGATGGTGTCGGCGCCCAGCACCGGCCGATCTTCCTGCGCCAGCGCCACGCCCGCTTTGGCCTTGTCCTGCGCCAGGCGGCGCACATAGGCCTCCGCGGCTTCGCCTTCCCGGCGCTGCTCTTCGGTATGCGTCAGCAGAATGTCGAACGACACGCCCAGCAGGGTCAGCAGTTCACGTCGACGTGGGGAGCCGGAGGCCAGATAAAGCGAAGTCATTGATATACCCTTACTGTACGGCGAACTGACGGCGGATTTTGCGCATCAACAGGAATAACCACGGCCACAAAATGCCGTTTACCACACTACTCCAGAACACCTCTGGGCGGAAAGAGACGTTGATCACTAAAAACTCAGCCCAGAACACCACCACATCCATCGACAGCGACAGCAGCACGACGATAAGCGCCTGTTGCCACAGCGCCATATTGCGGAACAGTTGGAATTTGAACGCCACCAGATAGGCGATGATGCCCAGCGCCAGCGCGCGCACGCCCAGCGTGGAACCGAGGATCAGATCCATGATCAGCCCCAGCACGAAGCCGGTGCCGACGTTGACCCGGTGCGGCAAGGCCATCACCCAGTAGATCAGGATCAACACCAGCCAGGAAGGCCGGAACATGTAGATCTGTTCCGGCCACGGCATGATTTGCAGCACCAACGCCACCAGGAACGACAGCCAGATTATCCAGCGCCCGTGGCTGCGGTAGCTGTTCATTGCACCACCCCCGCCGCCGCGGGCTGAACCTGAGGCTGAGCAGAGGCCGGAGCCGTGGTTTGCGGCGCCACCCCGGTGGCCGGAGCCGGCAGTTGCGGCCCGACGGAACCGGCAGGCGGCAGCACCTGCGGCATCATCTGCATCAGGCGTTCATTGGCCACGCGGTGCACTTCGTCCGGCGGCAGCGGCATGTCGCCGTTGCGATCGGCGCCCCACAGCAGCAACAGGTAACGCAAGCGCTGCAGACCGGCGGTCGGCCGCGCCTGAATCACAGTGTAAGCGCGCTGGTTGTCGACCTTGACCGAGGAGACCACCGCCACCGGATAGCCTTCCGGGAAGCGGCCGCCGAGACCGGAGGTGACCAGCACGTCGCCAACGCGGATATCGGTGTTGTTCGGCAGATGCTCCAGTTGCAGATCGTCGGCGCAGCCGCTGCCTGCGGCGATCACCCGAATATCGTTGCGCAGCACCTGGATCGGCAGCGCATGCGAGGCGTCGCAGATCAGCAGCACGCGGCTGGTGACTTTCGCCACCGCCACCACCTGACCGACCACGCCCTTGTCGCTGATGACCGGCTGGCCTTCATAGACGCCGTTGTCCGACCCTTTGTCGATCACCACCTGATCGCTATACGGATCGGAACCGGTGGAGATCACCTGGGTGACCATCTTGTGTTCGTCCTGACGCAGCGGAGAACCCAGCAGCTCGCGCAAGCGGGCGTTTTCCTGCTTGAATTGGCCAAGAAGAAGAATATCGCTGTTTTTCAGCAGCAGTTCCTGCCGCAGAGCGCGGTTTTCCAGCTCCAGCTGTTGGCGGGTGGCCAGCGTCTCTGACACGCTGTCCAAAACTTTACGTGGCCCGTTGGCCAGAAAATAGAAAGGGCTGACTGCGGTGTCCATGTAGTTGCGTATCTTCACGAACGTGCCGAGCCGGCTGTCGGCAACGATCAGGCCAATGGCCGCAATCACCGCCAAAAAAAGTCGCAGTTGCAGGGAAGGCCCCCTGCTAAAAATCGGCTTCATAAATTATGCGAGTTCCTCGACAACAGAAAGAGGAACCGTACCCGATTCTCGCTGTGCGCATTCATCCGATACGATTCCTCCTTCCAGGGGCTGACTATTCTTCGCTGAACAAATCGCCGCCGTGCATGTCGATCATTTCCAACGCCTTGCCGCCGCCGCGCGCCACGCAGGTCAGCGGATCTTCCGCCACTACGACCGGGATGCCGGTTTCTTCCATCAGCAGGCGATCGAGGTTGCGCAGCAGCGCGCCGCCGCCGGTCAATACCATGCCGCGTTCGGAAATGTCGGAGGCCAATTCTGGCGGGCACTGCTCCAGCGCCACCATCACCGCGCTGACGATGCCGGTCAGCGGCTCTTGCAGGGCTTCGAGGATTTCATTGGAGTTCAGGGTAAAGCCGCGCGGTACGCCTTCGGCCAGGTTACGGCCGCGGACTTCGATTTCGCGCACTTCGTCGCCTGGATAGGCAGAACCGATTTCGTGCTTGATGCGCTCGGCGGTGGCTTCGCCGATCAGCGAGCCGTAGTTGCGGCGCACATAATTGATGATGGCTTCATCGAAGCGGTCGCCGCCGATGCGCACGGAAGAGGAGTACACCACGCCGTTCAGCGAGATCACCGCCACTTCAGTGGTACCGCCACCGATATCCACCACCATGGAGCCTGTCGCTTCGGAGACCGGCAGACCTGCGCCGATCGCCGCCGCCATCGGCTCTTCAATCAGAAACACTTCGCGCGCGCCGGCCCCTTGGGCGGATTCGCGGATCGCGCGGCGTTCAACCTGGGTCGCGCCGACCGGCACACAGACCAGCACGCGCGGGCTTGGGCGCATGAAGCTGTTGCTGTGAACCTGTTTGATAAAGTGCTGCAGCATTTTTTCGGTCACGAAGAAGTCGGCGATCACGCCGTCTTTCATCGGGCGAATAGCCGCGATGTTGCCGGGGGTGCGGCCCAGCATCTGTTTGGCGTCATGACCGACGGCCGCAACGCTCTTTGGGGAGCCGGCACGATCCTGACGAATGGCAACCACCGAAGGTTCATTCAGTACGATGCCTTGCCCTTTAACATAAATCAGGGTATTGGCGGTACCCAAGTCGATGGACAAGTCGTTGGAAAACATGCCACGAAATTTCTTAAACATAACGAAAGGATAATCCTGCAAGCTGGGGGCGGAAAATAAAATCCGCCTACTTTACCAACCACACGAAGCAGCGACAAGGCGCAAAAACGTTCTACTTCGGTGAAAAATAGTCTGTATTGTTTCTGCTCGAATGCACGGAAATTGGATGAGGCCTGAATTCCCTGAACAAAGGCTCAGTTTACCACCCTGTCAACGCACGAAACGGCGTAACACAGCTCATAAAATCTAACATATTCCCTGATTGCCGCCGATGGTAAGCACCTACCAACGCCAACCAGATAAAAGCTGACAAGAGCCTATCTCAAATAGGCGTTGTTGTCGCAGGCAGTTTGGAAAAAACTCCAAAAAGACGGTAACGAGGCCCAGATGGATCCGGCCCTCATTCTACGTCAATTTTTGTCCGTCAATCAGCTTAAACGCGATAACGACGTGAATATTTTTTACGCCCCACGTCGATAGGTTCCGGCGATGCGAAAAAGTCGCCCTGCCCGCCATGGATCCCACGCTCTTTCAGCGTCTGCCATTCGTTGCGCGTGCGTACGCCGGCGGCGAACACCTGAGCGCGCGTGCCCGCGCAGGCGCCGGTCAGGCTCTGCACGAACAGCTGGTTTTCGTCCCGCTTATCGATGCTCCGCACCAGCCCCGGGTGGAGCTTGACGATCTCCACCTGCAGCGACTTGATATAGGACGTACTGACCACGGTTAAACCCGCTTTGGACACCGCGAGACGGCAGCCCAGCCCTGACAGCAGCCTCAGCACCGGACGCAAACGGTCGATATGTTGACACACATCTGCCTCCGCAAGTTCAATCAGAATTCGCCGACGTTGGCTTTTTTCGCATTGCAACAGCGTATCGCGCAGCCAGCGCTGGAAAGAGCGCTGCAAAATCGAGTCCACGCACAGCGGAAACGCCAGCGTTTCCTCGGGCCACTGCGCCAACAAGGGAATGATGCGGCTCACCTGTTGGCGATCGTAACTCTCCGCCAAGCCGAGCTGCTGCACCAGCGGCATATATTCCGCCGGCAGCAATTCCTGGGTGCCGTCATGGATCCGGCTCATGATCTCACGATGGTGCACCTCGCCTTCCACGGTCACCGCCGGTTTCTGATACAGCCGCGGGCCACCGCGCGCCAGCACCTGTTCCAGCAGCGTGCGCCACTTGACGCTGCCGCGCCCCTTTTCCGGCACCTGGCTGTCGTACACATACCACCCGTTTTCGCCCTGCAGCGTAGCGTGGCGCGTCGCCTGCTCCGCATAGTCGATCACCTGCTCGGTGGTTTGACCGCTGCGGTACGCCACGATGCCGATGTGCAGGAAGGCCTCGCGATCGATCAGCGCCGTGGAAGGCAAGGCATCGATGGCGTTGACCAGCTGTGAAGCGATGCCGTCGGCTTCCTTCAGGGTTCGATGCGGCAACAGCACGGTAAAATCGCTGTGGAAGTAGCGCGCCAGCAGCGCCGACGGGTAGCGCATCACGAAGGTAGACAGCAGGTTGACCAGCGAATACATCAGCTCTTGCACCGCCACGCTGCCGTGCGTCTCGCGCAGGGTCTCGAAATCGGGCAGCCGCACCATCATCACGATGCCGTGCGAGCCTTCATCTTCCAGCTGAGTGGTCAATTGGTTATCGAAGAACAGGCGATTATTCAGCCCGGTTTTGGCGTCCTGCGCGGCGAAGGCGCGGATCAGCGTATCGACCCGGCTGCGCTCTTCCCGCGCTTCCGCCAGATCGGCCAGCAGGCGGTCGAGCGCGCCGCTGACGTTGGCCGGCCACTCACGCACGTCGCCCTGCATGACGTTTTCACGCTCGCCGTTCAGAATGCGCCGCGCGCGGCGTTCCAGACGATCTTCGCCGTCGGCCTGCTCACGCAGCCAGCGCAGGCTGAACAGCAAAATCACCACCATGACGACGATCGACAGCGTGACGGCGGCGGTGGATTGCAGCGTGCGCACGTCGCTGGCGAAGGGATCGAGGTAGGTGATGTGCAGCGTACTGCCCGGGTGCTGCAACAGAGTTCGCGAGACCTGACGATAGCCGTTCAGCGCATCCCAGGGCTCTTTTTTCAGCGTCGGCAATTTATAGTCGAGCAGTTGGCTGGTCCCGGCCTCTACGCGGATCGACACAATGCCGAGCGGGCGCATGACAATCGGCAACCACTTCTCCTGATCGCGCGGCGATTCATGCAACATGGCTTGATCGAGAGAGGTGGCCAGCGAATCAAAGCGGCGCTCCTGGCGATCCTGGGTAACGTAAAAGAAGCTGTATGAGCACCCCATCAGCATCAAAAACATCGCCAGCGCGACCAACAGAGTGATCAATGCAGAGAGTTTGGTGGTAAATCGCATCCCTGTGCCTTGTCCGCTATGGTTAAGTGAGTGTGCCCCTTTAGCTAAAAGGAGCCGTCCAACCCTAACAAGCCTTGCCGAGGAATAAAACCTGCAAGCGCCGTTTTTGTCCTTTATCAGGACTTGGGCCGCTTATTATGCATATAGTCAAATAAATGTGATTCAGCCATTGATAGAAAAGTGTAAACGAGAGGAAGAGTGACATGCGTGCACTGTTATTGGAACAACAAGACGACCAAACTCTGGCTCATATCAAAGATATCGGCAGCGATCGGTTGCCGGAAGGCGATGTCACCGTCGACATCAACTGGTCCAGCCTAAATTATAAGGATGCGCTGGCGATCACCGGCAAAGGCAAGATCGTGCGCAACTTCCCGATGGTGCCGGGCATCGATTTCGCCGGCACCGTGCGCCACAGCCGCGACGATCGCTTCAAAGAGGGGCAAAGCGTGGTGCTCACCGGCTGGGGCGTGGGCGAACACCACTGGGGCGGCCTGGCCGAGCAGGCGCGCGTCTCCGGTGAGTGGCTGGTGCCGCTGCCGAACGGGCTGGATGAGCGCAAGGCGATGATCATCGGCACCGCCGGCTTTACCGCCATGCTGTGCGTGATGGCGCTGGAGGAAGGCGGCGTGCACCCGGACGACGGCGATATCCTGGTCACCGGCGCCAGCGGCGGCGTGGGCAGCACCGCCATCGCCCTGCTGGCGGCGCTGGGTTACCGGGTGACCGCCATCAGCGGTCGCGACAGCAATACCGAGTACCTGAAAGCGCTCGGCGCCAAAGAGGTGATGTCGCGCGATGGCTATATCGAAACGCCGCGTCCGCTGGAGAAACAACTGTGGGCCGGCGCAGTGGACACCGTCGGCGATAAACTGCTGGCGCGGGTGCTGGCGCAGATGAACTATAACGGCACCGTCGCCGCCTGCGGCCTGGCGGGCGGTTATCAGCTGCCGACCACCGTGATGCCGTTCATTCTGCGCAACGTGCGCCTGCAGGGCGTGGATTCGGTGCATACGCCGCTGCACCGCCGCCAAACCGCCTGGGAACGGCTGGCCGGCATTTTGCCGGACAGCTTCTATCAGCAGGCCACGCATGAAATCGCCCTCGAGCAGGCGCCGGCCACCGCCGCCGCGCTGCTGAACAACCAAATCACCGGCCGCACCCTGGTGAAAATCCGCTGACCTTCTCCCCCCCGACAACGGGGGGAGTTCTCCCGCTTCTGCGAAATTTCATATTTTCCCGCGCCCCCTCGCTTCCGGCCGGCTTTAGCGCCATGCTTATTTCATGAAGACCCGTCAGCCGCTCGCGGACGGCGGGCTCAGTCGCGGAGAACATAAGCATGAACAAACACCCGAAATTAACCGAGGCCGACGTCACGCCGGAGAGCGTGTTCCACCAGCGGCGCAAGGTGCTGCAGGCGCTCGGCATCACCGCCGCTACGCTGGCGCTGCCTACCGGCGCGCAGGCGGACCTGCTGTCGTGGTTCAAGGGCAACGATCGCCCCAAGGCGCCGCCGGGCAAAGCGCTGGCATTCAGCAAACCGGCCGCCTGGCAGGCGCAGCTGGCGATGACGCCGGAAGACAAGGTGACCGGCTACAACAACTTCTATGAGTTCGGCCTCGACAAAGCCGATCCGGCCGCCAACGCCGGCGGGCTAAAGACCGAAGGCTGGAAAGTGCGCATCGATGGTGAAGTGGCGAAACCGATCACGCTGGATATCGACGATCTGATGAAGCGTTTCCCGCTGGAACAGCGCATTTACCGCATGCGCTGCGTCGAGGCCTGGTCGATGGTGGTGCCGTGGATCGGTTTCGAGCTGGGCAAGCTGATCAAGCTGGCCGAACCGAACAGCAACGCGCGCTACGTGGCCTTCCAGACGCTGTACGATCCGGAGCAGATGCCCGGCCAGAAAGATCGCTTTATCGGCGGCGGCCTGAAATATCCCTACGTCGAAGGGCTGCGGCTGGACGAGGCGATGCATCCGCTGGCGCTGCTGACCGTCGGCGTATACGGCAAAACCCTGCCGCCGCAAAACGGCGCACCGCTGCGGCTGATCACGCCGTGGAAATACGGCTTCAAAGGCATCAAATCGATCGTGCATATGCGTTTGGTGCGCGATCAGCCGCCGACTACCTGGAACCAATCCGCGCCGAACGAGTACGGTTTTTACGCCAACGTGAATCCGCACGTTGATCATCCGCGCTGGTCGCAGGCCACCGAGCGCTTTATCGGCTCCGGCGGCATTCTCGACGTCAAACGCCAACCGACGCTGCTGTTCAACGGTTATGCCGACCAGGTAGCGTCGCTGTATCGCGGCATGGATCTGCGGGAGAATTTCTAAGTGCGCCTGACGCCTGTTCATATCAAATGGCTGAAAGCCGCCCTGCATCTGGCGGCGTTTTTGCCCTTTTTGTGGTTGGTGCTGGCAGTGGATCAAGGCTGGTTCAGCGCCGATCCGTCCAAGGACATCCAGCATTTCACCGGCAGGATGACGCTGAAACTGCTGCTGGCCACGCTGGCTATCGCCCCGCTGGCGCGCTACGCCCGGCAGCCGCTACTGATCCGCTGTCGCCGTCTGGTGGGGCTGTGGTGCTTTGCCTGGGGCACGCTGCACCTGATAAGCTACTCCACGCTGGAGCTGGGGCTGAGCAATCTCGGCCTGCTGGGCAGCGAACTGGTGAACCGGCCCTATCTGACGCTCGGCATCCTCACCTGGCTGATCCTGCTGGCGCTGGCGGCCACGTCGACGCTGTGGGCGATGCGCAAACTGGGCGCCAAATGGCAAACGTTGCACAACTTCGTCTATCTGGCGGCGATCCTCGCCCCCATCCACTACCTGTGGTCGGTCAAAACCTTTTCTCCCCAGCCGTTCATTTACGCGCTGTTGGCGGTGGCGCTGTTGGGCCTGCGTTACAAGAAATTCCGCGCCTGGTGGCGCTGAATCCCACGGCGATACGCGTTATCGCCGTAGAAAAACGCACGCCGCCGTCGGGAACTTTTTCTGTGTTCCAGCGCTCATATTCCCGTCGCGGCCCCCCGAGTTGGTCGATTTGGGGTTGAATATCTTCGCTGATAAGACCAGTATTTAGCTGCGAATTGCTACGATATCGTTATAATGCCCGACCTTGTTTCTGTTCTCAGGGTGAATTTGCCCCTTAACAGGTGACAAATCGGTAACATCGGGTTATTTTCTACGATGATGGTTTTATTGCCGGAGATACCAGCACAATGGCGGATAAGTTTCACATTTTGCTTCTGAACGGCCCCAATCTCAATCTGCTGGGGACGCGTGAGCCGGAGAAGTACGGCAGCACGACGCTGACAGAGATTGTTAACGGATTGGAAAACCAGGCATCCGCATTGGATATTACCCTGAGCCATCTGCAGTCCAACGCCGAGCATCAGCTGATCGATCGCATCCATCAGGCGCGCGGCAACACCGATTTCATTCTGATAAACCCGGCGGCGTTCACGCACACCAGCGTGGCGTTGCGCGATGCGTTGCTGGCGGTGCAGATCCCGTTCATCGAGATCCACCTGTCCAACGTGCACGCCCGCGAACCTTTCCGCCATCACTCTTATCTCTCAGACGTAGCGGTAGGCGTGATTTGCGGCCTCGGCGCGGATGGCTACGCTTTCGCTTTACAGGCAGCGGTTAACCGTCTGTCGAAAACCCACTAATTGCTCCACAAAAAGAGTACGGAATCACACTCATGGATATTCGTAAAATCAAGAAACTGATCGAACTGGTTGAAGAATCAGGCATTTCTGAACTGGAAATCTCTGAAGGCGAAGAATCGGTTCGCATCAGCCGTGCCGCACCGGCGCAGGCTTATCCCGTCATGCAGCAGGCTTACGCGATGCCGGCACAGCAGCAGCCAGCCCTGGCTACCGCCGTTGCCACCGCGCCTGCGGCAGAAACCCCTGCAGCACCGGCGGCCGTGAGTGGCCACGTCGTTCGTTCCCCAATGGTAGGCACCTTCTACCGCACCCCAAGCCCGGACGCGAAAGCCTTCGTGGAAGTGGGCCAGAAAGTGAACGCCGGCGATACCCTGTGCATCGTTGAAGCCATGAAAATGATGAACCAGATCGAAGCGGACAAGTCCGGCGTCGTGAAAGCCATCCTGGTGGAAAACGGCCAGCCGGTCGAATATGACGAGCCGCTGGTCGTCATCGAATAACGAGGCGCCCCCATGCTTGATAAAATTGTTATCGCCAACCGAGGCGAGATCGCGCTTCGCATCCTGCGTGCCTGTAAAGAACTGGGCATCAAGACCGTTGCGGTTCACTCCGCGGCCGACCGCGATCTGAAACACGTGCTGCTGGCCGACGAGACCGTCTGCATCGGTCCTGCGCCATCGGTAAAAAGCTACCTGAACATCCCGGCCATCATCTCGGCGGCGGAAATCACCGGCGCGGTGGCGATCCACCCTGGCTACGGCTTCCTGTCCGAGAACGCCGACTTCGCCGAGCAGGTTGAACGCTCCGGTTTCATCTTCATCGGCCCGAAAGCCGAAACCATCCGCCTGATGGGCGACAAGGTTTCCGCGATCAACGCCATGAAAAAAGCCGGCGTGCCATGCGTGCCGGGCTCCGACGGCCCGCTGACCGACGACATGGATAAAAACCGTGCCTTCGCCAAGCGCATCGGTTATCCGGTGATCATCAAGGCCTCCGGCGGCGGCGGCGGTCGCGGCATGCGCGTGGTGCGCAGCGACAAAGACCTTGAGCAGTCCATCAACATGACGAAAGCGGAAGCCAAAGCGGCTTTCAACAACGACATGGTGTACATGGAAAAATACCTGGAGAATCCGCGTCACATCGAGATTCAGGTATTGGCCGACGGCCAGGGCAACGCCATCTATCTGGCCGAGCGCGACTGCTCCATGCAGCGCCGCCACCAGAAAGTGGTCGAAGAAGCGCCGGCACCGGGCATCACCAGCGAAATGCGCCGCTACATCGGCGAGCGCTGCTCGAAAGCCTGCGTGGAAATCGGCTACCGCGGTGCGGGCACCTTCGAGTTCCTGTATGAAAACGGCGAGTTCTATTTCATCGAAATGAACACCCGTATTCAGGTAGAGCACCCGGTTACCGAAATGATCACCGGCGTGGATCTGATCAAAGAGCAGCTGCGCATCGCTGCCGGTCAGCCGCTGTCGATCAAACAGGAAGAAGTGAAGATCCACGGCCACGCGGTAGAATGCCGCATCAACGCCGAAGATCCGAACACCTTCCTGCCGAGCCCGGGCAAGATCACCCGCTTCCACGCGCCAGGCGGTTTCGGCGTGCGTTGGGAATCTCATATCTACGCCGGTTATACCGTACCGCCGTACTATGACTCCATGATCGGCAAACTGATCACCTTCGGCGAAAACCGTGACGTGGCGATCGCCCGCATGAAAAACGCCCTGGCTGAACTGATCATCGACGGCATCAAAACCAACGTTGAGCTGCAGCAGAAGATCATGAACGACGAAAACTTCCAGCACGGTGGCACCAACATCCACTATCTGGAGAAGAAGCTGGGTCTGCAGGAAACCTAAGGCAGCCACGCAGCATCGTCTGACGAAAGGCCGGTTAATCACCGGCCTTTTTCTTTTCTCACGCCCGCCTGATTTTTTTCATTCAATCGCGCAAAATAGAATCAAACCTTCACAGATAACTTTCTCTTCACATTTATCGAGCACCTCCCCCATATCACCACAAAAAACATAACACACTGTTTTTAAATAAAAAATATTTAACCCATAGCTTGAAAATAAATATTAGCAAGAAAAAAACTCAACCCATCGCATTTTCACACGCCATAAGCTTTAACAAAATTAACGTATTAATTACAAAGCTTGACCCCGATCACATCCGCTCGGTGATAGCCCGTGCTATTGTCGCCGTCGATCGAATGCAGCGCGCTCTTTTTCTCTTTTTATTTATCCTTTTTATTGACTTAGATGAGTATGTCTTAATGAGCCATGTAACTGAATACGACCGTAAGCCCGTGTTTTCCCAGTACCACCGTGCTGACATGGAAACCATAAAAAGCATTAAGGAAAACGGGATTGAGAAGCTTTTGGGCGAAGTGAAGAATTTCCGCGCCAATGAGGAAATGAACCGCTTTATTCCCGAACAGGCACGCCTGGCAGTAAGCTGGGTGCGTCTGGCGAAAAACGAAAAGCTGGATGTGCATGTTCATCCAATATCTTCGCTGTATATCATTTGTGAAGGGGAAGCGATCCTGCTGGGAGACGGCGTTGACCGCCGGGCCGTTCCAGGCGATGTCATCTGCATTCCGCCAGGCGCGGATCACGGCTTCATCGGCGCGGGCGACAACGGCTACTGGGGGCTGTCAATCCAGTTTGAGGAGCGCGGGCTCTATGAAGACCCAAGCAAGCCGCTGGTGACTTTCGATCAAGATCCCTACGCTTACTACCATCAGCTTAAAGCGCATAACGCCCGCTACATCGAGCGCTACCAGGACAACAAGATCTTTACCGCATTCGCCAAGGATAAAACGTTCTCCGAGGCGAAAAAATCCTTGTTCCTGGACTACCTGCAGATCCTGTCCGATCAGTTCCAAAAAATGGTGCTGCTGCGTAGCGCACTGTGTGAAGACGTTCGCTTCTCACGTTTCTTCAGTGAGCATCTGAAAGAAGAATTCGGCCATGACGAAGTGCTGCGCAACAGCCGCGATAACCTCCAAGTTCGCGAAGACGCGATCTTTGAAGCACTGTGCATCTGGTTCAACCACCAGATGATCACGCTGGATAATCTGGAACAGGCTATCCTGGTGCACTTTGTCATCGAAGGTTCGGCTTTCGTTTTCTATAACAACATCAAACACGTGTTCGATCCGAGCAAACAGAACCATTTCGAGGATCACTCCGAATTCGATGGCGATCATCAGGAAGTGGATAAAGCGTTCTTCAAGGGGATGACCGAAGAACAATTCCAGCGTGTCAAAGCCGTACTCGATAAAGGGTGGAGCATGGTTGAGAAGCAGTATGCAAGACTGGCCGAACTGATCGAAGCATAAGCCGGGCAGGTCATCAGGAGCGGTCATGAAAATTGTTTTATTGGGATTCGGCGGCATTGGGCAAGAGACGCTAAACGCGCTGTTAAGTACGACCGAGCGACGTGGCAGCGTCAATGAAGTCGTGATCATCTGCCGAAATACCGAAAAGTATTCAGCCGTTTGCGAAGATATTCTTGATGGCCTGCTGGCGGAAGCGCTCTTCTCACGCCATAACCGAACGTCTTTACCCAAGATTGTTGTGACGGATGACTACCGCCACATCGAGGGGGCTGGCGTGATCCTCTGTTGCTATGGCGTGCCTTCAACCTTTCCGATGCATGACCGCCAGGCGTTGCTGGACGATCACGTACGGCTCAGCGAGGCCATTTTTAGCCGAGCCAAACCCTTCATTGCTCCCGGCTGTCACATCATCAATGCGGTCAATCCGGTGGATAGCATCAGCTATTACATCGATAAAATCCTGCTCGACTCTCGCTGCCGGGTGATAGGTATCGGCGCCGCGCACAATACCGCCAGGCTGCTGAAAAGCATCTGCCGCATTTCCGGGATCGACATGCAGCGCATCGACACGCGTAGCCTGACAGTCTGCGGCGAGCACGGCGCCGGGTTGGTGCCCTTGCTCAGCCAGGTAACAACCGACGAGGGACCGCTGAACCAGGTACTTTCGGCACAGGCGCTGGCGCAAATCGTCACCGATACCCGCAATCAAGGGTTGGACATATTTCACAAAATGCGGCGCCCTCCTAAATATGGCCCGTCCGCCTCCATTCTTATCTTGCTTGAGCGCATCATCCAACGGGACGAAACCCCCTGCTGCGGTTCGGTCTGGCTACCGGAACTGGGCGTGTTCATGTCCTGGCCGCTGGCTCTGCGCGACGACGTCTTTACGCCGCTGTCGCTGATGCCCAATCAGGATGAACAACAACAAATCCACCAGGCGGCGCTCAAGTTAAAAAACATCATCCAAGGTTTTAGCTGATGACGACCGATCAAACCAGACAGACTTTCCGCGATCTCTACATGCCGTTCCGCCCTGAGTATCGTTTTCTTTCGCCACTGTACGGGGTGCTCTGGTGCAACAACGAACTCGCGGAAAAGTATTACCGTTTTCTTGGCGCCGATCACCCGATCGGCCAGGTGGCGCGCGCGTTGTTCTACCGTACTGACCTGGTCGAGTTTGACGTAAGCAAAGAGGTGAAGAACCCGTTCACCTGGTTTTCCCCCTCTACCCTTGCACGGCTGGTGGCTTTCATGAGCAGCCAACGTTTCACTGACAATGATATCGCCTCGTTATATCAGCATGTACGAGATGAAACGGACTTTCACGCTGCCATTGAGCAGCAACATCGGCTTTCTGTGCAAATACGCCGGCTTTGCGACAGCGTGCTGCAACAGTTCGAGGACACAAAAGCGCAGATCGCGGCCGCAGAACGCGAAGCGCTCTCCCTCGGCGCCCATTTGAAAGCGCAAGAAAAAGCGCTGAACCAGATCCTGCAACAGGCGGAAAATGCCGCCAAAGCGCAGCCGTCACGGATCCCGCCACTTCGAACCGCGATCGCCGCGCTAAAAGCCGGTAAAAAAGCGCTGGGCAAGAGCGCTGCGGAGAATAAAGAGGCGCAACTGTTGGCGCTCAATGCCGAAATCGCCGAGCTGGAAGCACGCGTGAATGCGGCGCAGCAAGAAGCCGTGCATCAAGCCGGCCTGTTCCCCGCCTGGCAAAACGCGCAGGCCGCCGTCGAACATGCCCGCCGGCAAAAAGATGAAGCCACCTTGCGCGCCAGCATGCTGGCGGAAAGTTTTACCGAAAGCACCGTCGCACGGCTGCAAACTGAGGGATTCAGCGCCGACTTCATTGCATTGCATCTGCCTTTCAACAAGTATCACCGCTATCTGCCGCGACGTGTGCAGGATTACGTCGGTATCCACTGTGCAGATCGCGACAGCTTGCTGGCCGAGTTGCACAATTTATGTCGTTTACTGATCGCGGCCAGCCGCACCGCCGGGCACGACAGAGAGGTGTTTCATTTGCTCAACGCGGCGCTGTGGCTGAAATGCAAGGGTAACTTCGGCAAGTTGACCGCCTACATGCAGCAACTGCGGGAGCTGAGCGGGGAGCTGTTCGGCGAAACGGCGACGGGCGAGACGCACTTCCCCGATCGCTGCCATGACTACTACGATCGCGAAGTGTACGGCCGCTATTTTCCGCCGCTGTGCATCACCAAAACCTGCCGCCCCGCGCCGGATTCTGACGTCTCGTTCTCAGATTGCGGGGAGAGTTCGCTGCGCAACTTCATCAATGTCCTGGTGAAAAACCAAGCAAGCGCGCAGCTTGACGCCGGAATACTCAAACGCAGCGGCCTGGCTGTCGATCCGCGCGTCATCGCGTTCTATGAAAAAAACCCTCGTTTGGAAACGATCAGAAGCCAGGAAGTACATAACCAGTGGGCTGAGATTGCCTCATCACTCAATGCACGCGACAGCCGAATCAAATACCTGACGCCAGGCAAAGACGCCTATTGCGAGTTGGCCGCCGGCGGTAACAACATGCAGCATATGCTGCAAGCGCTATTGGGCGAAGCTGATATCGCCACCATTTGCCGCAGAATCGCCTCCTCTTCCGGCATCGATATTCGTTGCGATCTCAGCGAATTCCACCCGGAACGGCACGATCTGGAAGACTTCACCAACGTTGTTCGCCTCGAATTCGACGGCAAATATGTCTTTCACTGGTATTTCCTCAAACAGCATTTCCGCTGCGCTTCGGCAGATCTGTTCAACGAAGAGGAAAATTATGTACGCCAGGCACTCGCCATGCTGAATGACGAGATGAAACAGGGCCGTCTGAATCGCGACCAGTTCCGCGCACTGCTCAGTTTCCATCTGAAAGAGAAGCCCGTGGCGCAAGTCAAAATGATATTCGACAGCCTTGGCGCTACCCTCGTCGGAGATGAAATGACGTTCTTGATGTTGGGTAAATTGAACTCCGTCGATTCCATGTTTGAATACTGCATGAACGTTCTGGCGATTCCAACGCTGGCGCATAGCGCGCCAGTCTCGGCGACTGTCGCCGCGATTATTCAAGGCATCAGCCCGCATCCGGTTATCTTCGATCAGCGGAAAAATCTCATCGCGAGGATTAGAGAGGCCGGAGTGACGCCGTTACTCACTCTGGCTAACCGATGGGAAAAGGAAAGTTTGGAAAAGGTGTAATACACTCGGTTCAACAGACGACGAGCAACATTTAAGGAGAAACCGCCTTGAGGTCAACATTCATCCCTTATTTCCCAAAAGAAATATGGGTTATCTTTATCGGGACGTTTTTGACGCGCGCCTGCTTTTTCATGATTTGGCCATTCATTACCATTCTCATGAGAAATAACTACGCGATGACTCCGGTGGAAATCGGCGTCATGATGAGCGTATCACTTATCGTGTCTATTTCTTTCGGCTATCTCTTCGGTGGCGCTTCAGACAAATATGGCCGTCGCACGTTGATTATTCTCGGTGCAATTGCCGCTATCATTTCATTTAGCGTACTTGCGTTGGCCAACTCACCGGCGTGGTATTTTGTCGGTATTTTACTCAATGGCATTTCGCGCTCATTGATCGAACCCGCCAGCAAAGCGGTGATCGGCGATATTCTCCATGACAGGCAAGAGCGAGAACGCGCGTTGAACATCCGCTACTTCCTGATGAACGTGGGCGCAGCCGTAGGCCCATTAGTGGGTGTCGCTCTCGGGCTGACGGCGCAGAAGGCCACCTTCTTCGTCACCGCATTGTCGTTCCTTTGCTATTTGCTGCTGGTGCTCGCGGTATTCAAAGCGGGGCACGGTAAAGAAACGCGCAACGCCACCTTCTCGTTCATTGGCTCTTTGCGGATTATCTGGAACGATCAGGCGTTCAAGGTTTTGGTTGTCGCCAACATTTTGGTGATGCTGGTCTACGGGCAGATCGACGTGACGCTGCCGCAATACCTCATGATCAGCCAGGTGCACAACCCCGAATACCTGCTCAGCGTGCTGATATTCATCAATGCAGCCACGGTGATAACGCTGCAGTATTTCACCGAGCGCTTTACCCGTCGCATGTCATTGGCACTGAAAACCAGCCTGGGCGTGTTCTTTCTCGCGCTTTCACAAATTGTCTTCCTGCTGGTTTCCAGTGAAAGCTGGGGGCTGTGGTTGGTCGCCATGTTCCTGCTCAGCCTCGGTGAAGTCATCCTGTTCCCTACGCTCAATATACAAATTGATCGTATGGCGCCGGCTAACCTAAAAGGGGCTTACTTCGGTGCCGCCACGTTTTACGAATTTGGCCTGGCGCTCGCCCCTTTTGTCGGCGGTTTGCTGTTAAAACAAGGTGGCGGTGGCGCCCTGTATGCCGTGATGTTCTTTTTATGCATCGGCGTCATCGTTCTTTATACTATTTCAGAAAGAATATCTGAGAAAAGAACGATAACCGTGTGACATTGTTAATCCGCTAATTAACGCCGCCCTTGTTTAAGCACATTAACGGGGCGGCTTTATCGTGATATTAATCACAGTAAATAAATAGCGAAGGATATGCAGGTTATTATTTAATCGAACGATTTATTTAATGCCAAAAAATAAAAGAAATCTATTTACATGAATGATTAGGAGATGTTATAAATTTGTTTATTGCAGGCGTGTAGCTCAGTGGTAGAGCGCTGTGTCATACTTCACAGAGGTCACCTGGTTCGATTCCGGTTGCGCCAACCAATATAAAACCCATTCCTTTCCCATTCTCTTTAATTATTTTCTCATCGAAATAAACCGGCAAAAATTTATATATTTACCCCTCTCTTTTCTTTCCATCGCCCCGTTGCGTTCACCGGAAAGGTGAATAATTTATTAGCCAAACGCCGCACATTCCGTACAATCCTGTTCCTTCATCTGTTCTTGTCACAAGCCATCATCGTAAACCTATGGGGGACACTGATGGACAAACGCTTTATTCAGGCGCACCGCGAAGCGCGCTGGGCGCTGGGGCTGACGCTGCTCTACCTGCTGGCCTGGGGGCTGGCGGCCTACCTGCCGGACAGCGCCATCGGCGTCACCGGCCTGCCGCACTGGTTCGAAATGGCCTGCCTGCTGGTGCCGCTGCTGTTCATCGGCCTGTGCTGGCTGATGGTGCGCACGGTGTTCCGCGACATTTCGCTGGAGGACCGCGATGCAAACTGAAGTGATCCTGCCGCTGGTCGCCTACTTGTTGCTGGTGTTCGGCCTGTCGGTGTACGCCTATCGGCGCCGCCAGAACGGAAACTTCCTCAGCGAATATTTCCTCGGCAACCGCTCGATGGGCGGCTTTGTGCTGGCGATGACCCTGACCGCCACCTACATCAGCGCCAGTTCGTTTATCGGCGGGCCTGGCGCCGCCTACAAATATGGCCTGGGCTGGGTGCTGCTGGCGATGATCCAACTGCCGGCGGTGTGGCTGTCGCTCGGCGTGCTGGGCAAGAAATTCGCCATCCTGGCGCGGCGCTACAACGCCATTACTCTCAATGACATGCTGTATGGCCGCTACCAAAGCCGCCTGCTGGTGTGGCTGGCCAGCCTCAGCCTGCTGGTGGCGTTCCTCGGCGCCATGACGGTGCAGTTCATCGGCGGCGCACGCCTGCTGGAGACCGCCGCCGGCATTCCTTACGACACCGGCCTGTTGATCTTCGGCATCAGCATTGCGCTGTACACCGCCTTCGGCGGCTTCCGCGCCAGCGTGCTGAACGACGCCATGCAGGGGCTGGTGATGCTGCTCGGCACCGTGCTGCTGCTGGTGGCGGTGATCCATGCCGCCGGCGGACTGGACAGCGCTGTGAGCAAACTGCAGCAGATCGATCCGGCGCTGGTGTCGCCGCAGGGCGGCGATCAGATCCTCAGTCTGCCGTTTATGGCGTCATTCTGGATCCTGGTGTGCTTCGGGGTGATCGGCCTGCCGCACACCGCCGTGCGCTGCATCTCCTACAAGGACAGCAAGGCGGTGCATCGCGGCATTCTGCTCGGCACCGTGGTGGTGGCGGTGCTGATGTTCGGCATGCACCTGGCCGGCGCGCTCGGCCGCGCGGTGTTGCCGGATCTTAAGATCCCCGACCAGGTGATCCCGACGCTGATGATCACCGTGTTGCCGCCGTACGCCGCCGGGATCTTTTTGGCGGCGCCGATGGCGGCGATCATGTCGACCATCAACGCCCAACTGCTGCAGTCCTCCGCCACCATCATCAAGGATCTCTACCTGGGCGTGCGGCCGCAGCAGATCCACAACGAGCGGTTGATCAAGCGCTTCTCCAGCCTGACCACGCTGATCCTCGGCCTGCTGGTGCTGCTGGCGGCCTGGCGCCCGCCGGAGATGATCATCTGGCTCAACCTGCTGGCTTTCGGCGGGCTGGAGGCGGTGTTCCTGTGGCCGCTGGTGCTGGGTCTGTATTGGGAACGCGCCAATGCTCAGGGAGCGCTTAGCTCAATGGTGTCGGGTGCGGTATGCTATACGCTATTGGCCAGCTTCAACCTGCAACCGGCGGGGCTGCATCCTATCGTGCCTTCGCTGTTGCTCAGCCTGTTGGCGTTTTATCTCGGTAACGTCGTCGGCGAAAAGCGCCGGGCGGCGTCATCATTACCCTCTTGAAGAGAATTGCTATGCCTTGGATCCAACTCAAACTGAACACCACCGGCAGCCAGGCGGAAGACCTGAGCGACGCGCTGGTGGAAAGCGGCGCCGTGTCGGTGACCTTCCAGGACACCCACGACAACCCGGTGTTCGAGCCGCTGCCGGGTGAAACCCTGCTGTGGGGCGATACCGATGTGATCGGCCTGTACGACGCGGAAACCGATATGGCCGAGGTGGTGGCGATGCTGGAGCAGCACCCGCTGCTGGGCGCCGGTTTCCGCCACAAGATAGAACAGCTGGAAGACAAGGACTGGGAGCGCGAATGGATGGACAACTTCCACCCGATGCGCTTCGGCGAGCGCTTGTGGATCTGCCCGAGCTGGCGCGACGTGCCGGATCCTGACGCGGTTAACGTGATGCTCGATCCGGGCCTGGCGTTCGGCACCGGCACCCACCCGACCACCGCGCTGTGTCTGCAGTGGCTGGACGGCCTCGATCTGGCCGGCAAAACCGTCATCGACTTCGGCTGCGGTTCCGGCATTCTGGCTATCGCCGCGCTGAAGCTGGGTGCGGCGCGCGCTATCGGCATCGACATCGATCCCCAGGCCATTCAGGCCAGCCGCGACAACGCGCAGCGTAACGGCGTCTCAGAGCGTCTGGAGCTGTATCTGCCGAAAGACCAGCCGGCGGACCTGCTGGCGGACGTGGTGGTCGCCAACATCCTCGCCGGCCCGCTGCGCGAACTGGCGCCGCTGATCGGTTGCCTGCCGAAGGCCGGCGGTCATCTGGGGCTGTCCGGCGTGCTGGCCAGCCAGGCGAGCAGCGTAGCGGAAGCCTACGAAGAGAAGTTCACGCTCGATCCGGTCGCCGAGCGCGAAGAGTGGTGCCGTATCACCGGCCGCCGTAAATAAGCGCCACGGTATATTGCTCCCTCATCCACCGGCCCCTCGCCGGTGGATTTTTTTTGTCCGGCGATCGGCCACGGGCAAGACAAAATTTTATGCAATTTTTCGCCTTTCAACGATGGATCGCCCTGACAATGCGCCTTCCAGGCAGGCTATCCCGGCAAAAATAGCGGGCGAATGCAGATAATATCCTGTGCAAAGGCGAATATTTTACCGCACACAAAACAAGCGCTTTTCGTCAACTCATTGTAAAATATATACAATATTTTTATGAATCACTGCGCAGCGCATTTTTTGCCCTAATAGCGAGCCAATTGGTTAAAGTTTGGCCTTTCATCTCGGCGCAAAAATGCGTAATATACGCGCCCTTGCGGACACAGTATGGTCACTCTTTGTCTATGCGCATTGGACACCACCAGCTTACTAATTGCCTGATTGCGGCCCCGATGGCCGGTATTACAGATCGCCCGTTCAGAACCCTCTGTCATGCAATGGGTGCTGGGATGGCCGTATCCGAAATGCTCTCCTCCAACCCGGAGGTGTGGCGGACGGATAAGTCGCGTCTGCGTATGGTGCATAGCGATGAACCAGGGATCCGCTCCGTGCAGATTGCCGGATGCGATCCTGATGATATGGCCGCCGCCGCGCGTATCAACGTGGCCAGCGGCGCGCAGATCATCGACATCAATATGGGATGCCCGGCCAAAAAAGTGAACCGGAAGCTTGCCGGGTCCGCTTTGTTGCAGTACCCGGATCTGGTTAAACGGATCCTCCACGCGGTGGTTGACGCGGTGGATGTGCCGGTAACGCTGAAGATTCGCACCGGCTGGGCGCCAGAGCATCGTAACTGTGTAGAGATTGCCCAACTGGCCGAAGACTGTGGTATTCAGGCCCTGACGATTCACGGCCGAACCCGCGCCTGTCTGTTTAACGGCGACGCGGAATACGACAGCATTCGGGCAGTTAAGCAGAGTGTTTCCATTCCGATTATCGCGAATGGGGATATTACTGACCCGCATAAAGCCAGAGCAGTGCTTGACTACACCGGGGCTGATGCCCTGATGATAGGCCGCGCTGCTCAGGGGAGACCCTGGATCTTCCGGGAAATCCAGCATTATCTGGACACTGGGGAGTTGCTGCCGCCGCTGCCGCTTGGCGAGGTGAAGCGCTTGTTGATTGGGCACATTCGGGAATTGCACGGCTTCTATGGCCAAGGCAAGGGATTCCGGATTGCTCGTAAGCACGTGTCCTGGTATCTCCAGGAACACGCTCCGAATGACCAGTTTCGGCGCACATTCAACGCCATAGAGGATGCCAGCGAACAGCTGGAGGCGTTGGAGGCATATTTCGAAAATCTTAGCGTAAAAAAAGAGCTGACAGAACTATGTTCGAACAACGCGTAAATTCTGACGTACTGACCGTTTCTACCGTTAACTCACAAGATCAGGTGACTCAAAAGCCTCTGCGTGACTCGGTTAAACAAGCACTGAAGAACTATTTTGCTCAACTGAACGGTCAAGACGTAAATGACCTGTATGAGCTGGTACTGGCTGAAGTTGAACAGCCACTGTTGGACATGGTGATGCAATACACCCGTGGCAACCAGACCCGCGCAGCCCTGATGATGGGCATCAACCGCGGCACGCTGCGCAAGAAGCTGAAAAAATACGGCATGAACTGATACTAGTCAGTTAACGTGTTGAAAAGGCGCTTTATCTCATTTGATAAGCGCCTTTTTCTTTTTCTGACTTGTGCCTACATGGGCGAGGATTTGCGCGGAATGCGCTTATCGATATATCCGGCAAAGAAATAGCAAATACCCGCCACGCCCGCGATCATCACGTAGCGCTTCCACCCGTCCAAATCCACGCCCAGGCTATCCAGCCCGCTCAACACCACAAACACCAGCAGGCCCAAGATAACCGATGCTCTGCCTGTCCAGGCTGGTGGGGGTGTCAATAAACGCCTTATCCAGTGGGATTTCATAGCGCTTCCTTCTTGCTTACGATTGAGTCGCCAATCGATGAAGGATACTCTCACGTTTTAATCGGGGCGACAAAGCGGGGCATCGGCTCTGGATTGCAGGCAATAAAAAAGGCCGCGGCGCGGCCCTTGGGGTAAAAAGCGGAGACCTTACTCGGTCGCTTTGTTCTTGAGGCTTTCCGCCCCTTGCTTGGTCTTGTCCCAAGCCTTCTCCGTACCCTGTTTGGTGGAGTGCCAGGCTTTTTGCGAGCCTTCGCTCACTTTGCTGCCGACGCTGTCGCTCTTGCCTTCGGCGGCATGCTTGGCTTTCAGCTTCAGCTCTTCACCCTTGTCCTGAGACTGGTGCAGCTTTTCTTTGGCGGTATCCGCCCCTTTATGCGCCTCAGCGACGACCTCGTTGCTGGCGTGAGCGGCGGTGTCGGTCGCGGTTTCAGCAGCGAACACCGGGGAAGCGAGCAGCAGTGCAGACAAGGCAATGATTGATTTCTTCATAAGTCCCTCTTTTCTCAGATACGTGCCATTCGTCATGACACAAGATGGCATGAAACACCCTTTGAACGATTTAAGAATAGGACTAAAACCAAAAAAATCGATATAAAATTTCATTACCAACGGTTTTATTGATTTTTTATGCCACCAAACAGTATGAGCGGGGAAAGCGCACGAAAAAGTTAAATTTTTCCTGTCACAAAACTATAATTTGTACGAATTTTTAACAAGCACCAACAGGGATGGATTCTATGGTTGCCGCGATCATTATCGGCATTTTTATCATCAGCTTCCTCTACGCACACTCCCGCGGCAAAGAGAAACAAAAGCTTACCCGCCAACTGTTCGATCACTCCACCTTTATGGGGCCGATCAACATGTTTATGACCGGCTTCTCCCGTTTGCCCGCCAAACAGCCCTATTTCGACGAAAAAGGCTTCCCGGAGCTGCAGACGCTGACCGACAACTGGCAGGTGATCCGCGAGGAAGCCGTGCGCTTGCAGGATCACATCAAAAAGGCGCAGTCGCACAACGACGCCGGATTCAACACCTTCTTCAAACGCGGCTGGAAACGTTTTTATCTGAAGTGGTACAGCGACAGCCACCCTTCGGCGCAAACGCTGTGCCCGAAAACCGTCGAACTGCTCAACCGCATCCCATCGGTCAAGGCGGCGATGTTCGCCGAGCTACCGCCCGGCAGCCATTTGGGTAAACACCGCGATCCTTACGCCGGCTCGGTGCGCTATCACCTGGGGCTGATGACGCCCAACGACGATCGCTGCTTCATCGAGGTGGACGGCGAGCAGCACAGCTGGCGCGACGGCCAAGCGGTGATCTTCGATGAAACCTACGTGCACTGGGCGCAGAACGCCACCGATCAGACGCGCATCATTCTGTTTTGCGACGTCGAGCGGCCCATGAAATGGCGCTGGGCGCAAGCGGTCAACCACTGGGTCGGCGCTACGCTGATGTCGGCGGCCAGTTCGCCGAATGACGATCAGGACCGCACCGGCGGCATCAACCGCATCTTCAAATACGTCAACGCGGTGCGCGACGCCGGCCAGCGCCTGAAGGCGCGTAATCGCCGCGGTTACTACCTGCTGAAGTGGCTGGTGATCGCCGCCATTTTCGCCGCCATCATCCTCCCCAGTCTGTAAACCGCCGCCAATCGTCAATCCAGAGGCAACGCGAATGAGAATATTCGCATGCCTCTCTTCCTCTGTACCCCGTACCCTGTGTTAACATACGCATTCCTAGAGCCGCCTCCGCTGGCCAACAGCTATCCCTCCGAAGCCTGATAGCAGCGCAAACCGCCCTTCGAATGTAAATGTTTAGTCAATTATGGAATTCCGACTAAACCCTGGCCGTACCTGGGTGTCTGAGTAGTCGTATCGCTATCGAGTGGAACCTTTATGCGTTACAGCTTGCTGCCCCTTTTAACGTATAAAAAGAGTTTCTATGAAATCAGCCAAAGCATTTCAACTGGCCTTGCTGCACCCGCGCTACTGGTTAACCTGGTTCGGCCTCGCCCTGCTGTTCCTGCTGGTCCAACTCCCCTACCCGTTGCTCAATCGGCTGGGAGTGTGGATGGGGCGCACCTCGATGCGATTTCTCAAACGCCGCGTCACCATCACCCGTCGCAACCTCGAGCTGTGCTTCCCCGAGATGGACGAAGCGCAGCGCGAGCGTAAAGTAGTGGGCAACTTTGAGTCCCTCGGCATGGGCCTGCTGGAAACCGGCATGGCCTGGTTCTGGTCGGATAAACGCGTTAAGCGCTGGTTTAACGTCTCCGGCATCAACCACCTCAAAATGGCGCAGCGTGACGACCGCGGCGTGCTGGTGATCGGCGTGCACTTTATGTCGCTTGAGCTGGGCGGCCGGGCAATGGGCCTGTGCCAACCGATGATGGCGATGTACCGCCCGCACAACAACAAGGCGATGGAGTGGGCGCAAACCAAGGGCCGCATGCGCTCCAACAAGGCGATGATCGATCGCAAGGATCTGCGCGGCATGGTGCACGCACTCAAGCGCGGTGAGGCGGTCTGGTTCGCGCCGGATCAAGATTACGGCCCGCGCGGCAGCGTATTCGCGCCGCTGTTCGCCGTCGATCAGGCCGCCACCACCAGCGGCACCTTCATGCTGGCACGCATGGCCAACCCGGCGCTGGTGCCGGTGGTGCTGATCCGCCGCGAAGGCGGCCGCGGCTACGACCTGCTGATCCAGCCGGCCCTGGAAGACTACCCGCTCAGCGACGAACAGGCGGCGGCGGCTTACATGAACAAAGTGATCGAGAAAGAGATCATGCGGGCGCCGGAGCAATACATGTGGCTGCACCGCCGCTTCAAAACCCGACCGGCTGGTGCGCCCTCGCTGTACTGACCTTTTTCCAGCCCGGCCGACGCCGCAATGCCGCTCACTTAAGCCTGAGTGGCATTTTTTTATCCAGCCTCTGGGCGTTCTGTGCAGGGGAATTGCCGTAAATGTCCCGCATTTCTCTGTGGCCAATATGAACGGCAATTGGAGGGGCCGATGGCGCGGCCCCTCCACCCGCGCCTTCGCTTAACACCATCTGTCCGCTACGCGGATACCCTCGCCGCGTCTGCGTTGTCGGGCGGGTCGGCTGCGACAAACGTCCCTGTTAGTCTCGCCTCAACCGGCCTTCCCTGGCCGGTTGCCCCTGACAACACCGTCTTGCTCGGCAGCCGGTGATGCGCGCCCAAGGTCAACACCTGAGCTGGCAGCTACCGGGAAATCTGTCGCTTATGAGGTTGTGGTAGAGAAGTTGGAGATGAGCGCGGTGTTGGGTGCCCTTGAAGACGCCGAACGCAGGCATAGCGCATTAGGCGAAACCGCCATGGACGGCGGTTTCAGGTGAGACAGGCAGGGACGCCTGTCGCAACCGGCCTCAATGCGGTATGGCGGAGCGAGGGGAGTTGGCAAAGCCAACCGTCTGATAGGGCAAAGGCGCGGGTTGCCAGGGGCCGCGCCTTCGGCCCCTGGCTCGGTCGAGGTGCGTGAGCCACATGGGGCATCTCACTTTTATCGACCGAAAATGTCACGAACGCCTGCAGAAAAACGCTAACTGATCAGCATTGCGGCCGACGCCGGGCTTTTTTGTGCGCCGCGTTTAAAAAATCTGCGGCTCAACATTTCGCTTTCCTGTAATCTCCCTCTTTACCCGCACAGGAAAGGAAATGATGAAAGCTCAAGTCCGCATTGCTCTGGTCGGTGATTACAACCCGCAAGCCGTGGCCCATCAGGCCATCCCCGTGGCGCTCCAGCTCACCGCCGCCCATCTCGACATCGACGTGCAGCCCCAGTGGCTACCGACCGAAACCCTGACCTCCCCCGATGTCCTGCAAGATTTCGATGCCATCTGGGTGGTGCCAGGCAGCCCATATTGTCACGACGACGGCGCCTTTATGGCGATCAGGCATGCGCGGGAAAACGACGTGCCGTTCCTCGGTTCCTGCGGCGGCTTTCAGTACGCCATCATCGAGTACGCCCGCAACGTGATGGGCTGGCACGATGCCGGCCATGCGGAAACCGACAGCGGTGGCCGGTTGGTGATCGCCCCGCTGAGCTGCTCGCTGGTGGAAAAAACCGGCGACATCGTTTTTCAGCCTGACACCCGTGTCGCGCAGGCCTACGGCTGCCTGAACACCCATGAAGGCTACCACTGCAACTTTGGCGTGAATCCGGACTTCGTCGCCGACCTTGAGCGCTTCCCGCTGATTATCAGCGGCCACGATGCCGAAGGCGACGTGCGCGCCATCGAACTGCCGGGCCGGCGTTTTTACGTCGCCACGCTGTTCCAATCAGAACGCGCTGCGTTGCGCGGCGAGCTTTCGCCGCTGGTGGTGGAACTGATCAAAGCCGCCGTCTGCTAACCTGCACCTCCCCCGTAGGATCCAGCCGCAGCGAGACACGGTTCTCGTTGCGTCTTTCATTTCGGGTATCAACTCGACATCAACGTTTCACATTTATTATCTCATTAAAGTTAATCCATTAATCGCCCAATAACGGATCATTCATCGCAGTTTAATTGAAACGCCATAATCCTATGAAAGTTAACAGCAGCATTACGAATAAAGAAATGCATGAAATCACAATAAGATTTATTTCTTATTATTCATTATTATTTCTTTTATAATAATACAGCATAAGAAATTCTTTATAATTTTTTATGATTCAGCCTGTTATCTCTGGCAGAGAAGCCATCGAACTTGCCCGCTTAGATACCACTCCGTTATCGCTCACGATCCGCCTCAGCTCCACCTCTTTTTATCAAAAATAAAAAAACGCAAACAAAACACAGCATTACACCATCACACCTGCTGATGACACGCAGGGAAACCAGTCAATCGTGATTAACACGCCACAAAAGCAATGACAAAAAATTAGTTTAAAAATAAATAAAATATAAATCATTAATCATGAAAACATTGAATTAATTATAATTAAACAAAACTATTAAAAATATTTAATGTGAAAACAGGCCAACTTAATAATCACCTTTTATAATGTTCGAGTGCTTGGCTGCGACTCACTTTATTTAATTCGATTCATTCCTTATTTGTGGAGGTGGTTCCGTGTCCGCTTATTCCCTGACGACCGTGCAACAAGCCGTGTGGCTAGACCAATCTTTAAACCCCGATATCCCCTTATATAACGTTGGGTGTTTATGGCGCGTAGAGCGCGAGATTTCGCTACCGCTTTTTCAAGAAGCCATACGGCAAATACAGCAACAACATGATGCGTTGCAAACCACGCTGAAAGAAACGCCGCAAGGCATTACCCAGGAAACCTGCGACCGGGCCTATATCGACCTGCATTACCATGATTTTTCGCAGGGGCAAGATGCCATCAGCCTGGCAGAAACACACCTTCGTTCTCAATTCCTGCAGCCTTATTCACTGTATGATGGCCTGCTTTGGCGCTGCCACCTGGCCAAAGTCAGCGGATCCAGCACGCTATGGCTGCTTGCTTCCCATCATCTGATTGCGGACGGCACCTCAATTTCCCTGCTGAGCAAAATGATCATGGAGCGCTATAAACAATTAAAAGCAGGGATAAAAAACGAAGCCCCCCGCTCGCGTTACCAAGACTTCGTCATCAGCGATCGCGCCTATCAGCAGTCTCCACGCTACGAGCGCGATCGTGATTTCTGGTTGAAGCGTTTCATCGACGCGCCCCCCTCCATGCTGGAACGCCGCCAAAATCACTGTGAGCAACAAACCTACCCCAGTCATCAGATAATCAAGCGGTTGCCACGCGAGCGTTTCCTTCAGTTGGAACAATACGCCGCCGCACAGGGCGGTTCTGCCATGCATTTTTTTAGCGCTTTGCTGGCCACCTGGTTCGGCCGGATTTGGCAAACCGATCAATTCACGCTGGGCGTGCCGGTACATAACCGCAGTACCGCCGAACATAAGCAAACTTTGGGCATGTTTTCCTCGATGATCCCACTGCGCATCACGGTCGATTCACAGCAATCCTTCGGCCACTTACTGCGGCAAATCGGCAGCGAGCTGCGCCAGTGTTATCGTCACCAGCGTTTTCCCATTGCCGAACTCAACCGCCAGTTGAACCTGCATCAGCAGGAGCGGCGCCAGCTGTTCGACATCAGCTTTTCGCTGGAGGTTTTTCCGACCGACATCGAACTGGAGGGCAGCCAGTTCAAGGTTGAAAACCTGCACCACGGTCAGGAACAGCTGCCCCTCGGCGTCTACCTGCGCCATTACCATCCGGGCGACGACCCGCTGCTGGAGTTCAACTTCAATCAGGCCTGGTTCAGTCAGGAAGACGGTGAACGCATCGCCGCCCGCATACTGCACCTGCTGAATACCCTACTGGACGGCGATCCGGCGCTGCCGCTGGGGCAGTTGCCGCTGCTGTTGCCGCAGGAAAGACAGCAAATCTTCCATCAATGGAATGAAACCCGACAAACATGGGCAGACATGCCGCAAGGCGTACATCAATTCCTGGAACGGCAGGCCGCGCTGACGCCAGAAGCGCCGGCGATGTGCTACGAAGACCACGAGATCAGTTATCAACAGCTGAATCAGCGGGCGAATCGATTGGCTGCCTTTCTCAGGCTGCAGGGATTACAGCCTGACGATCGCATCGCGATATGCGTCAACCGCAGCCCGGATATGGTGATTGCCCTGTGCGCCATCCTGAAGGCGGGCGCCGCCTATGTACCGCTCGATCCCGACTATCCGCAAGACCGTCTGCGCCACATGCTGCAAGATTGCGGCGCCAGATTCGTTCTGATCGACAATGGCGGCGAACACGCGCTGCACCCGCTGCGCGATATCGCCGTGCCGCGATTGCATCTTCAGCGTGAGAGTCATCTGTGGCGGCAAGCGCCGGATGGCAACCCGCCGCCGCTGGCCGCCGATCCACAGCGCAGCCTGGCTTATGTGATTTACACCTCCGGCTCGACGGGGAAACCCAAAGGGGTGATGAACGAACACCGCGGGGTGATCAACCGACTACTGTGGATGCAAAAGGCTTATACACTGACGCCGGATGATGTCGTGCTGCAGAAAACGCCGTTCAGCTTCGACGTCTCTGTGTGGGAGTTTTTCTGGCCGATGATGGTTGGCGCCCGGCTGGCCATCGCCAAACCGGGCGGTCACCAGGAACCGGATTATCTCAGCGCCTGCATCGCACAACATGGCGTCACCACACTGCATTTCGTCCCCTCTATGCTGCAACTGTTTCTGCGCCACGGCGATATGGCGCAGTGCGCCTCCCTGAAACGCATCGTGTGCAGCGGCGAGGCGTTGCCGCTCGCTACGGTACAACGTTGCCTGCAGCAGTTGCCGCAGGCGGAACTGCACAATCTCTACGGCCCGACGGAAGCCGCCGTAGACGTTTCCAGTTGGCAATGCCTGCCCGATGATCCTCGCCCACTGGTACCGATCGGTAAACCGATCGCCAATACCCAGCTCCATATTCTGGATGACCAACTGCAACCGTTACCGCCTGGCATCGCCGGCGAATTGCATATCGGTGGTATTCAGGTTGCCCGTGGTTATCTGAACCGCGCGGCGCTGAGCGCCGAGCGATTTATCGTCGACCCTTTCAGCGCCGAGCCGCAGGCTCGCCTGTATAAAACCGGCGATCTGGCCCGCTGGCTGCCGGATGGCAACATTGAGTATCTGGGCAGAAACGATTTCCAGGTCAAAATCCACGGCCTGCGCATTGAATTAGGTGAGATCGAGCAACAGCTCAGACAGTGTTCAGGGGTTGAAGACGCGGCCATTCTGGCGCGGGAAGACGAAAGCGGCGGCAAGCGCCTGGTCGCCTATGTCATCGCCCCAGAGCAAACGGCCGCCGCCGAATGGCGTCGGCAATTGCAGCAACACCTGCCGGACTTTATGGTGCCGTCCTGTTTTATCCGGCTGGATGCTTTTCCGCTGTCGCCCAACGGCAAGCTGGATCGCAAAGCGTTACCGGCACCGGCCAACATGCAGGAAACCGCTGCTTATGAAGCCCCACAAGGCGAGCTGGAACAGCAGTTGGCCGAACTGTGGAGCGAACTGCTGGGCACAACGCGCATTGGCCGCGACGATGATTTCTTCGCGCTGGGCGGCCATTCGCTGCACGCCATTCAACTGCTGGTTAAACTGAAGCGACACGGGCATTCGTTAGGCATTAAGACGCTGTTTGCTCACTCGACGCTGCGCGGCCAGGCCCGTATCCTCACCGACGGCGTGCCCGCAACGGCTCCAGCCACCTCCGAACCCCTGCAGCAGCTGTTGACGCGTCTGAATCAGGCCAGTTTTACCTTTAAACAGGTAGAGCGCCTGAACCACGCCATCACCCCCGACAGCGTTTGGATGATCCATCCCGCCGTCACCGGTTGCGATGTTTATCGCGATCTGGCGAACTATTTAGAAAAAGATTTCAATGTGTTAGGCATCAACAATTATAACCTGTTCCAACAGCCGCACATCACTTCGCTACGCGAGCTGGCGGCGTATTATCTCGGCCATATGCGGCTGTCGCCGGCGCGCCCCGTCCGTTTGTTGGGTTGGTCGCTAGGGGGCCTGATCGCGCTGGAGATGGCAGCTCAACTGGAAAGCCAAGGCTATCGCGATATCCAACTGTTCCTGCTTGATACCTTCTACCGAACCCCATTCCAGATCCGCAGCGAGCCGGGCATGCTGGCGGCGATGCTGGCCATGCTGGGTATTGACGGTGAGGCCGCCGACCGGGCATTAAAGGCCGAGCCGACGGAGCTGGCATTGGCGAAACAAACGCTCAGCACACCGTTGCAACATGCACGCATCACGCTGTTCAAGGCGACCGAAGATGCAAATCTGAATATCACCGGCCTGGGCGATGAGCGGGAGCTGCTGGCGATTGCCGACAATGGCCTGTCGGCAATCTGCCAACATCTGCAGGTGCATCCGTTGCCCTGCAATCATCACTCTATTATCTTCAGCCACGAGGAGATAGGACGCGCCTTGCGCCAGTCATCGCGCACGCCGGCGATGCTCGGCAACCTTCCTTGACGCTCTACGGTCTGCGGCGCCGTTCGCCGCAGACCGCCTCCTTACCACATCAGCCGGCCGATCAGTGGCGCGGCCACCACCGTGATAATGCCGGCCAACATCATCACCAGGCTCGACACTACGCCCTCCTGTGGCCCCAGTTCATAGGCGCGGGCGGTGCCGGCGCCGTGCGACGATGCGCCAAATCCGGCCCCTTTCGCCAGGCGGCTGCGTACCGCCAGCCGCAGAAACAGAATGTCGCCCACCGCCATGCCGAACACCCCGGTGATCACCACGAACAGCGCCACCAGGTCCGGCTGGCCGCCCATCTGCTTGGCGGCCTCCAGCGCAAACGGCGTGGTGATCGACCGCACCGCCAGGCTGCGCTGCACCTCTTCCGGCAGCGTCAGCAGGCGCGCCAGCCACACCGAGCTGTACACCGCCACCAGCACCGCCGTCGTCACCCCGGCGGTCAGCGACAGCCAGTGGCGACGAATGATATGCAGGTTCTCGTACACCGGCACCGCGAAGGCGATGGTCGCCGGCCCCAGCAGCCACAGCAGCCAGTGGGTTTCACCGATGTAGTCCTGATAGGAGATGTGGGTGACCACCAGCAGCAACACCAGAATCATCGGCGTCAGCACCAGCGGCATCAGCAGCAACGTGCGGCGGCGGCGATAGAGTTTCTTGTTGGCGAAATAGAGCGCCAGCGTCGCCAGAAAACAGGCCAGGCTAAGGATAAAATCATTCATGGCGCTGCTTCCGCCGCTGCAGCCAAATCTCCAGCCGATACACCCTGTCCACCACCAGCCCGGTGGCGCCCAGCGTCAGCATGGTGCTGATCGCGATCACCAGAAAGATCTTCCAGCCCTCGACCATCAGCAGCTGGGCATAGTTGACCACCGCCACCACCGCCGGCACGAAAAACAGCAGCATTTCCGCCAGCAGCCAGCGGGAGCCGGCCTTGACCCAGCTGAGCGGCAGAATGCGCAGCAGGATCAGCGCCAGCAGCATCAGCATGCCGACGATATTGGCGGGGAGCGGCAGGTGGAATTGTTGCACCAGACGATCGGCGATCAGGAACAGCGCCGCATACAACGCCACCTGGATCGGCACCTGCAAACGGGTCAGCAGGGAGGGGGCAACGCGGCGTAACGCCAGAGACATGAAAGATGACCTCGAACAATAAATTGACGGCCTACAGTATACGCAGCCGGGAAACCACGCCTGAAATGAATTAAAATTATCGTCATCATGCCGTCCGGGAATAGTTTCCCGCCGGTAGCGTCCCCAAGGAGAACCCTAACGTGGATGTCCGCACCCTGCGCTACTTCGTTGAAGTGGTGCGCCAGCAAAGCTTCACCCGCGCGGCGGAAAAACTGTTCGTCACCCAGCCCACCATCAGCAAAATGCTGCGGCATCTGGAGGAAGAGCTGGAATGCACGCTGCTGATCCGCGAAGGCCGCAAGCTGCGCCTGACCGACAGCGGCCAGGCGGTGTACCAGCGCGGCCTGACGATCCTCGACGAATTCCGCCAGCTGGAGGCGGAACTGGAAGACATCAGCTCGGTGAAAAAGGGCGTGCTGCGGCTGGGCATTCCGCCAATGGTCGGCAGGCAGATCGCCGATCTGATCCGCCGCTTTCGCCAGACCTACCCCGGCATCGAATTGAAGATTTCCGAACTGGGCGGGCTGTCGGTCGAACAGGCGGTGATGTCCGGCGAACTGGATCTGGCGATGACCGTGTTGCCCTTCGATTCGGCGCAGCCGCTGACCTTTCTGCCGCTGCTGGGCCACCCGATGTGCGTGGTGGCGCCGCGCACGCCGCAGTGGCTCAACCGCACCCGCATCAATATCGCCGAATTGGCCGACAGCCCGATCCTGATTTATAACGAAGACTTTGCGCTGTACAAGATGCTGATGAAGGCGTTTCGCCAGGCCGGTTTTGAACCGCAAATCGCGGTGCGCAGCGGCCAATGGGACTTCCTCGCCTCGATGGTGCAGGCCGGCGTGGGCATCGCCATGCTGCCTGAGCCGGTTTGCCGCTGGCTGGATAAGGAAAACCTGGTCTGGCTGCCGCTGGAGCCGCGCATGGAGTGGAAAATCGGCCTGATCTGGCGCCAGGGCAGCTACCTGTCGCACAGCGCGCAGGCCTGGATCGCCTGCTGCCGCGACTACTGGCCGCCGCTCAAGTAGCCAAAAAACAAGGGCCGCACAGGCGGCCCTTCAGGACAGAAAAAAGAGGAAAACGTTTATTCCTCTGCTGAGATTTACCCTTCGCGTTCGATCAACAGCGCTTCGAGCAGGTCGAGATCGTGCAGCAGTTTTTGCAGCGTCTCGTTGCTGATTTTCTGCGTGGCGCGCAGGTGGTACAGCTCGCCGCGCTCGGCGCGCAGCGCCGTCAGGCGGAAACGCCGCTCGAGGTTTTCCATCGCCAGCGCATTCTCGATATCGTCTTTCGACGCGATACGCCGCCGCAGCATGCCCGTCACCCGCGAGCTGACCTCTTTCAACACCTGCGGATCGAGGTTTTCTTCGGTATCGGCAACCAGGCGCTCTTCCATTTTATTCACGCTCTCGATCGCCACCTCGGCCGCCATGGCGATCGCCATGCGCTCTTCCTGCTTGCTGGCGCTCTTGTCGGCCACCTGCACGCCGCGCAGCAGCAGCGGCAACGCCAGCACGCCGACGATCAGCGACAGCAGGATCACCCCGGCGGCGATAAACACCAGCTGATAGCGCGCCGGGAAGGCAGTGCCGTCGCTCAGCAACAGCGGTATCGACAGCACGCCGGCCAGGGTAATCGCCCCGCGCACCCCGGCGAACGACGCCACCCACAGCTCACGCGTGCTGTAATCGCCGAACTGCAGCGGACGCTTTTTCATAAAGCGGTTGCTGGCCTTCTTCATTATCCACAGCCAGGTAAAACGCAGCACCAGCAGCGCGGCGTAGATGGTGGCCACGTCGGCGAACAGATACCAGGTCTGGATGGTCGGATCCAGCTCCGCCTGCAGGATGGAGGTTTCAAGAATGCCCGGCAGCTGCAGGCCCAACATGATGAACACCATGCCGTTGAACACGAACTCCAGCATCGCCCACACGCTGTTGGCGCGCAGGCGCATCGCCAGCGGCGCGTTGCGGATCACGCCGGACTGGCTGATGGTCATCCCCGCCGCCACCGCCGCCAGGATGCCGGAGACGCCGATATGTTCGGCGATCAGATAAGAAGCGAACGGCAGCAGCAGCAGGAACACGATCTGGGTCGCCGGATCGTCGCCGCTCCAGCGGCTCATCACCCGCAGCGATTTACTGTAGGTCCAGGTGACCGCCACGCCGGCCAGCAGGCCGCCGATCGCCACTTTGAGGAATTCAAGGGTCGCGCCGCCCACGGTGAACACCATAGTGCCCATCGCCACCGCGATGGCGAACTTGAGCGACACCAGGCCGGACGCGTCGTTCATCAGCGCCTCGCCCTCGAGCACGCCCATGATCGGCTTGGGAATGCGCCCTTTGCCGACGATGCCGGACAGCGCCACGGCATCCGTCGGCGACAGCACTGCCGCCAGCGCGAAGGCCGCCACCAGCGGAATGCCCGGCACCATGGCGTAGATCAGATAACCGACGCCGACCACGGTGATCAGCACCAGCACCAGCGCCAGGCCGAGAATTTCACGCCCGTGATGCAGGAACTCCCGCGTCGGCGTTTTCCAGCCGTCGGCGAACAGCAGCGGCGGGATGAACAGCACCAGGAACAGTTCGGGATCAAAATCGACGTGCAGCCCGAAATGCGGCCAGGCCAGCAGGGCGCCGATGGCGATTTGCATCAGCGGCAGCGGCACCTGGAACGGCAACATGCGCGTCACCACCCCGGACAGGGAGACCACCAGGATCAAAATGAGGATTGTAAAAAAGATTTCCATGCTTTCCTTAGACTCTACGATTCAGACGACATCGGCTCAGGGCCTGCGTTGGTCACGATAGTAGATCACTTTTTTTACAGCCGTTAAAGCTTGTTGTGCCTTTCAAAACGCGGTGCAGAGCAGAAGAAGACTTATCTTAAGAAGGGAATTGCCGTAACAGGCTCCCCCGCCCGGCGGGCGAGGGAAACCCAAGCGGCTTAAATCGCCCAGCCGCCGGCGTAGAACGCCACCAGCGCCACGGCGATCAGCACGGTGCCAATGTTCAGCTTGCGCCATTCGCCGGAGAAGATGCGGCCGATGACCAGCGAGCTGAAGCCCAGCATGATGCCGGTGACGATGTTGCAGGTCAGCACGATGAACACGGCGCACAGCAGGCCGGCCATCGCGTCGACGAAGTCGTTGAAGTCCAGCTTGGTGACATTGCTCAGCATCAGCAGGCCGACGTACATCAGCGCCGGCGCGGTGGCGTAAACCGGCACCAGATAGGCCAGCGGCGACAGGAACAGGATCAGCAGGAACAGAATGCCGACCACGGTGGCGGTCAGGCCGGTCTTGCCGCCCGCGGCGGTGCCGGCGGCGGACTCGATGTAAACCGCAGCGGGCGCGGCGCCCACCAGGCCGGAGAAGATGCTGCTCAGGGAATCCGAGGTCAGCGCCTTGCCGCCGTTGATGATCTGCCCGTCTTTATCCAGCAGGTTGGCCTGCCCGGCCACCGCGCGGATGGTGCCGGTGGCATCGAACACCGCGGTCATCACCAGCGCCAGCACGCTCGGCAACACCACCGGCTGCAATGCGCCCATGATGTCCAGGCTGAAGATCAACGATTTGCCGTCAGCGTCCGCCAGGCTCGGCATGGCGAACAGCCCCTGGTATTTCACCGCCGGGTCGAAGATCAGGCCGATGATGGAAATGGCGATGATCACCAGCAAAATGCCGCCGGGCACGCGCAGTTTCTCCAGGCCGAAGATCACCGCCAGGCCGACCAGCGTCATGACGACCGGGAAAGAGGTGAACGCGCCGAGCGCCACCGGCAAGCCATCCAGCGGGTTCTTCACCACCAGGCCGACGCCGTTGGCGGCGATCAGCAGCAGGAACAGCCCGATGCCGATGCCGGTGCCGTGCGCCACGCCCATCGGCAGGTTGCGCAGGATCCAGGCGCGGATGCCGGTGACCGAGATAATGGTAAACAGCACGCCCATCAGGAACACCGCGCCCAGCGCCACCGGAATGCTGATGTGTTGGCCCAGCACCAGGCTGAAGGCGGTAAAGGCGGTCAACGAGATCGCACAGCCGATGGCCATCGGCAGGTTAGCCCACAGCCCCATCAACAGCGACCCCAGACCGGCCACCAGGCAGGTGGAGACGAACACCGCCGCCGGCGGGAAACCCGCTTTGCCCAGCATGCTCGGCACCACGATCACCGAGTACACCATCGCCAGGAAGGTGGTCAGCCCCGCCACCACCTCCTGACGCACGCTGCTGCCGCGCGCGGAAATTTTAAAATAGCCATCAAGCCCGCCGGTTGGTTTTGCGGCGTGGTTCGCTTGAGAGTTCGACATAGGTTACTTCCCCTGTGTTTCATGAATCGGCCCGTCACAGCAGGCCTGTAATCTCGCCCGCGCCCGATCGCCACGTAATCGTTTACGTCACGTTCCGCATCCTTGCCCTTATGCCACACCGCCAACGGCGATGCGCACCCAGGCAAACGTTTAACTCGCAGCGCGCGGTACGGGTGATTTATGGTGGTTTATTCAAGGCAAACGATTATCCTGCCTTCCCTAGCGTCTAATCAACTAAAGATCGCGGCAATTTATGCAGAAAGCGGCGGGAATGGCGCTCGCGCGATAAAACCGGGACGACGGTCGCCCCGGCGAACGCCGTCATGGCGGGGTTATTGCGTCTGCACCGCAGCGGGATCCATATACATCAATTCCCAGATATGACCGTCCAGATCCTGAAATCCATGGCCGTACATCACGCCGTAGTCCCGCGGCGGGTGGTAGGTGTTGCCGCCGCCGGCGACCGCCTTGCGCACCAGTTCGTCCACCGCCACCCGGCTGGGTTGCGACAGGCACACCAACACTTCGATGGCCTGATTGGCGTCGCCGATCGGGTTCGGGGTAAACATCCTGAATTTGTCGTGGGTCAGCAGCATCACGTAAATCGTGTCGCTGACCACCATGCAGGCGGCGGTATCGTCGGTAAATTGCGGGTTGAAGCTGAAGCCGAGCTGGGTAAAAAACGCCATTGAGGCGGGCAGATCGCGTACGGGCAGGTTAACGAAGATTTGCGTAGCCATGGGCTACCTCCGATGAAGAATGACCCCATCGAGTATAGCCCATCCGCTTAACTCAGCAGGTCGTAAGGGCCGCCCTGCTCCAATGCCCTCTGGTAGGCGGGCCGGGCGTGAATGCGCTGCAGGAAACCGCGCAGTTTCGGGCAATCATCCAACGCGCCGCGCGCCGCCATCGCCTCCAGCGGGAAGCTCATCTGAATATCCGCTGCGCTGAAGTCGTTGCCAACGAACCAGCTGCCCTTATTCAGGTGCTGTTCGAGGTATTCGCAGTGCGGCGCGATCTGCTTGTCGAGGTATTCCCGCTGCACGCCTTTGCCGATCGCGCCGGCCACCGGCCGCAGCAGCCAGGGGATCGGCGGCTGGCCGAGACGGCTGAACACCAGCTTCATCACCAACAGCGGCATCAGCGATCCTTCGGCGTAGTGAAGCCAGTAGCGGTATTGCTGACGCGCGTGGAAGTCGGTTGGCATAAACATACCCTGTGCGTCGTAGGCTTCCTGCAAGTATTCGATAATGGCGCCGGATTCCGCCAGCGTCAGATCGCCATCGACGATCACCGGCGATTTGCCCAGCGGGTGGATCTTTTTCAGCGCCGGCGGCGCCAGCATGGTCTGCGGATCGCGCTCGTAGCGCTGCACCTGATAAGGCACGCCCAGCTCTTCCAGAAACCACAGAATGCGCTGCGACCGCGAGTGATTGAGATGATGAACGATGATCATGACGAAGCCCCTGTCCGCTGCCACACCAGTTCGCCAACCTGCACGCCGTTGCCGAGCTGCAGCGGCACTGTCCGCTGCCACACCAGTTCGCCAACCTGCACGCCGTTGCCGAGCTGCAGCGGCACCGTGCGCAACGTCAGCCGATCGCCGCTGAAAGCGTAAAAACGCACCTGACGGCTGCCTACCCAGTTGGGGAACGAACAGCCTTCGACCTGATGCACCACCCGCTGCTCGCTTTCTTCCACCTGATAGTGGCCAAAGTAGCAAATCATATTGATGAAGGCGGCGCGGATCTCCCGCTCAGACCCCTGCGCCAAATCGGCGGCGACAAAACGCGGCCGCACGGCGCTGTATAGCTGCGCCGCCATCGTGCCGTTGGCCTCATAGTGGATGCGCCCCAACACCTGCTCGCCCAGCGGGTAATTGAGCTCGCCGTTCTGGTTTTTGAACGCCGACGACACCAACGCCCAACTGCCGATAAACGCATTCATCGTCATGACGCTTCTCCGGTTAAGGATCGTCTGTAAAGGGTAGTGGCGATTGTTGCCCCGCGCCAGCGGATGAAAAATAATCAATTTATTTGACAGAGATACTCAAAACTCTCCGATTTTTTATTCACATCCGGTGCACTAGTATTTAACACATCGAGAGACAACGGGCTCTCACCTAACAAACACTCTGAGGAACGCATCATGAAAAACGTCAAAATTTTTGCTACCGCTGCGCTGCTGGCTACCGCTTCTTTCGCTACCTTCGCCGCTGACCTGCCTTCCAGCCAACCTGCTGCAGACGCCCAGAAGATCGGCGTCGTCACCGTGAGCGGCGCCGCTAACCTGAGCGCGCTGGAAAGCGAACTGGCCAGCAAAGCCGCCGCGTCGGGCGCCAGCGCCTACCGCATCGTCGCCGCCGGTGGTCAGAACAAACTGTACGGCACCGCAGAAATCTTCAACTGATCGTCGGACAGCCAACCGACGGAAGAAAGAAGCCCCGCAAGGGGCTTTTCTCGTTTTAGCGGGCGTCAAAGCGCGCCGCCAACTTCTGCAGGCGGAACTGTTCGGTGATGAAATCGACGAACACCCGGGTTTTGGTCGGTAAGAATTTGGTGGTGGGAAAATAGAGATACACGCTGCCGCGATCGACATACCAGCCCGGCAGAACCCGCATCAGACGGCCGCTTTCCAGATAAGGCGCCGCATTCGGCATGCCGATCAGCGCGATGCCCAATCCCATTTCCGCCGCCCGCGCCGCCGCTTCCGGTTCATTGACCGTCATGCTGACCGTCATCCCCGGCGCACGCTGCTCATTCTGGGCATTTCGCAGCGGCTGGTGGCGAATGCGCCCGGTCTGCGGCGAACGGATGAAAATCCCGGCGTGTTGCGCCAGTTGCTCCGGCTCCGTCAACGGCGGCCGCTGCCGCAAGTATTCTGCCGAAGCGACCAATACGCCATGCGCGGGCGCCAGCTCGCGAGCAATCATCCCCTGCGCCAACTCGATGCCGCCGCCCAGCGCAGCGTCAAAGTTCTCACCGATCAGATCCACCTGGCGATTGTCGAAATGCCAGTCCGGTACAATCGCCGGGTACTGCGTCAAAAACATCGGCAGCATCGGCAACACGAAGTGCAGGCCGAAGGCGGTGCCCATGCTGACCTTCAAGCCGCCGGCCGCCGCGCCGCCGCCGCTGCTCAACCCCTTCAATGCACACTGGATCGATTGCAACCCGCCGCTCACCTCACCGAGAAAACGCTCGCCTGCTTCGGTGAGGATCAACTTGCGGGTATTGCGTTGAAACAGCCGCACGCCGACCACCGCCTCCAGCCGGGTGACATTCTTGCTTACCGCCGCCGGGCTGAGGCCCAGCTTGCGGCCGGCGGCGGAGAAACTGCCGTTTTCCGCGCTGCTGACGAAGCACTCCAGATGTCCCAGCATGCTTTTTCCTTATGGATTTTAAACTAATGGTTTTAACTGATTATAGCTCTTTGTGGCTAGTGGCCGTGCAAGCGATCTCCGATACTGAATGCCGACACTTTACCCTCATCCACTCTGGAGAAATAACATGACCACAGCACTCCCACTGCAAGGCAAAGTCGCATTCGTTCAGGGCGGTTCCCGCGGCATCGGCGCCGCCATCGTTAAACGCTTGGCGAGCGAGGGCGCCGCCGTCGCCTTTACCTACGCCGCCTCGGCCGATCGCGCCGAAGCGGTGGCGAGCGCCGTTACCGCCGCCGGCGGCAAAGTCCTCGCCATCAAGGCCGACAGCGCCGATGCTGCGGCGCTGCAGCAGGCGGTTCGCCAGGCGGTGAGTCACTTCGGCAACCTGGATATTCTGGTGAACAACGCCGGGGTATTTACGCTGGGCGGCACCGAGGAACTGGCGCTGGACGACCTGGATCGCATGCTGGCGGTCAACGTACGCAGCGTATTCGTCGCCAGCCAGGAGGCGGCGCGCCACATGAACGACGGCGGCCGTATCATCCACATCGGCAGCACCAACGCCGAGCGCGTGCCGTTCGGCGGCGCGGCGGTGTACGCGATGAGCAAATCGGCGCTGGTCGGGTTGACCAAGGGCATGGCGCGCGATCTCGGCCCACGCGGCATCACCGTCAATAACGTGCAGCCCGGCCCGGTGGACACCGAAATGAACCCGGACGCCGGCGAGTTCGCCGATCAGCTCAAGCAGCTGATGGCGATCGGCCGTTACGGCAAAGATGAAGAAATCGCCGGTTTCGTCTCCTACCTGGCGGGCCCGCAGGCGGGTTATATCACCGGCGCCAGTCTGAGCATCGACGGCGGCTTCTCGGCGTAGCCGTCTCTGAAATGCAAAAAGCCCCGTGAAGGGGCTTTTTTAATGGCGAATTACGCTTCGACACCGTCGCCGTCAATGCAGGCCACCGCACCTTCGTCCATCCCCATCGGGAAATGGCGGTCAAAGCGATCCTTCAGATCCTCCAGGCTGATTTCGGCAAAGCGCGCCAGCAGCGCCTGCTCGGCCTCATCCAACACGTTGCCCAGCGCCTGATTTACCGCCGCCTCCACTGCACATTCCGGGTGCTCTTCCCCACCGCCGATGGCAAACAGCTGCTTAACGCCCACCGCCCGGTAGATATCGAGCAGGCTGATGTTCCGCAGATCGTCGGCGATACGCCACCCACCGTGATGGCCCTTTTCCGACGCAACAAAACCGGCGTCACGCAGGCCGGCCAAGGTGCGCCTGACCACGGCGCTGTTGGTGCCCAGCATCGCGGCGATCTGTTCCGAGGTGTAAACCCCCTTGTGACGCGCCATATGCAGCAACACGTGCAGCATGCGCGAAAGCTTGTTGTCCTGACGCATTCCCACCTTCCTTTCAGCCCAGCATAATCTCGTATCTTACAATGATACGAAAGATTGACAACGGCGAATATCACGTGCTTTTATAGGTTACATGAAATGACCGGCGTTCTCTTGGGCGCTGAAAACCCATTGCACCATGACCTCGTAAGGAATAATGATGACTCCCGTATCGGCTTCAGATCTCTCGGCATGCCTGATGATCGCGCTGGCGTCGGCCAGCATTTCCATGACCCTGACGCAAACCGAACTCTTCACGCCGCTGCGGGCCTGGGCGGCGCGCAAAAACGCCCTGCTGGGCCATTTGTTCCAATGCTTTTACTGCATGAGCCACTGGGTGGTGATTGCAGGGATGCTGGTTTACCGCCCGGCGCTGTTGCACAGTGGCATCGGCCCGATCGATTGGGTGATGACCGCCTTCATCGTGCTCACCGTCACCACCTTTATCAACGGCCTGCTGTTTAAAGCATTTCAGGCGGCCGTGCGCACTCATGTGATGAAACACGAGGCACAGCAGATGTTGAATTCGCATGAGCAGTGATGAGGCCGTGCATGAACCAGAACACCAATGACATTTTCAACGGCGAATTTTCCCGCCGGTATGACGCCGGCAACGCGCGCTTCAATACGATTAGCGACAATCTTCACTTTTTGATTGCGCTCCTGTTGAAAGATTTACCCGCCAATGCCCACATCCTGTGCGTTGGCGTGGGAACCGGCACCGAGATGATCCATTTGGCCGGCCAGAACCCGAGCTGGCGTTTCACCGGCGTGGATCCCTCTGCCGACATGTTGGCGGTGTGCGCTGCCAAGCTACAGCAGGCGGGGATTGGCGAACGCTGCACGTTGGTGGAGGGCTATCTGCAGGATCTGCCGAGCGCACCAGATTACGACGCCGTACTGTGCCTGCTGGTGACCCATTTTATTCTCGATGACGCACGTGGCGACCTCTATCACCATATGGCGTCACGGCTAAATACCGCAGGCCGGATGGTGATTGCGGAAATTTCCGGTGATACGACAGCGGCGGATTTCGACCAGCACCTGGCCAGCTGGGCCGCCATGCAGTCTCTTGACGGTCAAACTCCGCGCACGCCGGTTGAACTCCGAGCCCAGTTGCAGCAACGGCTGCTGCTGCTGCCGCCGGAACGCACCGAACGGTTGATCGCCGAAGCCGGATTTTCTCCGCCGCAGCGTTTCTTCCAGTCATTGCTGATCCACGCATGGACGGCCCGTAAACCGGCATAAAAAAACCCCGCCTGAGCGGGGTTTTTCGCGATATTTTCCAGGCGAACCTTAGAATGGGATATCGTCGTCGAAATCCATTGGCGGTTCGTTGCTGCTGGCCGCCGGTGCGCTGTTCTGCGCCGGGCGAGACTGCTGCTGGCCGCCGCTGAACTGGTTGCCGCCCTGTGGCTGCTGAGGCTGGCCCCAACCGCCCTGGCCGCCGGCAGATTGACCTGCCGGTGCGCCGCCGCCCTGACGGCCGCCCAGCATCTGCATGGTGCCGCCGACGTTAACCACGATCTCGGTGGTGTAGCGATCCTGGCCGCTCTGATCCTGCCATTTACGGGTCTGCAGGGAGCCTTCGATGTAGACCTGAGAGCCTTTACGCAGGTATTCGCCCGCCACTTCGGCCAGTTTGCCGAACAGCACGACGCGGTGCCATTCGGTCTTCTCTTTCTGTTCGCCGGTCGCCTTGTCACGCCAGCTTTCGGAGGTCGCCAGGGTAATGTTGGCCACTGCGCCGCCGTTCGGCATGTAACGGACTTCTGGATCCTGACCCAGATTCCCGACCAGAATTACTTTGTTTACGCCTCTGCTGGCCATGAGCACTTCTCCCGATGATTGATTTCTACACAGTATAAACGCGTCAGTTTACCACGCTGAGTGCGAAACCACACCCGTGTTGATAAGTGCGAATTGCATTCCAGAATTGTCTTTTCGATCGGCCTTGTTGCATTCGCATACTGGATATTCATTCAGGTTTTTTTGTGTCATAATTATGCGTTTCGACCAGGCTGTGCCGGTTTTTTGCGAGATCCATCACAAAATCCCCCGCAAAAATCGCGACAGGCGCGGTGTATCATCAAGACGGGAAGTGTAAATGGACAATATCGAAGTTCGTGGTGCTCGAACCCATAATCTGAAAAACATCAACCTGATCATCCCGCGTGACAAACTGATCGTCGTCACCGGCCTGTCCGGTTCCGGCAAGTCTTCGCTGGCTTTCGATACGCTGTACGCCGAAGGGCAGCGGCGCTATGTCGAATCACTCTCCGCCTATGCGCGCCAGTTCCTGTCGCTGATGGAAAAACCGGACGTCGATCATATCGAAGGCCTGTCGCCGGCGATCTCCATCGAGCAGAAATCCACCTCGCACAACCCGCGATCCACGGTCGGCACCATTACCGAGATCCACGACTACCTGCGCCTGCTGTTCGCCCGCGTCGGCGAGCCGCGCTGCCCGGACCACCATGTGCCGCTGGCGGCGCAGACCGTCAGCCAGATGGTCGACAACGTGCTGAGCCAGCCGGAAGGCAAGCGCCTGATGCTGCTGGCGCCGGTGGTGAAAGACCGCAAGGGCGAGCACACCAAAACGCTGGAAAACCTGGCCGCCCAGGGCTATATCCGCGCGCGCATCGACGGCGAAGTGTGCGATCTGTCCGATCCGCCGAAGCTGGAGCTGCAGAAGAAACACACCATCGAAGTGGTGGTCGACCGTTTCAAGGTGCGCGACGACATGGCGCAGCGCCTGGCCGAGTCGTTCGAAACCGCGCTGGAGCTGTCCGGCGGCACCGCGGTGGTGGCGGACATGGACGACGAAAAAGCGGACGAGCTGCTGTTCTCCGCCAACTTCGCCTGCCCGATCTGCGGCTACAGCATGCGCGAGCTGGAACCGCGCCTGTTTTCCTTCAACAACCCGGCCGGCGCCTGCCCGACCTGCGACGGCCTGGGCGTGCAGCAGTTCTTCGATCCGGATCGCGTGGTGCAAAACCCCGAGCTGTCGCTGGCCGGCGGCGCGATCCGCGGCTGGGATCGCCGCAACTTCTACTATTTCCAGATGCTGCGCTCGCTGGCGGAGCACTATGAGTTCGACGTCGAAGCGCCATTCAACACCCTGAGCGCCAACGTGCAGAAGGCGGTGCTGAGCGGCTCCGGCAAAGAGTCTATAGAATTCAAATACATCAACGATCGCGGTGACACCACCGTGCGCCGCCATCCGTTCGAAGGCGTGCTGCACAACATGGAGCGCCGCTATAAAGAGACCGAGTCCAGCGCGGTGCGCGAAGAGCTGGCGAAGTTCATCAGCAACCGCCCTTGCGCCTCGTGCCACGGCACTCGCCTGCGTGAAGAAGCACGCAACGTGTTCGTCGAAGACACCACGCTGCCGGAGATCTCCGATCTGAGCATCGGCCATGCGATGACCTTCTTCCAGAACATGAAGCTCAGCGGCCAACGCGCCAAGATCGCCGAGAAAGTGCTGAAAGAGATCGGTGACCGCCTGAAATTCCTGGTGAACGTCGGCCTGAACTACCTGTCACTGTCTCGCTCGGCGGAGACGCTCTCCGGCGGCGAAGCGCAGCGAATCCGTTTGGCCAGCCAGATCGGCGCCGGCCTGGTGGGCGTGATGTACGTGCTGGATGAGCCGTCGATCGGCCTGCACCAGCGCGACAACGAGCGCCTGCTGGAAACGCTGATCCACCTGCGCAACCTCGGCAACACGGTGATCGTGGTGGAGCATGACGAAGACGCCATCCGCGCCGCCGATCACGTGATCGACATCGGCCCCGGCGCCGGCGTACACGGCGGCCAGGTGGTGGCGGAAGGCACCGTCGACGACATCATGGCGCAGCCGGAATCGCTGACCGGCCAGTTCCTCAGCGGCAAGCGCGAGATCGCCATCCCCGCGCAGCGCGTGCAGGCCGATCCGACCAAGGTGCTGAAGCTGAGCGGCGCGCGCGGCAACAACCTGAAGGACGTGACGCTGACGCTGCCGGTCGGTCTGTTTACCTGCATCACCGGCGTTTCCGGTTCCGGCAAATCGACGCTGATCAACGATACGCTGTTCCCGATCGCCCAGCGCCAGCTCAACGGCGCCACCATCGCCGAACCGGCGCCGTTCCGCGAAGTGACCGGCCTGGAACATTTCGACAAGGTGATCGACATCGATCAGAGCCCGATCGGCCGCACGCCGCGCTCCAACCCGGCCACCTACACCGGCATCTTCACCCCGGTGCGCGAGCTGTTCGCCGGCGTGCCGGAATCGCGCAGCCGCGGTTACACGCCGGGCCGCTTCAGCTTCAACGTCAAGGGCGGACGCTGTGAAGCCTGCCAGGGCGACGGGGTGATCAAGGTCGAGATGCACTTCCTGCCGGACATCTACGTGCCGTGCGACCAGTGCAAGGGCAAGCGTTATAACCGCGAAACGCTGGAAGTGAAGTACAAGGGCAAGAGCATCCACGAAGTGCTGGAGATGACCATCGAAGAAGCGCGCGATTTCTTCGACGCGGTGCCGGCGCTGGCGCGCAAGCTGCAGACCCTGATGGATGTCGGCCTGTCCTACATCCGCCTCGGCCAGTCGGCCACCACGCTCTCCGGCGGTGAAGCGCAGCGCGTCAAGCTGGCGCGCGAACTGTCGAAGCGCGGCACTGGCCAAACGCTGTATATCCTCGACGAACCGACCACCGGTCTGCACTTCGCCGATATCCAACAGCTGTTAGCGGTGCTGCATCAGTTGCGCGATCAGGGCAATACCATCGTGGTCATCGAGCATAACCTGGATGTGATCAAGACCGCCGACTGGATCGTCGATCTGGGGCCGGAAGGCGGCAGCGGCGGCGGCGAGATCCTGGTCGCCGGCACGCCGGAAACGGTGGCCGATTGTGAGAAATCGCACACCGCACGCTTCCTGAAGCCGCTGTTGAACCAGTAATGCCGCCGGCGTGCGGGCCGTCGCTCAGGCGGTCCGCACGCTGACCCGTTTCCCCGCAATCAAACAGAAACGGGCAAGATTTCGACATTTTCAGGCATTTCCCTCCGCACTCACCGCTTTTATCATCAATGTTCCCTCGGCGGCCGCCCTGTCTGATTCAGGCCGCGTCTCGCCGGCACTTCGCTGCCGGTCAAACGTTGTCCCCCATACATTGATAACTGGAGCGACCATGAACATTACCCATGCCTATGCCGCACATGACGCGAAGTCTGCGCTGGTGCCTTTCGATTACCAGCCGCGCGCCCTGCGCGACCACGATGTGCAAATTCAGGTGTTGTTCTGCGGCGTCTGCCACTCGGATCTGCACCAGGCGCGCAATGAATGGAGCAATACGATTTACCCGGTGGTGCCGGGCCACGAAATCGTCGGCCGCGTTAGCGCCGTCGGCGACCATGTCTCGCGTTACCGGGTCGGCGATCTGGTCGGCGTCGGTTGCATGGTGGATTCCTGCCGCAGCTGCCCGAGCTGCGATGAGGGGCTGGAACAGTATTGCGAGAATGGCTTTACCGGCACCTATAACGGCCAGGATCGCCACACCGGCGCCGTAACCTACGGCGGCTACTCCACCAATCTGGTGGTGGATCAGGACTTCGTGCTGCGCGTGCCGGAAAACCTCGATCCGGCCGGGGTCGCGCCGCTGCTGTGCGCCGGCATCACCACCTATTCGCCGCTGCGCCAGTGGGGCGCGGGGCCAGGCAAAAAGGTCGGCATCGTCGGCCTCGGCGGGCTGGGGCACATGGGCGTCAAACTGGCGCGGGCGATGGGCGCGCACGTGGTGCTGTTCACCACCTCGCCGTCGAAAATCGAAGACGCCAAGCGCCTCGGCGCCCATGAAGTGGTGATTTCGCGCAACCCGGATGAGATGGCGCAGCACGTTAATAGCTTCGACTTCATCCTCAACACGGTAGCAGCTCAGCACGATCTGAACCCGTTCCTCAACTTGCTGCGCCGCGACGGCACCCTGACGCTGGTCGGCGCACCGGAGCACGATCATCCGTCACCGCAGGTGTTCAACCTGATCATGAAGCGCCGCCGCATCGCCGGTTCGCTGATCGGTGGCATCGCGGAAACGCAAGAGATGCTGGACTTCTGCGGCCAACACGGCATCACGTCCGATATCGAGCTGATCCCGATGCAGCAAATTAATGAGGCCTATGAGCGCATGCTGAAAAGCGACGTGAAGTACCGCTTCGTGGTGGATATCGACTCGCTGCGAGCCTGATGACGGCGGGCGCCCGGCGGCGCCCGTTTTTTTATAGCTGCTTGATGACCCTGGCCGGGTTGCCGCCCACCACGCAGTTGGCCGGCACGTCTTTGGTCACTACCGCGCCGGAGGCCACGACCGCATTATCGCCGATGGTCACCCCCGGATTGATCACCGCGCGCCCGCCGATCCACACATTGTCGCCAATCCTGACAGTCTTACCGAACTCCGCGCCGCCGACGCGGGTCTCGGCGTCCAGCGGATGGGTCGCGGTGTAAATATGCACGCCCGGCGCCAGCAGGCAGTTGTCGCCGATATGCACTTCGCACACGTCGAGGATCACGCAGTCGAAATTGGCGTAGAAGTTCTTGCCGAGATAAATGTTATAGCCGTAGTCGCAGCGGAAGGTCGGCTCGATGGTGCCGCCCTGATAGCCGCCCAGCAGCTCACCCAGCCACTGTTTGCGCAGCTCACCCTCTTCCGGCGAGGAGTGGTTATAGCGATGCGTCAACTGGCGCGCGCGCCGACGTTCGCTGCGCAGCAGGTCGTCGCCGGCGTCGTACAGTTCCCCGGCGATCATCTTGCGCTTTTCTTCGCTCATGGCCATGTCGGCCTCCTTAATCTTATCCGCGTTTCTTGAATGCCCAAGCGTAGCCGCTTTTGCCCGGCGACAAAAAGGGAACGTTCCCAATTTAAAACCGCGATCACGATTTAACACGGGAAAACAGGAGAAAAACGAGGGCCGCCGCCCGGCTATCAGGCGCGCAGTTCCTGGCGCACGTGTTCGGGCAGGCCTTCCACCACCAGCTGATAGGAGCTGTCGATCAGCGTGTAAAACTGCGAGTTCGGCAGGTTGCCGTCGAGAAACACCGTATTCCAGTGCGCCTTGTTCAGTCCGTCGCAGGCGACGATCTCCGGATGGTGTTCACGCAGGCTTTCCGCCAGCTCCGGGCTGGCCTTGACCGCCAGCGCCGGCCGCCCTTCGATCTCGCACACCATGGCGAACATCACGTCGCCCACCTTGATCTGGCTGGCCTGCCACTGGTTCTGGTCGCTCTGCTCCGCGCCCGGCTTCGCCATGCAGTACTCCAGCAATGCGCTGTTATTCATTGGGTTATTCCCCCTGTAATGTGGCCACAATACGGCGTGCTCCGCCGTGGATGCGGTGCTCCCCCAGCCAGATGCCCTGCCATGTGCCCAACATCAGCCGCCCATGCCTGACGGGCAGCGTCAAGGAAGCGCCCAGCAGCGAGGATTTGATGTGCGCCGGCATGTCGTCCGGCCCTTCGTAGTCATGCTGATAGGGTGCGTTTTCCGGCACCTGACGCAGGAAATGCTGCTCCATATCGGCTCGCACCGTGGGATCGCAGTTCTCGTTGAGCGTCAGCGAGGCCGAGGTGTGCTGCAGCAACAGATGCAGCAAGCCGGTTTGCAGGCGGTGTAAGTGGGTTAACTGGTTGGTGATCTCGTCGGTAACCAGATGAAAGCCACGCGCTTTTGCGCTGAGGATTAGCGTTTGCTGATGCCACATGAGTGAGCGCCCCTCAATCAGTATATTCTCTCTCCGGTTTGCGGCAACTTCGGCGGCGCGCCGGCAATAAAAAAGGAGCGATATCGCTATCGCTCCCGATGAACGTCCGTTCAGACTAACAGGCGTTACTGCACCGCGGCAAACGCCTCGGCCACCTGACGCACGTTGTTGTGGTTCAGGCCGGCCACGCACATGCGGCCGCTGTGGATCAGGTAGACGCCGAACTCTTCACGCAAGCGATCGACCTGCGCCGCGCTGAAGCCGGTGTAGCTGAACATACCGCGCTGCGCCAACAGGTAGTCAAAGTTGCGCTGCGGCAGCGCGCTCTTCAGGGTGTCCACCAGCGCGTGACGCATTTCGAGAATGCGGGTGCGCATGCTCTCCACTTCGTCCAGCCACTGGGTTTTGAGCTGGGCGTCGTTCAGCACCTTGGCCACCAGCTGCGCGCCGAAGTTTGGCGGGCTTGAGTAGTTGCGGCGCACGGTGGCCTTCAGCTGGCCCAGCACGCGCCCGGCCGCCTCTTCGCTTTCGCACACCACCGACAGGCCGCCGACGCGCTCGCCGTACAGCGAGAAAATCTTCGAGAACGAGTTGCTCACCAGGCACGGCAGGCCGGCCGCCGCGATGGCGCGAATGGCGTAGGCGTCTTGCTCCATGCCGCCGCCGAAGCCCTGATAGGCGATATCGAGGAATGGAATGATTTCACGCTCGGCGATCACCTTGACCACCTCATCCCACTGGGCGGGGGTCAGGTCGGAACCGGTCGGGTTGTGGCAGCACGGGTGCAGCAGCGCGATGCTGTGCTTCGGCAGCTGTTTCAGCGCAGCGAGCATGGCGTCGAACTTCACGCCCAGGCTTTCGCTGTCGAAATACGGGTAGGTATTCACTTTGAAACCGGCGCCGCTGAAGATGGCGACGTGGTTTTCCCAGGTCGGATCGCTGACCCACACCTGCGAATCCGGGAAATAGGTTTTCAGGAAGTCGGCGCCCACTTTCAACGCGCCGGAACCGCCGACGGTCTGAATGGTGGCGATGCGCCCCTGCTGCAGCATCGGGTGCTGCGCGCCGAACAGCAACTGCTGAATGGCGGAACGGTAGGGTTGCAGCCCTTCCATCGGCAGGTATACCGAGGCGCCGTGCTCGACGCTGTTCAACTGCGCTTCCGCCGCAGCGACCGCCCGCATCTGCGGAATGATGCCCTGCGCATCGTAGTACAGGCCGATACTCAGGTTCACCTTGTGCGCACGCGGGTCTTGTTTGAATTTTTCCATCAGCGACAGAATGGGATCGCCGGCATAGGCGTCAACGTTCTGGAACACGGGGTTTTTCTCCTGGTTTATTGTGGTTTGGGCACAGCGTTACGTTCCTAATATAGACGGAAAAGCGCATTCGGTTTTAGCTTTATCTCGTCACCGGCAACAAACCGTTTTCCTTGATGCGATTGAGCACCACCGCCGTTTTGATATGCGCCACGCTTTTGTGCGGCGACAGCGTCTGGCTGATGAATTCGCTCAGCGCCGGCAGGTCAGCCACCGCCACTTTCAGCAGGTAATCGGCGTCGCCGGTGGTCTTGTAAGCGTCGAGGATCGCGTCCACGTCCTCCAGCATCTGATGAAAGCTGTCGATCTGCTCCTGCGCGTGCGTGATCAGGCTGACTTCGATCAGCCCCACCAGCCCCAGGCCGACCGCCTCCGGCGCCAGCCGCGCGTGGTAACCGCGGATCAGCTGCGCCTGCTCCAGGCTGATGCGCCGCCGTGAGCACTGGGAAGCGGAAAGCCCCACCAACTCGCTCAGTTCCTGATTGGTCAGACGGCCGTTGGCCTGTAACAGCGTCAGGATTTTCATATCAAAATCGTCAATGTTGTACATAGCCACCTGTAAACTGTGTTAATAAATGTTGACGTTACAGCCTACCAGTTTTTTTACCGTTGCCGACGTCACACCCTGGCGTTTGAATCGCGTACAGCAGCAACGCCCGGCGTTTTCGCCGGTAAGCGGCATAAAAAACGGCTAACTCATGCAGGCAAACGACAATTAACGGCGAAGTAACGCATAAAACCACGAATGTATAAAAAGGACGCCAGATGAAAAAGCTTCTCCCCCTCGCGCTGCTGCTCGCCGCCGGCGGTGCCGGTGCGCAATCCCACCTGGACAAGGTGCTGCAGCAGAAGACCCTGGAGGTCTGCACCACCGGCGACTACAAGCCCTATACCTTCCTCAAGGAAGACGGCGGCTATGAAGGCATCGATATCGACATGGCGGAATCGCTGGCGAAGAGCCTGGGCGCCAAGGTGAAGTGGGTGAAAACCAGCTGGAAAACCCTGACCCCGGACTTCGTCGGCGGCAAGTGCGACATCGCCATGGGCGGCATCTCCGTCACGCTGGAGCGGCAAAAGCAGGTGTTCTTCGCCGACAAGCTGGATACCGACGGCAAAATCCCGCTGGTGCGCTGCACCGACGTGAAGAAATACCGCACGATAGAACAGATCAACAAACCGTCGGTGCGTCTGTTGGAACCGGCGGGCGGCACCAATGAAGCCTTCGTGCACGCCTATCTGCCGAAGGCCAAACTGACGCTGACGCACGACAACATGAGCATTTTCCAGCAGTTGGTGGATCGCAAGGCGGACGTGATGATCACCGACGCCTCCGAGGCGTTGTACCAACAAAAGCGCTATCCGAAGCTGTGCGCGGTGAATCCGACCAAACCGATGCAGTACGGCGAGAAGGCTTACATGCTGCCGCGCGACGATCTGAGTTGGAAACTGTATGTGGATCAGTGGCTGCACCTGGCCAAGGCGACCGGCGAGTATCAGAAGGTTATCGATAAGTGGTTGGCGGTAAAGAAGTAACGCGCTGAGAAACGGGGCCGACGCGCGTCGGCCCCTGCGGCGCATCAGTCGCCGATGTATTCCATCGCCACGCGCTGCGTGAGCTTGGTGATCAGTTCATAAGCGCTGATGCCGGTGCAGGCGGCGATACGCTCGACCGGCAATGCCGGCCCCCACAGCACCGCTTCATCCCCCACCTTATCGGCGGCATCCGGCCCGAGATCGACCGAAATCATGTCCATCGACACCCGGCCGACGATCGGCACTTCACGGCCGTTGATCAGGATCGGCGTGCCGGTCGGCGCGCTGCGCGGGTAACCGTCGCCGTATCCCATCGCCACCACGCCCAGCCGGGTATCGCGCGGACTTACCCAGGTGCCGCCGTAGCCGACCGCTTCGCCGGCCTTGTGCTCGCGCACCGCGATCAGGCTGGATTTCAGGGTCATCGCCGGCTGCAGACCATGCTCGGCGCCGCTGCCGTTATCCAGCGGCGACACGCCGTACAGAATGATGCCGGGACGCACCCACTCGTTGTGGGCGTCCGGCCACAGCAGCGTGCCGCCGGAGGCGGCGACCGAGCGCTGGCCCGGTTTGCCGCGCGCGAACTGCTCGAAGCAGGCGATCTGTTTCAGGGTGGCGTCGGACTCCGGCTCATCGGCGCGGCTGAAGTGGCTCATGATATTGACCGGCTGCGCCACGTTGCGGCAGGCGCACAGGCGCTGATAAAACGCTTCCGCCTGTTCGGGACGCACCCCCAACCGATGCATGCCGGTATCGAGCTTCATCCACACCGGCACCGGGCGCGCCAGTTCGGCCTGCTCCAGCGCTTCGAGCTGTTCGATGCAGTGCACCGCGGTTTCGATGTTGTTCGCCACCAGCACCGGCAGGTCTTCGGCACAGAAGAAACCTTCCAGCAGCAGGATCGGTTTGACGATGCCGCCGGAACGCAGCATCAGCGCCTCGCCGATGCGCGCCACGCCGTAGCAGTCGGCGTCTTGCAGGGTGTGTGCTGTTTCCAGCAGGCCATGTCCATAAGCGTTTGCTTTCACAACGGCAATCAGGCGGCTTTGCGGCGCCTGGCGGCGCACCTGTTGCAGATTATGTCGCAGAGCGCGGCGGTCGATTACAGCGGTTGCCGCTTTCATTTCAGTTCCTTAGCTGATTATTCGTCATCGTATTGTGGCCCCGCGTAGTTGTCGAAACGCGACCACTGGCCGTTAAAGGTAAGGCGCACGGTGCCGATGGGGCCGTTACGCTGCTTACCGATAATAATTTCCGCGATCCCTTTCAGATCGCTGTTCTCGTGATACACCTCATCACGATAGATGAACATAATCAGGTCGGCATCCTGCTCGATAGAGCCGGATTCACGCAAGTCGGAGTTGACCGGGCGTTTGTCGGCGCGCTGCTCCAGGCTTCGGTTCAGCTGCGACAGCGCCACCACCGGCACCTGCAGCTCTTTCGCCAGCGCCTTCAGCGAGCGCGAAATCTCGGCGATCTCCAGCGTACGGTTGTCGGACAGGGCCGGCACGCGCATCAACTGCAGGTAGTCGATCATGATAAGGCTAAGCCCGTCGTGCTCGCGGAAAATGCGCCGCGCGCGCGAGCGCACTTCGGTCGGCGTCAGGCCGGAGGAGTCGTCGATGTACATGTTGCGCTTCTCCAGCAGGATGCCCATGGTGCTGGAAATGCGCGCCCAGTCCTCGTCGTCGAGCTGGCCGGTACGGATGCGCGTCTGATCCACGCGCGACAGCGACGCCAGCATACGCATCATGATCTGCTCGCCAGGCATCTCCAGGCTGAAGATCAGCACCGGTTTTTCCTGGGTCATCGCGGCGTTTTCGCACAGGTTCATGGCGAAGGTGGTTTTCCCCATCGAAGGACGGGCGGCGACGATGATCAGATCGGACTTTTGCATGCCCGCGGTTTTCTTGTTGAGGTCCTGATAGCCGGTATCAACCCCGGTCACGCCGTCGTGCGGCTGCTGATACAGCTGCTCGATGCGCGACACGGTGTCTTCCAGGATGCGCTCGATGCCCTTCGGGCCTTCGTCTTTGCTGGCGCGGTTCTCGGCGATTTGGAACACGCGGGATTCCGCCAGATCGAGCAGGTCTTCGCTGCTGCGCCCCTGCGGATCGTAGCCGGCGTCGGCGATTTCGTTAGCCACCGAGATCATTTCGCGCACCACCGCGCGCTCGCGCACGATGTCCGCGTAGGCGCCGATGTTGGCGGCGCTCGGGGTGTTTTTCGACAGCTCAGCCAGGTAGGCGAAGCCGCCGACCGAGTCCAGCTCGCCCTTCTGCTCGAGCGATTCGGACAGGGTGATGAGGTCGATCGGCTTGCTCATCTCCAGCAGACGCTGCATCTCGGTAAAGATCAGGCGGTGCGGGCGGCTGAAGAAGTCGTTGGCGACCACGCGCTCCGCCACGTTGTCCCAGCGCTCGTTATCCAGCATCAAACCGCCCAACACCGACTGTTCTGCCTCCAGCGAGTGCGGCGGCATCTTCAGCCCTTCCATCTGACGATCTCTGGAACGCTCTCTGGTTTCGTCCGCGTTTGTTTTGTTGGTTGGTTTTTTTCCTGCCATGAAACGTAGTCTTTATCCGGTTGCGAATGAGGGTGAGGCTGCTGACGCAAGAGTATACGTGATTTTTCCGCACGATTCCGCCGCATAATTGCCACAGGCCGGCGCACGGGCAGGCTAGATCTCCGCAGCCAAAAGGCATAGGGTGAATTCAGATAACCAAATGAGGGTAGAACATGGCCAAGCGCATTCAATTCTCCGCCACCGGCGGGCCGGAAGTCTTGCAATACGTTGATTTTACACCGCTCGATCCGGCGGCCGGCGAAGTGCAGATCGAGAACAAGGCGATCGGCATCAACTACATCGATACCTATGTACGCAGCGGCCTGTATGCGCCGGCGAGCCTGCCGAGCGGCCTCGGCACCGAAGCGGCCGGCGTGGTGGTCAAGGTCGGCGCCGGCGTCAGCGCGATCAAACCGGGTGACCGGGTGGTGTATGCGCAATCGGCGCTCGGCGCCTACAGCGAGATCCACAACGTGCCGGAAGAAAAAGTGGCGCTGCTGCCGCACAACCTGAGCTTTGAACAGGGCGCCGCCTCTTTCCTGAAAGGGCTGACGGTACACTACCTGCTGCGCCAGACCCACGACGTGCAACCGGGTGAAGTGTTTCTGTTCCATGCCGCCGCCGGCGGCGTCGGCCTTATCGCCTGCCAATGGGCGAAAGCGCTGGGCGCGCGCCTGATCGGCAGCGTCGGCTCCGACGAGAAGGCCGCGCTGGCGAAGCAGGCCGGCGCCTGGGCCACCATCAACTACCATAAAGAAGATATCGCCCAACGAGTGGCCGAGCTGACGCACGGCGAGAAGGTCGGTGTGGTGTACGATTCGGTGGGGCAAAGCACCTGGCAGGCCTCGCTCAACAGCCTGAAGCGGCGCGGCCTGATGGTCAGCTTCGGCAACGCCTCAGGCCCGGTGACCGGCGTCGATCTGGCGCTGCTGAATCAGAAGGGCTCGCTGTACGTCACCCGCCCCTCCCTCAACGGCTACATCACCAACCGCGCCGAGCTGCAGTACGCCAGCAACGAGCTGTTCTCCCTGATCGGCAGCGGCGCCATTCGGGTGGAAGTGAAAGACGAGCAGAAATTCGCGCTGGCCGACGCCCAGCGGGCACACCAAGTATTGGAAAGCCGCAGCACCAGTGGCTCCAGTCTGCTGATCCCCTGATCGCGGCAAAAGAAAAGGGCTCCTTGCGGAGCCCTTTCTGTTACTGCGTTTTGTAGGGGTAGAGCAGAGTCCGCCAGAGACCGGGGGTTGCTTCAGCAACACGAATTTTGGTTGTCTCTCACGGTGATGAAATCGGTCGCATCACTGCATCGACCAACATCCTAGCAGCCCCGTCCGGCAAAAAACACGCTTTATGTGCCACATCGCCGGGTAAAACTGCCAAGCTGTGATCGCTGCCGCATTAGCGTGGCGGGCAGTTATGCAAGTTTCATCGCGACTGACTGATTATTCGGCAAAAAATCAGTAACGCCGGATCTGGGGTTTCTGCATCGAACGGTAAATCCATACCCCAACCACCGCCAAAATCAACCACGGCAACAGCTTAATCACCACCGCGAACAACCCACCCAACAGCATGAACGCCGCCGCCGCCAACAGCGCAGCGAAGATCCCCAGCAGCGAGATGCCGGTCACCATCAGCATCACCACAAAGCCAATGAGAAAGAAGATTTCCAACATGATTGCTCCTTTGCAACTCAACGTATCTGCAGAGTGGATTACAAGAAGCGTGCCAGAATGGCGGAAGGGCTAACCTATTGAAAAAACGGGGCAGACATCCGGCAACACGCCGAATGCCTGGCGAAAAAGACTAACTGTTGGTCAAACTTTTTGTGGGTTACGCCATTTCGACGCGCGGCTGACGCACCAACGCCAGCGCCTGCTCCACCACCCGCGCATCGGCGCCCGGCTTGTGGGCGTTCTCGCTCAGGTGGCGACGCCACTGGCGCGCGCCCGGCACACCCTGGAACAAACCGAGGATGTGGCGGGTGATGTGGCCGAGATAGGTGCCGTTGGACAGCTCGCGCTCAATATACGGATACAGCGCTTCGACGATCGCCACGCTGTCCGGCACCGCGGTCTGCGCGCCGAACAGTTCGCTGTCGACCCGCGCCAGGATGCCCGGATTCTGGTACGCCTCGCGCCCCATCATCACGCCGTCCAAATGCTGCAGGTGCTGTTGCGCCTCTTCCAGCGTTTTCACTCCACCGTTGATGGCGATGGTCAGCGCCGGGAAATCCCGCTTCAACTGATAAACGCGCGGGTAGTCCAGCGGCGGCACTTCGCGGTTCTCTTTCGGGCTGAGGCCGGAGAGCCAGGCTTTGCGAGCGTGGATAGTGAACATGTCGCACTCGCCGCGCCCGGCGACGGTCTGGATAAAGTCGCACAGGAAGGCGTAGCTGTCCTGATCGTCGATGCCGATGCGGGTCTTCACCGTCACCGGTATCGATACGACGTCGCGCATCGCCTTGATGCAGTCGGCGACCAGCGTCGCCTGGCCCATCAGGCAGGCGCCGAACATGCCGTTTTGCACGCGATCGGACGGACAGCCGACGTTGAGGTTAATCTCGTCATAACCGCGCTGCTCCGCCAGTTTGGCGCAGTGCGCCAGCGCGACCGGATCGCTGCCGCCCAGCTGCAGCGCCACAGGATGCTCTTCTTCGCTGTAGGCCAGGTAGTCACCCTTGCCGTGTATGATCGCGCCGGTGGTCACCATTTCGGTGTACAGCAGCGTTTCCTTGGTCAGCAGGCGGTGGAAGTAACGGCAATGACGATCGGTCCAGTCGAGCATTGGCGCGATGGAAAAGCGATTGGCGGCGTAGGTTGGGGCGTGGTTGTCTTTCGTCATGCTGAGTTACTGGCTACCTGAGTCTGTCTGGGTTCAACGAACGGCGCGCGGCCGCAAACGGCTATTATAACGACAATCGGCGCCGTTGGGAAAACCGCCTTGCCGGCGGCGTAAATAAGCGGGAGTAAGGCGAATAAATTCACGCGTTCAGGTGTTATCTCATTACGGGCGCGCACGGCGCCTCTGCCTTGAGGACACAACCATGAACAGCTTCATTAAACGCCTGCTGGCATCGACCATTGCCGGCTGCCTGCTGTTTTCCGGCGGGGCGCTGGCGATGGGCGGCGACGGCAGCAGCCAAACCCCGCCGACCTGTCCGAAAGGCCAGGTCTATGACAGTAAAACCCAGACCTGCACGGTGGATAAAAGCAGCAAAGTCGACGACGCCGACCGCACTAACTATGCCTATGCACTGGCGAAAAGCGGCCGCTATCAGGAAGCGATCGATATGCTCAACACGCTGAAAAATCCCAACACCGCCGTCGCACTGAATTATCGCGGCTACGCCACGCGCAAACTTGGCCGCACCGATGAGGGTATCGGCTATTATTTAAAATCAGTCGCCCTCGATCCGAAATACCCCAAAGTGCGCGAGTACCTGGGGGAAGCCTATATGCTGAAAGGGCGGCCCGACCTGGCGCGCCAACAGCTGCAGGTGATCCAGTCGCTGTGCGGCACCGGGTGCGAGGAGTACCGTGATTTGGCGGCAGCCATCGACCGCCACCCGGAATCTTGATCCGACGCGCCTGCGGAGGTGACTATCAGCGGCGATGCGATACGCGATGAACTCGGCCACTATCTCTCCCGCCTATGGCGCTATGCGCTGGTGCTTTCGCACCGGCGGGATATCGCCGACGATCTGGTGCAGGCGACCTGCGTGCGTGCGCTGGAACGCGCCGCGCAATTCACCCCCGGTTCTCACCTGGATCGCTGGTTGTTTTCCATCCTGCACTCCATCTGGCTCAATGAAGTTCGCGCCCAGCATCTTCGCCAGGGGCAAGGCTGCATGGCGGCGGAAGAGCTTGGCGATGCGGACAACGGTGAACAGCCAGTCTGGCTCAATGAAGTGATGCGGCGCGTAAACCGGCTGCCGGCGGCCCAGCGCAACGCGCTGTTTTTGGTGTATGTCGAAGGGCTGTCCTACCGGGAAGCGGCGAAAGTGCTGGCGGTGCCAATCGGCACCGTCATGAGCCGCCTTGCGGCCGCACGTCAGGCCTTGGCCGATGACCGCCAGTTGCCAAACGACGATTCGCACCATAAGAAGCCCCCTCCTCCCCCTTTGCCCCGCACTCGCCGATAAACCGCTGGCCGCCGATTCGTATTCAGCGCCCTATTCCAACGCGCGGATAACCCGGCACGGCTGCCCCAGCGCCAACACATTGGCCGGAATGTCGCCGGTGACGATGCTGCCCGCGCCGATAGTCGTGCCATCGCCGATGGTCACTCCCGGCAGGATCACCACGTTGCCGCCGATCCACACGTTGCTGCCGATGGACACCGGCTGCGCCGAGGTGCGGAAAGGAAAAGCCGGATCGCCGGTAAAGCGTTCACCGGCCTTCAGCGGATGACTCGGCGTGTAGATTTGCACGTTGGGGCCGATCAGCGTGTTGTCGCCGATGGTGATGGTGTTGCAGTCGAGGAACACCGCATTGACGTTGATAAAACAGTTTTTGCCGATGCGGACATGCTGCCCGTAGTCGCACCAGAATGGCGTTTCGATCCAGCTCGCCTCACCCCAGCTGCCGAACAGCTCGCCGAGCAGGCGATTTTTCTCGTCCGCCTGATGCGAATCCAGTGCCTCCAGGCTTTTGGTCAACGCCCTGGCTCGATGGTACAGGGCGATCAGTTCTTCATCGCGGCTGTTGTACTCCAGGCCGCTTAACAGTTTCTCTCTTTCCGTCATCACACAAGGCTCCTGCTTATCACGCGGATGAAGCGCGTTATACCGCTCTCGCCCGCTGCTCTCCAGCGCTAAAACCGGCAACGTTGATTTGCCGTCCGGCGGAGGGGAAAAGTTGTGATGCATCTCTCTTTTAGCGCGCTCAGCGCGCCTTTCTCTGCGCTATCCTCAGGGGAAAAGGGGGCAACTCTCGGCGATTCGCCGTAATCATGGTAAAATCGGCTTTTTTACGTACCGGGATATTTGCGATGAACTCAACCACCCAGGAAAAGCTGCTGGCGCAGGCGGAACGCCTCTGCCAGCAACGCAATGTGCGATTGACGCCGCAACGGCTGGAAGTGCTGCGTCTGATGACTCAGCAACCCGGTGCAATCAGCGCTTACGACCTGCTCGATCTGCTGCGCGTCGCCGAACCGCAGGCCAAGCCGCCGACGGTCTACCGCGCGCTGGATTTTCTGCTGGAGCAAGGGTTTATCCATAGGGTGGAGTCCGCCAACAGCTACGTGCTGTGCCACCACTTCGAACAGCCGATGCATACGTCCGCGCTGTTTATCTGCGACCGCTGCGGCCAGGTGACCGAACGCACCACCGAAGGCGTAGAGGAAACGCTGCAAAAGCTGGCTCAGGAGGCCGGATTTGCGCTGCGGCACAGCGTAGTGGAAGCGCACGGTCTGTGCGCCGGCTGCGTGGAAGTTGAAGCTTGCGACAGCAAGCATGACTGCGCCGAACACGATCACAGCATCGCCATCAAGAAGAAGTAAGACAAAATCAGGTACCTCCCTGTACCTGCGGCCGGAGCGCCAGAGGATGGAGCGACGCCGGCCTGCGCTGTGCAAGCCGCCTTCAATGGCGGCCCTGCAGATTACCAGCGGTGTTTGGTGTGATCTTCCCAGGCTTTCACCTCTTTTTCGGCCGCCTCTTTCTGGTAACCGTAGCGCTCCTGGATTTTGCCGACCAGCTGTTCGCGTTTCCCTTCGATGACCGTCAGATCGTCATCGGTCAGCTTGCCCCATTTCTCTTTCACTTTGCCTTTCAGCTGCTTCCAGTTACCGTCGGCTTGATCTTTATTCATAGTCTCTCCGTTAACCTGTGGTGAATCAGTGATCCCTGTCGCCGGCCGGGGTTAACCAGAAATTTTTCTGGCTGATGCTCCCTTCACCTTAAGAAGCAACGCTCCCCTTCATTTACCAGCCACATGATTCATTCTAGTTAAACATGGAAATAAAAAAGCCAATTTGCAGAATAAAAAACCATTAAAAAATACAATAAAAACAAAAAACGCCAACAAACAACGAGCTAACGCGCACGGGTCTGGACTGAAAACATGTAAGTAAACATGAATAAAACATAAGACAAATTAATAAACAACCCAACAAAGCGTCCGACCTAGCGTGCAGCAAACCAGCTGCCGCGCACCTGATGACGGTGCCAAATCCAGCCCAACGCCAGGCCGCGCAGCGCCAGAAACACCGCCAGCGCCAGCCAGAGCCCGTGGTTGCCTAGTAGCGGCACGCTGAACAGCGCCAGACCGTATCCCGCAGCGGCCACCGCCATGCTGTTACGCATCTCGGCGCCGCGCGTGGCGCCGATAAACATGCCGTCCAGCAAATAGCACCACACCCCGACCAACGGCAGAATGACCTGCCAGGGTAAATAATGGGCGGCCAACGCACGCAGTTCCGGCAAAGAGGTCAATGCCGCCACGATCTGCTGGCCGGTAACGGCATACGCCAGGCCGAAGGCCAACGCGACCAGCCCTGCCTGCCTACAGGCCGCGTGCCACACCTTGCGCAGTTGGCTGTCGTCCCGGGCGCCGTAGGCGTGGCCCGAATGAGCCTCCACCGCATAAGCGAAACCGTCGAGCGCATAGGCGGTGAACGTCAGCAGATTCATCAATACCGCATTGACCGCCACCACCTCGCTTCCCAGGCGAGCGCCGAAAATGGTCAACGACGCAAAGCACAGTTGCAGCAACAGTGAACGCAGCATGATGTCGCGGTTGAGCGCCAGCAGGCGACGCAGATCGCCACGCCAGGCCTGGCGCAGCATCTGCAGGGTAATACCGCGCAGGCGCATCACCCGCCACGCCAACCACAGGCCGAGCAGCAGCGTAGCGTATTCGGCGATGGCGGTTGCCGCCGCCGCCCCCCGCACGTTCCAGCCCAGGCCCATCACCAGCCAGATATCCAGCACGATGTTCAGCAGGTTGCCGACGATCAGCAGGATCACCGGCGCCCGCACGTACTGCACGCCGAGCAGCCAGCCCAGCAGCACCAGGTTGGCCAGCGCCGCCGGCGCGCTTAACCAGCGGATCTCAAGAAAACGCCGCGCCTGCTCCAGCACCTCGCCATCGCCGCCGACGATCCGCAGCGCCAGTTCGATCAGCGGGTAGCGCAACAGGACGATCGCCCCCCCGGCCAACAGCGCCAGCAGCAGCGGTTGCATAAAGGCGCGCGCCAGCGCCTGCGGGTTTTTCGCTCCCAGCGCCTGCGCCGCGAGGCCGGTGGTGCTCATGCGCAGGAATAACAGCAGCATGAAGAGGAAACTGGTCGCCACCGCGCCGATCGCCACGCCCCCCAGGTAGATCGGGCTGTCGAGGTGGCCTATCACCGCGGTGTCCACCAGCCCGAGCAGCGGCACGGTAATATTGGAGAAGATCATCGGCAGGGCGAGGCGCCACAGGGCTTTATCGGTGTCGCTGGTGAAGGCGGAAATCAGGCGCATGATGGGATGTTCCTGTGACTGAGTGACAAAGGGCGAAGTCAGAAACAAAAACGCCCCAAAACAGGGGCGATTGATACAGGGAGCGGCGGTGATGGGCCGGCGATTAAATCCAGTCGCCGTTGCGGATCACGCCGACCGCCAGCCCTTCGATAGTGAAATTCTGCTGACGCAGATCGACCACTATCGGTTGGAATTCATTGTTCTCCGGCAGCAGTTCAACCACGTTGCCGTGCTTTTTCAAGCGCTTGACCGTCACTTCGTCTTCGATGCGCGCGACCACGACCTGGCCGTTGCGCACGTCTTGCGTTTTGTGCACCGCCAGCAGATCGCCGTCCAGAATGCCGATGTCGCGCATCGACATGCCGTTCACCCGCAGCAGGAAATCGGCGCTCGGTTTAAACAGGGAAGGATCCACCTGGTAGTGCCCTTCGATGTGCTGCTGCGCCAGCAGCGGCTCGCCGGCGGCGACGCGGCCGATCAGCGGCAGCCCTTCTTCTTCTTCCATCAGCAGACGGATACCGCGCGAGGCACCGGAGACGATTTCGATCACGCCTTTGCGTGCCAGCGCCTTCAGGTGTTCTTCGGCGGCGTTAGGCGAACGGAACCCCAGACGCATCGCGATCTCGGCACGCGTTGGCGGCATGCCCGTTTGCGAAATGTGCTCGCGAATCAGATCGTAGACCTCTTGCTGTCTGGTAGTTAGTGCTTTCATTCCGCCCCCTGTTTGTTTATACAGTCTTGCTGTGAGTATATACAGGTAAGCGCGGATTGGGAACCGAAGAATAAATAAAAATCAGTCAGTAGGCGCTTTTCGTCAGCCGAAATGCTGCCATAAGACCGTGCCCCAAACGAACAGCGCCAGCGCGATCGCCAGCGACACCGCCGCCGATCCCATGTCCTTGGCCCGCCCGGACAGCTCGTGATGTTCGCTGCCGATGCGATCCACCACCGCCTCGATCGCGCTGTTCAGGATCTCGACGATCATCACCAGCGCTACCGATCCGATCAATAAAATGCGCGCTATCGCACCCACATCCAGCCAGACAGCCAGTATGATAGCCAGAAGGGTGACCACCAGTTCCTGGCGGAAAGCCGCTTCGTGCTGCCAGGCGGCGGATAGCCCTTTATAGGAATAGCCGGCGGCCTTGATGATGCGGGTCAGTCCGGTTGCTTGGTTTGCCATGTTTTCGTGCCTTTCTCAGAGGTCGGTCATAATAAAAAGAGTCTAGAACAGTCGGCGCTGACGGCTCTCGGTTTTCGAACACCACAGATCTGCTACCCGGTTTCTGGTATGCTTGCGGCGCATTGCTAACAAGAGGCTTCACGTTGTTATGTCAGGTTGGCGTAAAATTTATTATAAAATATTGAATTTACCACTTAAATTGTTGGTAAGAAGTAAGGTCATCCCTTCAGATCCGGTTACCGAGCTAGGGTTGGATCCCTCACGGCCGATTTTGTATGTTTTACCTTACAATTCCAAGGCGGATTTGCTGACGCTGCGCACCCAGTGCCTGGCGCAGGATCTGCCCGATCCGCTCAACTCGCTGGAGATCGACGGCACCGTGCTGCCGAGCTACGTGTTCATTCACGACGGCCCGCGCGTGTTCCGCTACTACACCCCGAAAGAAGAGTCGGTAAAGCTGTTCCACGACTATCTGGATCTGCATCGCAGCAACCCGGATCTCGACATTCAGATGCTGCCGGTTTCGGTCATGTTCGGCCGCTCGCCGGGCCGCGAAGGCCACGGCACGCCGCACCTGCGTCTGTTGAACGGCGTGCAGAAGTTCTTCGCCGTGCTGTGGCTCGGCCGCGACAGCTTCGTGCGTTTCTCCAACACCGTGTCGCTGCGCCGTATGGCGACCGAACACGGCACGGATAAAACCATCGCGCAGAAACTGGCGCGCGTGGCGCGCATGCACTTCTCGCGTCAGCGCCTGGCCGCGGTGGGCCCAAGCCTGCCGGCCCGTCAGGATCTGTTCAACAAGCTGTTGGCGTCCAAAGCGATCGAAAAAGCGGTCGAGGACGAAGCGCGCAGCAAGAAGATCTCGCACGAGAAGGCCCAGCAGAACGCCATCGCGCTGATGGAAGAGATCGCCGCCGACTTCTCCTACGAAACCGTGCGTCTGTCCGACCGCGTGCTGAGCTGGACCTGGAACCGGTTGTATCAGGGCATCAACGTCACCAACGCCGAGCGCGTGCGCCAGCTGGCGCAGGACGGCCACGAGATCGTCTACGTGCCCTGCCACCGCAGCCACATGGACTATCTGCTGCTGTCCTACGTGCTGTATCACCAGGGCCTGGTGCCGCCGCACATCGCCGCGGGCATCAACCTCAACTTCTGGCCGGCCGGCCCGATCTTCCGCCGCCTGGGCGCGTTCTTCATCCGCCGCACCTTCAAGGGCAACAAGCTGTACTCGACGGTGTTCCGCGAATACCTCGGCGAGCTGTTCACCCGCGGTTACTCGGTGGAATACTTCGTGGAAGGCGGCCGTTCCCGCACCGGGCGCCTGCTGGAGCCGAAGACCGGCACCCTGTCGATGACCATTCAGGCGATGCTGCGCGGCGGCACCCGTCCGATCACGCTGGTGCCGATTTACATCGGTTACGAGCACGTGATGGAAGTGGGTACCTACGCCAAAGAGCTGCGCGGCGCCACCAAGGAAAAAGAGAGCCTGCCGCAGATGCTGCGCGGCCTGCGCAAGCTGCGCAACCTGGGTCAGGGTTACGTCAACTTCGGCGAACCGCTGCCGTTGACAGCTTACCTCAACCAGAACGTGCCGCAGTGGCGCGAGTCGATCGATCCGATCGAAGCTCAGCGTCCAAGCTGGCTGACGCCGACGGTCAACGATCTGGCCGGCCAGATCATGGTGCGCATCAACAATGCCGCCGCGGCCAACGCCATGAACCTGTGTTCCACCGCGCTGCTGGCCTCGCGTCAGCGTTCGCTGACCCGCGAACAGCTGGTCGAACAGCTCGAGTGCTACCTGCAGCTGATGCGCAACGCGCCTTACGCGCATGACGTCACCGTACCGACGCAAACGCCGGACGAGCTGCTGGATCACGCGCTGAACATGAACAAGTTCGAGGTGGAAAAGGACAACATCGGCGACATCATCATTCTGCCGCGCGAACAGGCGGTGCTGATGACCTATTACCGCAACAACATCCACCACCTGCTGGTGTTGCCGTCGCTGATCGCCAGCATCGTGATGCATCACCGCCGGGTATCGCGCGCCGAACTGCTGCGCCAGATCGGCATGATCTACCCGATGCTGAAAGCCGAGCTGTTCCTGCATAACGACAAGGAACAGCTGCCGGACGTGCTGCGGCCGATGATCGACGAGCTGATCCGTCAACAGTTGATCTGCGACAAAGGCGACGATCTGGTGCTCAACCCGGCGCGCATTCGCCCGCTGCAGCTGCTGGCCGCCGGGGTGCGCGAAACCCTGCAACGCTACGCCATCACCATGTCGATCCTCAGCGCCAACCCGAGCATCAACCGCGGCGCGCTGGAAAAAGAGAGCCGCATCATGGCGCAGCGTCTGTCGGTGCTGCACGGCATCAACGCGCCGGAGTTCTTCGACAAGGCGGTGTTCTCCACCCTGGTGGCGACGCTGCGTGAAGAAGGCTACATCAACGACAGCGGCGATGCGATCCGCGAACACACCCTCGAGGTGTACAGCATGCTGAGCGATCTGATCACGCCGGAAATCAAGCTGACCATCGAAAGCGTCAACATGCCGGAAGAGACTAACGCTCTGCCGCAAACCGATGCGGAAGAAGAGAAAGACGAGTGATTTCGCCCGGCGCGAAAACACAAAAGGCACCCCTTGGGGTGCCTTTTTTCTTGCTGCAGGAAACCGTTACGCCGGCAGATAGCTCAGCGCGATGCCGATAAACACCACCAGCCCGACATAGTTGTTCTGCAGGAAGGCCTTGAAGCAGGCTTCGCGCTCGCGCCCGGCGATCTGCTTCTGCTGGTGAATGAACAGCGCGCCCGCCAGCAACAGCGACCAGTAAAACGCGCCGCCGAGCTGCGCCAGATAACCAACCCACGCCAGCAGCAACAACGTCGCGAACTGCAACAGCCCGACGATCAGCTTGTCATAACGCCCGAACAGGATGGCGGTGGACTTGATGCCGATTTTCAGATCATCGTCGCGATCGACCATCGCATACAGCGTGTCATAGGCTACCGTCCAGCAGATGTTCGCCAGCAGCAGCAGCCAGCAGCTGAGCGGCAACGATTCGCTGACCGCCGCATAGCCCATCGGAATGCCCCAGCCGAACGCGGCGCCCAGTACGAACTGCGGCAGGTTGGTCACCCGCTTCATAAACGGATACACCCAGGCCAGCGCCAGCGCCGCCAGTGACAGCCAGATGGTCATCGCATTCAGCGTCAACACCAGGCAGAACGAAATCAGCACCAGCACCACGAACAGCACTTTGGCCTCTTTCGCGCTCACCCGGCCGCTCGGCATCGGCCGCCCGGCGGTGCGCTTTACGTAGCCGTCCACCGCGCGATCGGCGTAGTCATTCACCACGCAGCCGGCGGCGCGCATCAGGAACACGCCGAGCACGAACACCACCAGAATCGACAGCGGCGGCACGCCTTTCCCGGCCAGCCACAGCGCCCACAGCGTCGGCCACAACAGCAACAGCGTGCCGATCGGTTTATCAATGCGCATCAAATGGCTGTAAGCCCGCCATTTACTTTGAGTCACGCTTCCCTCCAACGTCTTGTTCTCCTCTCTTATGCAGGAACCGCTGAATACAGCGGCGAAGCCGGTAAAAACAGTTCGGTCAGCAGCAGCGGCTTGCCCGCCAGCCGCAGCCGTGAACGACGCGCCCACAGCGCGTCCTGCCGGCCGATATGGATATAGTCGCGGGTCAGATCGCCGCTGCTGAACAGATAGCGCCCGAGCGGCAGCGTCCCCAGATCCACCAGCGCCTGATCGGGGCCGGTCAGCGTATGTTCCGGGATCACCGTGCGCCCCAGCAGCCAGGGCTGGTCGTCGCCCAGCAGCACCACTTCGCGCAGCCAGTAGCGCGGGCTGTCGGGCAGGTGGTTCGCCTCGTCGCCCAGCGCCTCACGCGTGACGAAGCATTCGCGCTGCGGTTCAACGCGCACCTGGGCGCAATGGCGTTCAAATCGGCGGGTCATGGAGCCTAACTCCATCAGCCAGTCGCTGACGGCGGCGGGCGCCGGAGGATCCTGTTCGGATAACCACTCCAGCGGCGGCAGGATGGAATCCCTGATGCCAGACATTGCTTTACTCCTCGCCTGAACCGCAGCCGGTACGGCGCGCCAGACGATACAAACTGTTAACAGGCCCCCATTGTAGCGCAGAAATGCGAAAGCGGCAGGCTGATTCGTGGCGAAAACGGCAGGTCTGTCGGCCGGAAAAACCGGGGTTCTGTCATCTTTTTGCCATCCGCATTCTCTATCTTCATTTCCCGGCGCGCTGACGATTCTGTGATCGCCCGCAAAGTTTCAGCTTCCTCGCGTTGTGTTATCTACGCGCGTAGATACCCTGATACGGCAGCGTTGAATCGCCATGCGTCCGACATGATTTGTCGGCACACCTTTGTTGCCGGCACCAGGGAAACCATCTTTAACCGCGCCCCTCCAGGCGCAGAACAAAAGAGGATAGCACTGCCATGAGCGAAACAACGCTTGCCCCTTCACAGACCGCCGACGCCGCGCTGGCGGCCGATGAACGCCTGGCAACCAAAGAGGGGCGCAGCCAATTTTGGCGCGCCACCTTCTCCTGTTGGCTCGGCACCGCCATGGAATACGTCGACTTCGCGCTGTACGGCCTGGCGGCCGGCATGGTGTTCGGCGACGTGTTCTTCCCCGAAGCCACGCCGCTGGTGGCGCTGCTGGCCAGTTTCGCCACCTACTCCGTCGGCTTCGTCGCGCGGCCGATCGGCGCGCTGGTGTTCGGCTGGATCGGCGACCGCAAAGGCCGCCGCGTGGTGCTGATCACCACCGTGGCGCTAATGGGCCTCTCCACCACATTGATCGGTCTGATCCCGTCCTATGCGCAAATCGGCGTCTGGGCGCCCGCCTGCCTGGTGATCCTGCGCTTCGCGCAGGGGTTCGGCGCCGGTGCGGAGCTGTCCGGCGGGGCGGTGATGCTGGCGGAATACGCGCCGGCCAAGCGGCGCGGGCTGGTCGCGTCGATCATCGCCATCGGCTCCAACAGCGGCACCCTGCTGGCGTCGCTGGTGTGGCTGCTGGTGCTGCAGCTCGACAAGGAAGATCTGATGAGCTGGGGCTGGCGCATTCCGTTCCTCGCCAGCATTCTGATCGCCGGCGCGGCGCTGTACCTGCGCCGCCACGTGCGGGAAACGCCAGTGTTCGAACGCGAGCTGCAGCAAAACCACCAGCGCATGCTGGACGCCGCCCAGGCCGCGCCGGACTCACGCAGCTACCTGCAACGCACCAAGGCGTTCTGGGTGATGCTCGGCCTGCGCATCGGCGAAAACGGCCCCTCCTACCTGTGCCAGGGCTTTATCGTCGGCTATGTCGCCAAGGTGCTGATGGTCGATAAATCAGTGCCGGCGCTGGCGGTGCTGATCGCCTCACTGTGCGGTTTTCTGGTGATCCCGCTGGCCGGCTGGCTCTCCGATCGCTTCGGCCGCCGCATCACCTACCGGTGGTTCTGCCTGCTGCTGGTGCTGTACGCTTTCCCTGCGTTCTGGCTGCTCGACAGCCGTGAGCCGGCGATCGTCATCTCGGTGATCGTGGTCGGCATGTGCATCGCATCGCTGGGGATCTTCGGCGTACAGGCGGCCTATGGCGTCGAACTGTTCGGCGTGAAGAACCGCTACTCCAAAATGGCGTTCGCCAAGGAGCTTGGGTCGATCCTCTCCGGCGGCACCGCGCCGCTGATCGCCACCGCGCTGCTGTCCGGTTTCGGTCACTGGTGGCCTGTCGCCTGCTATTTTGTTGTAATGGCGGCCATCGGCTTAATCACCACCTTCTTTGCTCCCGAAACCCGCGGCCGCGATCTCAATCTGCCGCAGGATGCCGCGTAGCGGGAAGGCGAACAGGACCTCAATTTGGATAATCACTCCGCGCGCCGCGTTACCCGCGCCGACGTGGCTCGCATAGCGGGCACCTCCGTCGCCGTGGTCAGCTACGTGATCAACAACGGCCCTCGCCCGGTGGCGGAAGCCACCCGGCTGCGCGTGCTGGCGGCGATCGAGCAGACCGGCTACCGGCCGAATGACATCGCGCGGGCATTGGCCTCCGGCAGCACGCAAACCTATGGGCTGGTGGTGCCGGATATTTCCAATCCGTTCTTCGCCACGCTGGCGCGGGCGCTGCAGCAAGAGGCCTTCAGCCGCGGCCGCGTGCTGCTGCTGGGCGACGCCGGCGACGACCGGCAGCGCGAGTATGAGCTGATCAACAACCTGCTGCGCCGCCAGGTCGACGGCCTGCTGTACACCAGCGTCGATCGCCATCCGTGGTTCGAGCTGATCCGCGCCTCCGGCACGCCCTGCGTGATGATAGATACCATCGACAGCCAGGCCGGGGTCTGCGCCATCCGCGTCGACGAGCGCGACGCCGCCTGCCAGGCGACCCGCCATCTGCTGCAGCATGGCTATCGCGACATCGGCATTTTTATCGGCCCGCTAACCATGCTCAACGCGCAGGATCGCCTGAACGGCTGGCGCGATGCGCTGCTGGAGGCGGGCATCGCGCCGCGCGACGAGTGGATTTTCGAGGTCCCCTACACCCGCCAGGGCGGCTACCAGGCCACCCAGCGCATGGTGCAAGGCCCGCACCCACGCGCCGTTTTCACCTCCAACGAGCAGCAGGCGCTCGGCTGCCTGTCGGCGCTGGCGGAACATGGGCTGCGCGCGCCGGACGATCTGGCGCTGATCTGTTTTAACGGCACGCAGCAATCCGAATTCAGCGTGCCGCCGCTCAGCGCGGTCGAGCAGCCGATCGACGCCATGGCCAAGCGGGCCATCGCCATGCTGGCCGCCGGCGCCGCGCCCGCCGAGCTGCATGAATTCGCTTTTCAACTGCGCATCCGCCATTCATGCGGCTGTTAGCGGATTTTCAGGACACCTTACTATGCGTTTAATCATTGATTGCGATCCCGGTAACGGCGTTCCCGGCGCCAACGTCGACGACGGTCTGGCGCTGGCCCTGGCGCTGGCGGCCAAACCGCAGCTGCAGCTGGAGCTGATCAGCATCGTGGCCGGCAATACCCCGCGCGAAGTGGGCTTCGCCGTCGCCACCGATCTGCTGGCGCAAAGCGGCTACCAGGTGCCGGTCGCCCTCGGCGCGGCGCGCGCCCTGAGCGAGCCGCCGGAGCCATGGCGCGCTCATCTGGACCGCCCAATCGCCGATCCCAAGCTGGCGGCGCTGTGGCGCGACTTGCCCGCGCCCTCGCTGGCCAACGCGCCCGCACCGGACGCCGCCATCGCCATCGGCGAACTGATCTGCCGGCATCCCGGCGAGATCACGTTGGCGGCGATCGGCCCGCTGACCAACGTTGCGCACGCCATGCAGCTTTACCCGCAGATGGCGCAGGCGGTGAAAGAGATCGTGATCATGGGCGGCGTGTTCAACGTCGAAGGATACATCAAGGACACCAATTTTGGTTTGGATCCGGAAGCGGCGCGGCTGGTGTTGAACAGCGGCGCCAATATCACGCTGGCCCCGCTGGACGTCACCACCCAGACCATGCTGACCCAGGCGGATCTGGCCGCACTGACCCAGCCGGATACGCCGCTGTGCCGCTATTTGCGCGCCACCACACAGCCGTGGATCGACTATTCGCGCCATACGCGGCGCCTGCCGGGCTGCTGGATCCATGATGCGCTGGTGATCGCCTGGCTGTTGGAACCGCAGTTGGTCACGACCGAAATGTTCCATGTGGATGTGGCGCTGGAAGGGGCGTTGACGCGCGGCAGCTCACGCCGTTGGCGGCCGGGCGGCCTGCGCCTGACGGTCGGCCTGCCGCCGCCGCAGGGCAAGCCGGTGCGCATCATGCAGCAGGTGGACAACCCCCGTCTGCTGACGCTGATCGGCGCAACGCTGGCGCGCGGATGAAAAAAGGTGCGCCAAGGCGCACCAATCATCGAGCCAGCATCGGCAGCGCCGGGTGTTACCCCTTGCCTTTAACGCTGCTGATAAACGTTTTACGCGCAGTGGTCGAGCCCAACTTCTCGGCCTCATTCATCAGCTTCAGCGCCTTGTCGATATCGCCCGCCTTCACCGCCTGCTTGATGCCGTTATTGAAGTAGCTTTCGGTATCGTTGAGCATCGGCTCCGCCGGTTTCTCCGGGGTCGGTGCCGGCGCCGCCACGGCGGCCGGTGCGGTTGATCCCACCACCACCGGCGCCACGGTCGGCGCAGGCTGCAGCATGCCGATCATCACGTTGCCGGTGCCCTGTTCCGCGGTGACCTTAAGCTTCAGCGTGCCGGTCGTCGCGTGGCCGGCGATCGGATCCGGGATATCCGGCACCGCGTTGCCCACGCCCTGCGCATAGGCCTTGGCCGGATTGGTCAGCTGCGTGGTTTTCGCCAAATCCTGGCGGGTGGTGTACACCAGCAGGTAAATCTGTTTTTGCCCGAGCGCCGGCGTCAGCTTCAGCGTGCCTTCGAGGCGATCGGAGGACATCGCTCCCGGCGGCTGGTAAGGGAAATAGCTGCTCGGGTAATACGCCGCCGGGCGCAGATGCTCGTCCAGCACCAGCACGCTCGGCGCGTACAGCGAATTGTTCTTGGCGAGGCTGCTCAGCGTCACTTCCAGCGAACCGCGATCGGCCGGCAGCGTATAGGCGACGATCGCCCCCTGGATCTCGCCCTGATTGAGCTGCGGGCTGACGGCGTCGAGCTTCACTTCTTGCGACACCGGCGGCTGCAGCGGCTGCCACGGCAGGCTTTGCAGCGTGGCGGCGCTGATGGCCGGCGCGACGGAAACGTTGGCCGGCGTATCGGCGTTGGCCGCCAAAGGCACGCCGACGGTCAGCGCCAGCGACAGGCAGAGTGACAGCAGATTCTTTTTCATCGTTATATCCTCTTTCAGCACCGCGGCGGATCAGGCAAGAGATCGGGCCGCGGCGAATGCGGTTGGGGGAGAGCCGGCGGCCCTCCCCGTCCTGTCGTTACCACCAAATTTCCATCTGGGCGCCGAAGGTGACTTCGTCATCCTTGCCGCGGCTGAAGGTATGCATGCTGGTGTCGTTGTAAGCGGTGCCGGCGTTATACCCGGTGTCATCGCCGGTGGCGTAGCCCCACTTCTCATCCCACTTGGCGTAGGTGGCGAACAGGCGGATGGCCGGACGCGACCAGATGCTGTTGCCCGCCTGCCATTGCTGCGCCAGGGTCACTTTATACTGGCCGTTGCGATCGCCGGTGCGTTGAGACTTGACGTTGTCATAGCCGGCTTCCAGCAAGGTGCTCATGATCGGCGTCCATTTGTACATCGGGCGCACGCCCACGGTGTACCAGGTGGTGCCGTTGTTGTTGTCGCGGTCGATGTCCTGGAACATGGCGACATACATCAGCGCCCATTGATCGTTGAAATCGATGGCGCCGTGATCCAGCACGCGGATCATCTTGCCGTTGTTATCGATGGTGGCGCCTTCGTTGCGGCCGTTGTTCTGCGAGGTCATCGAGTCGGTGGCGTACTGCAGCACGAACTTGTTGTAACCGTTCAGGATGCTCTGCGTGTGTTCCGCGGTGAACATCCAGCCGTCTTTGCTGGCACCGTCGGCCAGGCGGTAGTTATCCTGCGCATTGGCGCGGCCGTAGTCCACGCCCAGCTCCAGGGTGCCGCCCGGGTTCAACTCCAGGCCGGCCAGACGCAGGTCGAAAGTGTCGTTGACGGTCGGACGCTGTTTCCATTCGTTATCCAGATAGCCGTAAGAGCCGCCGGATTCGGAGTTGCGGGTCACGGCGGCGGACAGCTTGCCGAAGCCCAGATCGATGTTTTCCAGACCGGCGCCCGGGCCGGAGATATCCCAGTAGTAGAAGTCGATCATGTGAACGTCATGACGCTGATAGAAACGCTTACCGGCCCACAGCGTGGAGCCCGGCAGCCACTCGATCAGGTTTTTACCCTGCACGTTCACTTCGCGGAAGCCCGGCGTCACGTCTTCCCAGTCGGAACGCTGCGAGACCGAATAGGCCAGGTTAGTGTCGAAATAGAAGCTCTTGTCGCCTTCTTTCCACACTTCCTGCCCCAGTTTCAGTTCGGCGTAGGTTTCGCATTCGTTGCCGAGACGGTATTTGCTCGCGGCGCCGGTGGCCTTGAAGCACTGTTGCTCACCGCCGCTGCCGGTCCAGCCGATGCCGGAACGGGCGTAACCGTGGAAATCCACGGCCAGCGCCTGAGTAGAGAGAACACCGGCGGCGACAGCCAGTGCCAGAGGAAGTTTGCGCAGAGTAGTCATCATTATTCTCCTGTTATACCGACTTTGATGCTTTAAACGCCCGGCTCCTGGTGCAGCCGTTTACATGCCGTACCGTCTTCACGGAACAGATGGCAGCGGTGAGGCGGCAGGCCGATGGCGAATGTGGCACCTTCTTCTACCAGCACCACGTCGTTCTGGCGGTACACCAGGTTTTGACGGATGGCCGGGATTTGGATGTGGATTTGCGTCTCGTTACCGAGCTGCTCCACCACCTGTACGTCGCCGGTAAGCCGCACTTCAGAGGCTTCGCCGGGCAGCAGATGTTCGGGACGAATGCCCAGTGACAGGTTGGCGCCGGGCTGAACGCCCGCGCCTTCCACCGGCAGCCAGACCAGTTGGCGGTTGGGCAGTTCGACCTGCACCTGTCGCGGCTCCGCCGCGGTGACCTTGACCGGCAGGAAGTTCATCTTCGGCGAACCGATGAACCCGGCGACGAAGCGGTTGGCCGGGTAGTGGTACAGTTCCAGCGGCTTGCCGACCTGCGCCACGCGACCGGCGTCGAGCACCACGATCTTGTCGGCCAGCGTCATCGCTTCGACCTGATCGTGAGTGACGTAAATCATGGTGCGCTGCAGGCGCTTGTGCAGACGGGAGATCTCGATGCGCATCTGCACCCGCAGCGCGGCATCGAGGTTGGACAGCGGTTCGTCGAGCAGGAATACGTCCGGCTCGGCCACCAGCGTGCGGCCGATCGCCACACGCTGACGCTGCCCGCCGGACAGCGCCTTCGGCCGCCGATCGAGCAGGTGCGCCAGCTGCAGCACCTCGGAGACCTGGTTCACCCGTTGATTGATTTCCGCTTTCTTGGCGCCGGCCAGCTTCAGGCCGAACGACATGTTGTCCGCCACCGACAGGTGCGGATACAGCGCGTAGGACTGGAACACCATGCCGATGCCGCGCTCGGAAGGCGGCACCTCATTCATACGTTTCTCGCCGATCAGCAGGTCGCCGGAGGTGATGTCCTCCAGCCCGGCGATCATGCGCAGCAGCGTCGATTTGCCGCAGCCCGACGGCCCGACAAACACCACAAACTCGCCGTCTTCGATAGTCAGATTGACGTCTTTGGAAATCACGGCCTCACCGAAGGCCTTATAAACGCTGCGCAGTGTCACGCTAGCCATGCGTTACTCCCCTGCTTTCGCAGTTAACATGTCGTGTGAAAATGGCGGAGGCAAAGCCCGCCAAAACCCATTGATGACCCTCTTGCTGCGCGCCGTGCTGCCATGCCAACGGCAAGGTCGCCTCAGACGGCGCGGCCGCCTGAGTATAAGGCTGCAGGTTTATCAGCGCTTCAAGGCATTGATCCTGATGGGTAATAAGTAAGCGCACCACGCCGTCCCGCTGGCTGACCGCGTTCAGCTCGCCGCGCTGGATGAGCGGCGAACGGCGCAGGGCCAACAGCGCCTGGCAGTAACGTAAGGTGGAGTGGCTGTCGTGCTGTTGGCGGCTGATGGCCAATGCGCGGTGTTCGATCGCCACCTGCTGATACCAGCTGATCTCCCCGGCGGTGACCTGTTCGGGGGCTTCATGCCACGGCATTGGCGTTTGCGCGCCGCGCGGATCCTGCAGGCCGGCGGCATGCGGCAGCCCCAGCTCTTCGCCCTGATACAGGCAGATCGGCGCCGGCAACATCGCCAACAGCGTCAAAAAGGCGGCGGCGGAACGCAGGTCGCCCTGCCCCCAGCGGCTGACCACCCGAGGCTGATCGGCGTCGCCGGTGCTCCACAGGCTGTCTGCCAACGTGGCGCGGCGAGCGTGCAGCACCGCCACCAGCTTTTCCGCGCTGAACGGCATCACGTCGAGCGCCAGCGCGCCGTGGGCGAACCGCTGCGGTGCGACGGCATTGCGAACGCGGTTGGCGTCATCGCCGTACCACAGAGTCAGCCCTTCGCCCGTCACCGTCGCCTCGGCCTCCGGCGCCAACGTCTGCGGCAGCAACAGACCGTCGATCGACAGCGCTTTCAGGTATGGCAGCGCCGCCAGCATGCCGAGCGCGTCGCCCACGCCGTCCCCGTTTCCGTCACGGAAACTGGCCGGATGGATCCGGTACAGGGTGGGCTGAGTGGCGATAGGCATTGACGACATAAATCCGGTATCCCTGCAGCGCGTGGCGTTAAAAATCGATGGGCCGATAGTGCGGGAGTCGCCGGAAAGGGTAATCATCCGTAACAGGATTTTTCATGGGGGAGGAGGCGGGAGGATGAGAGAACGACCGCGGCGATGAGAAGTTCCGCGCTTGAGGCAAATCTGTGATCCGGCTGGCAAAAATCGCCCCCCTATTTTGTGCCTGACGCCACAGAATAGAGCACAACGTTAACTGGATCACACTCCTCATCTCAGGGGCGTAGAGGGGGGGAGGATGAGAATATGTCGCGTTGTGACCCACTATTACCGCGAAACGTCTCTCCTTGATTTATGTGCCCACAAAAAGAAGGACTGGATTATGACTCGCAGCATTACCCTCGCCCGCACGCTGGCGCTCTCGGCACTGGCCACCCTGGTGCTCTCTTCTTCCGCCTTCGCCAAGATTGAGGAAGGCAAACTGGTTATCTGGATCAACGGCGACAAGGGCTATAACGGCCTGGCGGAAGTCGGCAAGAAATTCGAAAAAGACACCGGCATCAAGGTCACCGTCGAGCACCCGGACAAGCTGGAAGAAAAATACCCTCAGGTGGCCGCCACCGGCGACGGTCCTGACATCATTTTCTGGGCCCACGACCGCTTCGGCGGCTATGCGCAGTCCGGCCTGCTGGCCGAAATCCACCCGTCCAAAGCCTTCCAGGACAAGCTGTTCCCGTTCACCTGGGACGCCGTGCGTTATGACGGCAAGCTGATCGGCTATCCGATCGCCGTCGAAGCGCTGTCGCTGATTTACAACAAGGACCTGGTCAAACAGCCGCCGAAGACCTGGGAAGAGATCCCGGCGCTGGACAAACAGCTGCGCGCCGGCGGCAAGAGCGCCATCATGTGGAACCTGCAGGAACCCTACTTCACCTGGCCTATCATCGCCGCCGACGGCGGTTATGCCTTCAAGTATGAAAACGGCAAATACAACATCAAGGATGTCGGCGTCGCCAACGCCGGTTCGCAGGCCGGCCTGCAGTTCATCGTCGATCTGGTGAAAAACAAACACATCAACGCCGATACCGACTACTCGATCGCCGAAGCCGCGTTCAACAAAGGCCAGACCGCGATGACCATCAACGGGCCGTGGGCCTGGAACAACATCGAGCAGAGCAAAATCAACTACGGCGTGACGCTGCTGCCGACCTTCAAAGGCAAGCCGTCCAAACCGTTCGTCGGCGTGCTGACCGCCGGCATCAACGCCGCCAGCCCGAATAAAGAGCTGGCGACCGAGTTCCTCGAGAACTACCTGCTGACCAACGAAGGGCTGGCGGACGTCAACAAAGACAAACCGCTGGGCGCGGTGGCGCTGAAGTCCTATCAGGAAGCGCTGGCCAAAGATCCGAAGATCGCCGCCACCATGCAGAACTCGCAAAACGGGGAAATCATGCCGAACATCCCGCAGATGAGCGCCTTCTGGTACGCCGAACGCAGCGCGGTGATCAACGCCGTCAGCGGCCGTCAGACGGTGAAAGCCGCGCTGGACGACGTACAGACCCGTATCACCAAGTAACGACGTCGTGCGGGGCGCCGTGGCGCTCCGCCGTTGCTTCACAGAAAGGAACGCCCTATGCAATTCGCTCACGCCGGGACGCCCGCGCGTAAAAAATCGAAGTGGTGGCAAAGCGACGCACTGAAATGGCTGGTGGTCGGCCTGTTCAGCCTGGTGACCTGCTACCTGATTGTGTTGATGTATGCACAGGGTGAATACCTGTTCGCCATCCTGACGCTGATCCTGGTCAGCGCCGGGCTTTACGTCTTCGCCAACCGCCGCGCCTACGCCTGGCGCTATGTGTATCCCGGCATCGCCGGCATGGGGCTGTTCGTCCTGTTCCCGCTGATCTGCACCATCGCCATCGCCTTTACCAACTACAGCAGCACCAACCAGCTGACCTTTGAGCGCGCGCAATCGGTGCTGATGCAACGCCAGTTCCAGAGTGGCAAAACCTTCACCTTCGGCCTCTACCCGGCGGAAAATCAGCAGTGGCGCCTGCAGCTGACGCCACCGGACAGTGAACAGCCGCTGCTCTCCGAGCCTTTCCGCCTCGACGCCGCGGCGCCGCAAACCCTGACATTGACCACACAGAGCGCCGCGCCGCAGGGCGAGCGCGCCACGCTGCGGGTGATCACCCAGAACCGGCAGGCGCTGAGCCAGCTGGTGGCGCAACTGCCCGACGGCGGTGAATTGCGCATGAGTTCACTGCGCCAGTTCTCCGGCACCCGTCCGCTGTATGCGCTGGACAAAGACGGCAGTACGCTGACCAATAACCAGACCCAGGTGCGCTACCGGCCGAACGGCGACATCGGCTTCTATCAGGCGATCAACGCCGACGGCGGCTGGGCGCAGGAAACCCTGAGCCCGGGCTATACCGTCACCACCGGCTGGAAAAACTTCCTGCGGGTGCTGCAGGACGAGGGCATCAAGAAACCGTTCGTATCGATCTTCATCTGGACCATCGTGTTCTCGGTGATGACGGTGATCCTCACCGTGGCGGTCGGCATGGTGCTGGCCTGCGTGGTGCAGTGGGAGGCGCTGAAAGGCAAGGCGATCTACCGCGTGCTGCTGATCCTGCCCTATGCGGTGCCGTCGTTCATCTCGATCCTGATCTTCAAAGGGTTGTTCAACCAGAGCTTCGGCGAAATCAACATGATGCTCAGCCATCTGTTCGGCATCAAACCCGCCTGGTTCAGCGATCCGCTCACCGCCAAGAGCATGATCCTGATCGTCAACACCTGGCTCGGCTACCCGTACATGATGATCCTGTGCATGGGGCTGCTGAAAGCGATCCCGGACGATCTGTACGAGGCCTCGGCGATGGACGGCGCCAACCCGTGGCAAAACTTCTTCCGCATCACCTTACCGCTGCTGATCAAGCCGCTGACGCCGCTGATGATCGCCAGCTTCGCCTTCAACTTTAACAACTTCGTGCTGATCCAGCTGCTGACCAACGGCGGCCCGGACATGATCGGCACCACTACGCCGGCCGGCTATACCGATCTGCTGGTCAGCTACACCTACCGCATCGCCTTCGAAGGCGGCGGCGGGCAAGACTTCGGCCTGGCGGCCGCCATCGCCACGCTGATCTTCCTGCTGGTGGGCGCGCTGGCGATCCTGAATTTGAAAGCCAGCAAGATGAACTTTGATTAGGGAGAATAACGATGGCCATGGTTCAACCCAAATCCCAGCGCCTGCGCCTGTGGATCACCCATATCTTGATGCTGTGCTTTATCGCCCTGATCATGTTTCCGCTGCTGATGGTGGTCGCCATCTCGCTGCGCTCCGGCAACTTCGCCACCGGCAGCCTGATACCGGAAACCCTCTCTTGGGATCACTGGCGGCTGGCGCTTGGCTTCAGCGTCACCCACGCCGACGGCAGCGTGACGCCGCCGCCGTTCCCGGTGCTGCTGTGGCTGTGGAACTCCATCAAGATCGCGGCGATCACCGCCATCGGCATCGTGACGCTGTCCACCACCTGCGCCTACGCCTTCGCACGCATGCGTTTTCGCGGCAAGAGCACGTTGCTGAAAAGCATGCTGATCTTCCAGATGTTCCCGGCGGTGCTGTCGCTGGTGGCGCTGTACGCCCTGTTCGATCGCCTGGGCCAGTACATTCCGTTTATCGGCCTGAACACCCACGGCGGCGTGATTTTCGCCTACATGGGCGGCATCGCGCTGCACGTCTGGACCATCAAGGGCTATTTCGAAACTATCGACAATTCGCTGGAAGAAGCGGCGGCGCTGGATGGCGCCACGCCGTGGCAGGCATTCCGTCTGGTGCTGTTGCCGCTGTCGGTGCCGATTCTGGCGGTGGTATTCATTCTGTCATTTATCGCCGCCATCACCGAAGTGCCGGTGGCGTCGCTGCTGCTGCGCGATGTGAACAGCTACACGCTGGCGGTGGGGATGCAGCAATATCTCAACCCGCAGAACTACCTGTGGGGCGACTTCGCCGCCGCCGCGGTGCTGTCGGCGATACCGATTACCGCCGTGTTCCTGCTGGCGCAGCGCTGGCTGGTGGGCGGCCTGACGGCCGGCGGCGTGAAGGGGTAATTTGTGCCACTGCAGTGCGTTTGATGTTTTTCCTTATCTTTTACCCTATGGATTTCAAGTTACAGCGAGGCGACCAGCTCGCTAAGCCCAGGCGCTTACTTCAGTAAGTAACTGGGGTTAGCGAGTGCAGTCAACAACGCTGTCGCTTGAAAGACGACGGGTAATTATATCCTGTGTCTTTGGCGGCCTTTGGCCGCCATTTTTATCGCTACTCCCGTTTCAGCCGATCGGTATTGGCCAGATAGAGCGTCACCACCAGCACCAATATCGCCGCGGCGTAGATCAGGGTATCGATGGGGTTTTTGTGGTCCACGATAATCAAACGAATAATCGCGGTAATGCCAATGTAAATAAAATAGCGCAGCGGAAAATGATAACCCGACTCAAAATACTTGACGATCAAGGCGATAAATTCAAAGTACAGGAAATAAATCACGATGCCTTCAATCAACAGGTAAGAAGACGACTCTTCGCTGTTGATAAATAACACCTTCGCCAGATGGATGGTTTCCTTGACCAGAAACACCACCAGAATTGCCGCCAGCAGCAACAAGCCCACGTTCAGCACTCGCTGCAGCCCCTTCGCTATCATGATCGAACGCGACGTTTTTGCCATAAAACCTCTCTCTGAATACCGCTTATATGATTCAACCCTGCCAATATAGGCATTGTCCTAAAAATTCCGTCCCAGGTGAAAGCACTTTAAACCCCATTTAATTCATCACGTTATAATAAGATGTTTCTGCCTTATAGATTTGTAGCAAATCGAAATGTCAACTATCATGGGTCACAGAGATCTTTACATAAAACCAATAACCTCGAATTAACAAGGGAATTCTTTATGCGCGCTAAACTTAACGGACTGGTCGCTGCGGGCCTGTTTACCTGTGCATTGTCCGGCCACGCCGCCGGCCTGGTAGCCCCTGACAACGATCTGCGTAACGATCTCGCCTGGTTGTCTGACCGCGGCGTCATCAACGTCAGCCTGTCCACCTGGCCGCTGAGTCAGGAAGAGATCAGTTCCGTTATCGCGCAGGCCAAGCCGGTGACCAACACCGAGAAAAACGTCATCGACCGCGTGCAGCGCCGTGTCGATGCTCTGAAAGCCAACATCCGCGTCAGCGGTTACGCGTCGACCGATAAACCCGGCACCCCGCAGGGCTTCGGCCAAAACGAGTACGCCGACGATCGCCTGACCATCGGCGCCGGCGCCAACGGCGAGTTCTGGGACGTGCGTCTGCAGGGCTCGGTGGAAGGCGATCAGCGCGTCAGCGACGGTTCCAAATTCAACATGAACGGCTCCTACGGCGCAGTGAAAATCTGGAACCAATGGCTCTCCTTCGGCGAGGTTTCCCAGTGGTGGGGCCCGGGTTACGACGGCAGTCTGATCCGCTCCGACGCCGCGCGCCCGGTGGCCGGCTTTATGCTGCAGCGCGCCGACCAATCGCCGTTTGAAACCCCGTGGCTGTCGTGGATCGGCCGCTGGCAATACCAGCTGTCCGCCGGCCAGCTGTCGCAATACGCAGCCGTACCGGACACCAAGCTGATCGGTGGCCGCCTGACCATGATGCCGACCGACTTTCTGGAGCTGGGCGCTTCACGCGTCATGATGTGGGGTGGTGATGGCCGTCCGCACTCCTGGAGTTCCTTCTGGGATGGCGTAACCGGCAACGATAACACCGGCGATCCGAAAAACGATCCGGGCAACCAGTTGGGCGGTTTTGACTTCAAACTCAAGCTGCAGCCGCTCATCGGCATGCCGGTCAGCTTTTATGGCCAGATCACCGGTGAAGATGAAGCAGGCATGTTGCCTTCGCATAACGCTTACATGCTGGGGCTTGAAGGCCATCCGGAATGGGGCCCGACCACGATCAACTGGCATATCGAAGGTTCTGATACCCGCTCTAACGGCAACGCCAACAACGTGATGTACAACCACTACATCTATCGGGGCGGTTACTACCAGCAAGGTTATCCGCTGGGCCACGCGATGGGCGGCGACGGCCAGATGCTGTCCGGGCGCGTGGAAATGGTGCTGGACGATGGCCAACGTTGGAGCACCCGTCTGGTGTACGCCAAGGTGAACCCGAACAACCAAACCATCAACCGGGCGTTCCCGCGTTCCGATACGCTGAAAGGCATTCAGCTCGGCTGGGGTTACAGCTTCGATTCTCAGGTTAAGTTCGATACCAGCCTGTGGTACACCGACAGCGATCACAGCACCGCCGATGACGTGGGTGCAGGCATCAGCTTCGAAGTGCCGATCAACCTGTAATTTTTTGCAGACGTAAAAAAACCCGCCGCGGCGGGTTTTTTATTGGCTTCAGCTCAGGCGCTTAGCGCCATTCCTTGAAGCGGTTGATCAGCGCATTGGTCGAGCTGTCGTGGCTGCTGATTTTCTCACTGCCCGCCAGCTCCGGCAGGATGCGGTTAGCCAGCTGTTTGCCCAGCTCCACGCCCCACTGATCGAAGGTGAAGATGTTCAGGATCGCGCCCTGGGTGAAGATCTTGTGCTCATACAGCGCGATCAGGCTGCCCAGGCTGAACGGGGTGATTTCGCGCAGCAGGATCGAGTTGGTCGGCCGGTTGCCTTCAAACACCTTGAACGGCGCCACGTGCTTGACCTGCTCAGGAGTTTTGCCCTGCGCCGCGAACTCGGCTTCCACCACTTCCAGCGACTTGCCGAACGCCAGCGCTTCGGTCTGAGCGAAGAAGTTGGACAGCAGTTTGGCGTGATGATCGCCCAGCGGGTTATGGCTGATGGCCGGCGCGATGAAATCGCACGGCACCAGCTTGGTGCCCTGGTGGATCAACTGATAGAACGCATGCTGGCCGTTGGTGCCCGGCTCGCCCCAAATGATGGGACCGGTCTGGTAATCCACCGGGTTGCCGTTGCGATCGACGTACTTGCCGTTGGATTCCATGTTGCCCTGCTGGAAGTAAGCGGCAAAACGGTGCATGTACTGATCGTACGGCAGAATGGCTTCGGTTTCGGCGCCAAAGAAGTTGTTGTACCAAATACCGATCAGCGCCAGCAACACCGGCAGGTTTTTCTCCGCCGACGTTTCGGCGAAGTGCTTGTCCATGGCGTGCGCGCCGCTCAGCAGCTGCTCGAAGTTGTCATAACCGATGGACAGCGCAATCGACAAACCGATCGCCGACCACAGGGAGTAGCGCCCGCCGACCCAGTCCCAGAATTCGAACATGTTGTCGGTATCGATGCCGAACTCAGCCACCGCTTTGCCGTTGGTGGACAGCGCGGCGAAGTGCTTGGCCACGTGCTGTTGATCGGCGGCGCTGCTCAGGAACCAGTCGCGCGCGCTGTGGGCGTTGGTCATGGTTTCCTGAGTGGTGAAGGTTTTGGAGGCCACCAGGAACAGCGTGGTTTCCGGATTCAGCGGCTGCAGCGTTTCGGCGATGTGGGTGCCGTCGACGTTGGAGACGAAGTGCATGTTCAGGTGGTTTTTATAAGGGCGCAGCGCTTCGGTCACCATGTAAGGGCCGAGATCCGAACCGCCGATGCCGATGTTCACCACATCGGTGATCGGCTTGCCGGTGTAGCCTTTCCACTCGCCGCCGATGACGCGCGCGCAGAACTGTTTGATCTTGGCCAATACCGCGTTCACTTCCGGCATCACGTCTTTGCCGTCGACCAGGATCGGGCTGTTGCTGCGGTTGCGCAGGGCAATATGCAGCACCGCGCGATCTTCAGTGCGGTTGATTTTCTCACCGGCGAACATCGATTTGATGGCGCCTTGCAGATCGGTTTCTTTCGCCAGCGCCTGCAGCTTCTCCAGGGTTTCCTGCGTGATGCGGTTCTTGGAATAGTCCACCAACATTTGGTCGTTGAAGGTCGCGGAGAACCTGGAGAAACGATCGCTGTCCTGGGCGAACAGGTCGGCGATCCGTACGTCTTTCATCTGTGCATAATGTTGCTGCAGGGCTTGCCAAGCAGCGGTTTGACTAGGATTGATATTTTTCATAGCAACACTCTTAGGCTTGAGAATAAAAATGACGCGTTTGTCCGATTGTAGCCTGTTCGACTGTGATTATGATCTCTTTTCTTGCGATAGGCGCTAACTGTCAACGCATTGCCGCCTCGTTTCAGCTTTCACTCTATACTTTTGGCTAACGGCCTGTTATCGGGGTTGCCGAATTGTCATCAGGCTGTGTCATCGTCGCTTATTTCGTCATTTGAAAGGGATCTCGCTTATGGAATTATCCGCCCCGCTCATGTTGGTGCTTATCGGTCTGGCGTCGCTGCTGGCGCAGTGGCTGGCCTGGTTGCTGCGCCTGCCGGCCATTTTGCCGCTGCTGCTGTTCGGCATCGTGCTCGGCCCGACGGTGCATCTGGTGCAGCCGGATCTGCTGTTCGGCGATCTGCTGTTTCCGCTGGTGTCGCTGTCGGTGGCGATCATCCTGTTCGAGGGGGCGCTGACGCTGCGCTTCGAGGAGATACGCGGCCTCGGCGGCGTGGTGCGCAACCTGGTCACCGTCGGCATGCTGGTTACCTTTCTGGTCATCAGCCTCGCCAGCTGGTGGCTGCTGGATTTCCCGCCGGAGCTGGCGGCGCTGATCGGCGCGGTGACGGTAGTGACCGGGCCGACGGTGATCGCCCCGCTGATGCGCGTGGTGCGGCCGAACGCCAACATTAACCAGGTGTTGCGTTGGGAAGGGATCGTCATCGATCCGGTCGGCGCCATCTTCACCCTGCTGGTGTTCGAGTTTATCGTGCTGAAGCAGAATGCGGAGTCCTATACCCACCTGTTTTGGACGCTGGGCGTGACCGCCGCCGTCGGCCTGATCGCCGGCGCGCTGTTCGGCTACCTGCTCGGCCTGGCGCTGCGCCGCGTCTGGCTGCCGCGCTATCTGCAGAACTTGGCGGTGCTGGCGATCATGCTGACCGCCTTCGGCGTTTCCAACGCCATCGCCGACGAATCCGGCCTGCTGACCGTCACGGTGATGGGCATCTGGCTGGCCAACATGCGCGACGTGGACACCAGCGATATTCTGGCGTTCAAAGAGGAGCTGTCGGCGATCCTGATCTCGGCGCTGTTCATCATTCTGGCGGCGCGGCTCGACATCCAGGCGCTGTGGCACATGGGCTGGCCGCTGCTCCTGCTGCTGCTGGCGGTGCAGTTCATCGCCCGGCCGCTGTGCATCGCGGTGTCGACCTGGCGCTCTTCCCTGCACTGGCGCGATCGGCTGCTGCTGTGCTGGATCGCCCCGCGCGGCATCGTCGCCGCGGCGGTCAGCTCGCTGTTCGCGTTGACGCTGCAGCGCAGCGGCTATCAGGGCGCCGACCGGCTGGTGACCGTGGTGTTCGCCATCATCATCGGCACCGTGGTGTTGCAAAGCCTGACCAGCGGCATGATGGCGCGCTGGCTGCGGGTGCAGCAGCAGAAACCGCGCGGCGTGCTGATCGTCGGCGCCAACAGCGTGGCGCGCATGCTGGCGCAGGCGCTGATCAAGCTGAACGTGCCGGTGATCGTCACCGACAGCAGCTGGGAATACTACCGTCAGGCGCGCATGGACGGCATTCCGGCCTACTATGGCCACGCCTACTCCGAACACGCCGAGAACTATCTCGATCTGAGCAATATCGCCCAGGTGCTGGCGCTGTCGCCCAATCGTCACCAAAACGCGCTGGCCGTCTATCACTTCGGCCACCTCTTCGGCGAGGATCACGTGTTCGCCATTCGTTCGGGGGCACCGTTGAAAGGGCGCGGCGCCAGCGCGGAAAGTTCGCGTTTCCGCCGGCATGAAATTTTATTTAATCAGGAAGCCACCTACGGCCGCCTGAGCAGCCTGCTCGCCAGAGGGGCCACCATCAAAGCGACCAAATTGAACGAAAATTTCGGTTGGCTGGAGTATTTGGAGAAACATCAGGGCGTTATTCCGCTATTCAGCCAAAAGGAAGACGGTTCTCTGCAACCGATTGGCGCCGGTTCCACGCCCGCGATGCCCTGTACGCTTATCGCGCTGGTGCAAGATGAAAATCCCTCACCGTCTGTACGTTGACAGAATGGCGATAACCGGCTATTCCTAACAGCCTACTTGCGCACCCGGTGCGCAAGCCAGAAGAGGCGCGTCGCCCAGGTAGAGTGTCAGAGGAGCCGTTTCTCCGTTGACGGCACCCGAGGGGGAGCGACGCCGAGGTACGATAATGGCCGGCCATTATCGTATCGACTACAGGGGCTGAATCCCCTGGGTTGTCACCAGGGGATCGCCACAGGGCGATCGACAAGGTGGGGCGCTTCTGGGTGTATCGTAGCCTGACCTCTACGCCTGCCCCCTGTTTACCGCTCTCCCCTTGTGCCAAGGCTATGGAATTACAGTGCCCCAAACGGGCATCCCTGACACGAGGTTTCTAGATGAACCAAGCAGCACCCCAGAATTCCACCGTGGTAGCCAAGTTCGGCGGCACCAGCGTCGCCGACTTTGAAGCCATGAACCGCAGCGCCGACGTCGTGCTGGCCAATCCGCAGGTCCGCCTGGTGGTGTTGTCCGCCTCGGCGGGCGTCACCAACCTGTTGGTCGCCCTGGCCGAAGGTTGCGAGGCCGACAAACGCAACTACCAGCTTGATGAAATTCGTCGCATCCAGTACGCCATCCTCGATCGCCTCGCGGCGCCTGCGGTGATCCGCGACGAGATAGACCGCCTGCTGGAAAACATCGCCATGCTGTCGGAGGCCGCGTCGCTGGCCACCTCGACGGCGTTGACCGACGAACTGGTCAGCCATGGGGAGCTGATGTCCACCCTGCTGTTCGTTGAAATCCTGCGCGCCCGCAACGTGCAGGCCGAATGGTTCGACGTGCGCAAAGTAATGCGCACCGACGATCACTTCGGCCGCGCCGTGCCGGACAGCGCCGCGCTCAGCGAACTGGCCCGGTCGCAGTTGCAGCCGCGCCTGCAGGAAGCGCTGGTGGTCACCCAGGGCTTTATCGGCAGCGAGCCAAAAGGCCGCACTACCACGCTCGGCCGCGGCGGCAGCGACTATACCGCCGCGCTGCTCGGCGAGGCGCTCGGCGTCGGCCGGGTGGATATCTGGACCGACGTGCCGGGCATCTACACCACCGATCCGCGCGTGGTGCCGGCGGCCAAGCGCATCGACAAAATCGGTTTCGAAGAGGCGGCGGAAATGGCCACCTTCGGCGCTAAAGTGCTGCATCCGGCCACCCTGTTGCCGGCGGTGCGCAGCGATATTCCGGTGTTCGTCGGCTCCAGCAAGGATCCGGCGGCCGGCGGCACGCTGGTGTGCAACACCACCGAGAACCCGCCGCTGTTCCGCGCGCTGGCGCTGCGCCGCAAGCAAACGCTGCTGACGCTGCACAGCCTGAACATGCTGCACGCGCGCGGTTTCCTGGCCGAGGTATTCAACATCCTGGCGCGCCATAATGTCTCCGTCGATCTGATCACCACTTCGGAAGTCAGCATCGCGCTGACTATGGACACCACTGGCGCCACCTCCGTCGGCGGCAGCTTGCTGACCACCTCACTGCTGACTGAACTGTCGTCGCTGTGCCGGGTGGAAGTGGAAGAAAACCTGGCGCTGGTGGCGATCATCGGCAACCAGCTGTCACGCGCCTGCGGCGTGGGCAAAGAGGTGTTTGGCGTGCTCGATCCGTTCAATATCCGCCTGATCTGCTACGGCGCCAGCAGCTATAACCTGTGCTTCCTGGTGCCGGGCGAAGAAGCCGAGCAGGTGGTGCGTACCCTGCATCACAACCTGTTCGAATAAGTCATTATCCTGATTGCGGGCGCAGCATGCTGCGCCCCTGCGTCTAAAAAATCCGTTCAAAACCTGCAGGGGTTCAGCATGTTGAGCCCGCAATAAAAACACAACCACACCCGCCGTTCTCAATCTGGCTAAGGAAAACCTGCATGCTGGCACTGCTCACGCGCTTATTCCCCCTCTGGGCGATACTGCTGTCCGTCGCCGCTTATTACACGCCGACCACCTTTACCGGTATCGGCCCCTACGTCAGCCCGCTGCTGATGCTGATCATGTTCGCCATGGGCGTTACGCTGCGGCTCGACGACTTCAAACGCGTGCTGGCGCGCCCCGGCCCGGTGGCGGCAGGCATCTTCCTGCATTATCTGATCATGCCGCTGGCGGCCTGGATCCTGGCGATGCTGTTCCGCATGCCGCCGGATCTGTCCGCCGGCATGGTGCTGGTGGGCAGCGTGGCCAGCGGCACCGCCTCCAACGTGATGATCTATCTGGCCAAGGGTGACGTGGCGCTGTCGGTGACCATCTCGGCGGTCTCGACGCTGGTGGGGGTGTTCGCCACGCCGCTGCTGACCCGTCTGTACGTCGACGCCGAGATCAGCGTCGATATCATGGGCATGCTGTTGAGCATTCTGCAGATTGTGGTGATCCCGATCGGCCTGGGCCTGATCGTCCACCATACCCTGACCAAGGTGGTGAAACGCATCGAGCCACTGTTGCCGGCGTTGTCGATGGTGTGCATTCTGGCGATCATCAGCGCGGTGGTGGCGGGCAGCCAAAGCCATATCGCTTCGATCGGTCTGGTGGTGATCGTCGCGGTGATCCTGCACAACGGCATCGGTCTGCTGAGCGGCTATTGGGGCGGCAAATTGTTCGGCTTCGACGAGTCCACCTGCCGCACGCTGGCGATCGAAGTGGGCATGCAGAACTCCGGGTTGGCGGCCACGCTGGGTAAAATTTACTTCTCACCGCTGGCCGCGCTGCCAGGCGCGCTGTTCTCGGTCTGGCACAACCTCTCCGGTTCGCTGCTGGCGGGTTATTGGTCCGGCCGCCCTATCAAGAAGAAATAAACCGCCTGCAGGGACGCAAACAATTGCGTCCCTTTTCTTTCCTGCGAAATTTCGTATTTCCCACTGGTCGGATTGTCATAATTCCTCTCATCCCCTATCATCCGTGAAAAATAAAAATTCAGATTCTTCCTATCCATGCCGATAATGTTGGCAAGAGGAAGAGGCGCTCCACTTTTTTTAATTAATTAAGTCACCAGGGTTGCCCGCCATAAAAGAAGCAGCCTAATTATTATTTAGATATATACCCACCGTCTTATTTGCTGCGGCAAATCAAGATATCTCGCAATGTGCATGTCGCTCATTATTTCGGGCCGGCCGTCGGCCGCCCGTGGTTAACCTCATGGATTGGGCTGGCTGCCCCGGCGGCCTCTCATAATGGATTACAATGATAAAAAAAATCACCGCCTTGACGCTGTTGGTCAGCACGGCCCTTTCCGCTGAAACCCTGCCGGACTCCCACATGATGCAGGATATGTCGATGGGGGAGTCGCGCCGCGCGCTGCAAGACAGCACGCGTGAAGTCAACCAGTTGATTGAGCAACGCCGCTACCAGCAGCTGAAGCAACAGCGCCTGCTGGCGGAACCGGAACCGGCCGCGCCCGCCCTGCCGCAGTCCGCGCAGTGCCTGCCGATCGCCGGCGTTTATCTGCAAGGTGTCACCCTGCTCTCGCCGGCCGATTTATCGGCCCTGAGCGCGCTGCCGGAACAGTGCATCAGCAGCAACGATATCAATCGCCTGACCCGTGAATTAACGCGCCTTTATGTGCAAAAAGGCTATATCACCGCACGCGTGCAAATTGTTCGCCCTAATTCACAAGGAGAATTGGGGTTAAGCGTGACCGAAGGATTTATCGAGAAAATAGAAGGCGGCGATCGCTGGGTCAACAGCCGTTTATTATTTCCGGGGCTGGAAGGCAAGCCGTTGAAATTAACCGAGCTTGATCAGGGATTGGATCAGGCCAACCGTTTGCAATCGAATACCACCAAGCTGGATATATTGCCCGGCCGCCAGGTTGGCGGTTCGGTTATTCGCTTGCGCAATCAGCATGCCAAGCCCTGGCTGATTACCGCCGGCACGGATAATTACGGCCAAAAAAGCACCGGCCGGTGGCTGGCGCGCGCCACCGCCACGTTGGACAGCCCGTTCGGCCTGTCGGACTTTGTCAGCCTGAACGCCAACAGCACGCTGGAAAATCCGGCTCACCGCTATAATCGCGCCTATACCCTGCTCTATTCGCTGCCGTACGGCGCGTTCACCTTCAGCGGGTTCGCCAGCTTCTCGTCCTATGAAAACCACCAGCAGTTGCCGCACAACGTGGTCAAACTGCACGGCCAGACCCAACAGTACGGGCTGCGCAGCGACTACGTGTTTTATCGCGATCACGATCAGATAGACAGCCTGAGCGGCCAGCTGACCTACAAGCGCATCGATAACTACTTCGAAAGCGTGCGCCTTGAGGTCAGCAGCCCAACGCTGACCCTGGCCGAACTGAGCGCCAGCCACCTGCAAATTCTGCCCAATGGCGTGTTCAGCGCCAACCTCAGCGTCGAGCAGGGGATGCCGTGGCTGGGGGCCGGCCGCCACCCGAGTTCGGTGCACCTCGACAGCCAGTTCACCAAGGGCAAGCTGTTCGCCAACCTCAGCCAGCGCCTCAGGCTGGGCGACGCCACCTATCAGCTCAACAACCTGTTCTACGGCCAGTACAGCCGCGATCCGCTGCCCGGCGTGGAGTGGCTGAGCCTCACCGATCGCAGCGCCGTACGCGGCTTCAGCCGCAGCACCCAGTCCGGGGACAACGGCTGGTATCTGCAGAATACGCTGTCGCGCAGTTTCAATCTGGGCGCCACCACGCTGACGCCGCGCCTCGGCGCCGACGTCGGCCGCATTCTGCCGCGTCAGGACAACTCTGGCTGGCGCAGCAGCGCCGGTATAAGCACCGGCGCCACATTGCGTTATCAGCGAGCGCTGGTCGATCTGGAGGTCAGCCGCGGCTGGATTTTGTCCAACCACGCTACGCCGGAAGATCCCGTTCAGGTGTTGGCCCGCTTTTCTTACACCTTTTAATCAACAGTTTTGCAGGACCCCACGGCAATATACGGAGAGACATGGATGAAAAATAATAACTTCAGACTTTCGGCGGCAGGCAAACTGGCCGCTGCGCTGGCGATTATTCTCGCCGCTTCCGCCGGCGCCTACGCCGCAGAGATCGTTGCGGCCAACGGCGCCAACGGCCCCGGCGTCTCCACCGCCGCCACCGGCGCGCAGGTGGTCGATATCGTCGCGCCGAACGGCAACGGGCTGTCGCACAACCAATATCAGGACTTCAACGTCAACCAGCCCGGCGCGGTGCTGAACAACTCCCGCGAGGCGGGACTGTCGCAGCTGGCCGGCCAACTGGGCGCCAACCCCAATCTGGGCGGACGCGAAGCCAGCGTGATCCTCAACGAAGTGATCGGCCGCAACCCGTCGCTACTGCATGGCCAGCAAGAGATCTTCGGCATGGCGGCCGACTACGTGCTGGCCAACCCGAACGGCATCAGCTGTCAGGGCTGCGGGTTCATCAATACCAGCCATTCCTCACTGGTGGTCGGCAACCCGCTGGTGGAAAACGGCGTGCTGCAGGGTTACAGCACCTTCGGCAACCGCAACACTCTGAGCCTCAATGGCACCCTGAACGCCGGCGGCGTACTGGACCTGATCGCGCCGAAGATCGACAGCCGCGGCGAAGTGATCGTGCAAGATTTCAAACAGTCGAATGGTAAAGTGACCTCGGCGACGATCAACGCCATCAGCGGCCTTAACCGTGTGGCGCGCGACGGCACGGTGCAGGCTAGCCAACAGATGCCGACCGCGCTGGACAGCTACTACCTCGGCAGCATGCAGGCCGGGCGCATCAACATCATCAACACCGCGCAGGGCAGCGGCGTGAAGCTGGCCGGCTCGTTGACCGCCGGCGATGAACTCAAGGTGAAGGCCTACGACATTCGCAGCGAAAGCCGCGTCGACGACGCCAGCAGCAACAAAAACGGCGGCGATAACTATCAAAATTACCGTGGCGGCATCTACGTCAACGATCGCAGCAGCAGCCAGAAGCTGACCCGCACCGAACTGAAAGGCAAGAACATCAGCCTGGTGGCGGATAATCACGCGCACCTCACCGCCACCGATATCCGCGGCGAAGACATTACGCTGCAGGGCGGCAAACTGACGCTCGACGGCCAGCAGTTGAAGCAGACGCAAGGCCATACCGACGATCGCTGGTTCTACTCTTGGCAATACGACGTTACCCGCGAACGCGAGCAACTGCAGCAGGCGGGCAGCACCGTCGCCGCCAGCGGCAGCGCCAAACTCATCAGCACCCAGGAAGACGTGAAACTGCTGGGCGCCAACGTCAGCGCCGACCGCGCGCTGAGCGTCAAAGCGGCGCGCGACGTACACCTTGCCGGGCTGGTGGAGAAGGACAAATCCAGCGAGCGCGGCTACCAACGCAACCACACCTCCAGCCTGCGCACCGGCAGATGGAGCAGCAGCGACGAAAGCGAAAGCCTGAAGGCCAGCGAACTGCGCAGCGAGGGCGAACTGACGTTGAAAGCCGGTCGCAATGTCTCGACTCAGGGAGCCAAGATTCACGCCCAGCGCGATCTGACGATCGATGCAGACAACCAGATCCAGGTCGGGGTGCAGAAAACCGCCAACGCCAAAGCGGTGCGCGATGACAAAACCTCCTGGGGCGGCATCGGCGGCGGCGACAACAAGAACAACAGCAATCGCCGCGAGATCAGCCACGCTTCCGAATTGACCAGCGGCGGCACCCTGCGCCTGAACGGTCAGCAAGGCGTCACCATTACCGGCAGCAAGGCGCGCGGTCAGAAAGGCGGCGAAGTCACCGCCACCCACGGCGGCCTGCGCATCGACAACGCGCTGAGCACCACCGTGGACAAAATCGACGCGCGCACCGGCACCGCCTTCAACATCACCAGCAGTTCGCACAAGGCCGACAACAGCTACCAGAGCAGCACCGCCAGCGAGCTGAAGTCCGACACCAACCTGACGCTGGTCAGCCACAAGGATGCCGACGTGATCGGCAGCCAGGTCGCCAGCGGCGGTGAGCTGAGCGTCGAGTCGAAGACCGGCAACATCAACGTCAAGGCCGCCGAGCGGCAGCAGAACATCGACGAGCAGAAGACCGCGCTCACCGTTAACGGCTACGCCAAAGAAGCCGGCGACAAGCAGTACCGCGCCGGTTTGCGCATCGAGCACACCCGCGACAGCGAGAAAACCACCCGCACCGAGAATAGCGCCTCAAGCCTCAGCGGCGGCAGCGTGAAGCTCAAGGCGGAGAAGGACGTGACCTTCAGCGGCTCCAAATTGGTCGCCGACAAAGGCGACGCCAGCGTCAGCGGCAATAAGGTTTCGTTCCTGGCGGCCGACGACAAAACGGCCTCAAACACCGAGCAAACCAAGATCGGCGGCGGTTTCTATTACACCGGCGGCATCGACAAACTCGGCAGCGGCGTGGAAGCCGGCTACGAGAACAGCAAAACTCAGGCGCAAAGCAGCAAGGCGATCACGTCCGGCAGCGACGTCAAAGGCAATCTGACGATCAACGCCCGCGACAAGCTGACCCAGCAAGGCGCGCAGCACAGCGTCGGCGGCGCCTATCAAGAAAACGCCGCCGGCGTCGATCACCTTGCCGCCGCCGACACCGCCAGCACCACCACCACCAAAACCGACGTCGGCGTGAACATCGGCGCCAACGTCGATTACAGCGCCGTGACCCGTCCGGTCGAGCGCGCGGTCGGCAAGGCGGCCAAGCTGGATGCCACCGGCGTCATCAACGACATCGGCGGCATCGGCGCGCCTAACGTCGGCCTGGATATCGGCGCACAGGGCGGCAGCAGCGAAAAACGCAGCAGCAGCTCGCAGGCGGTGGTCAGCTCGGTGCAAGCCGGCAGTATCGACATCAACGCCAAAGGCGAAGTGCGCGATCAGGGCACGCAGTACCAGGCGAGCAAAGGCGCGGTCAACCTGACGGCGGACAGCCACCGCAGCGAAGCCGCGGCAAACCGTCAGGACGAGCAGAGCCGCGACACCCGCGGCAGCGCCGGCGTGCGCGTCTACACCACCACCGGCAGCGATCTGACCGTGGACGCCAAGGGCGAAGGCAGCACCCAGCGCAGCAACAGCAGCGCCAGCCGGGCGGTGGCCGGCTCGATCGACGCGGCCAATGGCATCAACGTCAACGTGAAAAAAGACGCGGTCTATCAGGGTACCGCGCTGAACGGCGGCAGCGGTAAAACCGCCGTCAACGCCGGCGGCGATATCCGCTTCGATCAGGCCAGCGACAAACAGAGCGAGAACCACAGCGGCTTTAACGTCAAAGCGTCCGCCAAAGGTGGCTTCACCGCCGACAGCAAAAACTTCGGCGCCGGTTTCGGCGGCGGCACCAACAACGGTGAAAGCAGCAGCAGCACGGCGCAGGTCGGCAACGTCAGCGGCCAGGGTGTGGAGCTGAAGGCGGGCCGCGATCTGACGCTGCAGGGCACCGACGTCAAGAGCCAGGGCGACGTCAGCCTGCGCGCGGGCAACAAAGTCGCACTGCAGGCGGCGGAATCGACCCAAACGCGTAAGGAAAGCAAGCTGTCCGGCAATATCGATCTGGGCGCCGGCAGCAGCGACAGCAAGGAAAAAACCGGCGGCAACCTCTCCGCCGGCGGCGCCTTCGACATCGCCAAAGTCAATGAGTCCGCGACCGAGCGCCAGGGCGCCACTATCGCCTCAGACGGCAAGGTCACCCTGTCCGCCAACGGCAAAGGCGATGACGCGCTGCATCTGCAGGGCGCCAAAGTCAGCGGCGGCAGCGCCGCGCTCGAGGCGAAAAACGGCGGCATCCTGCTGGAGTCCGCCAAAAACGAGCAGCATAAGGACAACTGGAGCCTGGGCATCAAAGCCAACGCCAAAGGCGGCCAAACCTTCAACAAGGACGCCGGCGGCAAGGTCGATCCGAACACCGGCAAAGATACCCACACGCTGGGCGCCGGTCTGAAAGTCGGCGTGGAGCAGCAGGATAAAACCACCCACGCCAACACCGGCATCACCGCGGGCGACGTGGCGCTCAACAGCGGCAAGGACACCCGTCTCGCCGGCGCGCGCGTCGACGCCGACAGCGTCCAGGGCAAGGTGGGCGGCGATCTGCGCGTTGAAAGCCGCAAAGACGTTGAGAACGGTGTGAAGGTGGATGTGGATGCCGGTCTGAGCCACAGCAACGATCCGGGCAGCAGCATCACCTCCAAGCTGTCGAAGGTCGGCACGCCGCGTTACGCCGGTAAGGTGAAAGAGAAACTGGAGGCCGGAGTGAACAAAGTGGCCGACGCCACCACCGACAAGTACAACAGCGTGGCGCGTCGCCTTGATCCGCAGCAGGACACCACCGGCGCGGTCAGCTTCAGCAAGGCCGACGGCAAAGTCACGCTGCCGGCAACGCCGGCCGGCGAAAAACCGCAAGGCCCGCTGTGGGATCGCGGCGCACGCACCGTCGGCGGCGCGGTGAAAGACAGCATCACCGGTCCGGCCGGTCGCCAGGGGCACCTCAAGGTCAATGCCGACGTGGTGAACAACAACGCGGTCGGCGAGCAATCGGCGATTGCCGGCAAGAACGGCGTGGCGCTGCAGGTCGGCGGCCAAACCCAACTGACCGGCGGCGAGATCCGCAGCCAGCAAGGCAAGGTGGAACTGGGCGGCAGCCAGGTCAGCCAGCAGGACGTCAACGGCCAACGCTATCAGGGCGGCGGCCGCGTCGATGCGGCGGCCACGGTCGGCGGGCTGTTAGGCGGCGCGGCGAAGCAAAGCGTCGACGGCAACGTGCCGTTCGCCAGCGGCCATGCTTCAACTCAGCAGGCGGACGCCAAAGCCGGCGTGTTCAGCGGCAAATAACGCGCCTTTCCTGCACAACGCCCCCGGTTTTCCGGGGGCGTTTTTTTTTACAGCGTGCTCGGGGTATCTTCCCAGTCGCGATCGTCATCCTTGGCATCCTGATCCAACACGTTGTAAGCCACGGCGCAAAACAGCGAGTTCAGGCGCTTCATGTCCCCCAACAATCCCAAATGCAGTGAACTGGTCTCGATGCTCTGCACGTTTTGCTGGTGCAAACGATCGACGTGCGCATGCGCGTAGCGGCGATCCAAAATGCGGAAGCGATGCTTGGAACGGCGCAGGCGTTTGGCGCTGGTGACGTCGCCGGACAGGAACACCGACAGCCCCAGGCGCAGGTTGCCGATCAGCCGTTCGTGCAGCCCGTCCAGCTCCGCCAACCCTTCCGCCGAGAAGGCGCGGCGCGCGGCGTGCGACTTGGCGCCCACGTCGCCGGCCATGCGCTCGATGATGTCGCCCGCCTGTTCCAGGTTAAGCGCCATTTCGATGATTTCCGCCCAGCGGCGCGAGTCTTCCTCGCCCAGATCTTCCTTCTGGATCTGCGCCAGATACAGCTTGATGGCGGTGTACAGCACGTCGACGTCATCGTCGAGGCGCCGCACCTCTTTATCGACTCCCTGCTTACCGTGCAGCACTTCACGTTGCAGGATCATCATGTGTTCCACCACGTCGCCCATGCGCAGCGTTTCACGCGCCGCGTTGGCCAACGCCAGCGTCGGCGTGTCCAGCGCGCTGGCGTCAAGATGGCGCGGCCTCATGCGCGGATCGTCGGCCGCTTCGTCGACGATCAGCCGTTCGCACAGCGTCGCCATCGGCCCGGCCAGCGGGATCATCACCAGGCAGCGGATCAGGTTGTAGAACACGTGGAAATAGATCACCAGCTCTTCGCTGCCGCCCGGCAGCTGAGCCATCAAATCCGCCAGATAGGAGACGAACGGCAGCACCAGTATGCAGCCCACCAGCTTGAACAGCAGGCTGCCGAGCGCCACGCGCCGCCCCGCGGCGTTCTGGCCGCTGGCGTTGATCATCGCCAACAGGCCGCTGCCGAGGTTGGCGCCGATCACCAGACAGAGCGCCACCTTCAGCGAAATCACGCCGGTGGCAGTCAGGGTAGCGGTCAGCAGCACCGCCGCCAGGCTGGAATAGCTGACAATGGCGAACAGCGCGCCGGTCAGCGCGTCCAGCATCACATCGCCGGTCAGCGATGAGAACAGCACTTTCACCCCGGCCGCCTGGGTGATCGGCGTGGCGGCGGCCACGATCAGCTCCAGCGCCAGTACGATCAGCCCGAGGCCGATCAGAACGCGTCCGATCTGGCCGATCCGCATCTGCTTGCGGCTGAGGAACAGGAAGACGCCGACCAGGATCAGCAGCGGCGACAGCCAGGAAAGATCGAAGGTCAGCACGCGCGCCATCAGCGCGGTGCCGACGTCGGCGCCGAGCATGATCACCAGCGCAGGCGCCAGCCCCACCAGCCCCTGTGCGACGAAAGAGGTCACCAGCAGCGCGGTGGCGTTGCTGCTTTGCACCAGCGCGGTCACGCCGATGCCGGAAACGAACGCCAGCGGTTTTTTCTCAACGCTGTCGCTCAACACGCGCCGCAGATTGGCGCCGTAAACCCGCATGATCCCGGTGCGCACGATGTGGGTGCCCCACACCAACAGCGCCACGGACGAAAGCAGGTGAAGAAGGGTCAGCACGGAAGATACGCTCCATTAACGCCCGGCCAAAGGAGGCTGATACCCGATGCTTGTCACGCGACGCAGAGAGGCGAGCCAAAGGATGACGGATACAGCGCGCGGTCCCGCCTGCCGGGCGTGGGTCTGGCAGGACAGCGGGCGGGCGGCAGACCGCAGAAGAGAAGGGTTAATGCGGCGGCGAGAAGGCCCCGGCGCCGCGCTGCGAAGTCATGCAACTTCCCGCAATACAACAGGTTCCAAGTGTAGCCCAATTTCCGCGCCGTCGGGCCGCAGGTCGGCCACCGAACGGTTGAGCACGTCAACCAGCAATTCTACCTCGCAAACCTGAATCCGATACCGTACCACATTCCCGAGCAAACTGTGACCCAGGATCACCCCGCCGATCCCCTGTCCCGCCGGCAACAGGACGATCGATTCGGGGCGGATCGCCACCTTGCCGACATAGCTGCGCCCGGTCAAGCGGCCGGCCTGTTCGGCGCTCAGCAGGTTGTAGTTGCCGATAAACCCGGCGGCGAAGGCATCCGCCGGCTGGGTATACAGGGTTTCCGCATCGCCGCTCTGCACGATCTGCCCCTTGTTCATCAGCACGATGCGATCCGACAGGGTCAGCGCCTCTTCCTGATCGTGAGTGACGAAGATCGCCGTCAGGTTCAGCTCGCGCTGAATGCGCCGGATCTGCTCGCGCAGGTGTTTGCGAATACGCGCATCCAGCGCCGACAGCGGTTCGTCGAGCAGCAGCAGACGCGGGCGAGTGACCAGCGATCGCGCCAACGCTACGCGCTGACACTGGCCGCCCGACAGCTGATGCGGATAGCGCTTCGCCAAATCGCTCAGCTCCACCAGCGCCAGCGCCTCCTGCACCCGCTGGCCGATCTGTCCGGCCGCCAGCTTCTGCATTTTCAGGCCGAAGGCCACGTTGCCTTCCACCGTCATATTGGGAAACAGCGCATAACTTTGAAACACCATGCCGATGCCGCGCTTTTGCGGCGCCAGCGGCACCAGATCCTGGCCCTGCAGCAAAATTTGCCCGCTGTCGACCGGGGTCAGGCCGGCCAGACAGCGCAGCAGCGTCGATTTGCCGCAGCCGCTAGGCCCCAGCAGGGTGACGAACTCCCCCTCTTCGGCGGTGAAATCGATATCCTGAAACACTTGGGTCTGGCCATAGTGTTTGTTCAGGCGGGTGACGTTGAGATAAGCCATCGGGTTAGCCCTTGTTTTTATTCAGCAGGTTCGCCAGCCAGGTGACGAGCAGCACCACGGCGAAATAAGAGATGACCAGCGCGCTGGTGAAATGCCCGCTGCCGTTGCGCATGTTGAACAGGTAGACCTGCAGCGTTTCATACTGGCTGCCCACCAGCAGGTTGGCGAACACGAACTCGCCGATCAGGAACGAAAACGACAGCAGCACGGCGATCGTTCCGCCCTTGCGCAGATTCGGCAACACCACCCACAGCGCCGCCTGCCAGGTGCTGGAGCCCAGCAGGTGCGCGGCGTCCATCAGATCGCGCAGGTTGATCGCCTGCATGTTGTTGCTGATGGCCCGGTAGATAAACGGCAGCGCGATGGTGAAATAACAGCCCACCAAAATCCAGGGAGTGCCGAGCAGCGGCAGCGGATCGGCGGCGAACAGCTGCATCAGCCCCACCGCCGACACCACCGGCGGCACGGCGAACGGCAGCAGAATCAGCACATTCATCACCGCGTCAAGCCTAGGGAAGTAGTAAGCGATTACAAACATCGCCGGCAGGATCACCACCACCGACAGCAGCAGCGTGCCGAAGCAGATCAGCAGCGAGTGCCACAGCGCCTGCAAAAAGCGCGGGTCGCTCCACAGCGCCGTCAGCCACTTCAGGGTAAAGCCGTCCGGTAAAATGGTGGCGCCCCACTGGGTGGCCAGCGCATAAATCAGCGTCGCCGCCAGCGGCAGCAGCAGGATCAGCAGCAGCAGGCCGGTCACCGTGCGGTGATAGAGGCGTTCAGCACGCGACATGAGCATTCTCCATCCGATTATGAGCGCGCATTGAGGTAACTCCTGCGCAGCATCCATTGGTGGATCACCGTGATAAACGCCATCATTACCACCAGCAGCATCGCCAACGCGCTGGCCAGGTTCGGATCGAGGGAAATATCCCCCGCCACCAGCGCCGAGATGCGGATCGGGATCACGTTGAAGTTGCCGGTGGTCAGCGCGTACACCGTGGCGTAGGCGCCCAGCGCGTTGGCCAGCAGGATGACGAAGGTGCCCATCAGCGCCGGCGCCAGCACCGGCAGGCCGATATGCCGCCAGTAGCGCCAGGGGCCGGCGCCAAGCAGCGCCGCCGATTCGCGCCAGTCGGCGCGCAGCGCGTCGAATGCCGGATACAGCAGCAGCACCCCGAGCGGGATCTGGAAGTAGGTATACAACACGATCAGGCCGCTCTTCGAATAGAGGTTGAAGCTCTCCATCAAACCGTATTTTCGCAGCAGCAGCGTCAGGCAGCCGTTCAGCCCCAGCAGAATGACGAAGGCGAACGCCAGCGGCACCCCGGCGAAGTTGCTGGTCATGTTGGTGAACGACATCACAAAGTCATGAAACCGGGTCTGGCCGAGCTGACGCAGTGAGTAACTGCCCACTAACGCAATCAGCAAGCCGTAGACGCTCGACCACAGCGAGATCTCCAGCGAGAACTGAAAGGCCTGCAGGTAGAACGGCGACGTGAGGATATCGACATAGTTGCTCCATCCCCAGCCGCTGCTCTCGCTGAAAAAGCTGTGAACCGCGATCCACACCAGCGGGGCGATCTGAAACGCGCCGAACAGCACGATAAACGGCAGCAGGCACAGCGCGGCGATCCATTTGGTTTTGCTGTTCATCGCGCATCCTGCGCCAGCAGCGCCCGGCAGCGCGGCTTGTCGTGCGGCGCCTGCAGCAGATCGCAGATCGTGCCGCACAGCTCGGTTTGCTGCGGATCGGCGTCATCCAGGCTGAAGCCCGCGCCGAATACGAACAGCGGCACCTGGCGCTCTTCCGGCAACACCCCGCCGTGGCTGCGATCGTCGTTCATGCCGTGGTCGGCGGTAACCAGCACCTGATAACCGGCCGCCAGCCACTCGGGCAGGTAACGCGACAGCGAACCGTCGGCGCGGCGCGCCGCGTTGCGGTACTGCGGCGAAGAGAGGCCAAAGCGGTGGCCGGCATCGTCGATGTTCATCGGGTGGATCAGCAGGAAGTCCGGCTGATGACGCTGGCGCAGGCTTTCGGCGTCGTCGAACAGATGGCTGTCGGGATAGCCGTCGTCGTAATAAAAATGCCCGTGCTGGATAGGCAGCTCGGGGGCGTCGGTATGGCGGTCGCGCGCGGCGTCGAACGGCGTGCGGTTATACAATTCGCTGAACCAATGATACGCGGCGGCGGCGGTGGTCAGCCCGGCGGCGCGCGCGTAATGAAACACGCTTTGTTGATGAGAAAGGCGCGAGACGTGGTTATGCACCACGCCGCTCTCCACCGGCGTGACGCCGGTGAGGATGCATTCATACAGCGGCCGGGAGAGCGAGGGCAACTCGCTCTCCAGCAGGTACAACCGCCCGCGTCCCGCCGCGCATTCGGCCTGCAGATACCCCATGGCGTCGTGCGCCACCCGGTAGTTGAGGCCGTCCAGCAGCACGAGGATCGTTTTCATGGTGCGTTAACTCACTGCTGCATAAACATAATGACGTTTTCCTGCCACAGGCGCGGCAGCGCTTTGGCGCTCTGTTCCCAGGCCGCCGGATCGGCGATCGGGTGCGCATTCTTGTACTGCTCGGCCGGCAGCAGCTTGGCCTTGACGTCGTCCGGCAGCGTCAGATGCTCGGCGCGGATCGGACGCGCATAGCCGCGCGCCAGGTTGATCTGGCCGGCGTCGGAGAAGATGTATTCGCGCGCCAGTTTGGCGGCGTTCGGGTGCTTGGCGTATTTGTTGATGATGGTGGTGTAGCCGGAGGTGATCGAGCCGTCCGACGGGATCAGCACTTCAAAACGGGTTTTGTCGATCTGGTCGCGGTAATTCAGGCCGTTGAAGTCCCACACCACGCCAACCTGCACTTCCCCTTTCTCCAGCGATGCGATCACCGGGTTACTCAGGCTCAGTCGGCCGGCCTTGGCCAGCTTGCCGAAGAATTCCAGGCCCGGCTTGAGGTTTTTCTCGTTGCCGCCCATGGCGTAGGTGGCCGCCAGCACGCCGCTGGCCGCCTGCGACGCGGTGCCGACGTCGCCGATGGTGACCTGATAGTTGCCCTTCAGCAGATCGGCCCAGCTGTGCGGGATGTCTTTCACCTGCTGTTTGTTGATGATAAAGGCGATGGTGCCGGTATAAGCCAGCGCCCAGTGGCCGTCTTTGTCTTTCGCCCAATCCGGCACCTGATCCCAGGTAGAAGGTTTGTACGGCTGCGTCACGCCCTTCTGTACCGCCACCGGGCCGAAGGCCGCGCCGACGTCACCAATGTCCGCCGTGGCGTTGTTCTTTTCCGCATCGAATTTGGCGATCTCCTGCGCGGAGCTCATGTCGGTATCGACATGCTTCAGGCCGTACTTGCTCAACAGATCTTGCCAGGTGCCTTTCCAGTTGGCCCAGCTGTCCGGCATGCCGACGCTGTTGACTTCGCCTTCTTTCTTCGCGGCCTGCTCCAGCGCCGCCAGATCGGTATCCGCGGCCCAGCTCATCTGGCTGGATAACACGATGGCACTGGTTAACACAGAAGCGCACAAACGTTTCATAACTGATGCTCCAGGTGGTAGTGTGGGGAGGGCTGGACTAGTCCAGTAAGGACCAAACCAATCTAACGGACGAATGTGATAATTATATGTCAGCTTAAAAAAGCGACAGTTTTATCACCCATTGCAACGGCGAAAACGCGACGCTGGTCTACCTTAAAGGCCAAACGCACTGAAACGGGACACCCGCTGTATGAGTGAAGCACCGACGACCGTCGCCACCATCTGCCAAACGCTGCACGCCCGCATCACCGCCGGCGAGTTCGCCGTGGGCGGCAAGCTGCCCTCCGAACGCGCCCTGAGCGAGCAATTCGCCACCACCCGCATTACCCTGCAGGAGGCGCTCGGCCAGTTGGAGGCGCAGGGCGTCATCTACCGCCAGGTGCGGCGCGGCTGGTTCATCTCGCCGCCACGTTTGATCTACAATCCGCTGCAGCGCAGCCATTTTCACGCCATGGCGCAGCAGCAGGGGCGCGCCGCGCATACCGAAGCGATCGACAGCGCGGTCGTCACGCTCGACGCGCCGCTGGCCGGCCGCCTGGCGCTGCCCTCCGGCGCCGAGGCCTATCGCATTCGTCGGCTGCGCTACATCGACGGACGTGCGGTGCTGTACTGCGAGCACTACCTCAATCCGGCCTATTTCCCCGGTATTCTGGACGAAGATCTGACCCAGTCGCTGACCGCGCTGTACGCCGCGCGCTACGGCATTCACTACGGCCGGGTGCGTTTCGACATGCTGCCTACCCTGCTGCCGCAGCAGGCCGCCGCCATGCTGAAGGTGACCTACGGCAGCCCGGCGCTGTTCATTACGCGGGTGAATCGCGATCAACATGACCGGGTGATCGATTGCGACCTGGAGTATTGGCGGTACGACGCGCTGCACATCGATGTGGAAGCGCTGTAAATGACAAGGGCGCATCGCTGCGCCCTTAAAGAGGAAAGTCAGTCGGCGTCGTAGCCGAGGTTTGGCGCCAGCCAGCGTTCGACCTCGCTCACGCTCATCCCTTTACGCGCCGCATAGTCTTCCACCTGATCGCGCTGGATCTGCGCCACCGCGAAGTACTTGCTCTCAGGATGGCTGAAGTACCAGCCGGACACCGCCGCCCCCGGCCACATGGCGAAGGACTCCGTCAGTTCCATGCCGGTGTGGCGGTTGACGTCCAGCAGCTGCCAGATGGTCGCTTTTTCGGTGTGCTCCGGGCAGGCCGGGTAGCCCGGCGCCGGCCGGATGCCCTGATAGTTTTCGCGGATCAGTTCCTCGTTGCTCAGGTTCTCGTCGGCGGCATAACCCCAGTGCAACTTGCGCACCTGTTCGTGCAGGTATTCGGCGAAAGCCTCCGCCAAACGATCCGCCAGCGCCTTGACCATGATTTTGTTGTAATCGTCGTGCTGTGCATCGTACGCCGCGGCCAGCGCGTCCTCCTCCAGTCCGCCGGTCACCGCGAAGGCACCGAAGTAGTCAGCCTTGCCGCTGCTTTTCGGCGCCACGAAGTCCGCCAGACAATAGTTCGGGAAGTCGGTTTTTTCCGTCTGCTGGCGCAGATGGCGACTCACCGCCAGCACCTCGCCGCGCTGTTCGTCGCAGTACACTTCCACGTCGTCGCCGACGCGGTTGGCCGGGAACAAACCGTAAACGCCGCGCGGGTTGAGGCTACGCTCGGCCGCCAGCCGATCCAACATCTGATTGGCGTCGTGGAACAGGCGCTTGGCCTCTTCCCCCACCACCTCATCCTCGAGGATGCGCGGGTATTTGCCCGCCAGCGACCAGGTCATGAAGAACGGCGTCCAGTCGATATAGTGGCGCAGCGTCTCGATGCCGGCCGACACCGGAAACACGCCAAGCTGCCGCGGCGCCGGCGGCTGATAGTCGGCCCAGTCCAGCGCCATGGCGTTGGCGCGCGCCTTCTGCAAATCGACCGGCGGCGTGCGCGGCTTTTTGCGCGCGTGTTGAATGCGCACCGTTTCATACTCTTTGCGGGTGCGCGCCACAAACTCGTCGCGCTGGGTGGCGGACAGCAGCGCCGACACTACGCCCACGGTACGCGAGGCGTTTTGCACGTAGGTGGTCGGGCCGCTGTAGTTCTGCTCGATTTTCACCGCGGTGTGCGCCTTGGAGGTGGTGGCGCCGCCGATCAGCAGCGGCAGCGTAAAGCCCTGGCGCTCCATCTCTTTGGCCACGTTGACCATCTCGTCCAGCGACGGCGTGATCAGCCCCGACAGGCCGATGATGTCGACGTTCTCCTCGCGCGCGGTGCGCAGGATTTTCTCCGTCGGCACCATCACGCCAAGATCGACGATTTCATAGTTGTTGCACTGCAGCACCACGCCGACGATGTTCTTGCCGATGTCGTGCACGTCGCCCTTCACCGTCGCCAGCAGGATTTTCCCCGCGGAGGTGCCCTGCTGCTTGCTGGCCTCGATGTACGGTTCCAGGTAGGCCACCGCCTGCTTCATCACGCGGGCGGATTTCACCACCTGCGGCAGGAACATCTTGCCCTCGCCGAACAGATCGCCGACCACGTTCATCCCCGCCATCAGCGGCCCCTCGATCACTTCGATCGGGCGTTCGGCCTGCTGCCGCGCTTCTTCGGTGTCCAGCTCGATAAACTCGGTGATGCCCTTCACCAGCGAATATTCCAGCCGCTTTTCCACCGGCCAACCGCGCCACTCCGCCTGCTGCACCGCCGCTTCGCCGTCTTTGCTGCCGCGGTACTTTTCCGCCAGCTCCAGCAGGCGTTCGGTGCCGTCCTCGCGACGGTTGAGGATCACGTCCTCTACCGCCTCGCGCAGCTCGCCAGGCAGATCGTCGTAAATCGCCAGCTGCCCGGCGTTAACGATGCCCATGTCCATGCCGTTGCGAATGGCGTGATACAGGAACACCGCGTGGATCGCTTCGCGCACCGGATCGTTGCCGCGGAACGAGAACGACACGTTAGACACGCCGCCGGAGATCATCGCGTGCGGCAGGTGGGTTTTGATGTCGGCGCAGGCTTCGATAAAGTCGACGGCGTAGTTGTTGTGCTCTTCGATGCCGGTGGCGACGGCGAAGATGTTCGGGTCGAAAATGATGTCTTCCGGCGGGAAGCCGACGCGTTCGGTCAAAATTTTATAGGCGCGGCGACAGATCTCGAACTTGCGCTCGCGCGTGTCCGCCTGGCCCACTTCGTCGAACGCCATCACCACCACCGCGGCGCCGTAGCGGCGCACCAGTTTGGCGTGATGGATAAAGGCCTCTTCGCCCTCCTTCATCGAGATCGAGTTGACGATGCCCTTGCCCTGAATGCACTTCAGGCCTTTCTCGATAACGGACCACTTGGAGGAGTCGATCATGATCGGCACCCGGGCGATATCCGGCTCGCCGGCGATCAGGTTGAGGAAACGCACCATCGCCGCTTCGGCGTCGAGCATCCCCTCGTCCATGTTGATATCGATGATCTGCGCGCCACTCTCGACCTGCTGGCGCGCCACGTCGAGCGCCTCGTTGTATTTCTCTTCTTTGATCAGGCGTTTGAAACGTGCCGAACCGGTGACGTTGGTGCGCTCGCCGACGTTGACGAACAGGGTGTTGGCGTCGATGGTCAGCGGTTCCAGACCGGCCAGGCGGCAGGCGACCGGGAGCTCCGGCAGCCGGCGCGGCGGCACGCCCTCAACCGCCTTGGCCATCGCGGCGATGTGTTCCGGCGTGGTGCCGCAGCAGCCGCCGATGATATTGAGGAAGCCGGCCTGCGCCCACTCCCCGACCTGGCGCGCCATCTCGGCCGCATCCAGATCGTACTCGCCGAAGGCGTTCGGCAAACCGGCGTTCGGGTGCGCGGTGACGTAGGTCTCCGAGATGCGCGCCAGCTCGGCGACGTACTGACGCAGCTCATCCGGCCCCAGGGCGCAGTTCAGGCCGAAGGTCAGCGGCTTGACGTGGCGCAGCGAATTGTAAAACGCTTCGGTGGTCTGGCCGGACAGGGTGCGGCCGGAGGCGTCGGTGATGGTGCCGGAAATCATGATCGGCAGTTCCACCCCCAGCGCTTCGAATTCGGTTTCCACCGCAAAAGCGGCGGCCTTGGCGTTGAGGGTGTCGAAGATGGTTTCGATCATGATCAGATCGACGCCGCCCTCCACCAGCGCGCGGGTCGATTCACGGTACGCCGCCACCAGTTCATCGAACGAGATGTTGCGGAACGCCGGATCGTTGACGTTCGGCGAGATGGACGCGGTGCGGTTGGTCGGCCCCAACACCCCGGCGACGTAGCGCGGTTTTTCCGGCGTGCGCGCCGTCCATTCGTCGGCGCAGGCGCGCGCCAGGCAGGCGGCCTGATAGTTAATCTCGGCGGACAGCGACTCCATGTGGTAGTCGGCCATGGCGATGGAGGTGGAGTTGAAGGTATTGGTCTCAAGGATATCGGCGCCCGCCTCAAGATAGGCGTAATGAATGGCGGTGATCACTTCCGGCTTGGTCAGCACCAGCAAATCGTTATTGCCTTTCAGATCGCTGCGCCAGTCGGCGAAACGCTCACCGCGAAAATCGCGCTCGTCCAGACGGTAGCTCTGGATCATGGTGCCCATGCCGCCGTCCAACACCAAAATGCGCTGCGCTAACTGGCGGCGCAGTTGTTCTACTCGATTCGTCACTGTAACCCCTTCCATTGCCATCCAGCCCATTGCTCAACTGCCGCAAACACCAACGAGTCATCCTAGCACAGCTTGTAAGGACAAAGGGCCAGGCGACAATTGAGAGTTTTTCAGGTTGTGCGCCAACACCTCCGATGAGCTGACGGCGGCTTGCAATTCATCGACAAAAAACGAAAATGAATTCCATCATACGGAAAAAGGAATCTCACCCATGGCCACCCCTGCTCCCGCCAAGCGCGGCAAGAAGCCCCGCGCAGCAGCCCCCGCCGCCAGTGCGGCGACCGGTCAGGTACAATCGTTGACCCGTGGCCTGAAACTGTTGGAATACATTTCGGAAGCCCAGGGCAACGTGGCGCTGACCGATCTGGCCCAGCAGGCCGGCCTGCCGAACTCCACCACTCACCGCCTGCTCACCACCATGCAGCAGCAGGGATTCGTGCGCCAGGTCGGCGATCTCGGCCTGTGGACCATCGGCTCGCACGCTTTTGTGGTCGGCAGTAGCTTCCTGCAAAGCCGCAACCTGCTGGCGATGGTGCATCCGACGCTGCGCCGCCTGATGGAAGAGTCCGGCGAAACCGTCAACCTGGCGGTGCTGGATACCAGCGAGTACCAAGCGATCATCATCGATCAGGTGCAGTGTACGGCGCTGATGCGCATGTCGGCGCCGATCGGCGGCAAACTGCCGATGCACGCCTCCGGCGCCGGCAAAGCGTTCCTCGCCACCCTGCCGGACGATCAGGTGACCAAACTGTTGCACAAGAAAGGCATGCACACCTACACGCCGCACACCCTGACGCCGCACAACCTGAAAGAGGGGCTGGCGCAGATCCGCAAACAGGGCTTCTCCTTTGACGACGAAGAGCACGCGCTCGGCCTGCGCTGTGTGGCGGCCTGCATCTTCGACGAGCACCGCGAAGCCTTCGCCGCCATTTCCATCTCCGGCCCGGTGTCGCGCATCACCGACGATCGCGTGATCGAGCTGGGCGCGCTGGTGATCCATGCGGCCAAAGAGATCAGCCTGGCCTACGGCGGCGTGCGCTGATCCCGCCCATCTGAGGGGCGCCCCAGCGCGCCCCTGCTTCCCTGCCATGCTCTGTTGTCAGCATGTAACAGGCTGTCGGCATCCTGTTTAGCACACAGGCAAAAAGCTTGAAGCCGATCACAGTTAACGATCCTCACGGCGAAAGCCCATTGCAACCGCTCAAACTTCCTTCGACAATGTTACCGATAACATGTTACCGGTAACAACCAGACTGAACGAAGGTAACGTCACCCGGTGTTTTGGAGCCAAGCCATGACCAACAATCAAAATCGCATTTACGTCGTTATGGGCGTTTCCGGCAGCGGCAAGTCCGCCGTCGCCGCCGCTGCGGCCCGCCAACTCTCCGCCGGCTTCCTCGACGGCGACTTCCTGCACCCGCGCAGCAATATCCTGAAGATGGCCGCCGGCGAGGCGTTGAACGACGACGATCGCGCGCCGTGGCTGGCCGCGCTCAACGACGCCGCCTTCGCCATGCAACGCACTAACAACGTGTCGATCATCGTCTGCTCGGCGTTGAAAAAGCAGTATCGCGACCGCCTGCGCGCCGGCAACGGCAACCTGTCATTCATCTATCTGCACGGCGAGTTCCCGGTGATCGAATCCCGCCTGGCGGCGCGCAACGGCCACTTCTTCAAGCCGCAGATGCTGGTCACCCAGTTCGCCGCGCTGGAGCAGCCGGGCGCCGACGAGAACGACGTGATGGCGATCGACATCAATCAGCCGCTGGACGCGGTGATCGCCGATACCGTGCGCCATATCCAGAGCTTCCTGCCGCAGGACGTGTGCGCGTGAGTACCGTAACGCTGGTCGGTACCGCAGTCGGCTCGGTTTTACTGCTGTTATTCCTGGTGATGAAGGCGCGCATGCACGCCTTCGTCGCGCTGATGCTGGTGTCCATCGCCGCCGGCATTTTCTCCGGCATGCCGCTGGAACACATCGCCGACACCATGCAGAAAGGCATGGGCGACACGCTGGGCTTCCTGGCGATCGTGGTGGCGCTCGGGGCGATGTTCGGCAAGATCCTGCATGAGGTCGGCGCGCTCGATCAAATTGCGGCGCAATTGCTGAAACGATTCGGACAAAGCAAGGCGCACTACGCGCTCGGCATCGCCGGCCTGATCTGCGCGCTGCCGCTGTTCTTCGACGTGGCGGTGGTGCTGCTGATCGGCATCGTGTTCGCCGTGGCGCGCCGCACCGACGGCAATATCGTCAAGCTGGCCATCCCGCTGTTCGCCGGCGTGGCCGCCGCCGCGTCCTTCCTGCTGCCGGGGCCGGTGCCGATGCTGCTGGCGTCGCAGATGAAGGCCGACTTCGGCTGGATGATCGCCATCGGCCTGGTGGCGGCGGTGATCGGCATGCTGATCGCCGGCCCGCTGTACGGCAGCTTTATCAGCCGCTTCGTCAACTGGCCAATGCCGCCGGAAGAGAACGAACCGACGCTGACCAAGGGCAATCTGCCGTCGTTCGGCTTTAGCCTGGCGCTGGTGCTGTGCCCGCTGGTGCTGGTCGGCATGAAGACTATCGGCGCGCGGCTGGTCACCCCCGGCTCGCAGCTGCAGCAGTGGCTGGAGTTTATCGGCCACCCGTTCACCGCCATCCTGCTGGCCTGCCTGATCGTGATTTACGGTCTGGCGAAACCGCGCGGCATGAGCAACGAACAGACCCTGGCCATCTGCTCCGCCGCGGTGCAGCCGGCCGGGATCATCCTGCTGATGACCGGCGCCGGCGGGGTGTTCAAGCAGATCCTGGTGGATTCCGGCGTCGGGCCGGCGCTGGGTGACGCCATGATCGGCGCCGGCCTGCCGATCGCCGTAGCCGCGTTCGCGCTGTCCGCCATGGTGCGGGTGATTCAGGGCTCGGCCACCGTCGCCTGCCTGACCACCGTCGGCCTGGTGCTGCCGGTCACCAGCCAGCTCGGGCTCAGCGGCGGGCAACTGGCCGCGCTGGCCATCTGCATCGCCGGCGGCTCCATCGTGCTGAGCCACGTCAACGACGCCGGCTTCTGGCTGTTCGGCAAATTCACCGGCGCCAACGAACTGCAAACGCTGAAAACCTGGACGGTGATGGAAACCATTCTGGGCAGCGTCGGCGGCGCCATCGGCATGATTGCATTCACGATGTTTTAAATCCCAAATCGCCCCCGGCCTTGCACACCAGGGCTGCAAATCACCCCCGGGGGCACCGCCACAGGCGGCGACTATAACAACAGCAATGTGAGGAAGGCATGATTAATCCAACCTTGTCCCGTGTCACACAGCGCATCATCGACCGTTCCCAGGCCAGCCGCGCCGCCTATCTGGCGCGTATCGAGGCGGCCCGCGCCCAAACCGTCCACCGCGCGCAGCTGGCCTGCGGCAACCTGGCCCACGGCTTCGCAGCCTGTCAGCCCGATGACAAGGCGTCGCTGAAAAACATGGTGCGCAGCGATATCGCCATCATCACCGCCTACAACGACATGCTGTCGGCCCACCAGCCGTACGAACACTACCCGCAGCGGCTGAAGCAGGCGCTGAAGGCGGTCGGCGCCGTGGGCCAGGTGGCCGGCGGCGTGCCGGCGATGTGCGACGGCGTGACGCAGGGGCAGGACGGCATGGAGCTGTCGTTGATGAGCCGCGACGTGATCGCCATGTCGGCCGCCGTCGGCCTGTCGCACAATATGTTCGACGGCGCGCTGTTCCTCGGCATCTGCGACAAGATCGTACCGGGGCTGGTGATGGCCGCCCTCTCCTTCGGCCACCTGCCCGCGCTGTTCGTGCCGGCCGGCCCGATGAGCAGCGGCCTGCCGAACAAGGAAAAGGTGCGCGTACGCCAGCTGTACGCCGAAGGCAAGGCTGACCGCCTGGCGCTGCTGGAGGCCGAGGCCGCCTCTTATCACGGCATCGGCACCTGCACCTTCTACGGCACCGCCAACACCAACCAGATGGTGATGGAAATGATGGGCCTGCATCTGCCGGGCGCCTCCTTCGTCCATCCTGACACGCCGCTGCGCGACGCGCTGAACGACGCCGCCGCGCGCCAGGTGACCCGACTGACCGATACCGCCGGCAACTACCTGCCGATCGGCCGCCTGGTGGACGAGAAAGTGGTGGTGAACGGCATCGTCTCGCTGCTGGCCACCGGCGGCTCCACCAACCTGACCATGCATCTGGTGGCGATGGCGCGCGCGGCGGGCATCATCATCACCTGGGACGATTTCTCGGAGCTGTCGGAGGCGGTGCCGCTGCTGTGCCGCATCTACCCGAACGGCCCGGCCGACATCAACCAATTCCAGGCCGCCGGCGGCGTGCCGCTGGTGGTGCGCGAACTGCTGCAACACGGCCTGCTGCACGAAGACGTGCACACCGTAGCCGGTTTCGGCCTGCGCCGCTACACCCAGGAACCGTGGTTGGACAACGGCCAACTGGTGTGGCGCGAAGGCGTGGCCGGCTCGCTCGACGCCAGCGTGATCGCCAGCGTCACTCAGCCGTTTGAACATCACGGCGGCACCAAAGTGATGGCCGGCAACCTGGGCCGCGCGGTGATGAAAACCTCGGCGGTGCCCGCCGACAACCAGATCATCGAAGCGCCGGCGGTAGTGTTCGACAGCCAGCACGACATCGTGCCGGCGTTCGAAGCCGGCAAGCTGGATCGCGATTGTGTGGTGGTGGTGCGTTTCCAGGGGCCGCAGGCCAACGGCATGCCCGAGCTGCACAAGCTGATGCCGCCGCTGGGCGTGCTGATGGATCGCGGCTTCAAAGTGGCGCTGGTGACCGACGGCCGCCTGTCCGGCGCCTCCGGCAAGGTGCCTTCCGCCATCCACGTCACCCCGGAAGCCTATACCGGCGGCCTGCTGGCGAAAGTGCGCGACGGCGATCCGATCCGCGTCAACGGCCGCAGCGGCGAGCTGCAGGTGCTGGTCGACGCCGACGAACTGGCCCGGCGCACGCCATGCCAACCCGATCTGAGCGCGGAACACATCGGCTGCGGCCGCGAGCTGTTCGGCGCGCTGCGCAGCCAGCTGTCCGGCGCCGAACAGGGCGCCTGCTGCATCAAATTTTAATCGATAGCCTGGCCGCATCGCCGCCTGGCGGCGGCCACAGAGGAGAACGTCAGCATGAACAAGTGGACAACAAGCGCCGAGCAGATCCTGACGGCGGGGCCGGTGGTGCCGGTCATCGTGATCAACAAGCTGGAATATGCGGTACCGCTGGCGAAAGCGCTGGTCGCCGGCGGCGTGCGGGTGCTGGAGGTGACGCTGCGCACCGCCTGCGCCATGGACGCCATTCGCGCCATCGCCCAAGAGGTGCCGGAAGCGATCATCGGCGCCGGTACGGTGATCAATCCGCAGCAGTTGCGGGAAGTGACCGAAGCCGGTGCGCAGTTCGCCATCAGCCCAGGCCTGACCGACGAGCTGCTTAAGGCCGCCACCGCCGGTTCCATTCCCTTGATCCCGGGCATCAGCACCGTTTCCGAACTGATGCAGGGCATGGATTACGGCCTGCGCGAGTTTAAATTCTTCCCGGCGGAAGCCAACGGCGGCGTAAAAGCGCTGCAGGCGATCGGCGGCCCGTTCCCGCAGGTGCGTTTCTGCCCGACCGGCGGCATCTCACCGGACAACTACCGCAGCTATCTGGCGCTGAAAAGCGTGCTGTGCATCGGCGGCTCCTGGCTGGTGCCGGCGGACGCGCTCGAAAGCGGCGACTACGCGCGCATTACCGAACTGGCGCGCGCCGCCGTCGCGGGCGCTCAGGCCTGATTTACATCGCAGCGGTGGCGGCCGGCAGCGCCGCCCCGCTGCGCTGGCTGAACCGCTGCTTCTTGCGATAAGCGAATACGTCTTCCACATGCCCTTCGCGGATGCGCTGCTGCAACCCGCGCCAATACTCCGCGGTAAACAGATCGCTGTGCAGCTCTTCAAACATCTGCCGAATGCGCCGATCGCCGCACAGAAAGTGGCGGAACTCTTCCGGGAACACGTCGTTGGGCGCGATGCTGTACCACGGCTCGCTGGCCAGTTCATCTTCCGGATAACGCGGCGGCGGGATATCGCGGAAGTTGACCTCGGTCATGTAGCAAATCTCGTCGTAGTCGTAGAACACTACCCGCCCGTGGCGCGTCACGCCAAAGTTCTTGAACAGCATGTCGCCGGGGAAGATATTGGCGGCGGCCAGCTGTTTGATGGCATTGCCGTACTCTTCAATCGCATCGCGCATCTGCTGGTCGTTGGCCTGCTCCAGATACAGATTCAGCGGGGTCATGCGCCGTTCCATATACAGATGTTTGATCACGATGCGATCGCCAAGATCTTCCAGCTTGCCCGGCACTTCGCGCCGCAGCTCCGCCAGCAGTTCCGGGCTGAGGCGCGCCTTGTCGACGACGAAATTCTCGTACTCCTGGGTATCCGCCATGCGCCCGACGCGATCGTGCTCTTTCACCAGCTGATAGCAAGCCATCACCTGCGCCTGCGTCACCTCTTTTTGCGGGGCGAATTCGTCTTTGATCACTTTAAACACCCGATCGAAGGACGGCAGGGTAAACACCAGCATCACCATGCCCTTCACCCCTGGCGCAATGATGAACTGCTCCTGCGAGTGCGCCATAAAAGTCAGGTATTCGCGATAGCATTCGGTTTTGCCGTGCTTCTGGCAACCGATCGCCATGTACAGCTCGGCGGTGGTCTTGCCCGGCAGGATCTCGCGCAGCCACTCCACCATCGCCGCTGGCAGCGGCGCGTAGACCATAAAATAAGAGCGGGCGAAGCCGAAGACGATGCTGGCCTCGGCCTTACCGGTCAGGCAGGCGTCGATAAACAGCGCGCCCGACTCGCTGTGGTGGATCGGCAGCAAGAACGGATAAACGCCGTCGGCCAGGCGCAGCTTGCCGACCAGCCAGGCGGCCTTGTTGCGATAGAACAGCTCGTTGGCGATCTGGAAGGTCGCCCCCGTCAGGTGCTGTGGGCTGAAGGCGCGTTGCAGCGCCTGGGTGATATAGCGAATATCGCGCGTCAAATCCTCCCACGGCAACCGCAGCGGCAGATCGCTCAAGATGCTGCGCAGCATCGCCGGCAGATCGCCATTGGGGGTAAAATCGCGCGCCAGCGGACGCGGAATGTCGCGAAAGCGCCGTTCCGGCTGCGAACTGAACACGAACAGCTTGTCCGGCGTCAGATCGCGGTGCTTGAACAGCCGGCAATAGACCGAGTTAAAGAAGCTTTCGGCGATCTCGAAACGCGGGTAGTCCGGCAACAGGTCGATATAGACCGCTTTGACCCGGCTGGGGAAGTCGGCGTCGAAATATTTCTGCCCGGTGATGCATTTGAGCTGCTCCACCACCAGGCCGACGTGATGGTCGTACAGATGGATGCGCTTTTTCATCGCCTGCTGCACCGCCGGCCAGTCCGCCTGCTCGAAGCGCTGCTGCGCGCCGGCGGTCACTTCCAGAAAGCGGCCGTACTGCGCATCGAAGCCTTGCAGGATCGTCTGTGCGATCAACAACTCCAGTTTTGCCGCCATCCTTCCCCCCCGCCAGAAAAAGAAGCCTGCGCATGCAGGCTCCGGTGAAACGTCTTCAAGCTTGCCGCATCAGAACTGCTGTTCTTCCGTCGAACCGGTCAGCGCGGTGACCGAAGAAGCGCCGCCCTGAATGATGGTGGTGACTTTGTCGAAGTAGCCGGTGCCCACCTCTTGCTGGTGCGACGCGAAGGTGTAACCGCGATCCACCGCGGCGAACTCCGCCTGCTGCACCTTCTCGACGTAGTGTTTCATCCCTTCGCCCTGCGCATAGGCGTGCGCCAGGTCGAACATGTTGAACCACATGCTGTGGATCCCCGCCAGCGTGATGAACTGATACTTGTAGCCCATGTCCGACAGCGCCTGCTGGAAGCGGGCGATGGTCTGGTCGTCGAGGTTTTTCTTCCAGTTGAACGACGGCGAGCAGTTGTAGGCCAGCAGCTTGCCCGGGTATTTGGCGTGAATGGCGTCGGCGAAGCGCTGAGCGGCATCCAGATCCGGCGTTGAGGTTTCGCACCACACCATATCGGCGTAAGGGGCATAAGCCAGGCCGCGGCTGATCGCCTGTTCGACGCCGGCATGGGTGCGGAAGAAGCCTTCCGCCGTGCGCTCGCCGGTAACGAAGGCGCTGTCATACGGATCGCAATCGGACGTCAGCAGGTCGGCCGCATCGGCGTCGGTACGGGCGATCACCAGCGTCGGCACGCCGAGCACGTCGGCCGCCAGCCGAGCGGCGACCAGCTTCTGGATCGCTTCCTGCGTCGGCACCAGCACTTTGCCGCCCATATGACCGCATTTCTTCACCGCCGCCAACTGGTCTTCGAAGTGCACCCCGGCGGCGCCGGCGGTGATCATCGCTTTCATCAGCTCAAAGGCGTTCAGCACGCCGCCGAAGCCGGCTTCCGCATCGGCGACGATCGGCAGGAAGTAATCGGTGTAGCCTTTGCTGCCCGGCTCAATCTGGTTCGCCCATTGGATCTGATCGGCGCGGCGGAAGGTGTTGTTGATGCGCTCGACCACCTTCGGCACCGAGTCCACCGGATACAGCGACTGGTCAGGGTACATGGCCGCCGCGCTGTTGGCGTCAGCCGCCACCTGCCAGCCGGACAGGTAGATAGCCTCGACGCCGGCTTTGGCCTGCTGCAGCGCCTGGCCGCCGGTGAGCGCGCCAAGGCAGTTCACGTAGCCTTTGCGCGCCTTGCCGTTCAGCAAGGCCCACAGTTTGGCGGCGCCGTTTTGCGCCAGGGTGCATTCCGGGTTGACCGAACCGCGCAGATTGATCACGTCTTCGGCGCTGTAAGGGCGGGTGATGCCTTCCCAACGGGCCGATTTCCATTCCTGTTCCAGCTGCTGGATCTGTTGAGAGCGAGAGGTAGACATAATTTTTATCCTTTCAGTCATGTAGGGTTGATTGGGAAAGTTCAGGCCAGCAGCGCATAGCCGGGCAACGTCAGGAAGTCGATTAATTCATCTTGCGTGGTGATGCGCTCCATCAGGCGCGCCGCCTCTTCGAACCGGCCGGCGTTAAAGCGCGCTTCCCCTACTTCTTCACGCACCACCAACATCTCTTCTTGCAACATCTGGCGGAACAGCGCCTTGGTGACCGGGCGCCCGTCGTTCAGGCTCTTCTCATGGTGGATCCACTGCCAGATAGAGGTACGGGAGATCTCCGCCGTCGCGGCATCTTCCATCAACCCATAGATAGGCACGCAGCCGTTGCCGGAGATCCAGGCTTCGATGTACTGTACCGCCACGCGGATATTGGCGCGCATCCCCGCTTCGGTGCGTTCGCCGTCGCACGGTTCCAGCAGCTGCGCGGCGCTGATTGGCGCATCCTGCTCACGCATCACGTCCAGCTGGTTCTGGCGATCGCCCAATGCGTTGCCGAACACCTCCATCACCGTGTCCGCCAGCCCCGGATGCGCCACCCAGGTGCCGTCGTGGCCATTGTTGGCTTCCAACTCTTTGTCCGCCCGCACCTTGTTCAGCACCCAGGCGTTTTTCTCAGCGTCTTTGCTCGGGATAAACGCCGCCATGCCGCCCATAGCGAAGGCGCCGCGCTTATGACAGGTTTTGATCAACAGGCGTGAATAGGCGCTGAGGAAAGGTTTCTCCATGGTCACCGACTGACGATCCGGCAGCACGCGATCGCCGTGATTCTTCAGCGTTTTGATGTAGCTGAAGATGTAATCCCAACGGCCGCAGTTCAGGCCGACGATGTGATCACGCAGGTGATAGAGGATCTCGTCCATCTGGAACACCGCCGGCAGGGTTTCGATCAACACGGTCGCCTTGATGGTGCCGCGCGGCAGATCGAATCGATCCTCGGTAAAGCTGAAGACATCGCTCCACCAGGCCGCTTCTTCCCAGGACTGGGTTTTCGGCAGGTAGAAATACGGGCCGCTGCCCTTGGCCAACAGCTGGCGATAGTTGTGATAAAAATACAGCGCGAAATCGAACAGGCCGCCGGGAATGGCTTCATCACGCCACAGCACGTGTTTTTCCGGCAAATGCAGGCCGCGCACGCGAGCGATCAACACCGCCGGATTCGGTTTCAGCTGGTAGATCTTGCCGGCTTCATTGGTGTAGGAGATGGTGCCGTTAACCGCATCGTGCAGGTTGATTTGACCGTCGATGACTTTATCCCAGCTTGGCGCCAGGGAGTCTTCGAAGTCCGCCATAAACACTTTTACGTTGGCGTTAAGCGCATTGATCACCATCTTGCGTTCTACCGGCCCGGTGATCTCGACCCGGCGATCGCGCAGGTCTTGCGGAATGCCGCGGATCTGCCAGTCGCCTTCACGAATGGAATTTGTTTCCGAAATAAACCCAGGCAGCTCGCCGCGATCGATATTTTGCTGCCAGCGGGCACGCGCCGCCAGCAGCTCATTGCGCCGCGGCGTGAATTTCCCCACCAGTTCCGCCAGGAATTCAACCGCTTCATCCGTTAATACCTGGCGCTCCGCAGCGGCGAAACCCTGGGTAAACCTTAACTCCGTGCCTGCTATCTGTTGCGTCATGACCTTGCTCCTTCCCATCATTGCGCCCGAGCGATCGGCGCATTTTCATCAGAAATCACTGTGGATCAGGGCGGATGAAACGATCCTAAACTGGTCAGATCTCATCCCGATAGCTCTAAGAATACTCAACAAAAAATAAAAATCAAAAACCATTTCCATTTTATTATTAAATATTTTATTAACACTTTATTATCAATTGGTTAGAACAAATAACATAACTAATGGGTAAGGAAATCGGTTCCAATAGAATCGCAAAGACAGGCTAACGCGCTGTTGGCCAATGGTTTTTTGGAAAAAGTGGCGGGTAAAAAGAGGATCGTACAGAGGATCAACAGCGCGGCGGCCTCGATTCAGCCGCCGGCAGGCAGGAAAGATCAGTCGAGAGTCGGATTCATATGGCGCAGATCGTAAGGCGTGATCTGGTACACGTAATAGTTGAGCCAATTGGAGAACAACAGGTGGCCATGGCTGCGCCAGGTGGCTTTCGGTGTCAGTGCGGGGTTGTCATCGGGGAAGTAGTTGAGCGGTACGGCAGGATCGAGGCCAGCTTCGTTGTCGCGACAATACTCCCCGGCCAGGGTCAGGGCATCATACTCAGGATGGCCGGTGACAAATGCCAGGCGCTTATCCCTGCTGGCGAACAGGTAGGCGCCGGCCTGCTCGGATTCGGCCAGAATATCCAGGTCGGTATATTGGCGAATCACCTCGGTCGGGAAATCGGCATAGCGTGAATGCGGCGCCAGGAAGCTTTCGTCGAAGCCGCGCGTCAGCAACGCATGCTGCTGCAGCGTTTGGTGCGGATAAACGCCGGAGAGCTTCACTTCGCGCGTCATCTTGGGAATGCCGTACAGGATATTCAACGCCGCTTGTACCGCCCAGCACACGAACAGCGTAGAGGTGACATGGTTTTTGGCCCAGTCAATGACCCGTTCGATCTGCGGCCAATAGGCAACATCGCAGAAATCAACCAGCCCCAGCGGCGCGCCGGTGACAATCAGGCCATCGAAGTTCTCATTCTGGATATCCTCGAAGTCGCAGTAGAAGTTGTTCAGATGCTCGGCCGGCGTGTTCTTCGATTCGCGGCTGTCGATGCGCAGCAGCTGGATATCAATCTGCAGCGGCGAGTTGGACAACAGACGCAGAAACTGGTTTTCCGTTTCGATCTTCTTTGGCATCAGGTTGAGGATCAGCACTTTCAGTGGCCTGATTTCCTGTGTTTTTGCCCGCGAGGATGTCATCACGAAGACATTCTCACCGCGCAAGAAATTGACCGCAGGTAACTCATCAGGAACACGAATCGGCATTGCTTAACCCTCACATATCCATTTATACGTTTAGACTTCTAGATGCCCGAAGATAGCGTTTTTTTCCGTCGCTGTCGAGCATTCAGCGGAAAGGTGAAAATGTTTCATTGCGCGAGCTGCGTCAGGATCTTGGCAGGGAGGATGAGAGGTACTGAAAGCAAAAAGGCCATCCTTTCGGATGGCCTCTTGGCTTATTTGATGCTTGGCAGTGTCCTACTCTCGCATGGGGAGACCCCACACTACCATCGGCGCTACGGCGTTTCACTTCTGAGTTCGGCAT
>NZ_JBQEOW010000011.1:0-153246 GCF_052045405.1 Serratia sp. 22278 | reverse complement strand
GGCGGCCTGGCTGCTGGCGCAGGGCGGCTCGGCGGGGGAAACGGGCCTGGCGCGCCTGCGGCGCTTCGATGCCGACTGCATTGCCCGCAACCTCAGCCCCGGCGGCAGCGCCGACTTGTTGATAGTGACCTGGCTGCTGGCGCAGCTGGGTGCCCAAGAATAATAACCAAGCCTTCAGGAGAGTCCCTATGTCCCAAACCCAGGAAAAGATCTGGAAAGCGATAGCGCCGCTGGCGGTGCTCGCGATCCTGTTATTGATACCGGTGCCCGACGGCATGCCGCCGCAGGCGTGGCACTATTTCGCCATCTTCGTGGCGATGATCGTCGGCATGATTCTGGAGCCGATCCCGGCCACCGCCATCAGCTTTATCGCGGTGACCGTCAGCGTGCTCAGCGCCAACTGGGTGCTGTTCGGCGCGCAGGAACTGGCGGAGCCGGGCTTCAAGGCCGGTAAAGAGGCGCTGAAATGGGGGCTGGCGGGCTTCTCCAGCACCACCGTCTGGCTGGTGTTCGGCGCCTTTATCTTCGCGCTGGGCTACGAGGCCACCGGGCTGGGGCGGCGCATCGCGCTGTTCCTGGTGAAGTTCATGGGCAAGCGCACGCTGACGCTGGGCTATGCGGTGGTGATCATCGATATTCTGCTGGCGCCATTCACGCCGTCCAACACCGCGCGCACCGGCGGCACGGTGTTCCCGGTGGTGAAAAACCTGCCGCCGCTGTTCGATTCCTTCCCTAACGATCCCTCTTCGCGCCGCATCGGCGGCTACCTGATGTGGATGATGGTGGTCGGCACCAGCATCAGCTCCTCGATGTTCGTCACCGGCGCCGCGCCGAACGTGCTGGGCATCGAGTTCGTCGGCAAGATAGCCGGGGTGCACATCAGCTGGATGCAGTGGTTCCTGGCGTTCCTGCCGGTCGGCCTGCTGCTGCTGATCATCGCGCCGCTGATCTCCTACTATCTGTACAAACCGGGCGTGACCCACAGCAGCGAAGTGGCCGCCTGGGCGAATACCGCGCTGGGGGAAATGGGCAAGCTGACGCGCAAGGAGTACACCCTGATCGGCCTGGTGCTGCTCAGCCTGTGCCTGTGGGTGTTCGGCGGCAAGGTGCTGGACGCCACCGCGGTGTGCCTGTTGGCGGTGTCGCTGATGCTGGCGCTGCACGTGGTGTCGTGGAAAGAGATCACCAAATACTCCAGCGCCTGGAATACGCTGGTTAACCTGGCGACGCTGGTGGTGATGGCCAACGGCCTGACGCGCTCCGGCTTTATCGACTGGTTCGCCCAGACCATGAGCACCCACCTGGACGGCTTCTCGCCGAACATGACGGTGGTGGCGCTGGTGCTGGTGTTCTACTTCGCCCACTACCTGTTCGCCAGCCTGTCGGCGCACACCGCCACCATGCTGCCGGTGATCCTGGCGGTTGGCAAAGGGTTGCCGGGCGTGCCGATGGAACAGCTGTCGATGCTGCTGGTGCTGTCGATCGGCATCATGGGCGTGCTGACGCCGTACGCCACCGGGCCGGGGGTGATCATCTACGGCTGCGGCTATGTGAAATCGAAAGACTACTGGCGCCTGGGCGGCATTCTCGGCGTGGTGTACATCGCCGCGCTGCTGCTGATCGGCTGGCCGATCATGAGCCTGTGGTACTGAGTTGACGCACAGCGGCCGCCGCTCGGTGGCCGCTGGTACGATCTTTTCCCGTGAACCCTGTCACACACTTGTCACACTAACCCCGCCATCATACGCAGGCAAACGCTAACACCTTAAAAATAATCATTTTCCGGGAGCCTCTGCGGATGAGAAAAAAAACGTTATTGCTGTGCCTGCCCTTGTTATTCACCGGGAACGCGCTGGCGGACGCCGGCGGTTATCAACTGGAACAGGTGCTGGTGATGAGCCGCCATAACCTGCGCGCGCCGCTGGCCAACAACGGCAGCGTGCTGGCGCAGTCCACGCCGAAGGCCTGGCCGGCCTGGGAAACGCCGGGCGGCCAGCTGACCACCAAGGGCGGGGTGCTGGAAGTGTATATGGGGCACTATTTCAACGCCTGGCTGAAGCAGACCGGCCTGTTGCCGCAAGAGGGCTGCCCGACCGCCGGCAGCGTGTACGTCTACGCCAACAGCCTGCAGCGCACGGTGGCCACCGCGCAGTTCTTCAGCAACGGCGCGTTCCCGGGCTGCGACGTCAGCGTGCACCATCAGGACAAGATGGGCGAGATGGATCCGACTTTCAACCCGATCATCACCGACACCAGCGAAGCCTTCAACCAGCAGGCGCTGGCGGCGATGAACGCCGCGCTGGGCTCGCTGAAGCTGGACGCCTCTTACCAACAGCTGGCGAAGATCATCGACTACAAGGATTCCGCCGCCTGCAAGACCGACAAACACTGCGACCTGACCAAAGAAGCCAGCGTGATGAGCGCGGTGCCGGGCAAAGAGCCGGGCGTCTCCGGCCCGCTGCGGGTGGGCAACTCGCTGGTGGACGCCTTTATGCTGCAGTATTACGAAGGTTTCCCGATGAAAGAGGTGGCCTGGGGCAAAATCGTCACCCCGCAGCAGTGGAAGCAGCTGGCGCAGTTGAAAGACGGCTATCAGGATTCGCTGTTCACCTCGCCGGTGGTGGCGCAGAACGTCGCCAAACCGCTGCTGACCTACATCAACAACGCGCTGCTCGGCGAGCGCAAACCGGACGCGCCGAAGCTGACGGTGCTGGTCGGCCACGACTCCAATATCGCCTCGCTGCTGTCGGCCATGCAGTTCCAGCCGTATCAGCTGCCGCAGCAGTACGAGAAAACGCCGATAGGCGGCAAACTGGTGTTCCAGCGCTGGCGCGACGCGCAGAACAGCCGTGAATTGCTGAAGATTGAGTACGTCTATCAGTCCACCGAACAGCTGCGCAAGGCGACGCCGCTGACGCTGCAAACCCCGCCGCAGCGCGTGACGCTGGCGCTGAAAGGTTGCCCGATCGACAAAGACGGTTTCTGCGCCTGGAGCGATTTCGAAAAGACCATGAAAGGCATCTTGTAATGCCCAGCCTCTCTCCCGACCGCGGGGGAGAGGCCTCTCCCCATCCCGGCTAACGTGCCGCCGTACGAGCCTTAACGTCATTTATTTTGCCCAAGGTCATTGTTGCAGGCGGTTTCGGGGGCTAACATCATCAGCCTGCCTGCTTATCATGGATACCGCCGTTGCCCACTTTTATCCGCAATATCGAATTTTTCACGCCGGACGGCTATCCGGGCCAGGTGGCGCGCTGCCATTTTGCGCTGGCAGAGTATCGCGACGAGAGTTTTCCCGAGGCGGGCTTTGCGCTGCCGGACCACCTAGCGCGCGCGGTACCGAAACGCCGTGCGGAGTATCTGGCCGGGCGTGTGCTGGCGCGACAGCTGCTGGCGCCGCTCGGTTTCGCCGACTTCACCCTGGCGCGCGGCGAAGATCGCGCGCCGCAGTGGCCGCCGGGCATCGCCGGGGCGCTGAGCCATAATTCGGATACCGCGCTGTGCGCCGTACACCGCGAGAGCGGGCTGGGCGGCGTTGGGTTGGATGTGGAGACGCTGCTCTCCGACGTGCGGGCGGAGGAGCTGTGGGGGGCGATCGTTTCGGCGGGGGAGCGCGAGGCGTTGCTGCGCGAAACGCTGCCGTTCAACGAGCTGCTGACGCTGACGTTTTCCGCCAAAGAGAGCCTGTTCAAGGCGCTTTATCCGCAGGTGCGTTGTTACTTCGATTTTCTCGATGCGCGCATGGTCGCCGTGGATACGCAGCGGCAGACGTTCGTATTAGCGTTGCTTAAGACCTTGACGCCAAATTGCCCCGCCGGCCGCCGGTTCAGCGGGCATTTTTGGCGTGAAGGTGACGACGTCACGACCTTTATTTTTTGCTAAAACACAATAATAACAGTGTGTTATTTCTTGCTGCGCCGTAACGTGGATTTGCCGCAGCGAGCGGAAAGATTCATTCATCGGAGATTGACCCTCGGTGGGGAATCGGTGTAATTTATCCTCCTTTTACAGCTAATGATAATTATTCGCATAAACATTATCATTGGTGAGGCGCAACAAAGGAGTGGTCTGTGGCGACACTGACGACAGAAAACCAAACCTTCCCCGGGTTTGCGTACGCCGAACAATCGACCTTTTTGTACCGGTCCGAATTCCGTTCCCTCTCCGCCAGCGGCGTGTTCGAACGGATTGAGACGCCGGCGTTCGGCGGCGAGCAGGAAGGCAGCGCGCTGGCGCAGCATATTCGCCAGGCGCTGGCGCGAGCCAACGCCGCCGGCCAGGAGACGCCGGTGGTGGTGGGCGCCATTCCGTTCGACACGCGCCGGCCTTCCTGCCTGTATGTGCCTGAAAGTTACGAGTTTGTCGCCAACGACAGCTTTACCCGCGCCGCGCGCCCGATGCTGCAACAGCCGCATCGCCTGGCCGCCTGCACCAGCATTCCGGACGAGCCGCGCTTCAAGCACGCGGTGGCGGAAGCGGTCAGCCGCTTTAAACAAGGCAAGCTGGACAAGGCGGTGCTGTCGCGCATCCTCGACATCGAGCTGGAGCAGCCGGTGGCGGGCCACCAGATCCTCAATAACCTGATGGTGCAAAATCCGACCGGTTACCACTTTTCCCTGCCGCTGGCCGATGGCGGCGTGTTGATCGGCGCCAGCCCGGAACTGCTGATCCGCAAGCAGGGCGGCGAGATCCACACCAACCCGCTGGCGGGCTCGGCGCGCCGTCAGGACGATCCGCAGCAGGATCGCCTCGGCAGCGAGCGCCTGATGCGCTCGACCAAAGACAAATACGAACACAAGCTGGTGATCGACGACATCCGTCGGCACCTGGCGCCGCTGTGCGCCAGCCTGAGCGTGCCCAGCGGCCCGTCGCTGCTCAGTACCGGCACCATGTGGCATTTGTCCACCCGCATTCGCGGCGAGCTGCTGAACCCGAATCTCAACGTGATGCAGCTGGCCTGCCTGCTGCATCCGACGCCGGCGCTGTGCGGTTTCCCGACCGAGAGCGCCCGCCAGCTGATCGCCGATCTGGAGCCGCACGATCGCGGCCTGTTCAGCGGCATCGTCGGCTGGTGCGACGCCAACGGCGACGGCGAGTGGGCGATCGTCATCCGCAGCGGCCTGCTGCGCGGCAACCGGGTGCGGCTGTTCGCCGGCGCGGGGATCGTCGCCGCCTCGACGCCGCAGTCCGAGTGGCTGGAAACCGCCGCCAAACTGGGCACCATGCTCAATGCTTTCGGCCTGAACAGCGGTGCGCTGTAGGGCCACTTTGCGGCGCAGCGCGCGCCGCATCCTATCCTTTTCGCAGGAGACAACGATGAACAACAACATGACCCGGCTGTGCGCCCGGATGGCGGTGCGCGCATGAGCATTCAGATGGATTTCACTGGCAAACGCGTGTGGGTGACCGGCGCGGCGCGCGGCATCGGCGAGCAGATCGCCCGGCATTTTTTGACGCAGGGCGCCGAGGTGGTGGGGTTTGACCGCGAGTTCGCCAACCCGGATTTGCCTTACCCTTGCGTGACGCTGGACATCAGCCGGCCGGAGCAGGTGGAGGCGGTGTGCCGCCAACAGCTGGCGGAAAACCCGCAACTGGACGTGTTGGTCAACGCCGCCGGCATTCTGCGCATGGGCAATACCGAAGATCTGAGCGTGGATGACTGGCACCAGTGCATCAACGTCAACGCCTCGGGGGCGTTTTACCTGTTCCGCGCCGTGCTGCCGCACTTCAAGGCGCAGCGCAGCGGGGCGATCGTCAGCATCGGTTCCAACGCCGCGCACGTACCGCGCGCGCAGATGGCGGCCTACTGCGCCTCCAAGGCGGCGCTGACCAGCCTGAACCACTGCGTGGGGTTGGAGATGGCGCCGTTCGGCGTGCGGTGCAATCTGGTGTCGCCGGGCTCGACCGACACGCCGATGCAGCGCGGCATGTGGCAGACCGATGATGCGCAGCAACGCACCATCGCCGGCTTCCCCGAGATGTTCAAGTTGGGGATCCCGCTGGGCAAAATCGCTCGCCCGGACGAGATCGCCAACGCGGTGTTGTTCCTGGCCTCCGACTTGGCCAGCCACATCACCATGCAGGACATCGTGATCGACGGCGGCGCGACGCTGGCCGCCTGAGTCAGACCCGCTGGTGGCGCAGCAGGTGCCGCGCGCCTTCCGCCGCCAGCAGCAGCACCGCCAGCCAGATCGCCAGATAGGTCGGCCATTCGCTTTGGCCGATGCTTTCGCCGAGCAGCAGCGCGACGATCACCAGCAGCACCGGTTCCACATAGCTCAGCAGGCCGAACAGGCTGAACGGCAGCAGGCGGCTGGCGAGGATGTAACACACCAATGCCACGGCGCTGATGACGCCGAGCAGCGGAATGCGCCAATACAGCTCGGCATTGATCGGCAGCGCCGCCGCGCCGCCGTCGCCGAAGGCGAACCAGGCCGCCGCCGGCAGCATCAGCGCCAGCTCGCACCACAGCCCGCCGAGATTGTCGGTGCCGAAACGCCGCCGCAAAATAAAGTAGAGCGGATACCCCAGCGCTACCACCAGCGTCGGCCACGATACGCCGCCCGCCTGATACAGCTCATTGCCCACCCCCGCCACGGCGCACGCCACCGCCAGTTTTTGCAGCAGCGACAGCCGATCGCGGTAGATCAAACGGCCCGCCAGCACCATGGTCAGCGGCAGCAGAAAATAACCGAGCGATACGTCGAGCGCCTTGCCGTGCAGCGGCGCCCACAGGAACAGCCACAGCTGCACCCCCAGCAGCGCCGAGGTGAGCAGCAGGCCCAGCAGGCGCCGCGGCCGTTGGCCGATCCCGACCAGCGTGTCGCTCACCTTGCGCCAATCGCCGGACAGCGCCATGAACAGAGTCAGGAACGGCAGCGTCAGCAGCGTGCGCCAGCCGTAGACCTGTTCGCCGTTCAGCGGGGTGAGGGTAGAGGTGAAGTAATACATCGCGCCGAACAAGATGGAGGCGACGACCGAAAGAGTGATGCCCTTAATCACACGCATTCCTGGTGAGTGATTGATTTTATGGCGGCTACTGTAGAGAAATTTGCCGCCAACGACAATGGCGCCGCCGGGCGCTGGACAATCGGCGGCAGCGGGTTACAATGGATACTGTGTATTCATACAGGCTTTGGCGATGACAATCGATCTTTTTGAAGACGCGCTGCCGCCGCCGTGGCGCGAAGAGATCGCCCCCGGCGCGGTGGTGATGCACGGCTTTGTGCGCGATCACGGGCCGGCACTGCTGGCGGCGGTGCAGGGCGTGGTGGCCCAGGTGCCGTGGCGGCATTTGACCACCCCCGGCGGGCACGTGATGTCGGTGGCGATGAGCTGGTGCGGCAACGGCTGGACCAGCGACAGCCGGGGCTACCGCTATTCGGAACGCGACGCGCGCAGCGGCAAACGCTGGCCGGCCATTCCGCCGATCCTGATGGCGCTGGCGGACGAAGCTGCGCAGCAGGCGGGCTTCGGCCCCTTCGTGCCGGATTCCTGTCTGATGAACCGTTACGATCCGGGCAGCAAGCTGTCGCTGCATCAGGATAAAGACGAACACGACTTCGGCGCGCCGATCGTCTCGGTGTCGCTCGGGCTGCCGGCGGTGTTTCAGTTCGGCGGCCTGCAACGCAGCGACCGGGCGCGGCGCATTCCGCTGGCGCACGGCGATGTGGTGGTGTGGGGCGGCCCATCGCGGCTCTGTTTTCACGGCATCCTGCCGGTCAAGGAAGGCTACCACTCGCTGGTGGGGCCGCACCGCATCAACATCACGCTACGCAAGGCGCTTTAACTGCGGCTCCTGCGCCAGGCAGGCGACGAGATAGTCGATAAACACCCGCAGTTTGGGCGGCAGATACTGGTTGGGCGCATAGAGCAGCCACAGGCCGCCGTGATAGCTGCTGAGGAAATCCCATTCCGGCAACACCTGCACGATCTCGCCCTCGTCGAGCGCTTGGCGGGCGGTAAAGTACGGCAGGCTGCCGATGCCGATATGCCGTTTCACCGCGTCCAGCCGCACGCCGGTGTGGTTGGCGGCGTAGCGGCCGCGCACGCTGACCGTCACCGTTTTGCCGCTGCGGCGGAATTTCCATTGCGCGTCGCTCGGCGTTTCTCCCAGATAGATGCAGCTGTGCGCCGCCAGATCGTGCGGGTGCAGCGGCGTGCCGTGTTGCGCCAGGTAGTGCGGCGTGGCGCACAGCAGATGGTCTATTCTCATCAACTGGCGGCCGACCAACCCGGGCGACGGGCGATCGGTAATGCGCAGCGCCAGATCGACCCGATCGTCGATCAAATCCATGTAACGATCTTCCAGCCGCAGCCTCACGTCCACCTTCGGGTAGCGGCGCAGGAACTCCGGCATGTGCGGATGCAGCACGAAGCGGCCCACCGCTTTGGGTACGCTGACGCTGACCAGCCCTTCGGGCTCCGCGGCGCCGCGCCCGCCGATCGCCATGACCGCGTCGGCCGCCGCCAGCAGGGTGCGGCAGTGCGCAAACGCCTCTTCGCCGCTTTCGCTCAGCCGCAGTTTGCGGGTGGTGCGGTGCAGCAGCTGCAGCGCCAGCGCCTGCTCGAGCTTCGCCACGCTGCGGCTGACGGCGGAAGGCGAAGCGCCCAGCTTGCGGGCGGCGGCGGAAAAACTGCCGCTCTCTACCACCTGAACGAAAACGGCCATTTCGGCCAACAGCGCGTAAGAAAGATTTGTGCTCATGACGCAAAGGTCCATTGTGATGGCGGCGGATTATGCTCCGATTATGACATGAATATAATGGCTCTTCGAACCGAGGAGAAAAATGATGACCGAACGACGTTATTACTACAGCGACGATTTACAGGGCCAGGCGCAGGTGTTGAGCTGTGCGCCGGCCGAGGCGGGCGCTTACGCCGTGGAGCTGGATGCCACGCTGTTCCACCCGCAGGGCGGCGGCCAGCCGTCCGATGTGGGGTCGTTAGGCGGCGTCACCGTGCTGCGGGTGCAGCAGCAGGGGGATACCGTGGTGCACTTTACCGCCGCGCCGCTGCCGAACGGGCCGGTTACGATGCAAATCGATGAAGCGCAGCGCCGGCTGCACGCCCGCTGGCACTCCGCTGGGCATCTGATCGGTTGGTTGGGCGAAACCCGGGGCTGGCGGCCGGTCAAGGCGCATCATTGGCCGGGGGAAGGGCGCATCACTTTCGCGCCGGGACCGGATGCGCAGACGATAGAAGCGGACTTTTTGCAGGAGGAGCTGATGCGTTTGATCGCCGCCGATCTGCCGCGCCGCCAGCAGGCGGTGGACGGCCTGCGCCAGGTCGGCTTCGGCGAGCTGCCCGCCTACGGCTGTGGCGGCACCCATGTCGCCGCGCTGGGCGAGGTGGGCGCGATCGCGATTACCGGCCTAAAGATGAAGAAAGGGCAATTGAACGTGCAATATGAGCTGGGTTGAATAAGGGGGCGGCTCAGCGCCCGGCCTGCCGCAGCTGGGTGCAGAACGCGCATTGGCATCCCGCTACCGGCACCGCCGCGCAACTGCCGATGCTCACCGGCTGGGCGTCCATGGCGTGAAAGCCGTAAAACAGATTCTCGATGTTTTGTTCCGCCGCCCGCGCCTGCTCCGGGCGCGGTTCGGGCACTTTCGACTGAAACGCTGCGGCCTTGCCGGCCAGCAGGCTGAGAAACAACAGCGACAGCTGGATTTTCATCGTCGTCTTCCCTTTACTTGTTTTTTGATACGTTATAACAAAACCAAGGCGCCGCCAAGCGCCGCGCTCGCGCTCGGCGCCCGCCAGCGCGTGAGCCGGTGCGGTGAACGCCCGCGTTTAATCCGCCTTTCTATTTGATTTCATTGAAATTGATGAAATAGTCAGATGCCATCATCCGGGGCATGACAGGGCAGCCAATATTCTAAATACTTAATCGAAGAGGCGCTCGGGGCAGGAGAAGCGCTTTGGGATCGCGCTTTTGCACGGCGCGCCCGCCGTTTTGGCATGGACTGCATTTTTTCAGTGTCGTGGAATGTAAAATGGATTTTTGTAACCGGATTTCCGTGTGTTTATTGACGTTTAATTCATCGCGCTTGCTGCGTGACGTGTTGCAACCTGTGGCGGCGTTCGCCGATGAAATCATCGTGGTGGATTCGGGCAGTACTGACGGCACGTTGGCCATTTGCGACGACTTCAATATCAAGCCTCTTTATCACCCGTTTGAAACCCATGGCCGGCAAATGAATTACGCCATATCCTGCGCGCGGCATGACTGGGTTTTGTGCCTGGACAGCGATGAGATCATGGATGATGAAGCGGTCGACGCGATGCGGCTTTTCAAGCGCACCCCAGGCCCTGACAAAAACAACGCCTATCGCATTCGTCGCGATTGGTTTGTGTTGGGACAGGCGGTCAGAACGCTTTATCCCGTCTCGTCACCGGATTACCCCATTCGCTTTTTTCATCGCCAGGTGGTGAAGTTCAATGATGCGCCGGTAGATGATGCGGCGGAAGGGGGCGCATCCACCTTGATACTGGCCGGGCACGTTAAACACGACACTTTTTTCTCAATCGAGGAAGTGTTTGCCAAGCTGAACAGCTATACGGCGCGCGTGGTGAAATACAAGGCGATAAGGCCATCGATTCTCCGAGGGGTGATTAGCGCCATCGGCGCATTTTTCAAGTGGTACATTTTCAGCGGCGCCTGGAAAGCGGGCCGGGTCGGGGCCGTGACCGGCGTTTACGCGGTGTCCTACAGCTTTTTGAAGTATTTCAAGGCGTGGTACCACAGATAGCCGAAGGCGGGGGGCGAACCGCCTTCATCTCCTTGTTTAAACGCTGTCTTCAGCGATCAGCACCTCAGTGATATCAATGCGATGCAGCAGCTTTCTCTGTTTCTCATGGCTGATTTTCTTCATGCGGCGCAGCCGGTACAGCTCTTCTCTTTCCGCGTGCAACGAGGCTAAGTACAGCTGCTTTTCCAGCCGCTTCAGCGCCACGATATTCTTAACGTCTTCTTTGGTCAGAATTTTACGTTGCAGCACGTCCAGCATCCGCCGCGTCGTTTCTTCAATCAGCTCCGGCGTGGCGTCGTCCGGCGGGGCGACGAGCAGCTTTTCTTTGGTTTCGTTGACGGCCTTGGTCGCCGCGCTCGCCAAGGCTTCTGAAACGGAGAAAGCCTCTTCCTGATCTTCTTCCGGCGGCAGATTGCCGCGCAACAGGAAGGGCAGCGTGACGATGCCGACGACGATCGACAGCAGGATGACCCCCGAGGCGATAAACACCAGTTGATACCGGCCCGGGAATGGCGAACCATCCAATAAAAACAGCGGAATTGACAGCACGCCCGCCAGGGTCACCGCCCCTCGCACCCCGGCAAAGGCGGCGACGAACAGATCGCGCGTGCTGAATTTCGAAAATAACAACGGATCTTTGCGCATCAGGGTCGCGCTGCCGACCTTCATCAGCCACAGCCAAATCAAACGCACGGCGATCAAACTAAAATAGATGATCACCACGTAAGCCAGCAGCGTCTCCAGGCTGATGGAATGATCGATACCGGTTTGCGCCACGGTGAAGTTCAAGATGCCCGGCAGCTGCAGCCCAAGCAGAATAAACACCATGCCGTTAAACACGAACTCGAGCATTTCCCAAATATTATTGGTGCGTAAACGCACCAGCGGCATGCTGCGATTCACTTTGGATTGGCCAATCATCATGCCGGCGCTGACGGCGGCCAGGATGCCGGATACGCCGATTCTTTCCGCAATCAGATAGCAGGAAAAGGGCAGTAACAGCGAGAAAATAATCTGAGTGGCGGAATCGTTATACATCCATTTATGGATGAACTTAACCATTTGATTATAGAGAAAAACAATAATGATGCCGCACAGCACCCCACCAATCGATACCTGCAGAAAGGTCAGAAAGGCACTCTCCAGGGTAAACGCCATCGCGCCGAGCGCGACAGCGATGGAGAAGTTGAGGGAAACCAACCCGGAGGCGTCGTTCATCAACGCCTCCCCTTCGATCACGCTCATCACGGGTTTGGGCATGCGTCCTTTACCGACGATGCCGGACAGCGCCACGGCGTCCGTTGGCGACAGAACGGCGGCCAGGGCGAACGCGGCGGCGAGGGGGATTGACGGGAGCAGGAAGTGAATCAGATAACCCACCCCGACGACCGTGATGATCACCAGCACCAGGGCCAGACAAAGGATTTCTCTGCCGTAATGGATGAACTCTTGCGCCGGCGTTTTCCAACCGTCGGCGAACAGCAGCGGGGGAATAAACAGCATCAAGAAAAGCTCGGGATTGAAGTCGATATGCAACCCAAACTGCGGCCAGGCCAACACGGCGCCAACGATGATTTGCATCAGCGGAAGCGGGATCTGGAAGGGCAAGATGCGCGTCACGACGCCGGACAACGAGACGGTGAGCAATAAGATCAATATGGTGAAGAATGTTTCCATCGTGAACCTTTTGTGGATTTAATTTTTCTCGCCGTTATCAAACGGTTTTTCTGCATGCCGCCCCTCAGGCGGGCTCGTCGGCCAAGGCTGAACAGCGGCCACGGCGGCCGCTGTCGATAAAGAAAGCGCAGTTGAGCAAGGCCGGTCTTCGCCCCGTTTGCCTGTGGGATGGCGCAGTCAAACGGGGCAACGGGTTAAGGCAGCGCAAACGCCATCACGTAATCGCCGGTTTCTGTCGAATGCGCGGCGCCGCCGACCACAATAACGATGTATTGCTTGCCGGTTTTAGGCGAAATGTAGCTCATTGGCGTCGCGCTCGCGCCGACCGGCAGCGCATATTTCCAGACTTCTTTGCCGGTGCTGCTGTCGTAGGCGCGCAGATAATAGTCCTGGAAGCCGGCGAAGAAGACCAGGCCGCCGGCGGTCGTCATAGTGCCCGCGTAGGTGGGCATGCCAACCGGCATCGGCAGGTGCGATCTGATGCCCAGCGGCCCCATTTTTTCGGCGGTGCCGGCCGGTATCTGCCAGGCGATCTTTTTGTTTTTGTAATCGACGGCGGTGATCGTGCCGTAAGGGGGTTGGTTGCAAGGCACTTCGAGCGGCGACATCCACATCAACGTGATCATGCCGTATGGCGTGCCGATCATGGGGGAAGGCCCGTGGCCATCGATCACTTTTTGCGGGTACTGTTTCGCGACGCGTTCATAGCTGTCGCGCGCCACTAACCAAAACACGTTCGGAATGCGCACATCGTTCATGTAAGCCATATGGTTCACAGGATCAATCGACATGCTCCCCCAGTTGAGTCCGCCTAAATTGCCGGGCTGCTCGAGCGTTGGGCGGGTGCCGATCGGGGTCATGTCGCCCTGGTAATTCATCTGTTTGAACAGGATGCGGCAGGCCATCTGGTCAAACAGGGTGGTGCCCCACATTTTTTCTTCGGTCAGGCGTTCGGCGCCAATGGTCGGCATGCCGACGGAGAACGGCTGGGTTGGCGAGAGGCGCTCTTCCTCTGCGGCGCCTTGGGTCGGCACGGCTTTCTCTTCAACCTGCGCCAGCGGTTTGCCGGTCTCCCGGTTCAGGTAGAAAATCTGCCCGCGTTTGGTGCCGAGCAAAAGGGCGGGCACCGGGCGATGTTGCTCATCAAAACCGTCCACCAGCGCGGGTTGGGATGCGAGGTCATAATCCCAAATGTCGTGATGCGTGGTTTGGAACTTCCAGCGCTCACGGCCTGTTTCAATATCAATGGCGACCAGGGCAGAGTTGTACTCATCCGAATTTTCCGGGCGATTCATGCCGTAATAGTCGGGCGTTGCATTGCCAAGCGGCGCATACAACAAGCCTAATTTGTCGTCATAGGCGGCGGTGGTCCACATATTCGGCGTACCGCGCGTATAGGTGCTTCCGGCCGGCGGAGCCTTGGTGATGCCCGGGTTGCCTAAGTCCCACGCCCAGTCCAACTCGCCGGTTTTGGCGTCGAACGCCCTGATGACGCCGGAAGGCTCGCCTTTCATCACGTTATCGATAACCCAGCCACCGACGATAATCTTCCCTCTGGCGATGGTCGGCGCCGAGGTTTGGAAGTAATAGCCCGGTTTCACTTCCCCCATATGCTGACCGAGATTCACCTCACCGTTTTGACCGAAGGCGGGGCATTTCTGGCCCGTTTTGGCATCCAGCGCAATGAGGCGGGCATCGATCGTGGTGTGAACGATCGCTTTCTCGCACAGAGCGCCTGGCGCAACATCCTCATTTTTGTAGTAGCCAAGCCCGCGGCAGCGTTGCCAAACGGGGGAGGTGGAATGCGAGTCAAATTTCCAGCGCGCTTTACCCGTATCGGCATCGATAGCGGTGATAAGACCGTTGGGCGTACAGCTATACACCAAATCATCGATCGCGAGCGGGGTATTTTGGTCCACGCCCGGCCGGAAATCGCCGGTGCGATAAACCCAGGCGAGTTTCAGGTCTTTGACGGTTGAACGGTTCACCTGATTGAACGGCGCGTAGCGCGTTCCTTCCGTCGTGCGGCCATAGGCGCTCCAATCGGCTGGCGCATTGTCGGTTTTGCTCTCGATAAACGTCACGTCGCCAGAAGGGGTAATTTCGCCATGGGGAAAGAAGGCGCCGATAAAGAAAGCGACAAATGCCACGGATAATACCGAACCGGCGATGTAAGCCTGCTTTTGACTCTTGGCGCTGTGCAGGTACGAGGGAAGTAAAAACGCGGCGATAATAGAGAGGCCGGCGGGCACCAGCAGGCGAGGGAACAATGCCCAGTAGTTAAGCCCCGACTCCCAAAGCGCCCACGGCACCGTCATCAAAAACAGCAGGCCGGTTAAGTAACAAGCTGATTTGCTGCGCTTGAGGACCAGCACTGCGGCGGCGATGTAGCCTATCCCGGTAATGGCATAGTAGAACGATCCGCCGAGGGCGATAAGCCAAACTCCCCCCACGGTTAACGCGACGCCAGAAAAAACCAGCAAGCAAAAGAACGTGATTATTGCGGCTCTCTTACCAAACGATGTTCTAATCATATGTTTTCCTTTGACTTTTTAATCCACATTGGATCACCATCCCATCGCTGCCAACGCGTGAAAATGCCGGCGCGAAAGGCAAGGCATTTCCCGCCTTGAGACTTTTTATTCTTTAACGCTTTAGGGGCATTGAGTTGTCGTTTTGATATCCATTTCAACAGTGGCCATTGCGGTTTGGATCAGTCGCCGGACCAAGATAAGGGGATTTTATTGGGCGATGACAGAACGCGCGCGATAAAAATAACCATCAATGTTTTTATTTAATACCGGGTTGTAACCGTTTCGCAGAGATACGGTTTTGGGTGTGCTGGGCAATCCGATATTCTATTGCAGTGATAAACGCATTGAATGAAAGAGCCTCTCTGGACTAATTATTTAGAGTGATGATGAATGCGGAATCGCTTTTAATCACGAGGTTGCGTAGAGGTTTACCCTGCGTTGAGTTCAGAGTGAATCGTCATTCTTTATCAAGCCGGTGTCGGTAGAAGCGGCGAAAAAAATGATTTAATGCCATTCTTTCTCCATCGACATAGACAATATAACCTTTCCCGCGTTCGCCGACGGTGACTTTTTCAACATTAACATTAGGATAGTGTTTTTTTAGGTTTTTAGACCATAATTGAATACTCATAACTCTATTTTCCTGACGCGGTTTATTCTTGTTTAAGGCATATTGATAGCACCCGTAAAAATAAGTCTCGTGGAAATAAAATATCGTCACTATCTGGGGATGTCTACAAGCGTGCGGGCGGGATAAAGCGAAAAATGTCGGCTGCGCTCAGGCGAGATATTTAGAAAAAATGAAATAAAAACAATAGGTTATCCAATCGACCGCACAAAAAGTAAATATGGGTAACGTATTGATATTTAAGGTTTTGGTACGTAAGTCATATCGGAGAGAACGCTTGACGGATAAGCGGCTATTCCTTGTGGGGGCGAGAAGATCCCATCTTGGCGCGATTTTCAGGGAGATGTTAATGTGTTTTCCAATTAGATAAGTCTTAAAGTTGGTGCTTTTTGGCGAGTGGATAATGCGTGGTTTTGAGCCTAAACTCATCATAATTATAAATCATTACCATTTTTAATAAATAGCAACGCCGATCGTGACAGGGTTACCGCTCTGGCCCTGGCGCTACCTCTTTCTCTCTGTGTTTGATCGGGAAGACAATGGGGATATAGGTCTTCATCTCTATTCTATCGCCGCCTTTGGGGGTGATAATTTCAATGAGAAAGCGATCGATCATGCCAACTTTATTTATCGGGAATGATTTGGTGTAGATGCTTTGCGTGAATTTTTGCGCCTCATCGCTTGCGCCATCAAAACTGAACTCTGCAAAAAGTTGCATGTCTTTTTTTCCCTGGGCGTCGGCCAGGGAGGCAAGCACGTTGCCAAGACAGTCTTCTTCAGAAATATAGAGGGTCTTCAAATAGATGCTGACGTAATTCTCTTTCCTGATGCTCGCGCCAAAATTGAAAAAATTAATCACGCCGCTATCCGTTTTTTTCATGTTATCAATTGCCGCCAATCGCAGCGCGGAAACCGCAGGATGGAAGTGATATATCTCTGCATCAACGCCATCCCCTGAATCGTCGAAAAATTTTGGCAGGTGCACATAGCGATGCTCGGGAATGCCGTCGAGAAACAGCAATGGGATGGCGGAGGACACGTCCCACGATTTACTTTTTCGATACTGCATCGGCGAGGTTCTGAATTGCTTGCGAAAGGCCCGTTCAAAGGATTGATATGACTGAAAGTTCAGCGCTTTAACGATATCGGAAATAGAGAGGTTCGTCGCTTTCAACATAAATGCGGCGCGAATGAGTTTTCTGCCCCTCACATAGCTTCCGAAAGTCATCCCTGTTTCATCTTTAAACGCTTTTTGGATATGCCCGCGTGAATATCCGCTTTTTTCTGACAGCATCTCAACGGTAAGCTTCTCATTGAACCCACTTTCTTCCACCCAGGCGAGCAGCTCCTCAATGACTTTGGTTATAAACATGCAGGAGCTCCCTTTTAGTTATCTGCCTAATGGTTGCGTTGGGGAAAATAACGCGATATCGGTATTCAGCGATAAGCCCCAATTCATCCGATCTTTTAGGCAATATCCTGAGTATAGAACGCGTGCAATATTAACGCGGTAAATTAAAAAAAATGTACTTAAAAGTGTCATTTATCAAATAGCAGCGTATGGCGAAGAAGTAGAAAGTGTATGGATACATTTTAAGTATATTAATTTGTTGATTTTTATTAATTTATATGAATGAACCAAGCTGATGGGAGCACAATTTTTGCTCATTGATAGATAAAAACACTATATGGCTGCCAATTTATTGACAGTAACATCTTTTCGAATCGAAATAATTAACTATTCTATGTTTAAGAGTAGGGGGAAGCGGAAAATAGGCCCGGCAGGGGATTGTGAAATTAAATAATGGTTAATTCAAGGGGGCATCAAGGCTAATGACATTCAGGGAGGAATATGGGGGGGTATTTTCGCGAAAAATAGTGATTGCTATTTATCTTCTGGCTGTGGCCTGCGTTTTTCTGTCTTGGCGCTCGTGGTTTATCAGCGTTTTTCCACACGACTTCTTTGCGAATCTCATCTTGTGCGAGAGGTGAATCGGCATCTTTCACCCTGGAAATGATTTTTGTGCAACGTGATACGTGGATATATTTGAACGGGTATGGGAATGCCATTCTTCGAAAGAAAGCAAGTCGGGCAGATTTTGGTTCTGCAAGAAGAGGGATGCATTCAATAATAAAAATAGCAAGATGACAGGCTTTACTATGGATTGTTCTAACAAGTTCAGACGCAATATTTTAGATGAGATAATCGCTATCATTGAAAAAGCCATTGATACACAAAGCCATGTATCAATAAGGGCGTTATCCATTAAGTCAGGGTATTCCATCGGGCATTTACAACGGATGTTCTATTTGTATGAAGGGATGAAGATAGGGACCTATATCAGAAAGCGCAGACTAAGCCGCTCGACGTTATTGCTGAAATGTACCGATATGAAGATCTATGAAATCGCGTTGCTCTCTGGATTTAGTTCTCAGCAATCATTTAGCCGTGCGTTTTCAAATCAGTTCGGTTGCCCGCCGAGAACATTCAGAACCCTGCGCGATTGGCCTTTTCTCAATTACCAACCGATTATTGGCTTCGATAAAGAGCCTTTCCCCAGCAGCATCGTGTACTTGAATTTGCATGAGTATTACGAGAAAAAAAGGATCGTGCAACTGCTTTCGCCAGTAATCAGCCGGGGGCAGATGAAGGTAAACGTAAAGAATCCAATAACCTGTAGCCTGTACAACGCATCGGCAAAGTACATTGCGATCAGGCGCAAAGAAAAAAAGATGAGTGAAAACGAGTTCATCCTATCGCTCTATGAGGGGGTGTTGGCTTCTCTGGATATCTTCATCACGCAAAGCGTAATCTTTAAAATCCACGATCACTGTCCAGGTGAAAAGGAAAACGTCAGCATGTGGTATTTCATCCCGATAAAATGAGCTTTTTTTATCGCACGCGGCAGAGGGTTGCCTGATTACAACGGAAAGCTTTGGTTATGTCATCGATATTTTGATGGCGTCCACCTGTCAACGCCCCATAAGCCTGCTTCAACCAACGGAACGGTTGGCGAGGAAGAAAAAAAACCGACCGCGAGGGTCGGTAAGCATGGGGTATTCAATAGGTATGACAACACTACAATTAAATAATAGCGCGCGTTGGGGGGGGTTATTTACCGAAAAGTGTTATCTCACGGAACAATAGACCCGGCGTGCGCGCATCCTCTCTGGCAATAAGACGGGGGGCCTGCGCAACGCGGGCGTCATAAAATGAAGATAAAAAAAGCCGGCGATTAACGCCGGCCAATGAAACATCGACAATCTCTCTGAGATGCACGACCCCTATACGGGAAATAAGGTCATGCAGTTCCTATGTAACCCTACCTGGCGCGTTTTTTTTTACCAAAAAGCGATATTTTTTGGCCGGTGAGACGGAGAAATAAAAAAGCCGGTCATGACGACCGGCGAATGCGAAAATAACAGGGTAACGTTAATTGAAAGTGCACATAAAATGATAGCGAATTAATCCTAGCACTGACATCGGCGGTATATTTTACCTAAAAATGTCTTTGCGGCATTGGCCTTACCGCTCGGTTCCGGCGGCGGTATGGGGTTGCGTGGAGAGGCGAAAGGGCGACCGATGCTGCTCCCCCTCGAAGCCAGGCTAAGATCCCCGCGGCCAGACCGCCTCGCGCACGGCGATCGCTCTGGGCAGCAGCCCGAGGGCGTAGAAGCGGTCGGCGATGCTTTGCTGCTGACGGATCACCTGTAAATCCATGGCGCGAACATCATGGCTGCGGCGCGACAGCGCGAGTTCCAGTGAGGCGCTCGCCAGCCCCAGTTCGTTGGAAAGGTGACGAGCGGCTTCTCTCGGCTGCGCGGCGATGTAACGGCCGGTGTGCTGCAGCGCCTGCATCAGCGGCCGCAACAGATCGTCCGAACGCTCGGCGAAGCCGCGGCGCGCCAGGTAGAATTGCTGATTGAGCACCCGCTGGGTGCCGTCGGCGATCACGCGCAGTTCCCCGTTGCGCTGCGCGTCGCTGAGCAGCGGATCCCACATCATCCAGGCGTCCACCGCCTGCAGGTCGGTCGCCGACAGCGGATACTTCGGCGGCGCGTAGACGATACGCACGTCGTTCAACGTCAATCCCTGTTCGTCCAGCATCTGCAGCAATAAATAGTGCACGTTGGAGCCTTTGTTAAGCGCGATGCGTTTGCCGCGCAGATCGGCGGCGCTGCGTATCGGGCTGTCTTGCGGCACCACCATCGCCACGCTCTGCGGCGCCGGCGGCTCAAAACCGACGTACACCAGCGCATTGCCCTGTGCCTGGGCGAAGATCGGCGGCACTTCGCCGGTGGTGCCGAAGTCTATCTCATCGCCGTCGAGCGCGTGCAGCAGCTGCGGCCCGGCGGGAAACTCGCTCCACAACACGCTGATGCGCTGTGTGGCGAAGAGCTGTTCCAGGCTTTGCCGCGCCTTGAGCACCCCGAGGTTGCCGAACTTTTGATAGCCGATGCGCAGTTCGCGTTCGGGCAGAGACGCTGCGGCGATGGCCGGTGAATGTGCGGGTGCGCCGGCGCTGCGACGGCGCGGTTTGATCAGACCAAGATGTGCCAAATGGGTGCGCAGGGTATTGCGGCTGACGCCGAGCAACGACGCCGCTTGCAACTGGTTGCCGCCGCTGCGTTCGAAGGCGTTGCGCACCAGCGCATCCAGCACCCGTTGGTAAAGCTGTGCGCTGTCGCCTTGCAACTGCCGCTGCACAAAGCGGTCGATGGCGTCGTCGCCGCCGTCGTTATCCGTCAGGCGATGGGTGAGCTGCAGTTGCTGCGGTGCGATCGCCCCCTCCTGGCTCAGCAAGACCGCATTATGCAGCGTGTTCTCCAGCTCGCGCACGTTGCCAGGCCAAGGGTAGTCCAGCAGCGCCTGCTGCGCTTCCTCCGTCAACCGCGGCAGTGGCCGTTCCAGACGGTGGGCGTACAGCGCAAGAAAATGTCTGGCCAGCACCGGGATATCGTCCGGCCGCTGGCGCAAGGGCGGTAACGTCACCGCCGCCACGTTCAGGCGGTAATAGAGATCTTCACGGAACCGCCGTTGGCGAATCGCGCCGGCCAGATCGACGTGGGTGGCGGCGATGACCCGCACATCGATCTTCAGCGGTTTGCGCGAACCGACGCGGGTGATCTCCCGCTCCTGCAGCACGCGCAGCAGCTTGACCTGCAGCGACGGGTTCAGCTCGCCGATCTCGTCCAGCAGCAGGGTGCCGCCTTCCGCCGCTTCGAACCAGCCCTGATGAGTGCCGACGGCACCGGTGAAGGCGCCTTTCTCATGGCCGAACAGTTCGGCTTCCGCCAGGCTTTCCGTCAGCGCGCCGCAGTTGACCGCCAGGAAAGGTTGATGGCGGCGCGCGCTGTGGTGGTGCAGATAGCGCGCCACCACTTCTTTGCCGGTGCCGGTTTCACCGACGATCAGCACGGTGGCGTCGGTGGGAGCCAGCCGATCGAGCACGCTTTGCAGAGCGAGCGACGCCGGATCGATCAGCACCGGCTTGTCGGCGGCGAACGGTTGAGGATCGTACATGGGCGTCTCCTGTCTGACGACGATGGGGAAAAAATCTTATCCCAGCCAATGAGCAGCCGCGAGAGGATAAAAGGCGCACGGTGCTGCATTGGCAACAGCCTTCCGCCGCCGCCTGCTGCCAATGCAGCAGTGTTTTTACGTCGATATCTCATCAATCTATTGATATGTATTGGTTTTTTAAAATCTGCAATGTGGCATGCATCCTGCTTTTCTTTTTATAACCAAGCAAAGTTTTTCTATCGATAAATACTGAAAATAGTTATATAGGAAAGGCATAAATGACTGAGTCAGTGAAAGATCGCATCAACGTTTTCTGGTTTCTGCCGACCCACGGCGACGGCCGCTATCTGGGCACGGCGCAGGGCGGGCGCCCGGTGGACCTGCCTTATTTGCAGCAGGTAGCGCTGGCCGCCGACAACCTCGGCTATTACGGCGTGCTGATCCCAACCGGTAAAAGCTGCGAGGATTCCTGGCTGGTGGCGGCGGCGCTGGCGCCGATCACCCGCCGGTTGCGCTACCTGGTGGCGGTGCGCCCCGGTCTGCAGCCGCCGAGCCTGGCGGCGCGCATGGCGGCGACGCTGGATCGGCTGTCGGACGGACGGCTGCTGATCAATGTGGTAACCGGCGGCGATCCGGTGGAAAACAAAGGGGATGGCATCTTCCTCAGCCATGCCGAACGCTACGAGGTGACTCAGGAATTTCTCACGGTGTATCAACGGCTGTTGAAAGGAGAGAAGGTGGACTTCAGCGGTAAGCATATTCGCGTCGAAGGCGCCGAATTGCTGTTCCCGCCGGTGCAGGAAAACGGCCCGCCGCTCTATTTCGGCGGCTCATCGCCGGAAGCGATCGATATCGCCGCCGGGCAGATCGACACCTACCTGACCTGGGGTGAGCCGCTGGCTCAGGTGGCGGAAAAGCTGGCGGCGGTGCGCCAGCGCGCCGAGCGGCAGGGGCGTAAACTCAGCTATGGCATTCGCCTGCACGTTATCGTGCGCGAAACTGAAGACGAAGCCTGGGCGGCGGCCGAGCGACTGATCGCGCATCTGGATGACGACACCATCGCGGCGGCGCAGCAGATCTTTGCTCGCATGGACTCCACCGGCCAGCGCCGCATGAGCGAGCTGCACGGCGGCTCGCGCGAGAGTCTGCGCATCGGCCCCAACCTGTGGGCCGGCGTCGGCCTGGTGCGCGGCGGCGCCGGCACCGCATTGGTGGGCAACCCGCAGCAGGTGGCGGCGCGCATACGCGAGTATCAGGCGCTGGGCATCGACAATTTCATCCTTTCCGGCTATCCGCATCTGGAAGAGGCTCACCGCTTCGCCGAGCTGGTGATGCCGCTGCTGCCGCTGGCGCAGTCGGCTCATCAGACGGCTCGCACGATCAATACCGGCCCGTTTGGCGAAACCATCGGCGGCGATCGTCGTCCCGCCCCGGCGCAGCGGGAGGGCTGATGGCGAAGCGTGCCCATATTATCGTTATCGGCGGCGGTTTCACCGGCGCGGCGCTGGCGATCCAGCTGGCGCGCGGAGCGGTGGATATCACGGTGATCGAACCGCGCGCCGCGCCGGGCTATGGCGTGGCGTATTCGACCACCGAGCCGACTCACCGCATCAACGTCCCGGCCGATAGGATGCAGCTGGCGGATGAACCGGCGGGGGATTTTGACCGCTGGTTCCGCGAGGGCGGCGGGCTGGCGGCCGATCCGCAGGCGTTGTGGCGCGACGGTAAAGCCTATCCGCAGCGCGGCGCCTTCGGCCGCTATGTCGAGGAACGTTTTCATCAGGCGGCGCAGTCGGGCCAGGCCCGCTTGCGGCACCTGCGCGATCGGGCGCAGCACCTGCAGCCGCAGGCGCAGGGCGCATCCGTCATCACCGCCGGCGGCGAACGGCTGTGGGGCGACTATGTGGTGTTGGCGACCAGCCATCCGCCGCCCGCGCTGCCGCGGCAGATTGCCCCGGAACTGACGCGTGACGCGCGTTTGATCGCCAATCCCTGGGCGGAGGGGGCGCTGGATGAGATTGAACCCGATGAATCGTTGGCGATCGTCGGCAGCGGGCTGACGATGGCCGATGCGGTGGCGGCGTTGCACCGCCGCGGGCATCGCGGGCCGATTACCGCGTTCTCTCGTCACGGCCTGTTGCCGCGTGCCAATGCCGAAGGGGAGTACCCGACGTGGTCGTTTACCCCGCCATCCGGACTGCGTGACGGGGTGCGGCAGGTGCGCCTTGAGGTGGCGCGCGCCGCTGGGCAACGGGTGCCGTGGCAGGCGGTGTTGGACGGGGTGCGCGCCCAGGGGCAGCATCTGTGGCAAGCATTGACGCTGACCGAACAGCAGCGCTTTCTGCGGCATCTGCGCGCCTATTGGGACGTGCACCGCTATCGCATTGCGCCGCAGGTGAGCACGCTGCTGACGGAGCAACAGGCGGCGGGCACGCTGCAGGTATTGGCCGCTCGTCTGCGGCGGGCGGAACCCTCGCCGCAGGGCGTGCGCTTGACGATTCTGCCGCGCCAGGGCGCAGAGCGGGCGCTGCAGGCGCAGCGGCTGCTGATCGCTACGGGTCCGGCTCATGCCGGCCTGATCGCCGCCAGCCCGTTGCTCAGCTCGCTGGCTGAGCAGGGGGCGCTGCGCGCCGATCCGCTGGGATTGGGGCTGTGGGTCAATGCCGACAGCCAGGCGATCGGCGGCGACGGCCTTGCCAACCCGCGCCTGCTGGTGGCCGGCCCGGCGGCGCGCGGCCGCTTCGGCGAACTGATGGGGCTGCCGCAGGTGGCGGAACACGCCCAAAGCGTCGCGCAATACCTGTTGGCGCGATGTCCGGCTGCAAACTGATCGTCCATTCCCGTTTTTAACACCCTAAGACCCCCCATCCGGCCCGGCTTCGCCCGCGGCCGGCAGATAATTGTGGAGCTCGCTATGTCATCGCAACGTGAAATTCGTCTTAACGCTTTTGATATGAACTGCGTCGGCCATCAGTCGCCGGGGCTGTGGGCGCACCCGCGCGACCGTTCCTGGCAGTATAAGGATCTCGAATATTGGACCGATCTGGCGCGCCTGCTGGAACGCGGCAAGTTCGATGGATTGTTTATCGCCGACGTGCTGGGGATTTACGACGTGCTTAACGGCAGCGGCGACGCGGCGATCCGCCAGGCGACGCAGGTGCCGGTTAACGATCCGCTGGCGCTGGTGACGCCGATGGCGCTGGTTACCGAACATCTCGGCTTCGGGCTGACCGCCTCGCTGTCATTCGAGCACCCTTATCCTTTCGCCCGCAGATTGTCGACGCTTGATCACCTGACCAAGGGGCGCATCGGTTGGAATATCGTCACCTCTTACCTGGAGAGCGGCGCGCGCAATATTGGCCACCGGGCGCAGACCGATCACGATGCGCGCTACGACTACGCCGATGAATACCTGCAGGTGGTTTACAAGCTGCTGGAGGGCAGTTGGGAAGACGGCGCGATTTTGCGCGATCGTCAGCGGCGCATCTTCAGCGATCCGGCGAAAATTCATCCGATCAACCACAAAGGCGAGTTCTTCCAGGTGCCGGGCATTCACCTGAGCGAGCCTTCGCCGCAGCGCACGCCGGTGCTGTATCAGGCCGGCGCTTCCAGCCGCGGCAAGCAGTTTGCCGCGGAGCACGCCGAATGCGTGTTTGTCGCTTCTCCTTCGAAAACATTGCTGAAAAAAACCGTGGCCGATATCCGCCGCCGCGCCGCCGAGGCCGGGCGCGACCCGCGCAGCATTCTGATCTTCAACCTGCAGACGGTGATCGTCGGTGAAACTGACCGACAGGCGCAGGAAAAATGGCGGGAATACAAATCCTATACCAGCTACGAAGGCGCGCTGGCGCTGGTGTCTGGCTGGACCGGCATCGATTTCGGTCAGTATCAGCCGGATCAGGTGCTGAAGCATCTGCACACCAATGCCATTCAGTCGGCGGTGGAAACTTTCTCCAGCGCCGATCCCAGCCGTGAATGGACCGTACAGGGCATCGCCGAATGGGTCGGCATCGGCGGTTTCGGCCCGCTGTTGGTGGGCGGCCCGCAAACCGTGGCCGACGAACTGCAGGCGTGGGTGGAGGAAACGGATGTTGACGGTTTCAATTTGGCCTACGCCGTTACCCATGAAACCTTCACCGACGTGGTGGAACTGCTTGTCCCCGAGCTGCAAAAACGCGGAGCGTACAAGCGCGACTACACGGCGGGCACTCTGCGAGAAAAATTGTTCAATCAGGGGCCGCGCCTGGCGGAGCCGCACCCGGCGGTGGGCTACCGCTGGCCGGCCGGCGCGCCCTTGGCCGATGCACTGAGCGTCAAGTGAGGATGCGATGATAGAGATTGAAGGATTGCACAAGGCTTACCGCGCGCCGGATGGGCGACGGATTGAGGTGCTGAAGGGCGTTTCGCTGCAGGTGCCGGCCGGATCGATTACCGCCGTGGTCGGCCCCAGCGGGGCGGGCAAATCGACGCTGGCGAAATGCATCAGCCTGCTGGAACGGCCGAGCAGCGGCAGTATCCGGGTGAACGGCCAGGACTTGTCGCGGCTTGCGGGCGAGGCGCTGCGCAGGGAGCGGCGGGCGATAGGCACGGTGTTCCAGTCTTCCGCGCTGCTGCAGCGCAAAACCGCCTGGCAGAATGTGGCGCTGCCGTTGACCTATCTGGGCGTGGTGCCGCGCGATATCGACAAGCGGGTAAAGAGCCTGCTGGCGGCGGTGGGGTTGGCGGACAAGGCGGCGTTTTACCCGGCGCAGCTGTCCGGCGGCCAGCGCCAAAGGGTCGGCATCGCCCGCGCGCTGGCGCTGAATCCGTCGGTGCTGCTGGCGGATGAGGCCACCTCCGGGCTGGATCCGGACGCCACCGGGGCCATTCTCAGCCTGCTTAAACAGCTGCGCGATCGGTATGGCCTGTCGATCATCCTGATCACCCACGAGATGGATGCGGTGCGCGACGCCGCCGACGCGGTGGCCGAGATCCGCGACGGCGTGATTGTGCAGCAAGGGCCGGTGCGCGAGCTGTTGGCGGCGCCCGATTCCTCGCTGGGCCGCCGGTTGTTCCCGCTGAAGACGCTGGCGTCCGACGCCGCGCTGCGGCTGCAGGTAACCTATTCCGCCCGTCAGCCGGCGGCCTCCGACTGGATCAGCCGCATCAGCCGCCAACTCGACCTGCAGATCGATCTGCTGGGCGGCCACGTTGAAGTGGTGGGCGGCAGCCTGGCCGGGCGGTTGGAGATTGCGGTGCGTTTTGGCGGCGTTTCGCGTTCGGCGGCTGAACTGCAGGGCGAGCTGCGGCGGTTGGGCATTCTTGCCGAGGTGCTGGAACAGCCGGCGGCCTTGCGGGAGGCGGTATGAAAAATCTGTCTGACAGCGTGATGAGCCAGGACACACCCTGGCGCGAGATCCATCGGTTGATGCTGCCGGCCTACGGCGAAACCTGGCTGATGGTCGGCATCGTGATGCTGTTTGTGGTGGCGATCGGCGGCGCCGTCGGCGTGGTGTTGTTCAACACCTCATCGCGCGGCTTGTTTCCGCGCCCGGCGCTGAATCGCGCGCTGAGCTGGTTGGTGAATATGGGCCGTTCGCTGCCGTTTCTGGTGCTGATGGCGGCGATTATTCCGTTCACCTTCTGGTTGACCGGCACCACCATCGGCATTCCGGCGGCGGTGATCCCGATGATCGTCGCCGGCATTCCGTTCTTCGGCCGGCTGGTGGAGAACGCGCTGCGTGAACTGCCGCCGGAGGTGACGGCGGTGGGGCTGGTGTCCGGCGGTTCGATCTGGCAGATAGTCACCCGCGCGCAGCTCAGCGAGGCGCTGCCGGCGATCGTCGCCGCCATCACGCTGAACGTCATCTCGATGATCGAGTATTCGGCCATCGCCGGCACCATTGGCGCGGGCGGCATCGGCTATCTGGCGGTGGTGTACGGCTACCAGCGTTTCGACAATCACATCATGATCGCCACCATTGTGGTGCTGATCGCCACGATTCAACTGATTCAGTTTATTGGTGACCGCTTGGTCGCCGCGTTGCGTCATCATCAGGAAACCTTTTAATCATGCCTAATCACGATTTTGAGATAGTGAAGAAGAAACGCTGGCCGTGGCCGGTGGGTATCGCGGCGGTGGCGATTATCGCCGCCGCGGTTTGGCACTTCAGCGCCCGCCAGCAGCAGACGGTGCAGTTCGGCAGCACGCTGAAAGTGCACTTTGAGCCGGCGATGGCCGGAGAGCAGCGGGTGATCGAGTACGTCGGCGAACATATCGCGCCGGATTACGGCCTCAGGCTGGAGGCGGTTGGCCTGCAGGATCCGGTGCAGGCCGATCGTGCGGTGGCGCAGGGGCAGTACGCCGCCACGATCTACCAGCACCAGTGGTGGCTAAAGCAGGTGGTGGATGCCAACGGTTTTAAGCTGACCCCGACGCTGCCGGTGTTTCAGTGGGCGTTTGGCATTTATTCCGACCGCTATACGTCGATCGCCGAGTTGCCGGACGGCGCGGAGATCGTGGTGCCCAACGACGGCGCCAATCAGGGGCAGGCGTTGTGGCTGCTGCAGCGCATTGGACTGATCGGGCTGGATCCGGCGATCGAGGCGCGCACCGCCAGGCTGAAAGACATTCGCGAGAACAAGCGCCATTTTAACTTCACGGAGTTGGATTTGCTGACCATGCCGCGCGCGCTGAATTCGGTAGATGCGGCCATTGGCTATGTGTCGCAGTTCGACGCCGGCAAGGTGCCGCGTGAGAAGGGCATCTTGTTCCCACCGGCGCCGAAAACCTTCGCTTCGCAGCTGGTGATTGGCACGCCCTATCTGCAGGACGAAAATATTCGCAAGCTGCAGCGGGCGTTTGCCGATCCCAGGTTGCAGGCGTGGCTGAAAAGCACCGACGACCCGCGGGTGAAAGGCGTGCTGGTGCCGGTCTCGGCAGAATAATCCCCGCCCGAAATGACCGTGATAAAGACCGGATTAACGCGCGTTAATCCGGCGTTTTTGTTACGCCGTAACGGTGTTTAATTTATTGATATTAATGATATTTATAGAAGAAATTGTTGTTTGTCGGCGTAATTTTTTCACCCTATAAACGAGGTGTCACCTGCCAATTACAACGAGGAAGCTATGAGTACCTTAAATATCGATACCGCGCCGCCGTTATCTGCGCCCATCGGCTCGGCCAGCGATGTGGCGCGTTTGATTAACCAGCGCAGCGAGAAAAATACCCATGCGCGCATGATCGTGCTGTTGGCGCTGGGCGGTGTTTTTCTCGATGCCTATGACCTGACCACGCTGTCTTACGGCATCGATGACGTGGTGCGTGAATTCAGCCTCAGCCCGCTGCTGACCGGGGTGGTAACTTCTTCGATCATGGTTGGGACCATTCTCGGCAACCTGGTCGGCGGCTGGTTGACCGATAAGTACGGCCGCTATCAGGTGTTTATGGCCGATATGCTGTTTTTTGTGGTTTCCGCCATCGCCGCCGGGCTGGCGCCCAACGTCTGGGTGCTGATCGGCGCGCGCTTTTTGATGGGTATCGGCGTCGGCATTGATTTGCCGGTGGCGATGGCCTATCTGGCCGAATTCTCCAAATTCACCGGCAAGGCCAACAAGGCGTCGCGCCTGGCGGCCTGGTGCCCGATGTGGTACGCCGCTTCGTCGGTGTGTTTTCTGATCATCTTTGCGCTCTATTTTCTATTGCCGGCCGAATATGCGAACTGGCTGTGGCGCGCCTCGTTGATTTTCGGCGCCGTGCCGGCGTTGCTGATCATCATGGTGCGCAGCAAGTTTATGAACGAGTCGCCGCTGTGGGCCGCTAACCAGGGCGATCTGAAAGAGGCGGCGCGCATCCTGCGCGAGTCATACGGCATTGCCGCCCATGAGGCGGAACCTGACGCCGCCCAACCGGCGGCGCCGCCGAAGGTCAGCTTCCGCGTGCTGTTCCGCAAGCCGTACCGCGAGCGCACTCTGGTCGCCAGCGTGATGAACGTTTGCATTTCCTTTGAATACACCGCCATCGCCTTCTTTCTGCCGTCGATTCTGGCGCAGTTTCTCGGCGCCGGGGTGTTTGAAACTATCTCCGCTTCGCTTGGGCTGAACGTGCTGTTCGCTTTTACCGGTGGCCTGCTCGGCATGCGTCTGGCATGGAAGTATCCGTCGCGCCACGTGGCGATCGCCGGATTCGCGCTGCAGTTTATCGCGCTGATTGCCCTGGCGTTGATCGGACATCCGCAGGCGGCGTTCGGCGTTGGGCTGGCGATCCTGATGTTGGGCCTATGGCTGTTCGCCGAAGGATTCGGCCCCGGCGCGCAGATGATGATTTACCCGGCGCTCTCTTACCCGACGCCGATCCGCGCCACCGGCGTCGGTTTCGGCCGTTCGCTGTCCGGTATCGGCAGCGCGCTGGCGCTGTTTATTCTGCCGATTTTGCAGGCGCGCTTCGGCACCGACATGTTTTGGATTGTTTCACTGGCGGCGGCGATCCCCATCGTCTTCCTGCTGATCATTCGCTTTGAACCGACGGCGCGCGATATCGACGATCTGGCCGATCGCGCTTAACCACAGAGGACACTGACATGACGCAACACCTGTTATCCACCGGAGCAGACTACGCACAGCTGGCCGCGCGTTTTCGGCCGATCTTCGCCGAAATCGCCGCCGGGGCGGTGGAGCGCGAGCTGTCGCGCACGCTGCCGCATGAACCGATCCGTTGGCTGAAAGAGGCGGGGTTCGGCAGGGTGCGCCTCCCGCGTGAAAAGGGCGGCGACGGCGCTTCGTTGCCGCAGCTGTTCGAACTGCTGGCCGAACTGGCGGAGGCGGACTCTAACCTGCCGCAGGCGCTGCGGGCGCATTTCGCCTTCGTGGAAGATCGGCTGAACGCGCCGGACGGCCCGGAGCGCGATCGCTGGTTCGAACGCTTTCTCGACGGCGAGCTGGTCGGCAGCGGTTGGACCGAGATCGGCGGCGTGAAGCTGGGGCAGGTCAATACCCGGATAACGCCGCAGGCCGACGGCTGGTCGCTCAACGGCGAGAAATTTTACAGCACCGGCAGTCTGTTTGCCGATTGGATCGACGTGTATGCCGAGCGCAGCGACAGCGGCGGCCCGGTGATCGCTTTGGTGAACGTCGCCCAGCCGGGCGTAGAGCGTGACGACGACTGGGACGGATTTGGCCAACGCACTACCGGCAGCGGCACCACGCGTTTTATTGATGCGCGGGTCGAGCAGGCGCACGTCTATGATTTTGCCGAGCGCTTCCGCTACCAAACTGCGTTCTATCAGCATGTGTTGCTGGCGACGCTGGCGGGGATCGGCCGCGCGGTGCTGCGAGACGTCGGCGAGGGCGTGAGGCAACGTAAAAGGATCTATAGCCACGGCAACGCCGGTTGGGTGAAGGACGACGTGCAGATCCAGCAGGTGGTGGGGCAAATCAGCGCCTGGGCCTATGCGGTTGAGGCGACGGTGCTAAAAGCGACTTCCTCGCTGCAGCAGGCTTACGAGGCGCATCGATCCGGCGATGAAGCGCTGCTGCAGGCGCTTAACGTGACGGCGGAGCTGGACGCCGCCAGGGCGCAGGTCATCGCCGGGGAGTGGGTGCAGCGCGCCGCCGGTGAATTGTTCAATGCGCTCGGCGCTTCAGATACCCGTACCGGCAAGGCGTTGGATCGCCACTGGCGCAATGCGCGCACGCTCTCTTCACATAATCCGGTGATCTACAAGGCGCGCAATATCGGTGACTGGGAAATTAACCGCCATACGCCGACCTTTATCTGGCAAATCGGCAGTGGCGGTTGAGGCCGAGGCTATTCCGTCCAAACCTGCGTGCTGCGCGGGCTGTCCATCTGATAATCCGAGTAGGGGCGGGTGAAGAACTCGCGCCCCAACTCGCGGGCGGCCCGCAGCGGGTTGCGCGGATCGCGGGCGATCTCGCCGCGCTGGTTGCCGGCGCCGTGCACCAGCCCGACGAAGGCGGAATGGGTGTAGCGGCTGAACTCCTGGATCTGATGCACGATGCCCAGCGCCGCGCCGGGATAAGTTTCTTCCGACGCCACCGCCAGCCCGATGCGTTTGCCGCTCATGCGTTGGTGCACCTGTTCCGCCTGAGGGTAGACGTTGGAATAAAAGCTGAACGAGCGATCGAAAAAGGCCTTGGTTTGTGCCGACATGCCGTACCAGTAAATCGGCGTGCAAAATACCGCGCCGTCGGCCGGCAGGAAGTGCTCCAGGAACAGCTCGGCGTAGCGATCGGTCGGCGGCGGCGTATGGCGTTCATCGCTCAGGAAACCGCTCAGGTAATCGTCGAGAAAATGCAGGCTGGCGGAAGTGCCGGCTTCGGCGGCGCCCGCCATGATCGCCTGCGCCAGCGTGGCGCTGTTGCCGTCGCGGCGCGGGCTGCCGACCAGCACCACCAGGCGTTTGGATTGATGAGTTGTATTCATGTCATGTTCCTTGGTGTGAAGTGAACTCAGCCTTAATTTAGAGGCAAGCGTCCGCAGGCGACAAATGACGGTTTTTCTGCCAGGATGAACTCAACTCATCCCAAGAGGCTTCGCCATGTTCGCCACGCTGCCCGTCAACGCGTTACGCACCTTTGAATCCGCCGCTCGCCTGCGCAGCTTCAAGCTGGCGGCGGCCGAGCTGGCGGTGACGCCGACGGCGATTTCGCACCAGATCAAGGCGCTGGAACAGCAGCTGGGTTTTGCGCTGTTCGAGCGGGTGCCGCGCGGCGTGCGGCTGACGGCGAAGGGCGAAACGCTGTTTACCGGAGTGCATGGCGCGCTGCTGGACGTCGCCGCCACGCTTGAGGGTCTGCGGCCGCAGCCCAGCAGCGGCTCGCTGTGCGTCTCGGTCACGCACTCGTTCGCGGCGCTGTGGCTGGTGCCGCGCCTGGGGCGTTTCTACCAGGCGCATCCGCACTATCTGGTGCGCCTGGAGGCCTGCGCCGAGGTGATCGACCTGCAGCAGGACGCCAGCGTGGATGTGGCGGTGCGCTACAGCCGCGCGCATTATCCCGCGCTGCATCAGGCGGCGCGGCTGGAGGAAAGCTTTGGCGTCTACGCCGCGCCGGGGCTGGCCGCCGCCGAACCGGAAAACCCGGTGCTGATCACCGTCAAGTGGGGGGATTCGGCGCTGTACGACAGCGGCTGGCATGACTGGTGCCGGGCCGCCGGCGTGGACTGGTGGCAGCGCCATGCGGCGATGCGCAGCTATCACGAGGAGCATTACGCCCTGCAGGCGGCGGTGGCCGGGCAGGGATGGGTGCTCGCCAGCTCGGTGATGGTGTCCGAGATGGTGGACAACGGTCTGTTGGTGGCGTACCGGCCGGAGGTGCGCGTACCGGGCGCCGCATACAGCGTGCTGTGCGCCCCGGGGCGCGAGCGGCATCCGCCGGTCAGGGCGTTTCTGGCCTGGCTGCGGCAGGAATTGCCGCAGGACAATGGCACGAAATAAAAGTTTTACCGTCCTAAGCTGTGGGAATATCAGCGAACTTTTGTTTTTACTTCACTGCGAGAACCTATCATGAGCCAGCCAAGAATCTCCGATTACCCGATTGACGCGCAATTTATCGAGCGTTGGTCGCCGCGCGCGATGACCAACGACGCCATCGACGATCAAACGCTGCTGAGCTTCTTTGAAGCAGCGCGCTGGTCGCCTTCGGCCTACAACATTCAGCCGTGGCGCTTTGCCTACAGCAAGCACGGCTCCGACAGCTGGGAGAACTACCTGGAGTTCCTGATCGACTTCAACCGCGGCTGGGCGCAACACGCCTCGGCGCTGGTGGTGATCGTCTCCAAAACCACCAGCCTGAACGGCGAGCGGCTGGTGGACAACCCGACCCATGCGTTCGACACCGGCGCGGCCTGGGCCAACCTGGCGCATCAGGCGCATCTGAAAGGCTGGCTGACCCACTGCATGAGCGGCATTCACCACGACAAGATCAAAGCGGCGTTGCAGCTGCCGGACGACTATGCGGTGCACGCTATGGTGGCGATCGGCAAACCGGGCGACAAAGCCCGCCTGCCGGATTTCCTGCAGGAGAAAGAAGCGCCGTCGGGCCGTCTGCCGCTCGGCAAGACCGTCAGCGAAGGGCTGAATTTCACGCTGTGATTGCCCGCTTTCTCGCAGGCCCGCTTGGCGGGCCTTTTTTATGCGGCGAGTAAAACTTAGGGAGTATGTTCTCGTTCGCTCATTCGATATATATTTTGTTATATAGCGATTGCGTGGTGAGGAGGAACCCGTGGGAGATCATTTTGGCAAAGGGCTGTTGGCGGGGTTAAAGGCGGAGAACCTGAAGCCGGAGGCGGAGCTGTCGCGTTTTTGCTCCGACTACAAGCGCGGTTTCGTGCTCGGCTATGCCCACCATTTGGCGCAGCGCTGCGGCGACGAGAACCGGGCGGCGTTCGAGGCCGGGCAGCTCAGCCGCGCCTATGGCCTCGGCAGCGAGCCGATGAGCGAGTTCTTCTCCGGCGGCGACAGCCGGTTGGCGGAGAAGTTTTTCCACGCCGGCTATAACCAGCCGACGCAGGGGTAGCGCCGGTGAGCCGTCAGGCGGCGCTCAGCACCGCCACCATATACACGCATGCCTCATCGCTTTGGTTTTCAAAGCGGCAGTCCGCCGGTGGGCCGAGCTCCAGGCAGTCTCCTTCGGCCATTTCATGGCGCGCGTCGCCCTCAAGAAAGACCAGTTCGCCGGATAAAACCCAGATCAGCTGACGCTTGAAGGCATACACCGACGCCGGCATTGGGATCGCTGCGCCGGCCGGCAGTTCGATGCGCACCAGATCGAGCGGCAGATCGGTGCGCGGCGACACGTGGCGCCGCACGTAGCCGCTCTCAGGATCGACCCACACCGGTTGATCTTCCCGGCGCAGCAGCCGGCCTTCTTGCGTTTCCGCCCGGGCGATCAGTTTGGACATGCTGAGGCCGAACGCCCCCGCCAGTCTGCCCAACAGCATCGCCGTCGGGCTGCTCTCGCCGCGCTCGATCTTATGCACCATCGCCCGTGAGACGCCCGCCCGTTCGGCCAGATCGGACAGCGACCAGTGGCGTGCCTCGCGTTCAATGCGAATGCGCGCGCCGATCAGCTGATTTAGATTGTCTAATTTAATATTCATATCGTAGTATTATAGTGGACAATTGGCCGGGGTAAACCATGATTATACGAAATGCGACGCTCAACGATAGCGCGGCGATTGCCGCTATCTATAACGACGCGGTGTTGAACAGCACCGCCATCTGGAATGAACAAACCGTGGATACGGCCAACCGTGCGGCGTGGATCGGCGAACGCCAGGCGGCGGGCTACCCGGTGCTGGTGGCGGTGAACGCCGCGGACGAGGCGATCGGCTATGCGTCGTTCGGCGACTGGCGCGCCTGGGATGGCTATCGCCATACCGTGGAACATTCGGTGTATGTTCATCAGGCGCATCGCGGCGCAGGGATTGGCAAGACGTTGCTGCTGGCGCTGATCGCACGGGCGCGGGAAATCGGCAAGCACGTGATGGTGGCCGGCATCGAATCCGGCAATCAGGCCTCGATTGAGCTGCATCTGGCGCTGGGGTTCCGCGAGGTGGGGCGCATGGAACAGGTGGGCGCCAAATTCGGCCAATGGCTGGATCTGACGTTCCTGCAGCTGACACTCGACGAACGGGCGACGCCGCCCGCGCGCTGATCCCGGGAGACAGGGCGATGAATATGCTGTTACTGCTGATCGCGGCCGGGATGGGGCTGGTGGTGCAGAATCTGCTGATGGTGCGCATTACCGAAAGCGTTTCGACCATCCTCATTACGCTGGTGATCAACTCCAGCGTCGGTTTGTTGTTGCTGGTGGGGTTGCTGCTGGCCAAAAACGGCCTCGGCGCGGTGGCGGAAGTGACCGGCGCCGCCAGGTGGTGGATGCTGTTGCCGGGGCTGCTGGGATCGCTGTTCGTGTTCGCCGGCATCCTGGGCTACCAAAAACTGGGCGCGGCGGCCACCATCTCGATCCTGGTCGCCAGCCAGCTGTGCATGGGGCTGTTGGCGGACGTCTACCGCGCCGGCCCGGCGGCGCTGCGCGAGAATCTGCCGGCGCTGTTCGGCGCTCTGCTGCTGGTGGCGGGCGCCTATCTGGTGGCGAAACGCAGCTTTTGAGGGAACGGCTTTCTATCGCCGGTAAGTTTCTGCGTCTTGAGCTACGCCGCATGTTATAGGGGGAAACTATTCCCCCTATAACAATCTAGTAAACATAGTCATACTTTATTTCTGCAACGTGGTTGTAGACGTTATCCCGGTTTTTCTTCATGTCTTTAATTAAAATTGAAATGTTTTGCTGAGCATTAATGCATCTTCCAAACTTATCCCAGCTTTTACAGGTAGTTGTGGTCGTTTCTGTGGTGAAGGACTTCATCACTTCTTTGCTGGTTAACTCTCTATCGTCGTTATCATAAGTAAAATCTCCGGTGGTTGTACCTGATAGTGTTCTTATTAAACGGTTTTTAGCGTCATGACTATAAACGGTGTTGCCACTGTCATTGCCCAGCGTACTAATGCGTTTTGCCTCGGACAACCTCCCGGCGTCATCGGCTAAAAATATTGTTACCGCCTTGCTTGACTGGTGCTTTTGCTTGATAAGCAGGTCGGATGCCTCTTCCGATCGGACGATTCGGCCACCTTCATCGGTGAGCACGGTGCCGCTGATTTCTTGCGCCATCAGCTCATGGCGGGCATTGCCATTCTCAATCATAAACATGTTAAATGTTGAGCTGTAATCCCAGTTGTTATGGTTTTTATCAAGCGTGCTGCTGAACTGGATCACTAAAGTACTCTTGTTAATTTGTGACCTGACGGTTTTTTTAGCGCGTGAATGCAGCAGGGTACCGCAGTCATCAAATTCTAACTGGGAATCAGCCGAGATATAGTCATCCTTGCTGGTTATACGCATGCTGATTTTTTTAGGCGTTTTCTTAGCTGACCACTCTTGAGCCAAGATGGCATTGTTAAAGGCGTTGTTGGCTGAGGTTTTTTCAGAGCAGAGGTTTTTATTTGCATATACATTGCATGAATAAATAAGTGGCAAACAGAACAACATTGACTTTTTCAAAGTGAACACTCCATGTCATAGCACATTGATGTGGTATGATTATATCTACGTATTGCCATATGTCGCAACTTTTGTCAGCCTGGCCAACAGGCCATCTGTTTTTGCAAAGATAACGGAAAACAGGCCAGAGCGTTTATAAATCTGTGCCTGTCGTTACGTTACACAATATATACTATGGTATTGTAATTTTAGAGCATGTACTATTATCTAACTATACGACTGTAGTGATGGATATTTATGCTATGCTGACATCTGACCCACGTTATCAACTTCTAGCAGTATATAGTGCACAACATCTCCGTGCTGTTGCTGGCAGAGTCATTGCTCGTGCTGAGCTGACACCTCTGAATTTTTCTACGCTGCTCTGGCGCTCAATGTGGCAATCACCAATTCCACCTCTTTTACACCCTGAATCAGGTCACGAATTTTTACAGGAAAACGGCTGCCCCTATCCACGACCTTATGGCCTTAAGTCGTGGATCACGAACAACAATAAAGGTATTCTTGATTTCCAGTCTGCTAATAAGATTATTTATTTAGCTAGTTTTATTGAAAAAGACTGGAGTCTTAGCAGGCAAATTCCAATATGGAGAAAACACGCAACGAGTCGGATCAATGGCTATGCATATAATATTGTTCAGATGTTTATGTGTGACGGGCTTTCGGATGCTTATCCAACTGAATACTATGTTACGTTCGACTACGATCTTTTGAGTGACGAGTTGAAAAACACAAGGCTTAATCGCTGGGTGTCTACATACCAAAAAAAATCGAAAGACCCCTTTGTCGTTGCATCAATGGAAATTACTCGGATATCTAATATGAGATCAATATTTCTATGGCAAATTACGCTTGAGACAGTTAAAGGGTTATGTACATCTTTAACGGTGGAGGCTACACCGGGTAATTCATATTTAAGCTATGTTCATCCCGTCAGACAAAAGCGAGTTCATCCATTTATTGGCTATATTTGAATGCTTAAAGGATATAGTATTAAAGGGAGGAGGTTTATATGTGCTATACGATAATATAACCATGTAAACTATATGGATATAAGCGTGAGGCAAGAGGGTGAAATATAATGCCACTCGGTCGCCGTAGAATTTCTCGGCCAAAGTCGTACGAATAGAGGCTGTAATTTAAATTGTGTATCTACCTGTTTTTGATATGTTCATTCCCACAACGGAGACAGGCAAATTATGGATGAAAATAAACTCAAAGCACTGGCTGCTGAACTGGCCAAAGGCCTTAAAACCGAAGCCGACCTCAACCAGTTTTTCCGGATGCTGACGAAGCTTACCGTCGAAACGGCGCTCAATGCAGAACTGAGCGAGCACCTCGGACACGAGAAAAACGCGCCCCAAAAAGCTCAAATACCCGCAATGGCTACTCGTTAAAAACGCTGCTGAGTGATGACGGCGAGAGCGAGTTGAACACCCCGCGTGACTGTGAAAATACCTTTGAACCTCAGTCACCAGACGCGTATTAAGCAGATGGACATCCAGATTTGGTCCCTCTATGCCAAAGGCATGACCACCCGCGAAATCGTCGCCACGTTCAAGGAAATGTACGATACGGACGTGTCTCCCACGCTGATATCTAAAGTCACCGATGCAGTTAAAGAACAGGTGACAAAGTGGTAAAACGGGCCTCTTGAAGCACTGTATCTCATGGTTTATCTTGGCTGTATCGTGGTGAGGGTTCGTCAGGCTGGCAGCGTGATTAACAGAGCCGTATTCCTCGCTCTGGGCATTAATACAGAAGGTGATCTTGACCCGCTATCTCCAAACAGCTTTTGTATCTTAAGTTAACAATGCCCGCAGGCGCCGGTATTCTCTCGGGGAGTGATATCCCAGTGCGAAACGAGGGTTTCCTCACCCAAGCTGGTGAATTTCATTCTGACCTGTGGAACAGTCGGCACCATGTTGACCTTTGTGGTCACCGGGCCATTTGTGACCACTTAGGCGTACATGCGGCGCTGGTTATGGCGGATGTGCTGTATTTTTTGGTCTTTATTCTCTGCTTTGCCCTGGGGTTCTGCACTCGGCACCACTTGCACGGCGGCAACGCCGAAAATATCTGACTCGCGCCGTGCCGAATAGCAAAAAGCCCGCTCGGGTTTCCCTGAGCGGGCTTCTCTAAATATGGCTCCTCTGACTGGACTCGAACCAGTGACATACGGATTAACAGTCCGCCGTTCTACCGACTGAACTACAGAGGAATCGTGTGAACGGGGCGAATAATAGCGGGGCGGTTGCGGCTTGTAAAGCGTGAAGACGTCCGATGCGTTCGTTTGCTGCAAGATTGCCCAACCTGCTGCTTTTTCTCGCTTTTGTCGCTTATCCCGCGCGCAGCGTCGCCGAATTGCCCGTTGATCGGCGCCGTTGCCTGCCGATGGTGCAACGGTTGCCCTGCGCGGTGGCGCGCGCCGCCCGGCGAACGGCCATTTACCGCCTTGTACCCCGCTTCCACGGCCGTTTACCGACTCTGGCCTGGATCTTGCTGTGATTGCATGACCGGATTTCGGCATTCTCAATTTAGCGGCTCGCTGGAGGCACTATGAATTTCAGACGTCTGAAGTACTTCGTGAAAATCGTCGATATCGGCAGCCTGACCCAGGCGGCGGAGGTGTTGCACATCGCCCAACCGGCGCTCAGCCAGCAGTTGGCGACGCTGGAAGGAGAGCTGAAGCAACAGCTGCTGATCCGCACCAAGCGCGGGGTGCAGCCGACCGAGGCCGGCAACATTCTGTATGCCCACGCGCAGACCATTCTGCGCCAGTGCGAGCAGGCGCAGAGCGCGGTCAACAGCGCCGGACAGGCGATGAGCGGTCAGGTGTCGCTCGGGCTGGCGTCGGGCAGCACCGCGGCGCAGCTGGCGCTGCCGCTGTTGCAGACCCTGCGCGATCAGCAGCCGGGCATCCTGCTCAGCCTGCATGAAAACGGCGGCGCGGCGTTGGCCGGGCAGGTGGCTAACCAGACGCTGGACATGGCGATGGTCTACGGCGCCAAAATGCCCGCCGGGCTGCACGCCATCGCATTGATGCGGGAAGATCTTTATCTGGTGGCGACGCGCGCGGTGCCGCATCCCGGCAACAGCGTCGAGCTGCTGGACGTGGCGCGGCTGAACCTGTTCCTGCCGCGCGAGGGCGATGCGGTGCGCAACCAGCTGGAGGAGGCGATGGCGCTGCGCAAGCTGGCTGCCAACGTGGTGGGGGAGATCGAATCCTCGGGCGCGCTGAGCGCCGCGATCGCCAGCGGGTTAGGGGCGACCGTGCTGCCGGAATCGGTAGCGCGCGCGATGATCGGCCCGGCCAAGGCCTGGATGGCGCGCATCAATGCGCCGACGATGTCGGTGCCGCTGTCACTGTGCATGTCGAGCCAACAGGCGCTGTCCGCCCCGGCTCTGCTGGTGAAAGACCTGTTGCTGTCGATCGCCGGCGGCCGCAGCCAGGAGAAGCGCGCGTTGGCGCTGGTGCGTTGAGGAAAAAACGGCCCGCCGCAGCGGGCCTGAGCACCGTTACCGGAACGGCGGTTCGTTGAAGGTGCGCAGCTTGCGCGAGTGCAGACGATCGCCCTCGGCGCGCAACAAATCGATGGCGCAGATGCCGATCTGCAGGTGTTCGGAGATCGCCCCTTCGTAGAAGCGGTTGGCCTGGCCCGGCAGTTTGATCTCGCCGTGCAGCGGTTTGTCGGAGACGCACAGCAGCGTGCCGTACGGCACCCGGAAGCGATAACCCTGAGCGGCGATGGTGGCGCTCTCCATGTCGACCGCCACCGCGCGGCTGAGATTGAAGCGGCGCGCCGAAGCGGAGTAGCGCAGCTCCCAGTTGCGGTCGTCGGTGGTGACCACGGTGCCGGTGCGCAAACGCTGTTTAACCTCTTCGCCGGGCATGCCGCTGACCATCTTGGTGGCGTCGTACAGGGCGCGCTGCACCTCGGCGATGCTCGGGATCGGGATATCCGGCGGCAGCACCGCATCCAGCACGTGATCGTCGCGCAGATAGGCATGGGCCAGCACGTAATCGCCGATCTTCTGGCTTTCACGCAGGCCGCCGCAGTGGCCGATCATCAGCCAGGCGCTCGGGCGCAGCACCGCCAGGTGATCGCAGATGGTTTTGGCGTTGGACGGGCCGACGCCGATGTTGATCAGCGTGATGCCCTGGCCGGTGCGCGAGATCAGGTGATAGGCCGGCATCTGGTGGTTTTTCCACGCCAGATCGGACACCGCTTGCTCGGGCGCGCTGGTTTCCGGCGTGATGTAGGTGCCGCCGGCGCTGGAGAGCGCGATGTACGGGCTGGCCGGATCGGCGATCTGGGCGCAGGCCCAGCGCACGAACTCATCCACATAGCGGGTGTAGTTGGTGAACAGCACGAACGGCTGGAAATGCTCCACCGGCGTGCCGGTGTAGTGTCGCAGACGCGCCAGCGAGAAATCCGCGCGCAGCGCATCGAAATGCGACAGCGGGAAATGGTTGTCGGTGGCGTGGTACAGGCCGTCGGCGGTCTCGTCACCGATCTGCGCCAGCTCGGTGGTGGGGAAATGCTGCGCGATGCCGGCGCTCATTGAACGATCGAGCGCCAGGCTGGAGCCGTCGATGACATAAGGGAACGGGATCTCCTGCTGCGACGGCGCCACTTCGATATGGGCGGCGTAGTCGTGTTCCAGCATCGCCAGCTGTTCGGCCAGATAGTGGCGGAACAGCTGCGGCCGGGTCACGGTGGTGCTGTAGCTGCCGGGATGGGTAAAGCGGCCGAAGGCGCGGGTTTTGCTCGGGCCGGATTGCTGCCCGTCCCAGCTGACGCGCAGTTCGGGATACACGAACAGTCCGGCGGCGCGCGCTTGCGCATCCGGCAGGGTGCCGTGGCTGATAAAGTCACTGACCGCCTGCCGCAGCGCGTCTACCGCGGCGTCATACAGGGCTTCCAGTTGATCGAGTGCCTGATCGGCGCTGAGGCCGCTGCGAGGTGGGGCATAGCTCATACTTTCTCCTTCGATGTCCCGGCTCTGGCGGGATTGGCGGCGTTTCACCGTCACAGGTTAGCCGAAGAAGGGCGTAAAAGCTTGGTTGAAATGACGGGCGCGGCAAAGAAATTACCGCGCCCGTGAAGGCGGAGAGATCAGGAGGCGGGAGCGGCCGCTTCGACCTTCAGCGACACCAGGCCGATGCCCAGCTTCTTCGGCGTGAAGCCGCCGCTGGCGTTCTCTTTCGGCTCGGTCGGCGCCGGCGGGGTAATGCTGATCTTCTGCGCGCCGCGCGGGTTATCGAAGCGCAGGGTGACGGTGCTGTCCTGTTCGCCGAGCGACACAAAGCGCTCTTCGTCGCCGACGCGCACCGAAATCGGTTCGCCGACGTTGTTGCCGTAGGCGCGGGCGCGCAGCACCAGATCGAAGCTTTTCGGCAGCGGGTCGACGTAATCGATGTCGACCGCCGGCGCCAGATTGGCGTCGGACCAGCGGCCCCATTCCTCGACGGCGGAGACGCCGGTGATGGCCTTCACCTGTTCCGGCATGCCGGGCAGCATGAACTCGATGGCGTCCGCCCGGTATTTCACCGCCGCGTCGTCCACCTGCAGGCGGGCGACGGCGTTTTGGTAATCGGCGACGCTGTCCGCCGCCGGGCCGGTGAAGTTCACCTTGCCGTTGAAGCGTTCGCCGCTGGCCTGCGCGATCTGCGGCGGCGAGGCGAGGGTGCCGGAGGCCACGCAGATGTCGGTGCTCAGCGCCAGCTGCGGCGCCCAGACCCGGCCGATCTCGTAGCATTTATCGACCCAGACGAATTTCTCCCCCGCCCCCAGTCCGGCCAGCTGTTTGCGCAGCGGGGTGGAGAGGTAGACGTTGAACATCGGTTCGATGCGGTTATCGCCCACCCGCAGGATGAACGGCACCTTGTAGGTGACGCCGGAGAAGCTGAAGCTGCGCTGGCGCGTATCCACGCTGTAGTCGCTGATGCGGTTCGGCAGGCCCCACTGGTTGATCACCGCCGGTTTCCAGCCATTGATCTTCTCTTCGATATTCAGGAACACCGTAGACAGCGACGGCGCCGACAGGCTGCTGCGGCCAAGGCCGATGTAGTTGTCGCCGCCCATCACGTCCAGCACCGTGGCGCCGTTGTCCAGCGTGCTGCGTTTCTCGTTGCGCTGTTCCGCCAGCGGCCGGGTGCCGTCGATGATGAAGAACAGATTGCGGCGCTTCTGTTTGGTCAGGATGTCGTAGGCGGTGTTGTTCATCGCCAGATGATCGGAGGACACCACGATCACGGTGTTGCTGAAATAGGGCGAGCGTTTGATTTTGTCGATCAGCGCGGCGATGTGTTGCTGGCTGCAGGCTACCGCGCTCAGCGAGCGGTTTTCCTTGTTCTGCCAGGCGTAGCTTTTCTTGCTGCAGCCGGCGGAGATAAAACCGTCCGGGTGATGGGTATCGACGGTCAGGGTGAACAGCGAGAACGGCTGGCGCTGTTTGGACAGCTCGACGAACTTGCCGTACACCACGTCCAGCACGCTGTCGTCGTACCAGCCCCAGTCGTTTTTGTAGCTCGGATCGGCGACCTGATCGCGCAGCTCTTTGAAGCCGTAAACGTGGTCGAAGCCGTGGGATTTCAGGAAGGTGTCTTTACCGGCGAACGCCAGCTCGGCGCCCTGATAGAAATAGTTGCTGTAGCCGGCGGCCTTCAGCACGTCGCCCAGGCAGACGTTCTCCGGGTAGAAGGTGGAGACCGCGCTGGAGGCGTTGCCGTCGAAGGGCGCGAACAGCGGAATGCCGCACTGTGAGGCGACCATGCCGGCGATGGTGTAGCCGGTGCCCGGCAATTGCTGGGTATTGCTGAAATCGATGCTGTCCGCGCGCAGGGCGTTCAGCTCGTCGGTCAGGCCGGGAAACAGCTCGGTATCGAAGTAGGTGCGTTCCAGGCTCTCGGCATAGATGTACACCAGGTTCGGCCGCTTGCCCTGTACGGTTTTTTTCGGCGCTTTGTAGTAGGTGGTGAAATCGGCGGTATCGCCGACGATCTGGCTTTTGACCAGCAGCGAGATGTCCTGAAATGCCGGGGTGGTGCCGACCGAAAACAGCGCCAGCAGCACGGCGACGAGGCTGTAGGCCACGCTGCTGCCTTTGGCTTTGCGGCGCAGCAGGCTGCGGGCCAGCACCGCGAAGATAAGCCCCAACGCCGCCAGCAGGCCGATGAACGGCAGCACGTATTTGCTGATGCCCGCGCCTTTGAGGCTGCTGGTGACGGTGTAGATCACCGCATCGGTGATGCCGTCGCCGGTAAAGTAGTTGCTGGCGATCAGGATGACGTTCAGCACCAGATAGCTGCCGAGCAGCGTCAGCAAAATGGCGAACCACCAGCGGTTGGCGGCGGCCCGGGTGCGATAAATCAAAATCGACGCCAAAAAGAGAACAAACGAAACGACTGCTAAAACCATCCGCCAAACCTTGTCTGATTGGAAAAAAACGTTGCTGCCCTGGTCTGCGCCGCCGACCGTGCCGCGGCGCGAAAAGTGAAGGGTATAGCCTATTGCCGGCGGCGGAACAACGCGCGATCTCCCGCTACGGCCGACGAACGGCGGCTATTGTACATTTTTATGACAATAGTGTGACGTTAATCACGCCGACGGCGGCCGCGGCGGCGAAAGCTTGCTGGTCGGAGGTTTCGCTCTACGCTTAATGAGCGCCGGACGGTGCGCCCATCAGCCATTCAGGAGGAAGTATGCAGACAATCCCCGCAGCGGTACTCGACGATCTGGCCCCGCAAGGCGTGTTGCGCGCGGCGATCAACTACGGCAATCCGGTGCTGGCGCAGGCCGGGGCCGGCGGTAAACCGCAAGGCGCTTCGGTGGAGCTGGCCGCCGCGTTGGCTCGCGAACTGGGCGTGGCGCTCGAACTGGTCACCTATGACGCGGCGGGCAAGGTGTTCGCCGACCTGGACAGCGGCGCCTGGAACCTGGCGTTTATGGCTATCGAGCCGGTGCGCGCGGCGCAAATCGCTTTCAGCGAACCCTACGTGATCATCGAGGGGACTTACCTGGTGGCGAACGACGCGCCTTACTTTGAGGTGGAGCAGCTCGACCGGCCGGAGGTGCGCATCGCGGTCGGCCAGGGGGCGGCGTACGATCTGTTTTTATCGCGCACGCTGCAGCAGGCGCAGCTGGTGCGGGCGGCAACCTCCGCCGAGGCGATCGCGCTGTTTTTCGAACGGGGGCTGGAGGCGGCGGCCGGCGTGCGTCAACCGCTGTTGGCCGCCGCGGCCGCCCATCCCGGCTACCGGGTGCTGGACGGGCATTTTACCGCTATCCGCCAGGCGATGGCGGTGCCGCGGCAAAAAACGCAGGGCGCCGCCTACGTGAACGCGTTTATCGAACGCTGCAAGGCCAACGGGTTGGTGAAGGCGGCCTTGCAGCGCAGTGGCCAGGGCGAGGTGACGGTGGCGCCGCCGGCCGCCTCGGCATGATCAGTCGAGCTCCACCGCGTACTGTTCCACCGGGGTGATTTTCTTGATCAGCTTGTTGTCGAACAGGAACTGTTCGTAAGCCTGGTAGCGGGCGCGATCCAGCCTGGCCGGATCGCGCGCGAACAGCGGCAGGCTGGCTTGCCACGCCTGTTTGTTCAGCTCGGTATTCAGCTCCGGGTGCGCCTTGGCGAATGCCAGCCAGGTGTCCTGCGGGTGCGCATGCAGGTAGTCGCTGCCTTGCTGCAACGCGGCGAGGAACTTGCGGATTTTCGGCTCGTTCACCGCATCGCGGTTGGCGACGATGATCAGCTCGTCATAGGCCGGCACGCCGTAATCTTCGACGTTGAACACCACCGGTTCTTTACCCTGCAGCTTCAGCTCCAGCGCTTCGATGTTGCGGTAGCCGCCGATCACCGCATCGACCTGGCCCGCCAGCAGGGCGCTGGTCAGCTGGAAGTTGACGTTGATGAGCTTGATGTCCTGCGGCTTGAGGTGTTCGTGTTCGACCATGGTGGCCAGCGTCGCCTGTTCGATGCCGCTGACCGAGTAACCCACCGTTTTGCCCTTGAGATCTGCCGGCGACGTGATGTTTTTATCCAGCGCGATCACCGTATTCAACGGCGTGTTGATCAGCGTGCCGACGCGCATCAGCGGCAGGCCCTGATCGGCGAAGAAATGCAGCTGCGGTTGATAGGTGATGGCAAGGTCGGCCTGTTTGGCGGCCACCAGCCGCGGCGGCAGCGCCGGATCGGACGGCGGCACGATCTTGACGTCCAGCCCTGCGGCCTTGAAGGCGCCGATCTGCTCGGCCACCATAATCGGCGCGTGATCCGGGTTGATGTACCAGTCGAGCACCAGCGTCAGCTTTTCGGCCGCGCCGGCCTGGCCGGTGATGGCGGCGCCCAGCAGCAGCCCGCAAACGGTTTGTTTGATCATGGTCGTTCCTTTATCCCTGGTTATGGTTGCAATCATCAGTCGTTTTCCGGCGCCCAGGCGATCAGGCGCCGCAGCAGCGCATCCACCGCGGCCCACAGCAGCACGGTCATCAGCACCAAAATAAACAGCGCGGCGAAGCAGACGTCGGTCTGCATGCGCGCGTTGGCGTTCAGCATCACGTAGCCCAGCCCTTCGGCCGAGCCGACCCATTCGCCGATGATGGCGCCGATCGGCGCGACCGCGGCGGCCATGCGCAGGCCGGAGCCGAAGGCCGGCAGCGCCGCCATCAGCCGCACGTGCCGCAGCTGCGCCCAGCGCGAAGCGCGCATCGTGCGCGCCAGATCGAGATAGTCGTTGTTGACCCGGCGCAGCCCGTCGAAAAAGGCCGACACCACCGGGAAGAAAATCACCAGCACCGCCATCGCCACCTTGGCGCTCATGCCGAAGCCGAACCACAGCACCAGCAGCGGGGCCAGGGCGAACACCGGTATCGCCTGGCTGGTGAGCACCAGCGGCATCAGCCAGCGTTGCAGGCGCGGCGAGAAAATCATGCACAGCGCCAGCGCCGCGCCGAGCAGCACGCCGAGCACCAGCCCGCTGACGATCTCCGAAGCGGTGACCAGCGTGTGCCAGGCGAGATAGCCGCGCCCGTCCCACAGCGCCTGCGCCACCGCGCCCGGCGTGGGCAGCAGAAAGGCCGGAATGCCGCTTTGCGCCGCCAGCCACCACAGCAGCAGCAGGCCGGCAAACACCGTCAGCCCGCGCCGCAGGCGGGTGAGTCCACGCTCTTTGGCGATATTCATTGCGCCGCCCTCACCAGTTGCTGCAGCAGCTCGGCCTGGCTTTTCAGCAGGCCGGCGTCATCCGGCGCGCGTGGCGGTAGCCCGCTGATGCGGTGAGTATCGTCGAGGCCCAGCGGCCAGGGAGACAGCACCAGCAACCGGTGGCTCAGGCGGCAGGCTTCCATCGGATCGTGGGTGATCAACAGCACGGTATTTTGCGCCAGCAGCTCGGCGGCCAGGCTCTGGATCTCGGCGCGGGTGATGGCGTCCAGCGCGGAAAAGGGTTCGTCCATCAGTACGATCGGCTGGCGTTCGTAGAGCGTGCGGGCGATGGCGGCGCGCTGGCGCATGCCGCCGGACAGCGCGGCGGGCAGGCTGTGGCCATGCGCGGCCAGGCCTACGCGCTCCAGCAGATGCGCCACCCACGCCCGGTCCGGCGTCTCGCCGCGCAGCCGCGAGCCGAGGGCGACGTTCTCTTCGACGGTCAGCCACGGGTAGAGCAGGTCTTTTTGCCCCATGTAGGCGATGCGCCCGGCGATCGGCAAACCGTCGCTGCCGATCACCGTACCCGAACTGGCCTGCGCCAGGCCGGCGATGATCTTCAGCAGGCTGGTTTTGCCGGCGCCGCTGGCGCCGAGCAGGGCGACGAAGCTGCCGCCGGCGATGTCGAAGCTCAGCCGGTCGAAGACGATTTGCTGACCGAAATGCAGGCTGAGATCCCGCACCTGGATGCCAGGCGGGAGACGCGGGGAGGTCATGAGGCGTTCAGCCCCATTTGCCAAAATGCCGACTCCAGCTGGGTGGCGGTGGTGAAAATCTGCGCCAGCTCGGTGAAGCGGCCCTGTGCGCCGCGCTGCTGACCAACGGTTTCCAGCAGTTCGATGGCGGCGCGCACGCCGGCCAGATAGCCCTCGTCGCCGTAGTTGCGGATCCAGGAGGCGTAAGGATTGCCCTCCATCTGAGTGGCGGGATCGTGCAGCAGCCGCAGGCCGATTTCGGCATAGCCGGCCACGCAGGGCAGCAGGCCGGCCAGCAGATCGAGGGCGTCGCCGGCATGGCCGATATCCAGCACGTAACGGGTGTAGTTCATGGTTTCCGCCGCTTCCGGCTGGGCGGCGATCTGCGCTTCGTTCAACCCCCATTCGGCGCAGTAGGCCACGTGCAGCGGCAGTTCGGCGACGATGCCGTTGAGCGAGGCGGTGGCGGCGCGCATCTCCGGCAGGGTGTGCAGCTTGCTGACCAGCAGCGCGTAGGCGCGGGCGAAGTGCAGCAGAAACAGATAGTCCTGGGTCAGGTAGCGGCGAAAAGCGCGTTCAGGCAAGGTGCCGGCGGCCAGCTGCTGCAGAAACGGATGATCGACGTAATCTTGCCAGTGGCTGCCGGCATGGTGGCGCAGCCGGCCGTAAAGACCGCTTTCGAACAGGGTAGTGATGGACATGGGACCTCCTTGAGTCAGTGGAGATCCGGGCACGCTGGGGTATGAACAGGCAACGGGTGATCGCGTTGTTGCCTAACCGTCCCTTCGCTGGCATGACCCAGATCAGGTTCAAAGGGTTCGGCTTGCGCCATCTCAGCCCGTAACAGGACACCCCTCGGAGCTGCTTGTTATACGACATTTGTTTTTTGATTACAATCGCCGGGCGGCGCGGCGGCAATCGGTTCGTTTAGTGCGATCGGGGGCGATTTTGCTGGCGCAGAGCGCGCGGTTTTTGTCACTGTAGGCCCATGTTTTGCCTCTGAGGATGATGCCCGATGAAAAAAATTGGTTTTCTCTCGTTTGGCCACTGGTCGCCTTCCGCCCAGTCCGGCACCCGTTCCGCAGCGGATGCGCTGCTGCAGTCCATCGATCTGGCGGTCGCCGCCGAAGATCTGGGGGCGGACGGCGCCTATTTTCGCGTGCACCACTTCGCGCGCCAGCTGGGATCGCCGTTCCCGCTGTTGGCCGCCATTGGCGCCAAAACCCAACGCATCGAGATCGGCACCGGCGTGATCGACATGCGTTATGAAAACCCGCTGTACATGGTGGAGGACGCCGGCGCGGCGGATCTGATCGCCGGCGGGCGGCTGCAGCTCGGCATCAGCCGCGGTTCGCCGGAGCAGGTGATCGACGGCTGGCGCTATTTCGGCTATGCCCCGGCCGACGGCGAGACCGACGCGGACATGGCCCGCCGCCATACCGAAGTGTTCCTGGAAGCGCTGCGCGGTGAAGGGTTCGCCGAACCCAATCCGCAGCCGATGTTCCCGAATCCGCCAGGGCTGCTGCGGCCGGAGCCGTTTTCCGCCGGGCTGCGCGATCGCATCTGGTGGGGCGCCGGTTCGAACGCCACCGCTGTCTGGGCGGCGAAGCTGGGCATGCATCTGCAAAGCTCGACGCTCAAGAACGACGAGACCGGCGAGCCCTTCCACATCCAGCAGGCCAAGCAGATCCGCGCCTATCGCGCGGCCTGGCAAGAGGCGGGCCATGCGCGCGAGCCGCGGGTTTCCGTGAGCCGCAGCATCTTCGCGCTGGTGGATCAGCGGGATCGCAACTACTTCGGCGGCGGCGGCAAGGAGGGCGATCAGCTGGGGTATATCGACGCGCAGACCCGAGCGATTTTCGGCCGCAGCTATGCCGCCGAGCCGGACGTGTTGATCAAGCAGCTGGCGCAGGACGAGGCCATCGCCGAAGCGGATACCTTGCTGCTGACCGTGCCTAACCAACTGGGCGTGGATTACAACGCGCACGTCATCGAATCGATTTTAACCCATGTCGCGCCGGCGCTCGGCTGGCGCTAAACGGAGGAGTGGCATGTCACGCATTTTCATTACCGGCTCGGTTGACGGGCTGGGCCGCGCCGCCGCGCAAACGCTGTTGGACGAAGGGCATCAGGTGATCCTGCATGCGCGTGAGCCTGGCCGTTTGGCCGCGGTGCGCGATTTGCTGGATCGGGGCGCGCAGGCGGCGATCGGCGATCTGTCCGATGTGCAGCAGATCCGGCAGCTTGCCGAGCAGGTCAATCGCCTCGGCCGCCCGGACGCGGTGATCCACAATGCCGGCATGTTTACCGGGCCGCAGGTGATGCCGGTGAACGTCATGGCGCCCTACCTGCTGACGGCCCTGATCGAACGCCCCAAGCGTGTCGTCTACCTGAGCAGCAGCATGCATTTTGACGGCATGGCGGAACTGAACGGCGTGGATTGGCTTGGCGGCGCTGCCGGTTCTTATTCGGACAGCAAGCTGTTCGTCACCGCGCTGGCCGCCGCCGTGGCGCGCCTGTGGCCTGACGTGATCAGCAGCGCGGTCGATCCCGGTTGGGTGCCGACCAAAATGGGCGGCGCGGACGCGCCCGACGATCTGGCGCTGGGGCATGTGACGCAGGCGTGGTTGGTGACCAGCGATGAACCGCAGGCCCTGGCGTCCGGCGGCTATTGGCACCACCAGCAGCGGCTTGAACCTCACGCGGCGGTGCACGATGAGGCGTTTCAAACGGCGCTGTTGGCGCAATTGGCGCGCGCCGGCGGGGCGCACCTGCCGCAGGCTTGATGGCCGTTCCTTCCTGGCCCGCCGGTGATTATCGGCGGGCTTTTTTATGCCCGCAGGGTGAACCGACGGGGCTTTTCTTATACAGTGGTCGCCTGGCCTGTTTTGATTGTTATTTATATTATCGCCATGCACTCATTCCTGATTATCGTCCCTGAAGGGGGCATGCTGTTCGAAGCGGCGGGCATCGCCGATATCCTGATGCAGGCTAATCGCCTGAGCCCTGCCGAGACGCCGCTGTATCAGATCGCGGTCGCCACCACGCAATCTCACCGGGTGGTGCACGGCCTGTCCGGGCTGAGCCTGTTGGCCGATCATCGCCTGGCGGATCTCGATCCGGCCCAGCCGCGCGATACCGTGATCGTCGCCGGCAAGGGGGCGACCGAAGAAGAGGGCGCCCTGGTCGCCGATTGGCTGCGTCGCGCGGCGCCGCAGGCGCGCCGTATCGCTTCGGTTTGCGGCGGGGCTCTGCTGCTGGCCGAAGCTGGGTTGCTGGACGGGCGGCGGGCGACCACCCACTGGCGGCTGGCGGAGACGCTGCAGGCGCGCTTCCCGCGAGTGCAGGTCGAAAACGGCCCAATCTACGTGCAGGACGGGCCGATCTGGACCTCCGGCGGCGTCAGCTCCGGCTTCGATCTGACGCTGGCGCTGGTGGAGGATGATTACGGCTTCGTGCAGGCGCGCGAAGTGGCGCAGGATCTGGTGATGTTTCTGCGTCGCCCCGGCGGGCAGGCGCAGTTCAGCCGCTATCCGCTCAACCAGGCCAAATCGCCGGGGCCGATCCGTGACCTGCAATCCTGGATCCTGGAAAACCTCGCCGACGATCTCAGCGTCGATCGGTTGGCCGAGCGCGTGGCGATGAGCCCGCGCAACTTTACCCGGGTGTTCACCCGCGAGACGGGCATTTCTCCCGCCAAATTCGTCGAAGAGGGGCGGTTGCATACCGCCAGGCAGCGCCTCGAACAGAGCGCGGAAGGCATCGAGCAGATTGCCTTAGCCACCGGCTTCGGCAACGGCCTTAACCTGCGGCGGGTGTTTGAACGCAAACTGCAATTGACCCCGAGCGAATACCGCGAGCGCTTTCATGCGCGCAATTTGGCGTAAATTGATTGGTAAACGTCATTTACGCCGTTTCTGGTCGGCGCTAGATTTTAGGCAAAGCCCAAAAACGAGGAGTGCATCATGGTGAGAGTAGGCATTAACGGCTTCGGCAGGATCGGGCGCAACGTGCTGCGCGCGGCGCTGGGGCGCAGCGATTTTGAAGTGGTGGCGATCAACGATCTGACGGACAGCAAGACGCTGGCGCACCTGCTGAAATACGACACGCTTTCCGGCACGCTGGCGGCCAGGGTGGAAGCCGGCGACAACCAGCTGCTGCTGGACGGCCGGCCGATTCAGGTGTTTTCGCAGCGCGATCCCGCCGAGATCCCCTGGCGCAACGCGGGCGTTGACGTGGTGATCGAAGCGACGGGCTTCTTTACCGACAAGGCCAAGGCGGAAGTGCACATCACGCACGGCGGCGCCAAGCGGGTGATTATCTCGGCGCCGGCTAAGAATGACGACATCACGCTGGTGATGGGGGTTAACGATCACCTCTACGATCCGGCTCTGCATAAGGTGGTCAGCAACGGCAGCTGCACCACCAACGGGCTGGCGCCCGCCGCGCAGGTATTGCATCAGGCGTTCGGCATCGAATACGGGTTGATGAATACCACGCATGCCTATACTAACAGCCAGGCGCTGCACGATCAGCCGGAAAAAGATCTGCGCGGCGCGCGGGCGGCGGCGGAATCGATCGTGCCTTACTCCAGCGGCGCGGCCAAGGCGCTCGGCAAGGTGATCCCCGAACTGGACGGCCGCCTGACCGGTTATTCGCTGCGGGTGCCGGTGCCGGTGGTTTCCATCGTCGATCTGACGGTGACGCTGAAACGCCCGGCGACGGTGGAGGAGATCAACGCCGCTTTCCGCGCGGCGGCGGCGTCCGGCCCGCTGAAAGGGATCCTGGGGTACAGCGATGAACCGCTGGTGTCGAGCGACTATCGGGGCGATGCGCGTTCGTCGATCATCGACGGCCTGTCCACGCTGGTGATCGGCGGTAACCTGGTGAAAGTGCTCGCCTGGTATGACAACGAGTGGGGCTTCTCCAACCGCTTGGTCGATCTGGCGCTGCTGATGGAACAACGCGGGCTGTAAACGCCCGACAGCAAAAAGCCCGCTTAAGTTTCCTTAAGCGGGCTTCTCTAAATATGGCTCCTCTGACTGGACTCGAACCAGTGACATACGGATTAACAGTCCGCCGTTCTACCGACTGAACTACAGAGGAATCGTGTGAACGGGGCGCATGATATCCAGCGGCCCCGGGTGTGTCAACGCTAAATTTCCCCGGGCGGTGCGACTGCTCGGTATCTGAGCAATAAGCTCGTCAATCCGCCCATTGCGCGTCGTTTTCCGCCTGGCCGCGCAGCAGGCGCGCCAGCGGATCCTGGCGGTAGAAGCGGCAAAAGTGCTGATACAGCGCCGGGAAGCGTTCGGCCAGCAGTTCGGGAGCGCTGAAGAAATACTCCGACAGCACGGCGAAGCACTCGGCCGCATCGGTGGCGGCGTAGGCATCCATGCTGGCGGCCTCTTCGCCGACCATGTCGATCTCGTCCTGCAGGCTTTCCATCGCGGCGTGCAGATCATGTTCCCAGGCGGCCACCTCGCGCAGCGGGATCGGCGGCACGCCGGTGGCGACGCCGCCGTTGCGCATATCCAGCTTGTGCACCGCTTCGTGGATCACCAGATTGAAACCGGAAAGGTCGAAAGAGTCCTGCACGTCTTGCCAGTTGAGCACGATCGGCCCCTGTTCCCAGCTTTGGCCCGACTGCACCACCGGCCCCGAGTGCACCAGACCGATCTCGTCCTGCCATTCGTCTTCCACCACGAACGGGGTGGGGTAGAGCAGAATTTCGTTGAAGCCGTCGAGACACTCCGCGCCGAGTTCCAGCACCGGCAAGGCGAACAGCAGGGCGATGCGCGCCTGCATTTGCGAGGTGAGCTGCAGCCCCTGCAGCGGCACGATGCGCTTTTGCTGCAAGATCTGCCCGGCGACGGCCACCAGCCGCTGCCGCTCCTGCTCATTCAGCGGCGAGAGCAGCGGGATCGCCAGCGCGTCCTGCCACTGGGCCTCGATGTCTGCCTGGGGTTGAGAGGGTTGAGTCGCTTTCCACGGCCATTTAATCATCAGGTTGCTCGTAAAGTCGTCACTTGAACGTTCAGCGGTATGCTAATGCTGTAAAAATGCCGCAAAAGCGGGCATGATAGCAAGCGTTGTCAGGAGAGATGCCGGAGCGGCTGAACGGACCAGTCTCGAAAACTGGAGTAGGGGCAACTCTACCGGGGGTTCAAATCCCCCTCTCTCCGCCACTTTACCCCTCGTTGTTCCCCATCGAATCAAAATCCTTTTCTTTCGCTAATGCTTGTAAACCGTTCGATCTGAAACCGGTTTGCGTTGGCAGAGATCCTTTTCCGCATTATAACCCGTGCAATATCAACGAATAGCATTTTGCGATTATGTTCTTCATTTTGTGAGCCATGTTGTGCTTGAACCCGGCGCGGCGCTTGCGGCAAGCCCAGTGCTATGCCGATCATGCTGAAGGTGTGAAACCGTCACGGCGATAATGTCTGCCGGCAGGGGCGTGCATGGCCCGAGTCCGCTATTCCTTGAAGAGTTTGCCAGACTGACAACATGCCCAACGTCTCCAGGATAGCGTGTATTTACACGCGATTTTCCGTGCACTAATATGTGTGCACATGCACATAAATGTCAGTCTATTCCCTGAAACGATGGGAAGAGCAGGGACTGAACGCCTGGAAACCGGAGGACTTGCCATGAGTTTGCTCGATTGCGCACTGGATTTTCGTCACTTCATTGAGGAATTGCGTCGCCGAAACGATTTGGTCGACGTGCATCAGGCAGTTTCCGCCGACCTGGAGATAGCGGCTGTCTGCCGCCGGGTCTATGAGCAACGGCTTTCGGCTCCGCTATTTCATCATGTGGCGGGCGCGATGCCGGGAGCCCGCATCCTCGGCGCGCCGGCCGGCATGCTCGCTTCTGCGGAACATGCCTATTCTCGCCTCGCCCTCCATTTTGGGCTGCCGCCAGAAAGCTCCCCGCGGGATATTGTGGCGGCGATTCGCCGGGCGGTGAAGGCGGAGCCGTTTGCGCCGGATTATTGCTCGACCGGCCCGGTGAAAGAGAATATTTGGCGTGGTGACGAGGTTGATCTGAAACGTTTCCCGGTGCCGCTGTTGCATGAACGGGATGGCGGGCGCTATTTCGGCACCTACGGGTTCCATGTCGTGCAATCCCCGGACGGAAAGTGGCATAGCTGGGGCGTCGGCAGACTCATGATGCTCGATCGCAATCGTCTCACCGGCCCGGCAATCCCCACCCAGCACATCGGCATGATCCGTGAAATGTGGCGCCGAGAAGGGAAACCTACGCCGTGGGCGATGGTGCTCGGGGCGCCGCCTGCCGCGGTGGCGGTCGCAGGGATGCCGTTGCCGGCCGGCGTCAGTGAGCCTGACTATGTCGGCGCGCTGCTCGGTAAAAGCGTCACGCTCACCCAAGCGGAAACCCACGATCTCTGGGTGCCGGCCAATGCGGAAATTGTGCTGGAAGGTGAAATCAGCCTGACGGAGACGGCGCTGGAAGGGCCGATGGGGGAGTATCACGGCTATCAACACCAGCAAGGCCATGAACAGCCGGTGTTCCATGTGCGTGCGGTAACGTTTCGCGATGACCCCATTTTGCCGATTTGCGTCGCCGGCACGCCGCCGGAAGAAAATCATACGATCTGGGGCACCATGATATCAGCTCAGCTGCTGGAAACCCTGCAGAGCGCGGCCTTGCCCGTTGACTTTGTCTGGTGTTCCTATGAGGCGGCGACCTGCTGGGCGGTGGTCTCCGTCGATATCGAAAAACTGGCCGGAATGAATACCACCGCGGCGGATTTTGCCGGCAAGGTGGCGGAGGTGGTCTTCGGCTCGCATGCGGGCTACCTGATCCCCAAACTGATCCTGGTCGGCAATGACATTGATATTGTCGATATCGATCAGGTGGTTTGGGCGTTGGCCACGCGCTCACATCCCGCGCGCGATCATTTTATTTTCCCGGACGTACGTGAGTTCCCGATGGTGCCGTACCTGACGGAAGAAGACAAGGCGCGCGGCAGCGGCGGCAAAGTCATCATCAACTGCCTGTTCCCCGAGCAGTTCAGCGGCGTAACACGTGCGGGTACCGCCTCTTACAGGCACTCTTATCCTGAACAGGTCAGGGCAAAAGTCGAGGCTAATTGGAAACAGTATGGGTTCTGAAAAAAAAGACAGGCATAGCGGCCGACGGGGAATGGGATTGCCCAATGGTGCGCTTTACAGGATGACGGAGGTGGTGCGTCACCGCGAAAAACGGCTGTCTGCGTTACTCGATTTGCAAGGACTCAGCCTCCATGAGTGGCGCGCGTTGCGCATTCTCTACAGTTTTCCGGGCGACGTGGCCATGAGCGAGGTGATAGCGCATTCGCAGACCGATCGCACCGCGCTAGGCCGTACGATCACCCAACTGGTTAATCGGGGGTGGGTCGCGCGCTTCCCCGATCCGGAAGATAAGCGCGCGGTATATCTGCGCGTCATGCCGGCGTCTCGTCCCATTTTTGACCAGGCGAGGCAATGGGTGGCGGATTATGACGCACAGCTGATGGCCTGTCTGGATGATGCCGGGCTCAGTGCCCTGGATGACGCACTGCGGCGCATGATGCTGTTCATCGAGACCGCGTAGTCCGTTCCGGCGAAAGCCAGCGCCGTATTTCCCGAGTGACCTCATCGCGGTGTTGTACTGTTGCCCGCGGGTAAGGTAACTTGCTGAGGGCATGATGACTGACGCAGGGGCCAACGGACATGAATGAAAGGATCGACTACCACATCGAGAAATACCACTTCGCGCCGCTGGATGAAGCCCCGCGGCTCGCGCGCCAGTGGAGCGAGGTGTTGAACGAGTGTCGCCAGACGCAGGCCGGGGCGGAACAGCGTCTGCGCATTGCGCTGCTCAACGTGGACTATGTGACCAGTTTCGAATTGCCGTTTCGTTTATTGCTGGTGCGGGCGCCGCAGCTGATTGCCGGCCTGCGCGATGAGTTGTCGATCAGTCAAAAAAATGTGGTGTTCAACGGCAAGCGCTTTGGCTGCGTTTACAGCCTGAAAAGCGATTTAAGCGACGTGCCTGAGGCCTTCCAATACGGCCTGTCGACCCGTATTCACCGCACTTCGGCGTCGGGCGTAGACGCGCTGCCTTACCGGGAAATCGCCAAAGCGCTCAAGGCGCCGCGTGAGCGACTTAAGCTGGCGCTGGAGCAGGGGCTGCGGGTCACGGCGTTGGACGGACTGTTCTGGTTCGGCATACAGCGCATTGCCGCCGAGGTGCGCAGACTAAGAAAAACCGGCATGGCGATCGTGACGGCGGAAACGGAGATCTTCGACACCCTGACCGGCACCACGCGCAAGGTTCCGGTATACCGCCTGGCCGAGAGTTGATGACCGATAGTCGGCGGTTCAGCTTATGAAGCGCGATTCCCGCCGGGCTCCTCTACGGTTCTTTTTTACCCGCATCTCCTTGCCGCTCAGCAAGAAAACCGACGTGACATATTCCTAAAATCTGACCTGTGTTCGTTCTGCCGTAGCACAACGCAAACGACGGGCCACCGCCGATAGCCGGTGCCACGATGGTGTTTCCGGTTGGCGGCGCCGTTTGCCGCCCACCTTTGGCTAACATCGACGAGGGTTTGAAGGAGAAGAGTATGTTGAAACGTTTCGCACTGTTGTGCTGGTGCCTGATCGGCGCCAATGCGCTGGCGGCGGGCCCCAACGCCAATATCAAGTATTACGGCTATGACTGGCTGGACTTTTATGAAACCGCCACGCCGTCTTTCAGCGCCACAGAGGCGCTTAAGGCGATTACCGGCACCGGCTTCAGTATGACCAATCTGAATGTGGTGCACACGTTGGCAAGTCTCAATCTGCCCGTTTGCGCCGGGGGGACTTGCGCCGTGAACATTCAGGCTGGTTCGGGGGCGGTATCGGGCTCGCCGTTTATCGATATCTGCCCTGGGGCGGTCTCGAACAGCAACTGCCAGGCCGCAGGTTCCTGGAACGCCATCTGGACGGTGGTCAAGAAGATCGCCGAAGCCAAATATAAGCCCGGCGCCATTTATTTTATCGATGAGCCGTTCGACGTTCCTGCCTTACAGACCGGGGGAAAATATGACGCTTACCAATACTCCAGCTATGTTTGCACCCTGCGACAGGCCATGCAGGAGTACGGGATCGCGATCCCCGTCTACACCATCTTGTCCTACCGACATGCCAACAACGCCGAATGGATCCGTGAAATACAGCAGGGCGCGCCCGCGACCGCGTGTCCGGCCAATGTAAAAAGCACGCCAGATTGGGTTGGGGTGGATAACTACAACTGGTCGGTGGCGGATATGTGGAGTACCTACAATCGCCTGGCACCGATAAGCGCAGCCGGACAAAAGTGGGTGTTGGTACCGCCTTCTACGGCATCGTTAGGAATGAACGACCAGCAACTGCATGCGCAAATTCAACTGTATTGGGATTTTATTAATCAATATCCGACTGCGCCCGTGGTTTACATCATGAACTGGCGGTTTGATCGCGCGGTTACCGAGAATCGCGCGGCCTTCCCCGAATCGACCGCCTTATTGTCTTTCATGGCGAACACGCTGCTCACCCAACCTTAAGCGTGCAAAAAGGAGGTTCGCCATCAGGAACCTCCTTATGGATTGCACGGCTTACCGATAGGCTTCATTGCGCGCGATCGCGTATTTGCCGCTGCCCAGCAGCAGGATGGCGAGCCCGCCCATAAAGAACACCAGCTCGTTTTCAATGCCCCAGGCGCCGACGTCGGTGACGCTGAACACCTTGCCGGTGCCCACCATCAAAAACGCCACCACCAGCGTAAAGGCGTAAACCAGCGCGGCGGGGCGGGTGAACAGCCCCAAAATGATCAGTATCGGCGCCAGGATCTCCCCCACATACACGCCATAGGCGATGAAGGCGGGCAGCCCGTGATCCTGCAACGCACCGGCGATCCAACCGACGCCGTGCTGAATCTTCGCCACGCCGTGAAACAGCATCAGCCCGCCGAAGGTCAGCCTGAGCGCCAACTTGCCGGCGTCCGGGCGATCAAAAAGGCGCGTGAATGCCGCATTCAATGACTTAACCATGGCCCTTCCTCCTGAATAGGAATGATTTTTAATCAATATATCTGCAAGATAAATACAAAAGATGTCCTGGATCAGTAAAACGGCGGGCTTTACGCTGAATCACCGGGTGAGGTTTAGCGGACGCTTCGCACGGCAACGCAGGCTGTCCCCGCAACCCAAATCGCGGTAAAATGCAACAGTTCACCTTATCGCACGTCATCAGGCCGTCGTACTCGCTATGAAAATGCGCAAACCGCGCCGTCCGCCCGGGCGGTGGATCTATTACATCCTGCATGAAGACATGCTGTGGCCCTGCCCGGTCAAATGGGAGTGGGAGAGCGGCTATAACGCCTGGCTGCCGTTTTACTATTCCCCCACGCTGGAATTTGTCGCCGGCAACCCCGCCCGCGCCACCAAGGTCAGCAGCGGCCGGCGCTAAGCGTGCTGCCCGCCTTGCCGCCCGGCATCCGCTCACCTAAGATCATTGCATCACCCACAGGTTTCCGGGAGCGACCATGTCTACTCTGTTTCGCACGTCTCTTTGCGGCGCGGCGGCGTTGCTGCTGCTTGCGGGTTGTCAGCAGACGGCGCATCAACCGGCGCCGCCGCTGCAGGCGCAATTGGATCACATCGCTCTGATGCTGGCCGGCGGGCATTTCCTGCGCGTGGACTGCGGGCGCAGCGACGTGCCGGACGACGTGAAATTGCAACGCACTGCGATGCGTGCAGCGCAGCACCGCGGCTGGGATACGCATGCGGCAGGGTATCGGCAGTTGCCGGCGCTCACCCAGGCGCGTTACCTGACTCTGCAACAGGGTGATCAGCTGCTGACGGACAAATGCGCCACGCTCAGCCGCAGCACCGCGCGCTTTATTGCGGCGGCGCAGGCCGATCAGGAAGACTACATGGAGTAGCGCTACGGTGTGCCTGTCGGGCGCTCGCCACGGGCGCCCAAAAATTCTTTGCAGGATAACGATTTATCGCTCATCATTTGAAATGATGTTTCACTTTTATCCATCGAGCCCACCTTGAACCTGTATGCCGCACTGCGTCAGCGCGTGGAAAATACGCCTTGGTACGCCAAACGGAAAAGCTACCGCGTGCTGTTCTGGCGCGAAATCACGCCGCTGGCGGTGCCGATCTTTCTGGAGAACGCCTGCGTTCTGTTGATGGGGGTGCTGAGCACCTTTCTGGTGAGTTGGCTCGGCAAAGAGGCGATGGCCGGGGTGGGGCTGGCGGACAGCTTCAACATGGTGATCATCGCCTTTTTCGCCGCGGTGGATCTCGGCACCACCGTGGTGGTGGCCTTCAGCCTCGGCAAGCGGGATCGCCGGCGCGCGCGGGCGGCGGCGCGTCAGTCGCTGGTCCTGATGATCGGTGTGGCGTTGCTGTTGGCGGCGGGCATTCATCTGGCGGGTGAGCCTATCATTGATGTGATCGCCGGTGCGGCCTCGCCGGAAGTGAAAGCGCTGGCGCTCTCTTACCTGCAAACCACGGTGTGGAGCTACCCGGCGGCGGCGATTGCGTTGATCGGCAGCGGCGCCCTGCGCGGCGCGGGCAACACCAAGATCCCGCTGCTTATCAATGGCGGCATGAATATCCTCAATATCATCATCAGCAGCATCCTGATTTACGGCATGCTGGGCTGGCATGGCCTGGGGTTCGTCGGCGCCGGGCTGGGGCTGACGATTTCCCGCTATATCGGCGCCATCGCCATCCTCTACGTGCTGGCGATCGGCTTTAATCCGGCGCTGCACATCACGTTGAAAAGCTATTTCACGCCGCTCAAGATGAGCATCCTGTGGGAAGTGTTGGGGATCGGCATTCCCGCCAGCGTCGAGTCGGTACTGTTTAACGGCGGCAAGCTGTTGACGCAGATGTTTGTCGCCGGCATGGGCACCAACGTGATCGCCGGCAACTTTATCGCTTTCTCCATCGCTTCGTTGATCAACCTGCCGGGCAACGCGTTGGGATCGGCTTCGACCATTATCGTCGGCCGGCGGCTCGGCAAAGGCGAGATCGGCCAGGCGGAGCGGCAGCTGCGCCATATTTTCTGGCTGTCTACCCTTGGGTTGACCGCTATCGCCTGGGGCACGGCGCCGTTGGCCGGGGTATTCGCCGCGTTTTATACCTCGCAGGATGACGTGAAAACGGTGGTGAAAACCCTGATTTGGCTCAACGCCGCCTTTATGCCGATCTGGGCCGCTTCCTGGGTGTTGCCCGCCGGGCTGAAAGGCGCGCGCGACGCCCGCTTTGCCATGTGGGTGACGATGCTCGGCATGTGGGGCTGCCGCGTGGTGGCGGGCTACGCGCTGGGTATCGAACTGGGCATGGGCGTGGTGGGGGTCTGGTTGGGGATGTTCCTCGATTGGGCGGTGCGCGGCGCCTTGTTCTACTGGCGCATGGTCAGCGGACGCTGGCTGTGGAAATATCCGCGGGCCAAACGCCGGGAGGCCGGGTAACCGGCCGCGGGGCACCGGCGAGGTGGACTCAGTATAAAAGCGTCATCGCGCTGAAGAACAACAGCGTCAAGGCGATGATGATGAGGTTTTGCGTGGCTTTGCGCACCAGTTTACTGGCGCTCAGGCGGCTGTCGATGACGTAGAGCAGCGGCACCATCAGCAGCACGTAGGCGAACATCAGCATGGCGGTAAAGGGTTGCAGGTTCATTCTCGCCCCTCCTGTGCGCCATCATGGCCGACCAGGTGCACCAGCACGGCCTTCGGCGGATGGGGCAACGTAATAAAGGGCGGGGTGGCTGGGGAGTCCGCCGCGAACGGCAGACCGGCGCGCCGCGTCCTCACCGCCGCTTGCAGAATTTTCTTTCGATGCTTCCGAGTATGGTCGACCATGCGCCTCCGAATAAGGCCGCCGGCAGGCGGCCGATCGCTGTATTGCAAGGATTACAGGCCGCTGCCGGGGCCATGCATTCATAATATTGCGAATGATAACCATTATCAATGGTGGGGGTGAAAAAATTAAGGGTATTGCAAGGTGGCATCGGGCGGTGGCGTAAAAAGAAAAAGCACGCCTTGCGGCGTGCTTTGCGGGGTACTAACGGCGGTAGTTACTTCTGATCGGGCAGAGCGTAAGCGACCACGTAGTCGCCCAGCTTGGTGCCGAAGGAACCGTGGCCGCCGGCGTAGATCAGCACGTACTGCTTGCCATTGACCTCATAGGTCATCGGCGTCGCCTGGCCGCCGGCCGGCAAGCGCGCTTCCCACAGTTTTTCACCGTTGGTCACGCTGAAGGCGCGCAGGTAGTTGTCTGCGGTGGCACCGATGAAGAACACGTTACCGGCGGTGGTCACCGGGCCGCCCAGCATTGGCATGCCCATTTTGAACGGCAGCGGCAACGGTGAGCTGTCGCGCACGGTGCCGATGCGTTTTTTCCACACGATGTCGTTGGTTTTCAGATCCACGGCGGAAATGTAACCCCAGGCCGGCTGTTTGCATGGCAGACCAAACGGTGACAGGAACGGGTTCAGGGTGACGCCGAACGGCACGCCATACTGCGGCTGTACGCCGGATTCGGTGCCGCTGCCGCCTTTGTCGCCTTCCGGCGGCTCAATCGGGTTGCCTGGGCCGCGCGGGATCAGTTTGGAGACGAACGGCAGCGCGATCGGGTTGGCGATGGCGATTTCGCGATCGGTATCGACGGCCAGGCCGCCCCACTCGAACATGCCCAGGTTGCCCGGGAACACCAGCGTGCCCTGCTCGGATGGCGGGGTGAAGGTGCCTTCGTAGCGCAGGCTGTGGAACATCACGCGGCAGACCAGCTGATCATAGATGGTCGCGCCCCACATGTCGGCGCCGGTCAGTTTCTTCTCAGGACGGAAGGTCAGATCGGAGAACGGCTGGGTCGGTGACAGGCGATCGCCTTTGGCCGGGCCCTGCGGTACCGGTTTCTCCGGCGCCGGCACCACCAGTTCGCCGTTGGTGCGGTTCAGCACGAAGATGTTGCCGGTTTTGGTCGGCACGTAGATGACCGGCACTTTTTTACCGCTCTTGTCGGTAATGTCCGCCAGGGTCGGCTGCGCCGGCACGTCCATATCCCACAGGTCGTGGTGGACGGTCTGATAGAACCAGGCCAGTTTGCCGGTGGAGGCGTTCAGCGCCAACAGGCCGCTGGCGTAGCGTTCCATTTCCGGGGTGCGATCGCCGCCCCAGATGTCCGGAGTGGAAACGCCCATCGGCAGGTAAACGATATCCAGCTTGGCGTCATAGGCGGCAGGCGCCCAGGAGTTAGGCGAGTTCGGCACGAAGTGGTGCTCGTCCGCCGGGATGGCGTTCGGATCTTTCGCGCCCGGATCGAAGGCCCACAGCAGCTTGCCGCTGTTGACGTCGAAGCCGCGGATCACGCCGGAAGGCTCGCGGTTGGAGTAGTTGTCGGTCACGGCACCGGCGACGACGATCACTTTATCGGTGATCACCGGCGGCGAGGTCGGCTCGTAGTGGCCCGGCGTCGCATACGGCATATTGCTCTGCAGGTTCAGCTCACCGTTGTTGGCGAAGTCCGGGCAGGGTTTACCGGTTTCGGCGTCCAGTGCGAACAGACGGCCGTCGTTGACCGGCAGAATGATGCGGCGTGCGCACATCGCCGGTGCGGCATCGCCGGCGGCGCCCGCGGCTGCAGCGGTTTCGTGGTAAGACACGCCGCGGCAGGTGATGTGCTGGAAGGTCGGGTTGTACTTCAGCTGCGGATCAAATTTCCACTTTTCTTTACCGGTGGCGGCATCCAGCGCAAACAGCTTCTGGTGCGGCGTACACATGTAAAGGGTATCGCGGATTTTGATCGGCGTGACTTCGTTGGTGATCTCACCCGGATCGTTGGCGGTCTTCAGATCGCCGGTCTGGAAGCGCCAGGCTTCTTGCAACTGGCCAACGTTTTTGTCGTTGATCTGGCTCAGCGGCGAGTAACGGGTGCCTTCCTGGGTGCGGCCATAGGCCGGCCAGTCGGACCCGGTGGCGTCTTTCGGCTGTACCTGAGCGGCGTCGAGCGTGCCGTTGATCTCTTGCGGATCGTTGAATACGGCATAGGCCAGCGCGATGACGGTGATCGCCAGCGCCGCGCTCAGCGCGCCGTAGGCGAACTTGCCGTTGGCCACCAACTTACGGTAGATAAACGGCAGCACCAGCCACAGACCGAAGAAGAAGGTGACGTCCAGGCGCGGCGTCAGCGCCCAGAAGTCCGGGCCCACTTCCCACAGGGCCCAAATGGTGGTGCCCAGCAGGAATACCGCGTACAGCAGCAGCGCGGTGGCGCGGCGGCGGAACAGCAGCCAGGAGGTCGCCAGCAGCACCAGCCCGGCGATGATGTAATACAGCGAACCGCCCAACTTGGCCAGCCAGATGCCGCCGCCGAGCAGATAAAGCCCGCTCAGCGCGGCAAACAGCGCCGTTATGACGATAAGCGGCGATAGTGACGCTTTATTTTGCATAGCAATACCCTTACCAAAAATGAAAGTCCCCGATTTAGAGATTAAGCCAAATCGGAAAAAACACGCGGTTTCTCCCTACTATTTCAGCGAGAAGCCGCTAGGGTGACGTAAAACCCATCCCGTTTTTTAACCTTAAGGTGCTTTGCCTTATTCAAAGCGATAAGACAAGGTGGCGCCGCCACCCCAGTTGCGCCCCGGCGCCGGCTCGAAATAGCGGCCGTTGCCTTCGTTGACGATCACCGAACCGACGTATCGGCGATCGAAAACATTGTCCACCCGGCTGAACACGTCCAGCGCCCAGCGATCCCAGGTAAAGCGATAGCCGGCGTTTACGCCGGCCACGGTGTAAGCGGGGGCCTGCGCGCTGTTGGCGTCATTGGCCTGAATGTCGCTCATGTAGCGCAGTTCCGCGCCGGCGTGCCAGCCTTCCGGCGGCGCAAACGCCAGCGAGGCGTAGCCCATGTTGCGGGCGATGCCCGGCAGGCGATTGCCGGCGGGGGTGCAGCCGGCTTTGCCGCACATTTCGCTGCGGTAGGTGGCGTCCAGCAGCGTCCAGGCCATATGCAGCCGCCAGTCCAGCGCAAACTCCTGATCCAGCGCCAGCTCCAGGCCGCGCCGCCGGGTTTTGCCGGCGTTGGCGTAGCTGGTGCGTCCGCCGCTGCTTTCTGCCACCACCAGCTCGTTGTCGGTATCGGTCTGGAACAGCGCAGCGCTCACCAGGCCGTTGCCGAGGCGCAGTTTGCTGCCCAGTTCGACGGTGTCGCTGGTGGATGGCTGCAGGCCGATATTGAGGCCCGCCTGGCCGTCGGGGCGGTAGGAGAGTTCGTTGATGGTCGGGGTTTCAAAGCCGCGGCCGGCGGAGAGATAAACGTTCCACGCCGGGTTGATCTTGTAGTTGAGCGAGCCCATCGGCAGCCACTGGTGGTAGCGTTTGCTGCCGCTGTCGTCGCCGTTGCGCGGCGTGATGTAGTAATCGGTCGAGTCGAAGCTGACCGTGCTGTAGCGCAGGCCGGCGTCCAGCGTCCAGTGTGGCGTCAGTTGCCAGGAGGTTTGCAGGTAAGGATCCAGGTTCCAGATGCGGTTCTTCTCGTTGCGCCGCTGGTCGCCTTTCTCGCCGTAGTCCACTGTGCCGTCTCGCAGAATAAAGTTTTCGAACCCCTGGCGGCGTTCGGTCATGGTTTCATAATCCAGACCGCCGATCAGTGTTACCGGTAACGATGCGAGAGTATCCTCATGCTTCCAGCGAGTGTCAATGCCCTGATATTTTCTTTCCAGCACGATCACCCCGCCGGCGTGGGTGGGGTTGAGCTGCGGCCCCATCGGGATCGATTGGTACTGCGTGGTATGGCGTTCGCCGTGGTAAGCGGTCAGCGTCAGTTCGTCGCGCTCGCTCATCTGGCGTTGATAGCGCAGGCCGGCCTGGGTTTGATCGAGCGATTTGCGGGTGTTGTATTGATCCGCGCGCGGCGCCTGGCGTGGGTTTTCCTTCCATTCCGCTTCGGTCAGGCCGCCCGGATCGCCGGCATCGATTGAGACGCTGTTGAACATCAGCGTCAGGGTGCTGACGTCGTCCAGCCGCACGCCGAGCTTGCCGTTGCCGAGGTTTTTCCGCGCGGCGCTGTGATCGCGGTAGCCCTGAGTGGTGAAGCGGGTGCCCGAAATGGCGTAGTTGACGTCGCCGGCCTGGGTGCCGTCGCCGGTGGCGCCGGTCGCTTTCACCCCGTAGCGCCAGGTGTTGTCGCTGCCGAAATAGCCGCCGGCCTCCAGCGTCGGCGGCTGGGTGCCGGTAATCGTATCAACATTGATCACCCCGCCCGAGGCGTTGCCGTACAGCGCGGAATAGGGGCCGCGCAGCACCTCGATGCGTTCGACGGAATTGATGTCGATGTTGGAGGTTTGTCCCTGGCCGTCGGGCATGGTGGCGGGAATGCCGTCGACGTACATGCGCACGCCGCGCACGCCGAACATCGAACGGCTGCCGAACCCGCGTATCGACAGCTGCAGATCCTGCGCATAGTTTTGCCGGTTTTGAAGCTGCAGGCCCGGCACGCTGCCGAGGTTTTCCGACAGGTTAATCTGCGGGGCGGCGTTGCGCAGGTCCTGGCCGTCGATCACGCTGACGGACACCGGCGATCCCAGCTCGGTCAATCCGGTGGGTTGCGCCATCACCACCAGGGTGTCGCTTTTCTCTTTATTATTTTCTGCCGCCAGCGCCTGGCTGGCAAACATGGGATGTAGCAATAGCATTGCAGCCGGGGTCAGCACGGCGCTTTTCTTATTGGTCATGGGATAAATCTGCCACTGGTATTGAAAGGGAATCGCAGGTCGATTCAGAGTTAGCCATCTGTCGCTCCATCTACATGACGCTAAACGAAAAGGGTAAGGCATCCTGACATCAGTATAGAGTATCTCGGGCAGGAACGTTCCCGCAAAAACTCCGCTCCCAGCGACGGTTAACGGATTCATGAGCCTGGCTCATAAGCCCAAGCGTATTTCGCCCCATAGTCATGGCGGCAGTCGCGTTTTACAGTCACCACACCGGAGCGGCTCCGCGTCAGGCGGGGCCGGTATCAATCAGCGGGAGAGTGAAGATGCAAACACGCAAGTTGGGGCGCGAAGGACTGGAAGTATCGGCGTTGGGCCTGGGCTGCATGGGGCTGAGCTTTGGTTACGGCCCGGCGATGTAAAAACCGGGCAGATGTACCGAGATGGGCCGCATAGAGACAATCCCTTTTAACCGCAGAAAGATGCCTAAAGGTAGCAAACGCCAGGCAGGGCCCCCGCAGGCGCGGGGGCCCCTCACATCAGGCATCCACGCCGCCAAGGCACAGGTATTTGATCTCGAGATAGTCCTCGATGCCGTATTTTGAGCCTTCACGGCCCAAACCGGAGTGTTTCATGCCGCCGAACGGCGCCACTTCGGTGGAGATCAGCCCTTCGTTGATGCCGACAATGCCGTACTCCAGCGCTTCGGCCACGCGCATCACCCGGCCGATGTTGCGGCTGTAGAAGTAAGCGGCCAGGCCGAACGGCGTGTCGTTGGCCAGTTCGACGGCGTCGGCTTCCTGGCTGAAGCGGATCAGGGGCGCCACCGGGCCGAACGTCTCCTCGCGGAAGATTTTCGCCGTGCGCGGCACGTCGGTCAGGATGGTCGGGCTGAAGAAATTGCCGCCCAGCGCGTCAGGCTTGCCGCCCAGCAGCACCGAGGCGCCGTGCTCGACGGCGTCGGCGATGTGCTCGCGCACTTTCTCCACCGCGTCCGGGTTAATCAACGGGCCGATGGTGACGCCGTCATCCAGGCCGTTGCCGACTTTCAGCTTGGTGACGGCGGCTTTCAGTTTGGCGGCGAAGGCATCGTATACGCCGTCTTGCACCAGAAAACGGTTGGTGCAGACGCAGGTCTGGCCGGCGTTGCGGTATTTCGAGGCGACCGCGCCGGCCACGGCGGCGTCCAGATCGGCGTCGTCAAACACGATAAACGGCGCGTTGCCGCCCAGCTCCATGCTGGTTTTCTTGATGGTGGGCGCACACTGGGCCAGCAGCTGCGCGCCGACTTCGGTGCTGCCGGTGAAGGAGAGTTTGCGCACGTCCGGGTTGGCGGTGAGTTCACCGCCGATGCCTTTGCTGGGGCCTGTTATCACGTTGCACACCCCGGCGGGCAACCCGGCGCGCTCCGCCAGCACGGCGATCGCCAGCGCCGAGAACGGCGTTTGGCTGGCGGGGCGGATCACCCCGGTGCAGCCGGCGGCCCAGCCGGGGCCGGCTTTACGGGTGATCATCGCCGCCGGGAAGTTCCACGGGGTGATGGCGGCGAACACGCCGATCGGCTCTTTTTGCACGATGATGCGGCGACCGGCCTGCGGCTGTGGAATGGTGTCGCCATACACCCGCTTGCCTTCCTCGGCGAACCATTCGATAAAGGAGGCGGCATAGGCGATTTCACCGCGGCTTTCGGCCAGCGGTTTGCCCTGTTCCGCCGTCATGATGCGCGCCAGATCTTCCTGATTTTCCATCATCAGCTCAAACAGCCGCCGCAGCTTGCCGGCGCGCTCTTTGGCGGTCAGCGCGCGCCAGGCGGGCAGCGCTTTTTTGGCGGCGGCGATGGCGCGAGCGGTTTCTTCGGCGCCGAAGGCCGGCACGTGGCCGATCCGCTCGCCGTTGGCGGGGTTATGAATGGCGATCGTGCGGCCTTCCTGGGCCGGCAACCATTGCCCGTCGATGTAATTGGCCTCGCGGAACAGCGTTGGATCCTTGAGGGTGGCGCGGATACTGATGCTCATGAGTCTCTTCCTTTGCTGAGTTCAACGGAGTGGTCTATTCCATACGGCTCCCCTTTACCCTAGCAAACTTTGCCGCCGCCGTTTGCCAACGCGACGACAAGATGGCCGTTTTCTCACTGCGCATCTTCTGTACAAAAAATATCCGCCGTCGGGTCGATACTGAAAGAGCAGGCATATGACCCTTTTCGATGTGATTAAAAGGAGTGTGCGAATGATGAAATCAGTGGACAGACATCTCGCGGCCTACGGCAGCGAAATGGATTTTTTGGCGTCGAGCATCGCCCTGATGGAATGGCAAGGGCGGCAGATTGACGCCGGGCAGGTGGCCGGCAATATGTCGGAGCAGCAAAGCCGCCTGTTCTTTGCGCGGTTGAATTATTTTCGTCAGCTTTATCAGGCCGCATCGGCGGCCGAACACAGCCTGTAATTTCCGATCCAGCCCCGCCGCCGCGGGGCTTTTCATTTCAGCTCAGCGGCGCCACACCCCGGTCGCCAGCGTCGCCGGCGAATACTCCAGATTGCGCCCTCGCCACGGCAGCGCCGCCGCAAAACGCCAGGCGCGGCGCACGTCAAATCGCCAATAGCGTTCCGCCCCTTCGACGCCGGGATCCCCTTCCGCCTGCCAGAGGATTTGCGTTTCCCCCTGCAGATGCAGCACGTCGCCGCGATCGAAATCGATGAACAGCAGCGCCGCCCGCGGTTCGGCGAGCAGATTGCCCAACGTGTTCATGTAGCGGTTGCCGCGAAAGTCCGGCATCCACAGCGTGTCGCCTTCCAGATGGATAAAGCCGGGGCGGCCGCCGCGATGGGAAATATCCACGCCGCCCTGCGGCAGTGCCAGGTGCGCGCAGCTGGCGACGAAGCAGGTGTCCGCGGCGCGGATCAGCGCCTGCGCCGCCGCATCCAGCACGGCCAAATGCTCAACCGGCTGCGGCCGGCTGTCCACCGGGTAGAGTTCGCGGCGCTGAATGTACTGCGGGCAGTTGCCGAAGCTTTGCTGAACGAGGATTTCCACCCGGTTTTTGTCGGTGCGGCCGATGGCGCCGTTGGCGCGGTTGCGCCGCCGGTTGCTGAAATCCAGCCCCAGCGCGCCGACCGGCTTGCCGGGCAGCAACAGCGTCTGGGCGGGATCGTCGCTGCGGCGCGGCGCGCTGATGCGTAAATGCGTGTCGTCCGGCGTGCGTAAAAATCCGGGCGGGCCGGTGAACAGGGTGGCGATGGGCCAGCCTTGTTCATCCAGCGTGGCGACAAACAGGTAGGGCAGCGCGGCGAAAAACGCGCGGTGCTGATCCGGCATCGCGGGGTAGATGCCGCCGCCTACGCCGCCAAACCCGGCCAGCGTCTGTGCGCGCAGCTCATCGGGATGGAACAGTTGCGGGATCATGGCGTCAGCTCCCCGCCGGTTCCGGCAGGGCCGGCATGGCAAAGTAGCCGGGCAGTGCAGCGATGCGCGCCGCCCAGCGACGTATCGCAGGGTAAGGCGACAGCGAAATGCCGCCTTCAGCCGCGACCGCCACGTAGCTGTGGCAGGCCAGATCGGCGATGGTGGGGTGTTCGGTGGCCAGGTAGTCCCGCTCGCTCAGGTGCTGTTCCATCTGCGGCAGGAAACGATCGCTGATCGCCCGCGCCGCCTGATAATCCTCCGGCACGGCGAATTGGGCGATCAGTCGGCAAGAGGCCGGGCCGTAGCGAACTTCACCGGCGGCTTTGGAAAGCCAGGCTTGCACTCGCGCCGCCGCGGCCGGCTGTTCCGGCAGCCAGTGGCTGTCCGGCGCATAGCGTTTCACCAGATAGACCAGAATGGCGTTGCTGTCGGCCAGCGTCAGATCGCCGTCCTGCAAGACCGGGATCTGGCCTAACGGGTTGAGCCGGCGAAAGGCTGCGCTCTGCCGCACCTCCGCCGAGGCTTCGACCCATTCATAGGGCAGCGCCAGCATGCGCAGCAGCAACGCTACGCGGTGAACGTGGCCGGAAAGCGGGGTGCCGTAGAGAGTGATGGCGGACATGGCGTTTCTCCTCAGTGCTTTTTGTCAGCATACTCTTGCGCTGAGTGAGCGGAATACGGCAATGTGGAAATTGATAATTTCACTTTTCGGAAGAATCTATGGATCGGCTAGACGAGTTGGCCATCTTCGTGGCGGTGGTGCAGCAGGGCAGCCTGGCGGCGGCCGGGCGCAAACTGCGGCGTTCGGCGCCGGCGATCACCCGGGCGATCGCCGCACTGGAACAGCGTTTTGGCACCCGGCTGGTGGAGCGCACCACCCGACGGCTGGCCCCCACCGAAGCGGGTATGCGGCTGTTGGAACGCGCGCAACAGCTGCTGCAGGATTATCAGGCGGTGGTGCAGGATACCGCAGAAGCGCAGCTGAGCGGCTTGCTGCGCGTTACCTCGCCGGTGCAGTTCGGCCGCCGGTACGTGGCGCCGGTGGTGATGGCATTTCTCGATGACTACCCGCAGATGCAGATCGAAATGGTGTTGAACGATCGCAATCTCGATCTGATTGACGAAGGGTTGGATATCGCGGTGCGCATCGGTCATCTGCAGGACTCTTCCCGCGTGGCGCGGCGGCTGGGGCAGGTCAGCCGGATGACGGTCGCCAGCCCGGATTACCTGGCGCGCTGCGGCGAGCCGCGATCGCCGGCGCAGCTGGCGGAGCACGCCACCATCGTCGGCACCCAGCGGCCGTCGCTGCGCGAATGGCGCTTCGGCCCGCAGGAAAACGGCGAACGGGTGCGATTGGCTCCCCGACTGTTGCTCAACGACGTGGAAGCGCAACTGCTGGCGGTGCGCGCCGGCAAGGGCATCGCCCGGTTGCTCTCTTATCAGGTAGCGGACGATTTGGCCGCCGGTACGCTGGTGCGGCTGTTGACGGATCATGAGCCGTTGCCAATGCCGGTACAGCTGGTGGCGCAGCAGGCGCAACGCATGCCGCTGAAGGTGCGCGCCTTTTGGGATTATGCATTTGAACGGCTCAGCGCCTTGCCGCAAATTCAGCCGGACGGGCGGGGGAAATAAACGCAAAAAGTTTCATGGGTTAAACTTTTTCATTATTCTGCAGGTTTTATTTTACCGGGCGCGCATTGCTGGTGCGCCCGTCTTGACAATAATTTTGGCGGTGCTAATAGTTAATTTACATCTTAAATAATAAACGAAGTTTAATATATGAAACCACTTGCGGGGAGTTATGACAACGGCGCCACGGTGGATAATGAAGCGGCTATTTTGACTTCATTTCAAACTCGCAGCGCGGCTGTTTATAAACAGACGCGCCATGAAAATAATATTGCTTATGGCAACGGCGAACGCGAAACATTTGATTGGCTCTATTCTGCAAAGCAGCACCAGGGGACGTTAATTTTTATTCACGGCGGCTATTGGCAATTCTGCGATAAGGCGGATTTTGCCTTTATCGCCGCCGAACCGTTGGCGTTGGGTTTTGACGTGGTGCTGGTGGAATATGCGCTCGCGCCGGCGGTGGATCTTGACGAAATATGCCGACAGATCGGGGTGGCGTTGAATGCCATTCAGCGCCGCCTGCCGCCGCACTATGCCCATCCGGTTTATCTGTGCGGCCATTCTGCTGGCGGGCATCTGGCGGCGTTCTGGCAGCAGCATGCGTTGGTGGATGCTGTCTTTCCCATCAGCGGCCTGTTCGAGCTGGCGCCGCTGCAACAAAGCTATGTCAATCGGGCGCTGCAGCTGAGCGCGCGGCAAATTGAAACGCTCAGCCCGGCGCGCCGCCTGCCGACGAGCGGCAAGCCGCTTACGCTGTATTACGGCGCATTGGAGCTGCCGGAACTGAGAGGTCAGTCGCAACACTATCATGCGGCGCTGCGTCAACGCGGGCTGCCGGCCGACCTGGTCGCGGTGCCCGGCGCCAATCATTTTACCATTCTGGATGCGTTGTTCGCCGCCGACGGCGCGCTGCTTCGCCAACTTAACCACCACGGGAACCACTGACATGCGCGAGATCGTAGAAACCGGGCTGCCGGAGATCGGCCAGCCTTTTTCCTGGGCCACCCGGGGCGGCGGCATGCTGTTTACCGCTCACGGCCCGGTGCGGGCGGACGGCAGCATCGACACCGGCGCGCCGGAGCGACAGATTACGCTGACCTTCGATAATCTGGCGCAGACGCTGAAGGCGGCGGGCAGCCACAGCGATAAGGTTCTGCAGGTGATCGTGTATCTCACCGACGTCAATGACGTTAAATTACTCGATGATATTTACCGGAAATACTTTAATTATCCTTATCCCAATCGCTCCACGGTCATTGTCGAAAAATTGGTGGTGCCGGGAATGAAAATAGAAATTACCGTCAGCGCCATCGCCTGATTTAATTTCTTCTTAAGTCAATCTTCATATTAATTCAATAACGAGTTAAGGATGCGTCATGTTTAAACAGATTGCACCTTCCGCCGCCGATCCTATTATGTCGCTGATGGAAGCCTATTTGCAGGATCCCAATCCGAAAAAAGTGAATTTAGGCATTGGGCTTTATTACGACCGACAGGGGAATATTCCGCTGATGCAGGCGGTTGCGGCCGCCGAGCAGCGGTTGCTGGCGCTGCGTCGCCCGCACGGTTATCCGCCGATCGAAGGTTCGCCGCAGTTCGCTCGCCAGGTGCAGACGCTGCTGTTCGGTGAACAACAGGCGGCCGAGATCGCCACGGTGCAGACCGTCGGCGGCTCCGGCGCGTTGAAGCTGGCGGCGGATTTTTTGCGCCACTTTCTGGCGCGCGGTGAAATTTGGGTGTCCGATCCCACCTGGGCCAATCACTGGGCGATTTTCGAAGGCGCCGGGCTGCGGGTGAATACCTATCCCTACTTTGATGAAGCGGCGGGCGGCCTGCGTTTCGCCGCCATGCTCGACGCGTTGGACAGCCTGCCGCCCGGCAGCGTGGTCCTGTTGCATCCTTGTTGCCATAACCCGACCGGCACCGATCTGACGGCGGAGCAGTGGCGCGCCACGCTCGCCGTGCTGCAGCGGCGTAACCTGCTGCCGCTGTTCGATATCGCCTATCAGGGCTTCGGCGACGGGCTGGAGGAGGACTGCTTTGCGTTGCGCGAAGCGCTGAAAACCGATCTGCCATTTTTGGTCTGCAACTCGTTTTCCAAAAACGTCGCGCTGTACGGCCAGCGTCTGGGCGCGCTGTCGGTGCGCTGCGTCGATGCGGAAAACGCCGTCAACGTCAAAGGGGCGTTAAAAACGCTGATCCGCCGCAGCTATTCCTGCCCGCCGACGCACGGCAGCCAGATCGTGGAAACCCTGCTTGGCGATGCCGAACTCGGCGAGCTTTGGCGCGATGAGCTGGCGGAAATGCGCGTGCGCATCAAGCAAATGCGTGAACAGCTGGCCGCCGGCCTGGCGCAGGGCGGTTCTTCGCTGGATCATCGGCGCATACGCGATCAGCGCGGCATGTTCAGCTATACCGGCCTGAATGAAGCGCAGCTGCAGACTCTGCGACAGCGCTACGCCATCTATCTGGTCTCACCCGGCCGCATGTGCTTGCCGGGGCTCAATCCCGGCAACATTGACTACGTGACCGCCGCCATTCTCGACGTCACCCGTACCGCCTAACTCCGCCCGGGAGCACAGCCATGCCACAGATGAATGATTTTGAGCATATCGCCCGCCGTCAGGGCGGGTTGAACAAGCATCTTACCGCCGGACAGATGTCGATGCTGGCGATCGGCGGCGCCATCGGCACCGGGCTGTTTCTTGGCAGCGCCTACGCCATTCAGATGGCGGGGCCGTCGGTATTGCTGAGCTACCTGATCGGTGGCGTCATTGCGCTGCTGCTGATGGGCAGCCTGGCGGAAATGACCTCCGAACACCCGACGCCCGGCTCGTTCGGCGACTATGCCGAATTCTATCTCGGCCCGCTGTTCGGTTTTCTGGTGCGTTATTCTTACTGGTCTTGCGTGGTGCTGGCGGTGGGCACCGAAGTCACCGCCATCGGCATGTACATGCAGTTCTGGTTCCCGGCGACGCCGACCTGGCCGTGGGTGCTGCTGTTCTCGGCGGCGGTGATCGTTGTTAACGTGATCGGCGTGAAATCGTTCGGCCAGGTGGAATACGCGCTGTCCACCGTCAAAGTGACGGCGATCGTGGCGTTTATTCTGATCGGCATCGGCATTCTGGCGTTCTCGGGCAACCCGGCCTATGGCCTGCGCAACCTGACCGCCGGCGGCTTTATGCCGTTTGGCGTCAAGGGCATGTGGTTCGCGGTGATCGTGTCCATCTTCAGCTACTTGAGCATTGAAATGATCGCGGTGGCCGCCGGCGAGGCGAAGAATCCGGTGATTGCGGTGAAGGCGGCGTTCAAGGGCACCATCGTGCGGCTGTTCATCTTCTACATGCTGTCGATCGCCCTGATGCTGGCCATCGTGCCCTGGCACCAGTCCGGCACCGGCGAAAGCCCGTTCCTGATGGCGATGAACGTGATCCATCTGCCCGCCGCCGCCGGTATTTTCAACTTTATCGTGCTGGTGGCGGCGCTGTCGGCAATGAACAGCCAGCTGTATATCACCACTCGCATGATGTTCTCGCTGTCGCGCGCCGGGCAGGCGCCGGCGGCGTTGGGGCGCGTCAGCCGGCGCGGTATTCCGGTCAATGCACTGGCGATGTCGTGCATCGGTATCGTGGTGTCTATCGTGCTGAGCCTGGTGGCGCCGAAAACCTCGTTCGCCGCCATGATGTCTATCTCGGTGTATGGCGCCTGCTTTACCTGGCTGATGATTTTCGTCACCCACCTGTTCTTCCGCCGCCGGCATCGGCAGACCCACCTGAAATTTCGCATGTGGGGCTTTCCTTATACCACCTTGCTCGGCGCCGGGCTGATGGCGGCGTTGATGATCTCGACCGCGTTTACCGAATTTTTCCGCATGACGTTGTGGTTCGGTATTCCGTTCACCCTGTTGCTGGTGGTGGCTTATCACTTCCAGAGCCGCCGCGCGGCTGTGCCGTCGCCGCTCAAGGCGCCGGAAGTGAAGTAATGCGGGGGAGGGGCTGAGGCGCGCCTTCAGCCCTTGCGACTACAGCTGGCTTTTCGGGATCAGGTGGTCGCCGAAACTCAGGCGTTGGCGGCCCGGTTCGATTTCGGCCAGCGGCGCCACTTCGTGCAGCGAGGATTTGCAGCGCTGCACCAGATCCTGATACTCGCGGGTGCCGGCGATCTTCCAGGCCAGCTCCTGTTCGGTCAGATCGCGCAGCACGCGCGCCGGGCTGCCGACCACCAGCTTGTTGGCTTCGATCACCGCCGCGGCTTTGACGAACGCCATCGCGCCGACGATGGTGTTCTCGCCGATCTCCGCACCGTCCATCACCACCGCGTTCATGCCCACCATCGCGTTGCGGCGAATGCGGCAGCCATGCAGGATGGCGCCGTGGCCGATATGGCCGTCTTCTTCCACCACCGTGTCCTGCTGCGGGAAGCCGTGCATCACGCAGTTGTCCTGAATGTTGGCGCCGTCGCAGATCACCAGGCGGCCAAAATCGCCGCGCAGGCTGGCGTTCGGGCCGATATACACGTGCTTGCCGACGATCACGTCGCCGATCAGCACCGCGGTCGGGTGCACGTAACTGCTGGGGTCAACGACCGGCGTCAGGCCGTCAATCTGATACACAGGCATAGCGTGAGTTCCTTAATATGTAGGGTCGCGCGGCAGGCCGCCGAAGCGCCGATAGTAGCCGGCGGCCGGCGCGGGCAGGGCGCCGATGGTGGTCTCCGCCAGCGCGCTGACGTACTCCGTCGCGGCGCGATCGACCTGCTGATAGAGATTGATGCACAGATTGCGGGCGATCTGGCCCTCCCATTGGGCGGGCAGCAGCGCGTCCGGCAGCAACGGATCTTTCAACACCACGCGACGGAAGAAGTGAATCAATAATAGCTTAATCTGGAAGCAGCGCAGCGGCGTCAGCGCCGCCGGGTCGACTTCGCGCAGCAGCGCCATCAGCGGCCGGAAGGAGACGATAAACTCGTGATAGCCGGCCGCCACGTCGCTGAGCGACCAACAGTCGGCCACCAGTTTCTGCAGGGTTTGCTCGGAGCGGTTATAGGGGTAATCGGCGCGAAAGTAGATCACCTGCTCGCTGGCGTTCAGTTCGCCGAGCAGCGCCGTCACGTCGGTCTGCGCATGGGTGGGGGCGGCCATCAGATTGTTGGCGATTTGCCCGAACCCGAGCCAGCCCAGCTCTTTTTTCAGCCGCGCGCGCGCGTTTTTTTCGGCGCATTCCAGCAGCAACAGCTCCCACTTGCCGTCCCAAGCGGGCTGCTCGCGCAGATAGATCTTCGATTCGGCGTGGCGGAACTGGCGCATTCCCTGCTCGGTCACGCGGTAGAAGCTGCGGCGGCCGATTTTCTCCACCGCCAGCCAACCTTCTTTTTGCAGGCGGAACACCGAGGTGCGCACGAAACGATCGCCGAAACCGAAGGCCTCCAGCAGCGCGCTCAGGCTGCCGAGCCACACTTCGCCGCCGCGGTGGCTGAGCGCGTCGCCGTACAGCGAAATGATCAGCGAGGTGCCGCTGATCGGCTGCGCGTCGACGGCATGGCGAATGAACTCATCCAGTTTATGTTCCATATTTTTCCATGGGTTAGCCTTCGATGAGCCACAACATTACGCCTAATTTGGGGCGGCGTCATCCGTGACGCCGCGCGCCTCAGCGCGGCCGCAGATCGACCACGCGCTGCGCCTTGCCTTCCGAGCGAGGAATATCGCCGCAGTTGGCGATGCTGACGTCGGTGCTGACGCCCACGATCGATTTAATGTGATGGCGCAGCTGGTGGCAGATATCGCAACGCTGTTGATGGCTGAGGCTGAGCGCCGATTCTTTCAGTTCGACGCGCACCGCCAGCGTGTCCAGATGCCCACTGCGGCTGACCTGCAGCTGATAGTGCGGCGACAGCTGCTCGAACTGCATGATCTGTTCTTCCACCTGCGACGGGAAGACGTTGACGCCGCGAATGATCAGCATGTCGTCGGAGCGGCCGGTGATCTTGCCCATGCGGCGCATCTGGCGCGCGTCGCCCGGCAGCAGCCGGGTGAGATCGCGAGTGCGGTAGCGGATCACCGGCAGCGCCTCTTTGGTCAGGGTGGTAAACACCAGTTCGCCGTGCTCGCCGTCCGGCAGGGCGACGCCGGTCTCCGGGCAGATGATCTCCGGCAGGAAGTGGTCTTCCCAGATGGTGGGGCCGCCGCCGCTTTCCAGACACTCCATCGCCACGCCCGGCCCCATCACCTCCGACAGGCCATAGATATCCAGCGCCTTGATGCCCATGCGGGATTCGATTTCGTGGCGCAGGGCTTCGGTCCAGGGTTCGGCGCCGAACACGCCGAGCCGCAGCGAACAGCCGCGCGCGTCGCCGCCCATCTTGCGTTCCAGTTCGTCGATCAGCGTCAGGCAATAGGACGGCGTCACCATGATGATGTCGGGTTTGAAGTCGAGGATCAGCTGCGCCTGGCGTTCCGTCTGCCCGCCGGACATCGGGATCACCGTCGCGCCGAGCCGCTCCGCGCCGTAGTGCGCCCCCAGGCCGCCGGTGAACAGGCCGTAGCCGTAGGCGACGTGCACCTTGTCTTTGGCGGTGGCGCCGCCGGCGCGCAGGCAGCGGGCGACGATATCGGCCCAGTTATCGATGTCGCGCTGGGTGTAGCCCACCACCGTCGGGCGGCCGGTGGTGCCCGAGGAGGCGTGGATGCGCACCACCTGCTCCATCGGCACCGCGAAGGTGTCGAACGGGTAGTTGTCGCGCAGATCCTGCTTGGTGGTGTAGGGGAAGCGCGCCAGATCGCTCAGCTGCTTAAGATCGTCGGGGTGTACGCCGGCCTGGTCGAATTTGCGTTTGTACATCGGCACATTGTCGTAGGCGTGGTGCAGCGTCCACTTCAAACGCGCCAACTGCAACGCTTCAATCTCATCGCGCGAGGCGAATTCGATCGTTTCGAGGGGCTGTGGATTTATTGTCATGGTTAGCCTCAGGGGTCAGACACGCTCAATGATCATGGCGATGCCTTGGCCGACGCCGATGCACATGGTGCACAGAGCGTAGCGGCCGGCTCGCCGTTCCAGTTCAAACAGGGCGGCCAGCGCCAGGCGCGCGCCGCTCATGCCCAGCGGGTGCCCCAGAGCGATCGCGCCGCCGTTGGGGTTAACCTGCGGGGCATCGTCCGGCAGGCCAAGCTGGCGCATCACCGCCAACGCCTGGGCGGCGAACGCTTCGTTCAGTTCGATGACGTCCATCTGCGCCAGGCTCAGCCCGGCGATCTCCAGCACCTTGCGGGTGGCCGGCAGCGGACCGATGCCCATCAGGCGCGGCTCCACGCCGCAGGTGGCGGTGGCAAGGATGCGTGCGCGCGGCGTCAGGCCCTGGCGCGCCGCCATCGCTTCGGAGGCGACGATCAGCGCCGCCGCGCCGTCGTTCAGGCCCGAGGCGTTGCCGGCGGTGACGCTGCCGGGCTGACGGAACGGGGTTTTCAGCGCCTGCAGCTGCTCGAAGGTGGTGTCGGCGCGCGGGTGTTCATCCTGGCTGAACAGGGTGACCGCGCCTTTTTTACCGGTGAGGCTGACCGGGGCTATCTCCTGCGCCAGGTGGCCCAGCGCCTGCGCCCGGGCGGCGCGCTGCTGGCTGCGCAGCGCAAAGGCGTCCTGATCGGCGCGGCTGATATTGAACTGCGCCGCGACGTTTTCGGCGGTCTCCGGCATCGAATCGGTGCCGAACTCGGCCTGCATCCGCGGATTGACGAAGCGCCAGCCGAGGGTGGTGTCGTACAGCTGTGCCTGGCGGCTGAAGGCGCTGTCGGCCTTGCCCATCACCAGCGGCGCGCGGGTCATCGATTCCGCGCCGCCGGCCAGCAGCAGCCCGGCGTCGCCGGCCCTGATGCTGCGCGCCGCCATCGCCAGCGCATCCAGGCCCGAACCGCACAGGCGGTTCACCGTAGTGCCGGAAACGCCGACCGGCAATCCGGCCAGCAGCAGCGCCATGCGCGCCAGATTGCGGTTGTCTTCCCCGGCCTGGTTGGCGCAGCCGAGGATCACATCGTCCAGCTGCGCCCAATCCACCTGTGGATAGCGCTCCAGCAGCACGCGCAGCGGCAGGGCGGCGAGGTCGTCGGCGCGCACCTGGGCCAGCGCGCCGCCATAGCGGCCGATCGGGGTGCGCACGCCGTCGCAGATAAATGCCTGATTCATGCCCGATCTCCTAAAATGCTGTGACCGAGGCGGTGCGCGCGGCCACGGAACCAGGCGACGGTTTTGCCCAGTTGGTTAACGATCTCGACGTCGTACAGCCCGGTGGCTTTGCCCTGGTGGCGCACCGCCGCGCTGGCGGTGAGGCGATCGCCGGCCAGCGCCGGGCGGACGAAGTCGATGCTGCAGCCGGAGGCCACCGCCGCCAACCCCTGGCTGTTGCAGGCGTAGGCGAAGGCGGTGTCCGCCAGGCTGAACAGCTGGCCGCCGTGGCAGGTCTGGTGGCCATTGAGCATCTGCGGGCCGACGGTCATGCTGACCTGAGCGTACCCGGCGTCGACGGCGTCGATATGCATCCCCATCGCCTGAGCGCAGGTATCTTGCTGGAACATCTGTTCGGCGCAGCGCTGAGCCAGCGCGCGCGGCGTATTGGCGTTCATCGTTCGGCTCCTGAGAAAGAGGCGGGGGAAGCGAAGCGGCGCAGCAGCGGCATCGGGCGATAGCGCGCTTCGCCGTAATAGCGTTGCAGGTTTTCCAGCGTCGTCAGAATGTGGCGCCAGCCGAGTGCGGCGCCCCAGGCCAGCGGGCCGCGCGGATAGTTGACGCCGCGCAGCATCGCCAGATCGGTATCTTCGGCGCCGGCGACGCCTTTGTTCACCACGTCGAGCGCTTCGTTGGCCAGCATGGCCAGAGTGCGCATCGTCAGCAGGCCGGGATAATCCGGCAGTTGAATGACCTGCTTGCCGAGGGACTGCAGCAGGCGAATCGCGTTGGCATTGTGTTGCGCGTCGTTTTGCGCCGCGCAGCTGATGGCGATGGCGGAGGCATGCGCATAGTCGGCACAGAGATCGAACAGCACCACGGGCGTTCCACGTTCGTCGGCCAGTTGGCCGGCGGTTTTACCATTGGTTAACATCAGTGTAACGTCGTCGATCGTGAGGTACGGGCTGGTCTGGCCAGGTTGTTTGATCGCCCCCGCATTTTCGATCAACAGTTCCGCCAAATCGGCCAGCGAAGACCAGTCGCCGTGCAGCGTGACGCGTTGCGGCGGCGCGGCCTGCGCCGGCGGCGCAAAGGCGATCATCTCTGCGGCGGGGCGTTGCGCGTCGTAGCGGTAGAAGCCGCGGCCGGATTTGCGGCCGAGATGTCCGGCGGCCACCAGCTCCTGCTGCACCAGTGAGGGGGTGAAGCGCGGATCCTGGTAGAAGGCCTGATACACCGAGTCGGTCACGGCGTAATTGACGTCCTGGCCGATCAGGTCGGTCAACTGCAGCGGGCCCATGGCGAAGCCGCCGGCGTCGCGCATGACTGCATCCAGGGTGGCGGCGTCGGCCACCCGTTCCTCCAGCGCGCGCAGGGTTTCGGCGTAGAATGGCCGCGCCACGCGGTTGACGATGAATCCCGGCGTCGAGCGGCACACGACGCTCTGCTTACCCCAGCGCTGCGCCAGGGCCTGCAGCGCGGCGAGGGTCTCGGCCCCGGTTTCCAGACCGCTGACGATCTCCACCAGCTTCATCAGCGGCGCCGGGTTGAAGAAGTGCAGCCCGGCCATGCGCGCCGGGTGTTGCAAGGCGCCGGCGATGGCGGTGATTGACAGCGAGGAGGTATTGCTGGCGAACAGCGCCGTGGGCGAGCAGACCGCTTCCAGATCGCGGAACAGGCTCTGCTTGATCGCCAGATTTTCCGCCACCGCTTCAATCACCAGCGCGCAGTCGGCCAGTTGCTCGAGCGAGTCGGCGCGTTCGAGACGCGCCAGCAGCGCCTCGGTGGCGTTTGCGTCGGCCTTGCCGCCGTCGACCCGCTGCCGCAGGCGGCGAGCGAGTTCGTCGATCGCGCGCTGGGCGGCGGCGGGCGCGATATCGAACAGCCGTACCGGGTGGCCGGCGGCGGCGGCCACCTGGGCGATGCCGATGCCCATGGTGCCGGCGCCGATCACCGCCACCTGGCCATTAAGAAGGGGCGCGTTCATGGCTATTTCCCGCTGAAATTTGGCGTGCGTTTGGCGAAGAATGCGCTGACGCCTTCGCGATAGTCGTCGCTGCGGCCCCCCAATCGCTGCAGATCGCGTTCCAGATCGAGCTGTTGATCGAGGCTGTTGGTGGCCGAGCTGTAGATGGCTTTCTTGATTAGCCCCAAACCGTAGGTCGGCTGGGTGGCCAGATGGCGCGCCAGCGTTTGCGTGCGGTCGGCCAATTCATCCGCCGGCACCACCTGCCAGATCATGCCCCACTCCAGCGCCTGTTGAGCGCTGATTTTGTCACCCAGCAAGGCCATGCCCATCGCGCGGGCGTGGCCGGCCAGCCGCGGCAGGAACCAACTGCCGCCGGAATCAGGCACCAACCCCAGACGGCAGAACGACTGAATAAAGCCGGCGTTGTCGGCGGCGATGACGATATCGCACGCCAGGGCCAGCGCGGCGCCGGCGCCGGCCGCCACGCCGTTGACTGCGCATACCACCGGTTTGGGCAGGGCGGTCAGGCGGCGGATCAGGGGGTTGTAGAAACGTTCGACCGACAGGCCGAGATCCGGCGCCTGTTGATCGGCGCTGACGTTGCGATCGTTGAGATCCTGCCCGGCGCAGAAACCGCGCCCGGCACCGGCGATCAGCAGGCAGCGCACGCTGTCGTCGCGCTCGGCTTGCGTCAGCGCTTCGCTCAGCTGGCGATGCATCTCGTCGTTAAAGCTGTTGAGCCGATCCGGCCGGTTGAGGGTCAGCGTCAACACGCCGGCGTCGAGATGGCTGAGAATCAATGCGTTATCCATAAATCAGCGCCCCTGATAGTTTGGCGTACGTTTTTCGAAAAAGGCGGCGATGCCTTCGCGGCGATCGTCGGTGGCGGCCAGGGTGACAAATTGCTGACGCTCAATCGCCAGCCCCTGGCTAAGGCCGATTTCCTCGGCCTGTTTCAGCGCCTGTTTGGCGGCGCGCAGCGCCAGCGGCGCCTGGCGGCTGATGCGATCGGCAATCTGCTGCGTGCGCTCCAGCGTCAGGGCATCGACACATACTTCGCTGATCAGGCCGGCCTGCAGCGCGGTGCGGGCGTCGATGGCTTCGCCGGTCAGTACCATCTGGCTGGCGCGCGCCTTGCCGACGCAGCGGATCAGACGCTGGGTGCCCCCGGCGCCCGGCATCAGGCCGAGGGTGATCTCCGGCAGGCCGAAGCGGGCGCTTTCGCCGCCGATGACGATGTCGCAGGCCAGCGCCAGCTCGCAGCCGGCGCCCAGGGCATAACCGTTCACCGCCGCCAGCAGCGGTTTGCTGAACTGCGTCAGCCGTTGCCACAGCTGCGGACGGCGATCCGCCAGCGTGGCCGGCAGATCCTGCTGTTGCAGTTCGCGCAGATCGGCGCCGGCGGCGAAGAAGCGCGCCGCGCCGGCGATCACCACGGCGCCCACGCCGCTGTCGGCGTCGGCCTGCTCCAGCCGGGCAACCAGCTGTTCCAGACACGGCGTGCTTAGGGCGTTACGCGCCTCCGGGCGATGCAGCGTCAGCGTGACCACGCGGTGTTGCTGCTGATGCAAAATAAAGGGGGTGTCCATCGCGGCTCCTAGACGTCGAAGTCCAACACCACGCCGTCGCCTTTCGGCCACGACTGGCAGCTCAATACATAGCCCGCCGCCAACTGATCCGGCTCCAGGCTGTAGTTGACGCCCATCTCCACCTGGCCGGCCTTGAGACGGCATTTGCAGGTGGCGCACACGCCGCCTTTGCAGGCGTAGGGCAGATCGGCGCCCTGGCGCAGCGCGGCATCGAGAATGCTGTCGTCCTGTTCGCCGACCTCGATATCCAACCGGCGGCCGTCGAGCAGGATCGCCACCCGGGTGGCGTTGCGATCGCCGCTGTGGCGCGGGCGGGTGACCAGGCCGCTGGTGTTGAAGCGTTCGCTGTGGATGTGATTGGCCGGTACGCCGGCCTGCTCCAGCACGGTCTGCGCGTCGTCCATCATCGATTCCGGCCCGCAGATAAAGGCGTGGTCATAGTCGCGGAAATCCAGCAGCGCGCCGCCGATCGCCGCCAGGCGTTCACGGTCTATGCGGCCGCTGAGCAGCGGGCTGTCGAGGCTCTCCTGGCTGAACAGGTACAGCGGCTGAAAACGCTGCGGGTAGCGGTTTTTCAGATCCGACAGCGCCTCTTTGAACATCATCGAACGGCTGTTGCGGTTGCCGTAGATCAGGGTGAAACTGCTGCCCGGTTCGAACTGCAGCGTTGCCTTGATGATCGACAGCATCGGTGTGATGCCGGAGCCGGCGGCGATCGCCAGGTAGTTGCCGTGGCGCTCCGCCTGCGGCTGATAGCCGAAGCGCCCCTGCGGCACCATCACTTCCAGCGCATCGCCGACTTTCAGCATGCGGTTGACGAAGCCGGAGAAACGGCCCTGATCAATCGCTTTTACGCCGATCTGCAGCAGGCCTTCCTGCGGCGAACTGCAGATGGAATAGCAACGCCGCAGTTCTTCGCCGTTGACTAGCGCCTTGAGCGTCAGGTGCTGGCCGGGGGTATAGCGGTATTGGTTTTGCAGCTCTTCGGGCACCCGCAGGGTGATGGCTACGGCGTCCGGCGTTTCGCGCTCGATGGCGGCGACGCTCAGGCGATGAAAGACCGTCATGGTGTCAGCGCTCCTATATGCATTTGAAATAGTCGAACGGTTCCCGGCAGTCGCAACAGCGGTACAGCGCTTTACAGGCGGTGGAGCCGAACTCGCTGATCTTCTCGCTGTGGGTGCTGCCGCAGCGTGGGCAGGCTACCGGGCCGTGGGCATGCAGCCGATCGCAGGTGTGGCCCTGCGGCGGCGCTACGCCGTATTGCCGCAGCCGCTCGCGGGCGTCGGCGTTCATCCAATCAGTGGTCCAGGCCGGGCTGAGACGGATGTCCACCTGCACCGGGCTGAAGCCGGCGGCCGTCAGCCGCTGCTCAATGGCGTTGAGCAGAAATTCGGTGGCCGGGCAGCCGGAATAGGTTGGGGTGAAGGTCACGCGCCAGCCGCTGCCGTCGCGGGCCACGTCGCGCACCATGCCCAAATCGGTGATGGACAGCACCGGCAGCTCGGGATCGCTGATCTGTTGCAGACAGTGCCAAATCTGCGGGATTTCAGCGGGTTGCAAACGAGTGACGTTCATCGCAGCCTCCTACCATTGGCCGTTTGGATAGGCGCGTTGCAGGAACTGCATCTCCGCCAGCAGCGGGCCGAGGTGTTCACTGTGTCGGCCTTGTTTGCCGCCGTGCCGGAACGCCTGCTCGGCGGGCAGCGTCAACGTCGCCTGGCGCAGCGTCTCCTCCACCTGCGCTTGCCAGGGAGCCTGCAGCTGGCGTGGATCGACGGCGATGCCCTGTTCCGCCAGCTCAAGCTCCAGCGCGTCGGCGTGGAACAGCTCGGCGGTGAAGCGCCACAGGTTATCCAGCGACTGCTGGATCTTGCGGTGGCTGATGTCGTTGCCGTCGCCGAGGCGGATCATCCAGCCGCGGCTGAAGCGCAGGTGGTAATCGGCCTCCTTCAATGACTTGGCGGCGATGGCGGCGATCTGCGCATCGCCGCTGCGGCTCAACGCCTGATGCAGCTGCACGTGGTAGACGTCGAGCAGGAACTGGCGCACCAACGTGTCGTTGAAACCGCCGTTCGGCTGTTCCGCCAGCAACAGGTTATGAAACTGGCGTTCGTCGCGGCCGAAGGCCAGGCTGTCTTCGCTGCAGGGCGGCCCGGCCAGTTCGGCGGCGTAGCTCAGGAAGTTGCGCGCCTGGCCGAGCAGATCGAGCCCGATGTTGGCCAACGCCAGATCGATTTCCAGCTCGGGCGCGTGGCCGCACCAGGCGCACAGACGCTGGGCGAGGATCAAAGGCGTGTCGCCCTGGCGGAGCAAATAGCTGATGCGCGGATCGTTAACCGTCATGGTCGCCTCTACATGTTCTTGATGCCGTCGGGAATGGTGTAAAACGTCGGATGACGGTAGATCTTGTCTTCGGACGGATCGAAGAAGGCGCCGCGGTCTTCCGGCTGCGAGGCGATCAGATGGCGGGATTGCACCACCCAAATCGAGCAGCCTTCATTACGGCGCGTGTAGGCGTCGCGGGCGTTTTCCAGCGCCATTTGGTCGTCGGCGGCGTGCAGGCTGCCGACGTGGCGATGCGCCAGCCCTTGTTTGCTGCGGATAAACACTTCATACAGCGGCCATTCAACGTGGCTCATGATCTCGGTTCCTTATGTTGGCTATGCGGCGGAAGCGGCGTTTTTCGCGGCGTGAGCCATGGCGCCGTCACGCACCCAGGCGCCGTCTTCCCAGGCGCGGCGTTTGGCCTGCAGGCGTTCGTGGTTACATTGGCCACGCCCTTTGATCACCTCATGCAGCTCGCTCCAGTCGATCTCGCCGAAGTGATAGTGGCCGGCGGCGGCATCCCAGTGCAGATCCGGATCCGGCGCCGTCATGCCCAGCGCTTCCAGCTGCGGTACGGTGTTGTCGACGAACTTCTGCCGCAGCTCATCGTTGCTGTGGCGTTTGATCTTCCACGCCATGCTCTGGGCGCTGTGGGGGGAGTCGGCGTCGCTCGGGCCGAACATCATCAGCACCGGCCACCAGAAGCGATCGATGGCGTCCTGCAGCATGGCGCGCTGCGTGTCGCTGCCGTTGGCCATCGCCATTACCGCCTCGTAGCCCTGGCGCTGGTGGAAGCTTTCCTCTTTGCAGATCTTCACCATCGCCCGCGCATAGGGGCCGTAGGACGCGCGGCACAGCGCCACCTGGTTGACGATGGCGGCGCCGTCGACCAGCCAGCCGATCACGCCGATATCCGCCCAGTTGAGCGTGGGGTAATTGAAGATAGAGGAGTACTTCATCTTGCCGTCGAGCATCTTTTGGTAGATGTCCTGGCGCGAACAGCCGAGGGTCTCGGCGGCGCTGTAGAGGTACAGACCGTGGCCGGCCTCATCCTGCACTTTGGCCAGCAGCACCGCTTTACGGCGCAGCGTGGGGGCGCGCGTCAGCCAGTTGGCTTCCGGCAGCATGCCGATGACTTCCGAGTGGGCGTGTTGGCCGATTTGCCGAATCAGGTTCTGACGATAGGCGTCCGGCATCCAGTCTTTGGCCTCAATGGCGATATCCGCCGCGATCTTGTCGTCGAAATGCTGCTGATACTGTGCGTCAGTTGTCATGCTTGCCTCTTGGTGATTCGTATTTTTCACATTAAATATAAAAATGTGAATCACTTTAACTAACCATAAGGCTACAAACTGATAACAAAAAGATCAAACGAGATTTATGTGGTTTTGCGAGCTCACTCACAAGTGTTTGTGTTAATTATTTGATTTTATTTAATAAATAAAAGCAATGACTCCGTATTAACGCCGGAAAATCGGCTTGAAAGCGCTTCTTGTTCTTTTTTTGTTAAAATTGAGTTTGGCGTCTACTGGCATTTATGTGATACGTAATTAAGCTGTATGGTGAAAATTTATGAATTCCGGAGGGCACATGCAGCAGTTACACAGTTATCTTTCTGGCGCCTGGGTGTACGGGCAGGGAGAGGCGCGCGAGATCCGTCACGCCGTGACCGGCGAAGCGTTGTACCAGGTCTGCTCCGACGGCCTGCCGTTAGCGGCGAGCCTGAGCTATGCGCGCAGCCACGGCGGCCCGGCGCTGGCGCACATGACATTCCAGCAGCGCGCCCAGATGCTGAAAGCGGTGGCGAAACACCTGCTGGCGCATAAAGAGGCGCTGTATCAGATTTCCTATCAAACCGGCGCGACGCGCGGCGACGGCTGGGTCGATATCGAAGGCGGCATCGCCACGCTGTTCGCCTATGCCGGCATGGCCGGCCGCGATCTGCCGGATGATACGCTGTGGCCGGAAGATGAGCTGATCCCGCTGTCGAAGCAGGCGCAGTTCGCCGCCCGCCACGTATTGACCTCGCGCCCCGGCGTGGCGCTGCATATCAACGCCTTCAACTTCCCTTGCTGGGGCATGCTGGAAAAACTGGCGCCGACCTGGCTGGCGGGCATGCCGGCCATCATCAAGCCGGCCACCGCCACCGCGCAACTGACGCAGGCGATGGTCAGGCTGATTGTCGACAGCGGGCTGGTGCCGGAAGGGGCGCTGCAGTTGGTATGCGGCGGCGTCGGCGACATGTTTGCGCACCTGGATTACCAGGATGCGGTGACCTTTACCGGCTCGGCGCAGACCGGGCAGCGGCTGCGGGCGCATCCGCGCCTGTTGGAAAAATCGATCGCGTTCACCATGGAGGCGGATTCGCTCAACTGCTGCGTGCTGGCGGAAGACGTGACGCCGGAGATGCCGGAATTTGCGCTGTTTATCAAAGAAGTGTGCCGTGAAATGACTGCCAAGGCGGGGCAGAAATGCACCGCGATCCGCCGCATCATCGTGCCGGCGGCGCAGGTGGCGGCGGTACGTCAGGCCTTGTTGCAGCGTCTGGCGGGAGTGACGGTGGGCGACCCGCAGTTGGAGCAGGTGCGCATGGGGGCGCTGGTCAGCCACGAGCAGCGTGATGATGTGCAAAGCAAGGTGGAGTTCCTGCTGCGCAACGGCTGCGAACCGCTGTGCGGCGCGTCGCTGGATAAGCTGGAAGTCATGGGCGACGGCGCGCGCGGCGGGGCGTTTTATCCGCCGACCCTGCTGTATTGCGCCGATCCGTTCACCCATCAGCCGGTGCACGGCACTGAGGCCTTCGGCCCGGTGGCGACGCTGATGCCGTATGCGGATACCGAGCAGGCGATCGCGTTGGCGTTGCTGGGGCAGGGCAGCCTGGCGGGATCGCTGGTGACCGCCGATCCGGCATTGGCCAAGCGATTCATTCGCGCGGCGGCGTGCGCCCATGGCCGCATGTTGATTTTGGATGAACAGGCGGCGGCGGAGTCCACCGGCCACGGTTCGCCGCTGCCGATGCTGGTGCACGGCGGCCCGGGGCGCGCCGGCGGCGGTGAAGAGCTGGGTGGACTGCGCGCGGTGAAGCACTATATGCAGCGCACGGCGATCCAGGGCAGCCCGGCGATGCTGGCGGCCATCGGCGGCGAATGGGTGCGCGGCGCGCCGGTCGCCGAACACCCGGTGCACCCGTTCCGGAAATACTTCGAGCAGCTGCAGCTGGGCGACAGCCTGTTGACCGCGCGCCGCACCGTGACCGAAGCGGATATCGTCAACTTCGCCTGCCTGAGCGGCGACCACTTTTACGCGCACATGGACAAGATCGGCGCTGCCGATTCGCTGTTCGGCGAGCGGGTGGCGCACGGTTACTTTGTGGTGTCCGCCGCGGCTGGGCTGTTTGTCGACGCCGCCGTCGGGCCGGTGATCGCCAACTATGGCATGGAGAATCTGCGCTTTATCGAACCGGTGAAGATCGGCGACACCATTCAGGTGCGGCTGACCTGCAAAAAGAAAATCCGCAAGCCGCAAAAAACCGCCGAAGATCGGCCGCACGGCGTGGTGGTGTGGGATGTTCAGGTGTTGAATCAGGAGCAGCAACCGGTGGCGCTGTACAGCATCCTGACGCTGGTGGCGCGCCAGCAAGGGGACTTCGAGGCATAATGCGCGTTTCGCCGCCGCCGGCATCCCGGCGGCGGCGAGTCATTCAGATCAGCGGCTGCCCGCGCAGCTGTTCCAACACTTTCAGCGGCGAACGCTGCGGATCCTGCATCTTGTTCACCGGCAACAGGAAGGTCTGTTCCAACATAAACTGGCCGCCCATCGCGGCGTGCGGCGTTTGATCCGAGAAGCAAATCCAGCTGCTGCCCGGCGGGAATTCCAGCGCCAGCTGCGGACCCCGTTGCTGATAATCACCGTCGGCCTTCATGGCGTCATGCAACTGCAGCATCAGGTGGTCATAATGGCTGCGCCGGGTTTTGGTGATGCGCACCTGGTGCTGCAGCCAGCTGCTGAAGGCGGAATAGCGCGCGAGGCGCGGCATAAAGCGTTGCGCAAGTTCAGGAAACGGCTCGCCGACGCGCCATTGGCGACGCTCGCCGTGCGGGTTGATGTTGGTGAAAATGCGCAGAATGCGTTCGCCGTAGTTCGGGCGCGACGGGAAAGCGTCAACGTGCAGGCGGCTGTCGTCTTTGCGCCAGGAACTGGTCGCCCGCCAGGCGGAAACCGGGTGCAAACGCAGGCTGCCGGTGGGGTGGTGCAGCGCCTCCTGATACTCGGGCAACAGCCCGGCGATCAGCTGGCGGCAAGATTGATAATAGCGCTCCAGCAGTTGCTGAACCTGTTGCCGGCGTTCCGCGACGGCGACGCCGCTCAGTTTGCCGGACAGCGGTTGATAGCTGATGTTTTTGCGCTTCGGATCGACCAACGTCGGATCCAGCAGCGGCATTTCCTGCTCAGATAGAGTGAAGGCCAGCTCGGGCAGAAACAGCACCTTGCCCTGTTCCAGTTCGCTGACCGCGCTGGATGCTTCCGCTGCCGCCCATTGTCGCAACGGCAGCGTCAGGACGGCCTGTTCACGCATAATATCGCCAGTAGGCATGAGATCTCCTCGCAAATCTATATCGCTTTATTCCCGCTTTCAGGTTGCCGCGTGGTTGGCTGCACTGGCTTGCGCCGTGGCTGGCTGGAGCGGCGTCAACAGGCCGCCCAATTGCAACGTGAAATTTGTGGGTTCTATTATGGATGTATCAGCAGGGCGCAGTGCGCCGAAGCGTGCGATGGCTTCCTGATATAGAGAATAGTCCTGATAAGAGTATCACCGGCAATACCAATGAAAAGTAAACGAGGGCTAAACGGAGCTACGTGTAGGCACGAATAATCAAAAATGGCACGAATTGTCTGCGGAATGGCGAGTTTTTTATCTCATTGAATTTTAATAGAAATAAATATTGCGCTTATTATTGGCGTTATTTTATCCAGAGCGCAGGGTAAACCGGGGAAATAATGTTGCGGAGGGGAATTATTTCATTTGGGTTAGTAATAAATCGGGCCGCCAAATTTTGGTGGCCCGATTAATGATTAAGCGCCGTAAATGCAGTTTTTGCCTTTTTTCTTGGCCTGATACAACGCACTGTCCGCCTCATTGATAAAGCTGATCGGCGTATCGTTATACATATGCGGCACTTTGGCGCAGATACCGATGCTGATGGTGACGATGCCGTGCGGATTACCCTGATGCGGAATTTTCAGATCGCGCACCGCGTTGATGACGCGTTCGGCGAAAATCAGTGCGCCCTGGACGTCGGTATCCGGCAGGATAATCCCCATCTCTTCGCCGCCGTAACGCGCCAGAACGTCGTTGCTGCGGCACGCCAACCCTTTGAGCGTTTGGCCGATCTGCTGCAGGCATTGGTCACCGGCGACGTGGCCATAGCTGTCGTTGTACTGTTTGAAATAGTCGATATCCAGCATCAGCAGCGCCACGCTGCGGTAGTTGCGCGAAGCCCGCGCCAGCTCGTTCTTCAGCGCGATATCAAACTGGCGGCGGTTGGCCAGCCCGGTCAGGCCGTCCAGCAGCGCCAGCTCTTCGAGCATCTGGTTGATGCTGGTCAACTGATCGCGGGTACGCATCAGCTCAGCTTCGGTTTGCATGCTGTGCTTGATTTGCCGCAGCAGCACCATGCCCATCGCCAACAGGATCACCAGCAGCGAGAGGCCGCCGGCGGCGAACAGCCCGGCGTCGGTGCGCCAGTCCGCCAGCGCGTCGCGTTTCGACAGCCCGGCGGCGATCACCAGCGGAAAGCGGTTGACCCGCGAATAGCCGTAGATGCGCTCTACTTTATCGTACAGCGAGGTGATGGTGGCGTTACCGAATTCCGAATGCGGCAAAATTTCGCTGAACAGCACGCCCTTGGCGATGTTTTTACCGATCGACGCCGCCGAGTAAGGGCGGCGGTAAAGGATGGTGCCGTCCGCCAGCAGCAGGTTCAGTGAGGCGTCGGTGTTGAGGGCGAAGCTGTCGTAAAACTGGCGGAAATAATCGATGTACAACGTCGCCAGCACCACGCCGCCAAAGCTGCCGTCCGGGTTGTTGAAACGCCGCGAAACGGGAATGATCAGATCGCCGGTGGTGCGGCTGCGGATCACCTTGCCGATGTACAGGCCGCCGTCGTCGCGGTTTTGATGGTATATGAAGTAATCGCGATCGGCATTGTTGGCGTTCTTGATGAATTTGCCCGAGGAGGTCGCCAGCCAGCGGCCGCGCGCATCGTAGAGAAACAGCCCATGCAGCTGCGGCAGGTTGCCGACCTGCGTTTGCATCACCCGCTGCAGCCGGGTCAATTGCGAGGGCCCCAATCCGTCGTTCTGGAGACGTTCGGTCAGATCGAGCAGATTGCCGTCCACCTGCATGAAAGTATCGTCGGCATGCTGCGCCAGCGAGCGGGCGAGGTTGGCGGATTCATGCTCGGCGCTGCGCAGATCGCGCTGGTGTGCGTTCCAGATTTGCCAGCTGTTAAAGAGGATCAGCGTGGCGGCAACGATGATGACAAACACGCCGGCCTGAAATAATAATGGGGAGCTTTTAACGCTGCGCGCCGGCACGGCATCCTGTATGGGTTGCTGCTGAGTCATGTCACCCTTGTTGTGTGATTACTATTCAGTTTGAGTTAAGAGCAATCTTATATTTTATGCATAAATGCGCCAGACCTCTAGCCTTTAACGAGGCGATAAGGCGAAAGGTCGATCGCAGCCCGCATCAGCGGCGGTGTGAGCACCTCGGAGTGAAAGAGCAATGTCTGATTACATCATTATCGCTTTACTGACGCTGGCGGTGTATTACCCCCTTACGCTGGGAACGCTGGCGGTGATGATGTACTTCGCCTGGCGCCGCCGCCGGTCGCCCTATTGGCGGTTGGGATTGGCGCTGTTGGCGCTGCTGTTCGTGCTGTTCGCCAAAGCGGCGTATGACTGGCACCGCTACAGCTAGCGGCGCCATGCGGGGTTATTCGACGTTGATCATCCAGTTGACGCCGAATTTGTCGGTCAGCATGCCAAAACCTTTGGCCCAGAAGGTGGCTTGGTAAGGCATCGTCACCTGGCCGCCCTGCGCCAGATTGTCGAACAGTTTGCGTCCTTGTTCCGCATCGCTGGGGTTCAGCGACAGCGAGAAACCTTTGTGGGAAGCACCGCCGCTGTCATCTTGCGGACAGCCGTCGGAGGCCATCAGTACGCCGTCGCCGATCAGCAGGCGCGCATGCATGATCGCTTCAGGATTGACGTCCGCCGGCCCGCCTTGGCGGGCTTCTTCGGGCATGTCTTTGAAGCGCATGACCATTTCAATTTTGGCATTCAACTGCTGTACATAGAAGTTAATCGCTTGCTCACAGTTGCCGCTGAAGAACAAATAGGGTTGTACCAGCATGACATTGACCTCGGTTGTGGCCCGACAGGCAACGACCGGCCCTCGGGCGGGAAGAAATGATTGCTGGCGGCAATAATTGCCGTCGGTGACTTATTAGTGTAGTCCCCCTGACGTAGAATGCTCGTGCGAGGTGAGCGCCTTCGCCGCCGGTAGGACGGGCAAAGGCGCGAAGGGATCAATACAGCGACGGTTCGCCGGGTGGGCGGGTTTTAAAGCGGCGGTGCAGCCACATGTATTGGTCGGGGGCCAGCAGCACCTGTTCTTCCACCACGCGGTTCATCATGGCCGCCGCGCGCGTTTCATCATCCAGCGGGAAGTCCGTCAACGGCGGCTGCACGATCAGCTCATAGCCCTGAGCGTTTGGCCGGCGGCGCGGCACGAAAGGCACGATCGACGGCCGCCCCATGCGCGCTAGGATAAAGGTGCCGGTGGTCGTGGCGGCATTTTCCACGGCGAAGAACGGTGTGAATACGCTACTTTGCGGCCCATAATCGTGATCCGGCGCGTACCACAGGATTTCGCCCTGTTTCAGGTTGCGGATCATGCCTTTGATATCTTTACGATCGATCATGAATTTATTCGAGCGCAGCCGGCCGCGGGTCTGTACCCATTCCATCAGCTTGTTGTTGTGCGGGCGGTGCACGCCGATGCCGGGGTTTTGCATGCCGAAAATGCGCGCGCCCAGTTCCAGCGTCAGGAAATGCAGACCGATCAGCAGAACGCCTTTGCCGTCCTGACGCGCCAACCGCATGTTTTCCATGCCGCTCACCTTGAACCAGCGGGCGATGCGCCAGTCGGGCCAGAACCAGGCCATGCCGACTTCGAACAGCCCCATGCCGACGGACTCAAAATTTTTGACGATCAGCGCCTCGCGCTCGGCGGCGGGCATCGCGGGGAAGCAGAGTTCTAAATTGCGGCGCGCTATTTTTACCCGGCGTTTCATTAGGCGCATGGCTATTCTGCCAAGGCCGTGTCCGAGCCGATAAATGAGCGGGTAGGGCAGTAATACCAAGAGATAGAGTATTCCCAGTCCTATCCACAACAACCAATAACGAGGGCGCAAGAATTCGCGCTCAAAGCGTTGGTTAGAAAGCATTTTTCCTGTTATTCCTTTTCTTTCCCAATGGGACCTTAACCCAAATTTCCATAAGGAAGATGATAGAATATTTTGTGCTAAACAGGATTTTCCATTAATGCTTTTTTTACGCTTTATTTAAACGCAGGCGAAAAACGAAGCGAAATAGGATTTTTACCGAGGGAGGAGGGGATATTTTCCGCTATTTCAACCGGCTGGCGAAATTGAAAAATAAAGACACAATTAAGCGCATCGCAAAAGTGACAACGGCTATGTAACCTCAATGAAACAGTAACGCCGCGGAACCGTCCCAAGCGGCGGCCAGTGCGTACAGTAGCGCGAGGATCAGGACTATGGGGGCATTGAACATTGGCGTTTCCTCCAGGAGGATGTGTTTAAAGTTTAGCCTTGCAAGATGACAGCGGGATGAAATCAGATCGTTTTTTGTATGGTGAAATTCAGACGGACGGAAATGGGTAAACCGCTGATTTTTTACTATAGTCATAGTGTGAAGTTGTGCGTTTGCCGCCGGACGCCTCCGCATTGAGCGGCAGCGGGCAGATTGCCCAGAGCAAGATCGCGGAGCGGACGGCGCCTGGCGCGAAACATGTGACGAAATTCTCAGAGAGTTGGTCTGTAAGGGTTTGACATGTCATATGAAAATGACGATCTAAACGGTGTTGAGCAACCGAGCGACTACGTGAAAACCACCGCCTGCGAAGTGAGCAGCGGTGTAAAAGCAGCGCTCGAGCAATCATGTGCCTGCCTTAAGGATAACCCTTGGGCGGGGATAGGCGCCGGCGCCGTCGTGGGCCTGGTAATAGGATTTCTGTTAGGCAAAAGGTAATAGGGAGAGTAAAGATGGGCATCATTTCCTGGATCATTTTTGGTTTAATCGCCGGTATCCTGGCCAAGTGGATTATGCCGGGCAAAGACGGCGGCGGCTTTATTGTGACCGTTATATTGGGGATCGTGGGCGCCGTCGTCGGCGGCTATATCAGCACCTTCTTCGGTATGGGCCGCGTTGACGGTTTTAACCTGGGCAGCTTTGTGGTGGCGGTAATCGGTGCTCTGGTGGTGCTTTTTGTCTACAGGAAGATCAAAGGCTAAGCAGCCGTTGCTCAACAGGGTCGCCGCGGCGGCCCTTTTTCGTGAAATCAATCCGGCGGTGCGGCGCGGGCCGTACCCGCTGAAAGGGGAATATCATGGGTCTGTTCGATAGCGTATTGGGTAACATTCTGGGCGGCGGCGCCAACGGTGGTAAAGGTATCGACTACATCGCCATTATGCAGTGGGTCGAGCAACAAGGCGGCCTGCAGGCCATTTTGGACAAGTTCCGTCAGGGGCAGTTCGGCGATATCGTCGGTTCCTGGCTCGGCAATGGTGAAAATCAGTCGATTACCGGCGACCATGTGCAGCAGGCGTTGGGTAGCGACGCCATCAACCAACTGGCTGAAAAGCTGGGCATCGATCCGGCACAGGCGTCCAGCACCATTGCGCAGTTCTTGCCAACGGTCGCGGATGCCGCCTCACCAAACGGTGAAGTTCAGCAAGACAGCAACGAGCTGGGCGATATGGTCGGTAAACTGTTCAAATAATGATTAGGCTCCCGGCGCCTGGCCGGGAGCCTTCACTCCGCTAATTCCCTCGATCGCCGTCAACGCCTGCTGCAGATGCGCCACCCAGGCGCGCACTTTCTCCGGAATAAAACGTAAGGCGGGATAGACCGCGTGCAGCGCCATGGGCGGGTAGCGGTATTCCGGCAAAACGGGCACCAGCGCCCCCGTCGCCAGCTGCTCGGCGATTAACGGTCGTTGGGCGCCGCCGATACCGGCTCCAGCCTCAATGGCGGCCAGCAGCGATAGCGTATTGTTGGCGCGGAACGTGGGCCGCACTGCAACCATCTCGGGGCCGTGCGGCCCGAACAGAGTGAGCGTATCGCCGTCGTTCAAACCGCTGTAACGAATGTGCGCATGTTTAGCCAGCTCCGCCGGCGAACGGGGCGTGCCATGTTTGTCCAGATAGGCCGGTGACGCCACCAGCAGGCGTTGCAGCTCGCCCAAACGTTTCGCCACCATGCCGGGCGCATGCAGTTCACCGAAACGCAGCGCTACGTCGATGCCTTCGCCGATCACGTCGGCGCGACGATCGTCCAGCAGCAGCTCGATGGCGAGGCTCGGATGACGTTGCTGGAAAGCGATGGCCAGCGGCGTGACGTGCAACTGCCCGAACCCGGTCGGGGCATGAATGCGCAGATTGCCCTGTAACTGGTGGCGCTGGCCGCGCAGCGCTTCTTCCGCTTCGTCGACCGCCGCCAGAATCGGTTTGAGGCGCTGATAATAACTGCTGCCGGCATCGGTCAGGGTGACCGCCCGGGTGCTGCGAAACAGCAGTTGGGCCCCGAGTTGCTGCTCCAGACCGGCGATTTGCTGACTGACCGCCGGCTGCGTCAAACGCAGATCGCGAGCGGCGGCCGACAGGCTGCCCAGCTCCGCCACCCGCATAAAGGTTTTCATGGCGTTCAGCTTATCCATGTCGATCTTGCCTCTAGATTTTTCTTATAAGTGTTAGTGGAAAGTCTCTTCTACCGCAAGCATTACTAATCAATGACACTCAGGGCATCGATAACCCGAGGAGTGACAAGATGAATGCAAAGCGGCAGGCATTGGTGATCGGCGCCAATGGCGTGATTGGGCGCCGATTGATTGAGGAACTGGCCGGACAGGGCTGGCCAGTGGTGGGCGTCTCGCGGCGGGGTGGGCAATCGGCGCCGGGAGTGCGCCACCTTCAGGTTGATCTGCTGGATGCGGCGGCGACGCGCGACGCGCTGCGGCCGCTGAGCGCGATTAGCCACGTTTTCTATGCCGCCTATCAGGATGCGCCGGACTGGGCGGGGCTGGTGGCGCCGAACCTGCAGATGCTGCAACACGTCGTCGAGGAGCTGGAGCCGGTCGCGCCGGCGTTGGAACATATCAGCCTGATGCAGGGCTATAAGGTGTATGGCGCGCATTTGGGGCCGTTTAAAACGCCGGCGCGCGAAAGCGACGCCGGGCATATGCCGCCGGAGTTTAACGTGGCGCAGCAGCAGTATCTGGCGCAGCGGCAGGCCGGCAAGCGCTGGCGTTGGAGCGCCATCCGTCCAAGCGTGGTGGGGGGCTTCTCCCTCGGCAATCCGATGAATCTGGCGTTAAGCATCGCGGTTTACGCCTCGATCAGCAAAGCGCTCGGGCTGCCGTTGCGCTTCCCGGGTAAACCGGGCGCTTACCACAGCCTGCTGGAAATGACCGACGCCGGGCTGTTGGCGCGCGCCACGCTGTGGGCGGCGACCGAGCCGGCGGCGGCCAATCAGGCGTTTAATATCAACAACGGCGATCTGTTTCGCTGGAGCGAGATGTGGCCGAAAATCGCCGCTTACTTTGGGCTGGAATGTGCGCCGCCGCTGCCGATGCCGCTGGAGAGCATGATGGCGGACAAAGCGTCGCTGTGGCGGGAGTTGGCGCAGCGGCACCAATTGGCCGAACCGGACTATCGCGCGGTGGCCGGCTGGCGTTTCGCCGATTTCGTCTTTTCCTGGGACTATGACATGTTCGCGGATGGCAGCAAGGCGCGGCGCTTCGGTTTCCACCAGTTTGTCGAAACCGAAGCCATGTTTTTCTCGCTGTTCGATGAGTTCCGCCGCCGCGGCATCATTCCCTGAGTGCGGCATCGGTTTCCCCGCAGCACCGGCCGCGGGGAATAGGCTCAGAACGTCAGCATGATCTTGCCGATGTGCTCGCTGGACTCCATCAGCGTATGCGCGGCGGCGGCCTGCTCAAGCGGGAAGGTTTTAAAAATTTGCGGTTTCAGCACGCCGCGCTCCAGCAGCGGCCAAACCTTTTCGCGCAGATCGGCGGCAATCTGCGCTTTGTCCGCCACGCTGCGCGAGCGTAACGTCGACCCGGTATGGGTCAGGCGTTTCAGCAGCAGCGGCATCAGATTGAGCTCTTTCACCACGCCGTTTTGCGTGCCGATTTGCACGATGCGGCCTTCCATCGCTGCGGCCTGATAGTTTTTGGCGACATAATCGCCGGCGATCAGGTCGACGATGACGTCGGCGCCTTTACCGTTGGTGGCGTCTTTGGTGCGTGCGACAAAGTCTTCGCTGCGGTAATTAATCGCCACGTCGGCGCCCAGCGCCAGGCTGGCCTGACGTTTCTCTTCGGAGCCGACGGTGGTGATCACCTGGGCGCAGAAGGCCTTCGCCAGCATGGTGGCGACCGTGCCGATGCCGGAGGTGCCGCCATGGATCAACACGGTTTCGCCGGCTTTGAGATGACCGCGCTGGAACACGTTGACCCAGACGGTGAAGAAGGTTTCCGGCAGCGCGGCGGCCTCGGTCAGGCTCAGCCCCGCCGGCACCGGCAACGCATTGCTTTCATGCACGGTGCAGTATTCCGCATAGCCACCGCCGGCGATAAGGGCGCAAACCCGATCGCCGAGCGCGAAGTGGGTCACGCCTTCACCGATGGCCACTACTTCGCCGGCAATTTCCAGGCCGGGGATATCCGAGGCGCCGGGCGGCGGGGCATAGTTCCCCTGGCGCTGCAGCACGTCGGGGCGGTTAACGCCGGCGGCGGCGATTTTCACCAGCAGTTCGCCCGCTTGCGGAACGGGCACCGGGCGTTCGGTAACGACCAGAACGTCGGGAGCGCCCGGTTGGCTGATTTCAATCGCTTTCATCGTGTCGGGCAGCGCTGCATTTGTTGACATGGTTACTCTCCTCATCGTGGCGGACGTGATTATCAGACGAAACGTCCGCAATAAAGTCTGCTGTTAGCTTAGCGAAATCGAATGAGGCGCGCGTGGTTGAATAGAGCGGTTTTGCGAGGAAGGGGCGAAGCCGCCGCGATGGGCGGCAGGGCATTAATCGTTAGGCGGGATGCGGAACCCTTTCAACGAGACGATGAAGTGTTCTTTTCCTTTGGAGATTTTGGCGCCTTTATCGCACCACAGGCTGGCAAGCTGGAAGAAGTCGTCGCTGCCGATATCGTAGGCCAGTTCGATTTTCTTGGCGGTGCCGGCGCGGATGAGTTTTTCTGCTTCCTGATGGTTTGCAGCTTTAATTATGGTCATGGGCGAAATCCTTGGTGTTAAGCCAGAGCGGATAAACGCGAATCATCATATGGCCATAATGTGACAATTTTGTGATGAAAGCATGACAGCCCGCGAAGGCGCGGCGTGCGATGTGCCGGGCCTTCGCGGTGAAAGCGCGTTGTCGGTTACCGATCGTGCGGGCGGACGAGTGTGCTTTTTTTCTGAGATTTTAAATGCTTGTAGAGGGCGAAGCCCGCAATGCCGGCCAAGACGGCCAGGAGGGCAAGGGATCCTGTGGCCATGAACGTTACCTCCGAATAAGAATGGCAAGGAGGCGTATTTGTGACATTCATCACTTTGTGGGGCAATGAGAGCAATCTGTAATCGGAAGACGCTTTGAGGGATAGGCCCCAAAAAAAAAGCGCCTATAGGGAGGCGCATAAAGATTTGCAACACAGCTTGTTGTGTTCAACACCAGGAGGAGTGGTGAACTGAGGCATATTCTATGCAGCGGCAAAGGAGGCTGATATAGGCATTACTCCGAAAGCGCCACTACCACTCATAGCCCAACTGAATGTTGTAATCGGGATCCTGATTGGTGGAATAAGGATCAGACTGGCGGCGGCGATCGGTTTTCTTCACCGGGCCTTCATACGCGGGATAAGGTTTGGCGCGCGGTTTGCTGCAGCCAGGATGATCGCACTCAATATCGACGCGAAAACCGCTTTTATCTCTCGCCTCTGTCCAGGCGATCGGCGGTTTTCCCGTTTTGGGGGCCGGCTCAGAGGAGGCAGGCGGCTTGGGCGCGGGAGCCATGCTGGGGTCGGGGGCTTGATAATTGAGCTCCAGTGCACTCTGCGGAGCGCTGTAAGCGGCAAAGGCCAGCAGGGCGGCGGTACTGACAGCCGGTAATGTAAGCCATCTCGGCATGGTGAATCTCCCTGAATGATTTCGTCAGGCAACTATAAAACAGCAGAACGAGAATTACTATCATTTGCCTTGGGCGTTACGGGCGAGTCAGGCGGCGGCCCTATCGGCAGACAGGGTCAATTCCTGTGCGTTTAGCCGAGATTAGCGCCCCATTGCGGCGAAAAAGGTTGCTATTGCCGCTCGCTCATGAGTTAATGATGTCGGCCTGTGGTACAGACCTATTTATGCACGACATTTTGAGTAAAGTAGTTCAAATTTAAAGCGTTATCCCGGATAGCCCTTCTCTGACGAATTTCCTTTCCAGTGCCTCCATAAGTAACTGATGACCGGCTACCTCGCCCATGGCGGCTTACATTTATTATTGAAGGAAATTAGACATGTCTAACATGATCAAAGGTCAAGTGAAGTGGTTCAACGAAGCTAAAGGTTTTGGTTTCATCACCCCAGCAGACGGCAGCAAAGACGTATTCGTACACTTCTCTGCTATCCAGGATCAAGGCTTCAAGACCCTGGCTGAAGGCCAGAACGTACAGTTCTCTATCGAGAACGGTGCGAAAGGTCCATCTGCGGCTAACGTTACCGCTATCTAATTGGCGCCTGGCGCTGATTGAGAAAAACCCGCCGCGGCGGGTTTTTTTATGCCTGCAATTCAGCGGTGCGCAAAAAAAAGCCCGCAAGTCTGCGGGCAAAAGTTCCTTGTTACTTCTTCATTTGCGAGCGCTTCTCTGGGGGGGAAACGCCTGAAGACAGGCTACGCGAGACCGGCTTAAGATTCTGCGGCCAAACCGTTAAGAAAGTGAAAATCCAGGCGGCTGCTACGCTGATAGCAGAGGCCGGCAGGGCTGGAGCGGTGTCCATCACCTCCGGTTTTGTAATACACTGACGGCAATCGCAAATAATGGAGAAGGGTATGCAGGTTAACGATCGAGTGACGGTAAAAACAGACGGCGGCCCGCGGCGTGAAGGCGTCATTCTGGCCGTAGAGGTGTTCAACGAAGGCACCATGTATCTGGTTTCTCTTGACGACTATCCGGCGGGCGTCTGGTTTTTTAATGAAATCGACAGCCGTGACGGCACGTTTGTGGAGCCCTGTCGCGAGCACGGACAGTAACTTAGGCTAATCTCATTAATTTGCTAATGAAATTGTCCATTTTGAGATTATTTCATTGCGGTAAGATTTTTTTTATCGACGGCAAAAAAATACCCGTTGCGCTAGCGGGGGATAACGCAGCAGGTATTTTTTTGTGGTTCCAGCGGCGGCTATCCAGATGACATTATCACCGGGTATTTAACGGCTGGTAAAACAGAGCGGGGGCGTTCTCTGTGGTTCAGCGGCTATTGACGAATATTCCACTGGTCAATGTATCGGTCAAACGAACAACGTGATAAATGATCTGCTTGTTGTGCGTTTTTATTTTCCGCTTGATGTTTCCCTTGTGGGAAGAGACCGTTTTGGCCTTTATTTGCATCTGGTCTGATATCTGGATGGTGCCTTGACCGGACATCCACATGCGTAACATGTTTGATTCAGTCTGGCTCAGCGTTACCGGCGTTTGATCCAGAGAGGATTTCTCCGTACGCAGAGACGTTCTCTCGAGATAGTGACTAAGTAGCTGATTCATAGTCTCTGGCTTGATGGATTTTGACGATATGATGACGTTCTTGCGAACATATAAATAATCGTCGAAATGTACGTTGGTAATGGCCATGAAGATGAAGAATAACGTATCCGGGTGCAGTGAAATGACCCGTTTTATTCGCTCGGTGGCGTTTGCTTCGTGGATGAAGCAGTCCTCGTTAATAAACACCAGGCTCGGATTCAACTTGCTGCATTTTTCATGCAGGCTGTCAATGTCCTCGATGGCATTAATATGGCGCTTCTTCACGCCATGCGAAGTCAGATAGTCGGTTAACCCCAATCTGGTATAGCTACATGAATCCATGATAATCGTTGGCATATCGCACCCCCACTTAAATCCGTTTTACTGCGGTAATATGAGAAAAAGCCTAAAAAGCCGAAAGGCAAAATGGAGCAATAATTCAGTGTAGCGAGTGTTCTATCAATAAACACGGCGTCACTCAATGATATTTTCATACTAAACTTATTAATTGCATGAATCTATAAGTTTGGCTTAAGTCAGAGCGATCTGCTGCTCGTCCAGCTTCGGCATGTTGAGCCTGATCTGCGCTTGGCGCCCGTGCCTGTCTGCATTGCTTGCCGCGAATCTGTTCATCATGTCACGAAACAAAATTTTAGTTTGCTAGGAAAAGTCTTAAAAAAAATTCATGTGTCGTTTTTTTGACGTCTTTCAGCGCATTTTTTGAGTGGACAAAAAACGCTCCATCTGGTGTTTTTCGTTTTTTTTATTTAAAAATCATTAAGTTATGGTGTTTTTCTGCTTTCCATGCTAATGATTAGCACTTCTTTTTTTATCATAACGGCAAACGAAAGTTAACATTATGGCCGGAATGTGTAGCTTATTTGTTGCTATAAATCACCGTTTTACAATGAGTTATCTGGATATTTATTTTACATGAAATAGTTTTCGTGAATGTTTAACGGTGATTCAGTGATTTCTCTAAACTATCATCCTGCGGCCCGATCCGCAGGGGAGGAATGGCAGGTCGGAGTTGTCTCTGGCTCGCGTTGGTTTTAACTTGCCTCTCCACCTTTCAAAAACAGGATGTCGCGGTGAGACGGAATCAGTATGGGCAGCCGATAGGCGAAGCCCTCCCTCATTGGCAGCCGGCAGGCATGCCCGGGCACTCGCCGTTGCAAGGGCGGTTTTGCCGCCTCGAACCGCTTAACCTCGCGCGCTGGGGGGAGGCGCTTTATCAGGCTTATCAATCCGCCGAGGACGATCGCGACTGGACTTATCTGTTTTGGGAACGGCCGCAGTCGCTCGCAGATTTCCAGCGTTATCTTCAGGCTCAGGCGTCCAGCGCTGACAGAAACACGATGGTAGTGATCGATCAGTCAAACGGGTGCGCGGTGGGAAGCTGCGCTTTTTTGCGCATCGATCCTGCCAACGGCGTGGCCGAACTGGGCACCATCAACTGGTCGCCGCTGATGAAGCGCAGCGCGCTGGGCAGCGAGGCGATTTTCCTGATGCTGCGGCATCTGTTCGACGATCTTGGCTACCGGCGCTGCGAATGGAAATGCGATAGCCTCAATCTGCCTTCACGCCAGGCCGCCGAGCGCTTGGGTTTCCGCTATGAAGGCACGTTCCGCCAGGCCGTCGTCGTCAAAGGACGCACGCGCGACACCGACTGGCTGTCGATCGTCGACGGGGAATGGCCGGCGCGGCGCGCGGCGTTTGCCGCCTGGCTGTCGCCGGATAACATCGGCGATGACGGGCGGCAAGAACGGCGTTTGCTGGCCTTCCAACTCGGGTAATACGCCGCGCGCGCTAGGCCGTTTCCGCCAGGCAATGGCGCAGCGAGTCCAACGCCAGCCGGATGTCCTGTTCCTCCGTCATCCAGTTGACCAGCGCGGCGCGGATCCCCGGCTGACCGTTATAGCGCGTAGGGGTGCAGCGCACCACGCCGTGCCGGCTCAGGCGCTCGAGAAAGCGATCGCGCGCCGCCTCGCTGTCGCCCTGTGGATGGCTGAGTGCGAAGCACACCACGTTCAAATTCACCGGCGCCAGCAGCTGGAAACCGTCATCGGATGCCAGCGCCGCCCCCAGCGCCTGCGCCAATCGGACGTTGCGCTCGACGATATCCCGTATGCCGCTGCGGCCATAGGCTTTCAGCGTCAGCCAAAGCGGCAGGGCGCGGAAGCGGCGCGAATTTTCCGGCGTCAGATGCAGATAGTTGTCTGGCCGCAATGTCGGTGCTTCCAGGTAGGCCGAATGGTTCTGAAATACCTGCATTTGCAGATCCAAATGGCGGGTAAATTGGATCGCGCTGTCATAAGGCACGTTCAGCCATTTGTGCGCGTCGACAGTGATGGAATCGGCATGCTGCCAGCCCTCAAGTCTTGGAGCGTAGAGCGGCGAGCAGGCCGCCACGCCGCCAAATGCCGCATCGACATGCAGCCAAAACGGATAACGCTCCCGCAGCGCCAGCAGACGCGGCAGGTCGTCGAAAGCGACGGTGTTGACCGTACCGGCGCTGGCCAGTACCAACGTTGGCTGGCCGGCGCCGGCGGCGAGCTGCCGTTCCAGTGCTTCCATATCCATGGCTTCAGACTCCGGCAGGCTGGCGACGGTCGTCAGCGCCTCGCGGCCGATACCGAGCATGCTGAGCGCCTTCACGCTGCTGGAATGTGGATTGGCCGACAATACCCGGATGGAACCCAGCGCCGCCAGGCCCTGTTGGGCGATATCCACGCCGTGCTGTTGTCCCAGCCACTGCCGGCCAATGGCCAGCCCGGTGAAATTGGCCATGGTCGCGCCGCTGACCAGGCTGCCGCTGAACGTTTCCGGCAGGCCCAGCAGGGATTTCAACTGCGTCACGGCCGCCAGCTCGATCGTGGCTGCGATGGTATCATGGCTGAGCAAGCTATTTTGGTCTGTCACGCTAACCAGCCAGTCCGCTGCGACCGCCGCCGGGGTGCCGCCGCCGGTGACGAAGCCGAAATAACGCGGGCCGGCGCTGGCGGAAATGCCGGCCTGATAACGTTGCCAAAAACGCTCCAGCGCCGCCAGGGCGCCTTCGCCGTTTTCATCTAGTCGATCGTCGCCCGGTTGCAGCTGCTGATGCTCGAGCGGCGGGCAGACCGAGCGTTGCTGCAGCCCGGTCAGGAAATCTTCCGCCAACTGGCGGGTGTGGTCGAGGATCTGCGGAAACTGCGCGAGATCCTGTTGTAAACGTGGGTGCATGGTGGCTCCGAAAGCGTCAGGGATGATGGGGTAAACATAGAACATTTGCCTGCCGGTCAAAATCGATGAAAAATAACCTTTTTGGATAGCCTGGTTAACCAATGATGAATGAACGCATTCCCCTGCATGTCTTGCCGACCTTTGCGATCGCCGCCAGGTTGGAAAATTTGCGCGCTACGGCGGAACAGGTGCATTTGACGCACGGTGCGGTCAGCCAGCAAATTCAGCTGCTGGAGCAGGCGGTCGGCTATCCGCTGTTTGAACGGCGCGGGCGCGGCGTGCGCCTGAATGCGGCCGGGAAAGAGATGCTGGCGGCGGTGGAACCGGCGCTGCAGGCGCTGCAGCAGGGCGTCGCCCGCGCCCGGCGTGCGGCGACAAGCCAGACGCTGCGCATCAGCGTGTTGCCGTCTTTTGCCCATTATTGGCTGTTGCCGCGTCTGCCTGCTTTTCATGAGGCCTGCGCCGATATTGCGCTGGATATCGATGCGTCGCTGGCGCTGCAGGATCTGTCGCAGCGAGGGTTCGATGCGGCGATCCGCATCGGCAGCGGTCAATGGGCGGGGCTGCAGGCGCAGCGCATCGCGTCGGGTGACGTGCTGCCTGTCGCTTCGCCGGATATGGCGCGAGAATGGGGGGCGGCGTTCGAGAACGGTGGCGATATTCCGTTGCTCGAGCACGACGTCAGTCCCTGGCGCGACTGGTTCAACGCGCAGGGGCGGCCGTTATGCGGGCGGCAACAGGCGTTGTTCAACGATGCCGGATTGTTGATTCGCGCGGCGGAGCAAGGGTTTGGCATCGCGTTGGCGAAAAAGCTGCTGGTCCAGGATGCTCTCGACGCGGGGAGACTGGTGGCGTTGGCCGCGCCCCGTCGTCTGAGCGATGACGACGTTTATCTGGTGTGGCCGCAGACCGCCGGGTTGACGCCGGCGGTCACCCGCTTGCTGCAGTGGCTGCAGCAACAGTTGGCGGCGATTTAGCGGCGTAGCCATTCCGGTTGCGAGGTGCCGAGCGTAGTCGCCGGCAGCGCCCATTGCAGCGCCGTGCCCTGCAGGCTTAACGGGGCGCGCAGGCGTTGCGCGGCCCCCCAGTAAGTCAATTCCGTTTCCGGGTTCTCGTCGGCGGTTCCGGCCGGTGCCAGCGGTTCCGGCCGGTAGTCTGCCGAACAGGGATGCGCCAGCAGCAACTGCGCCGTGCGCGCCAGCGACAGCCGCGCGTGGTAGCCGGTGCCGCGGCTCAGGCGCTGCGCCATACCGGTCAGCACCGCCGCCGCCATCAAATAGCCGGTGGCGTGATCCAGCGCCTGTACCGGCAACGGCACCGGCAAACTGGCGCTGCGCCAAACCATGCCCGCCTCCGCCAACCCACAGCTCATCTGTACCAGGCTGTCGAAACCGCGCCGGGTGCGCCACGGCCCGCTCCAGCCGTAGGCATTCAGGCAGACGTCTATCAGGCCCGGCGCCAGCGCGCGTCTTTCCTCCGCGCCATAGCCCAACTTCTCCAGCGCACCGGCACGGTAGCCGTGCACGATCACGTCGGTGTTTCTCAGCAGATGTTCAAACGTATGGCGATCGTGCGCATTGGTCAGGTTGAGGCGCGTGCTGCGTTTGCCCAGCATGACTTCATGTTCAACGCCAGGCTCATCCCAACCGTAGGGATCGATGCGCAGCACGTCGGCGCCCAAACCGGCAAGAAAACGCGTGGCGATCGGCCCGGCGAGAATGCGCGTCAGGTCCAGCACCCGCACGCCGTGCAGCGGCCGGGCGACGGGTAGCGCCCAGCCCGGCGGTGGCGCTTCCGGCTGCAGCGAGGCGTGGATCAGCGGTTCGAGCGCCACGCTTTTGCCCTGAATATGTTGTCGCCACGCGGCCGCCGAGCGCATTTGGGCCGCGCAGCCGCCGGCCTCGATCACCGCTTCCTCCAGCTCGCTTTTTTTCCAGCCCAGCACGCGTTCCGCCAGCGTGCCTTTATCCGATGCCGAACCCAGCACCTGCTCCACCGCTCGCCGATGGTGCGGCGCATTGGTATGCAGGCGTATCCAGCCATCCGCCGTCGCATAGTCGCCGGCCAGTGCATCCCAGGCCGCAGGCAGCGTCCACCCCAGCGGACGCAGCGTCCAGCCGAACCAGAGCGAGGCCAGGCGTTGATCGATCCAGACCTGCGGCGCGTCGGCCGCCTCGCGGCGAAGCAACTCGGCGCAGGCCAAACCGGCGGCGCCCCAGGCGGCGGTAGCCAATTCGGTCACGGGAAACGCCGAAGGCAATGCGCCGGTGCCGCTTACGGTTAGCCGGTCGGCGGGGGCGGGGCGCTGCCCCAGGCTTTGCCAAATTTCGTCGAGCAGAGTGTGGATCAGAGGCGTCATCGGCCACTCCTTGCGGGTCGTCGGAAATATAGCCTAGCGTAGCCCACTGCCGGCGACCTTGCTAAGGCGCAACGTCGAACGTGCGGCCGTCGGCCAGTGTGGCGCGCAGGCTGTGGGCCGCGATGCCGGCGAAAGGCTGCGCGCTGAAATTGGCGGTCAGCGCTTTGTCCCATAGGGCCTGATGCAGCGGCCGGAAGGCGGTGTCGGCGCCCAATGTCGCCATCTTCTATTTGTGACATCGAAATATCATCGCCGTATTCCAGTTTATTTTTCGTTTAATAAATTAGCCTTTACTTCATTATCCGACGTCACTATACTCAGCCAAAATTTCGGTGGAGAAACCCAATTGGACAGTTGTAGTTGTAATAAAACAAATAAGGCAAGCTGACCAATTCTCTTCTGATTTGTTGCTTGCCGTTATCGGCGGGCAGCACCCCTCTCCAGTTATTTCTGAGCTGTGCATACCCGAGTAATAAACGTTTCCTGATGCCTGACGGTTTCAGGTGAATCGAGTTGGACGTTATTATGGTATTTTGCAGCCACAGCCTTTTCCCTCCAGGCACGACACGCTGATTCGCTGATTTATTTTCAGCGCGCTTTCGCGTGTGCTAAACAGCACATGATTTTATCTCCTGCGGTTATTAAGGGGACAGTCATGGCGATGACTCCTTTCGTTTTAAATTTATTGCTGGCGATGTGCCTGGGCGCGGTAATTGGCGCTGAGCGCCAGTGGCGCCAGCGCATGGCTGGCCTGCGCACCAATGCGCTGGTGGCGACCGGTGCAGCGGTCTTTATTCTCAGCGCCATGTCCACCGATCCGGCCAGCGCCGGCCGGGTGGCCGCGCAGATCGTATCCGGTATCGGTTTCCTCGGCGCCGGCGTTATCATGCGTGAAGGGCTGAACATTCGCGGCCTCAACACCGCCGCCACGCTGTGGTGTTCGGCGGGGATTGGCGTCCTGTGCGGCCTGGGCCAGCATTGGGATGCGGTGGTCGCTACGCTGGTGATCCTGTGCGCCAATATCCTGCTGCGCGAAGCCGCGCAGCGCATCAATCTGCAGCCGCATCAGCAGGCGACCGATCTGGAATTGTGCTACCGCATTCAGGTGACCTGCGGCGAGCAGGACGAAATTCTGGTGCGCACCCTGATCTTGCAGGCGCTAAACGGCGTCGCCTTGCGGCTGCAATCCTTGCGCAGCGCCGATATTTCCAGTCCGGGGCAATTGGAAGTGTGCGCGGAAATTACCGCCACTCCGGCCGCGCAAAAAGAAATCGAAGGTATTGTTTGCCGCGTCAGTCTGGAAAAAAGCGTGAGTGCCGTTCGCTGGCGCGTCGCGTCCGAATTACCAGTCTGAATAATAATATAAATATTGATTAACTTGATTATATGTTCGGTTTTATTCATGAGCACCTTGAATAACGTGGGGCATTAAGGAGGCGTTATGGACGATGACCCCGGAAGGGAAATGATTCTTGCGTGGCTGACAGGGTAATTCCGCCATTTAGTCACGCTAATTAAAAATTCCACTCTGCGCAGAGTCACCTGTTTATCGGGCGGGATATCCCTGTGCGTAGAAAGAAAATAAGAGAATAGCGTTATGACTCAGATTAATGAAAGAATGCGTCGCCGTGATAAAGATGCGGCGGCCTACGCCATTGCGCAAGAGGCGACCAACAGCATCGCCCAAACGCTGGCGAACCTGAAGTGCAACCGCAACGGCTTGACCCAGGACGACGCCGATGAGCGGCTGGAGCAGTTCGGCGCCAACCAGGTCGCCCACGACAAGGCGCCGCATGCCTTGATTCAGCTGATCAAGGCCTTCAACAACCCGTTTATCTTCGTACTGATGGTGCTGGCTGCGATCAGTTTCTTTACCGATTATTGGCTGCCGCGCCAGAACGGTGAAGAAACTGAACTCACCGGCGTCATTATCATCCTGACCATGGTCACGCTGAGCGGGCTGCTGCGTTTTTGGCAGGAATACCGCACCAACAAAGCGGCGGAAGCGTTGAAGTCGATGGTACGCACCACCGCCACGGTGCTGCGCCGCAGCAGCTACAGCGCGCATCCGCTGACGCTGGAAGTGCCGATCCGCGAACTGGTGCCGGGGGATATCATTCAGCTCTCCGCCGGCGACATGGTGCCGGCCGACGTGCGTCTCATCGCCTCGCGCGATCTGTTCATCAGCCAGGCGATTTTGACCGGCGAAGCGATCCCTATCGAGAAATACGATGCCATGGGCAACGTGGCGCAGAAGTCGAGCGAAGGGGAAGTATCCAGCGAGAACGCGCTGCTTGAGCTGTCTAACATCTGTCTGATGGGCACCAACGTCGCCAGCGGCACCGCTACGGCGGTGGTGGTGGCGACCGGCGGGCGCACTTACTTCGGCTCGCTGGCCAAGTCGATCGTCGGTTCGCGGGCGCAAACCGCGTTCGATCGCGGGGTGAACAGCGTCAGCTGGCTGCTGATTCGCTTCATGCTGGTGATGGTGCCGGTGGTGTTGCTGATCAACGGTTTCACCAAAGGCGACTGGAGCGAGGCGGCGCTGTTCGCACTGGCGGTGGCGGTCGGTCTGACGCCGGAAATGCTGCCGATGATCGTCAGCTCCAACCTGGCGAAAGGGGCGATCGCCATGTCGCGCCGCAAGGTGGTGGTGAAGCGCCTGAACGCCATTCAGAACTTCGGCGCCATGGACGTGCTCTGCACCGACAAGACCGGCACCCTGACCCAAGATCGCATCATTCTCGAGCACCACATCGACGTCACTGGCGCCAGGGATAACGAGGTGTTGCACCTGGCCTGGCTGAACAGCTTCCATCAGAGCGGCATGAAGAACCTGATGGACCAGGCGGTGATCCGTTTCGGGCGCGGCAAACCGGGGATCGAAGCCCTGGGCCGTTTCAGCAAGGTGGATGAGCTGCCGTTCGATTTCGTGCGCCGCCGTTTGTCGATCGTGGTGGCGGACGAAAATGGCAAGCAGCAGCTGATCTGTAAGGGCGCGGTAGAGGAGATGCTTGAGATCGCCACTCACGTGCGCGAAGGCGACAAAACGCTGGAACTGGACGACGCGCGCCGTGCGGCGCTGCAGGCGCTGGCCCGCGAGTATAACGAAGACGGTTTCCGCGTGCTGGTGCTGGCGACGCGCGAGCTGGATGCGAAGCGCCCAACCGAACCGTTGAGCGTGGCCGACGAGCGCGACATGGTGGTGCAAGGGCTGCTGACTTTCCTTGACCCGCCGAAGGAGAGCGCGCAGCAGGCGATCGCCGCGCTGCAGGAAAACGGTGTGACGGTGAAGGTGCTGACCGGCGACAACCCGGTGATCACCTGTAAGATTTGCCGCGATGTCGGCCTGGAGCCGGGCGAGCCGCTCTCCGGGCTGCAGATTGAACAGATGGATGACGAAGAGCTGGCGCGCGAAGTGGAACAGCGTACGGTCTTCACCAAGCTGACGCCGCTGCAGAAATCGCGGGTGCTGAAAATGTTGCAGAGCAACGGCCATACCGTCGGCTTCCTCGGCGACGGCATCAACGATGCGCCGGCGCTGCGCGACGCCGACGTCGGCATCTCGGTCGACACCGGCACCGACATCGCCAAGGAATCGGCGGACATCATCCTGTTGGAAAAGAACCTGATGGTGCTGGAAGAGGGGGTGATCAAAGGGCGCGAAACCTTCGGCAATATCATCAAGTACCTGAACATGACCGCCAGCTCCAACTTCGGCAACGTGTTCTCGGTGCTGGTGGCGAGCGCTTTCATCCCGTTCCTGCCGATGCTGGCGATCCACCTGTTGATTCAAAACCTGATGTACGACATTTCCCAGCTGTCGCTGCCGTGGGACAAGATGGACAAAGAGTTCCTGCGCAAGCCGCGCAAGTGGGATTCCAAAAACATCGGGCGCTTTATGCTGTGGATTGGGCCGACCTCGTCGATCTTCGATATTACGACCTATGCGCTGATGTGGTACGTCTTCGCCGCCAACAGCGTAGAACACCAGGCGCTGTTCCAGTCCGGCTGGTTCATTGAGGGGCTGCTGTCGCAAACGCTGGTGGTGCATATGCTGCGCACCCAGAAGATCCCGTTCATTCAGAGCACCGCGGCGCTGCCGGTGTTGCTGACCACCGGGTTGGTGATGGCGCTCGGCATCTATATTCCGTTCTCGCCGCTCGGTGCCCTGGTTGGCCTGCAGCCGCTGCCGTGGGAATACTTCCCGTGGTTGGCCGCTACGCTGGTCAGCTACTGCGTGGTCGCCCAGTTGATGAAGCGTTTCTATATCCGCCGCTTCGGCGAGTGGCTGTAAGCCGCCTCGGCGTTCGCTCCAGGGGCGAAATTCTTCGCCCCTGCACCGCTACAGCAGTTTGTTGACCAGCAGGCCGAGCATGATGGTCAGCGTGAAGGAAAACAACGTGCCGAGCAGCACATACTCGGTACGCATCTTATCGTCGCTCTGGCGCAGATCGCCGAAACGGAAGATAGATTTGGCCGCCAGCAAAAAGCCGATCGCCGGGATTTGCCCCAGCAGCACGAAGGTCAGGATCAGCGTTCTCTCCAGATAGCCAATCTGTTTGCCCGCGCGCAGCAGCGAGTCGTTGTCGGCCTTGGCCGAAGGCGGCATTTGCGGCGTCCAGTGCGCCAGCAGTTGCCCGATCAGCAGGCTCATCGGCAGATAAATCAGGCTGTAGGCCACCAGCACCAGCCCGGTTTGCCAACGCCCCAGCTGCCGCCCCAGCGCGGCGAGCAGTTCACCGGCGTTCGGCGTTAGCCCCAGCCACAGCAAGGCGATCACCGCCAGATGCAATCCCTGATCGAGCAGGAAACTGCGGGCCGGGCTCAGGCGGTTCATCGCGGTGACTTTCAGCAAATCGATCAGGTAGTGGCTGACGGCGATGACCAGCAGGCTGGCCAGCACCTGCAGTGAAGAAAGCCCGCCATGCAGCAGGCCGAAACCGGCCACCGCCCAGGCGGCCAGCACCCCGTGCAGCAACGCGTGCAACACCAGAAAACGCGAACGCGCGCGATGCCGAATTTTATCTTCCACCCAACTCAGCGGCTGCAGCGGAAAATCCGCCAGCAGATGGACGAGCAACAGCCAGGCCAGCAAAGGCGCATAGGTCAGATCCATGGTCAGACGATCCTGTTAATGGCGTGAATAAACCGCATGATTTCCTCGTAGGCCGCGCGTTTCAGCGCGGCGGAGACCGTGGAGGCGGCTTTTTGCAGCTGGTCCGCCACGGCGGCGCCGCTGTCGGCGAACATTCTCGCCTGAACGATGCGCGCTTCGGCCTGTGACAGGCGGCCAATCACATGATCTAACATCGGCAGCAGATCGCTGACAATGGCGTTTGTCCGATCGTTGTCGGTTTTCAGAGCCAGCCGGCAATTTTTTGCCATGGCGTCCAGCGCGCTGCCGGAGTTGATAAAGGCGCTGCCGTAACCGGCGGCGTCGGGCCGTTGGCTGCCCAGCCCGACGGCGATGCGCGCATCCCAGTGCGCGGCGCCCATCGCTCGCAGCGCGAGGCGAATGTACACCGCCAGCAACAGCCCGTCCTCCGGGGCGGCCTGCGCCTGGAAGGCATCGCCGCGAAAGATTTCCACCTGATGCAGCCGCCCGTCACGCCGCAGTCGATCGAGCAGGTTATGCAGCCCATTGAGGTAGTTGACGGTGTCTGATCGGCGGGAATCGACCAGATCGCCGCTGATTACGCTGATTGGCGTCGGCATGGCGCGTTCCATTGTTTGTGGAGAGATAACTATAAATTCGCACCTGGATACGAATATGTCAATAATTCGCCTCTGGGTACGAATTTACGGGGTTTTCGCCTGTGGGGACGAAACGAGGCAGGATGAGGAACGGGGAATGAACGGCCGGGAATGCGCGGGCCTGTCAGGCTCGCCACCGGCGGCGTAGAGGGAAAATGGCCGGCAACCGGCTGTTCAGAAGCTTTTAACCAGCACGTCACGCGGCATTTCGCTGCCGTGTTTCAGCAGATGCTCAAACGATCGCTCGCTGCTTTTCAGTTGCTGCAAAAATTCCTGCGGCGACAGATCGTGTTTTTTGCCGCTCATGTAAGCCAGCGCCAGTTCTTTTGCCTGATAGCGGGAGAAGTTGTACATGGTGTCCTCGATACGGTGAATGTCAGTGCTCACGATTGTAGCGAAAGAGCACATAATGAACAGCGGCTTTGGCGTATGGAATCGATAGCCGAAACTTAACTTGCAGGCTGCAACAGCTCATCGCACAGGCGCTTGATCACCTGAGCTTGCGGCAGGCCGTTGTGCAACATCTGGCGGATATGCTCCGAATCGCTGATGCCCTGGCGGACATGGCGCTCGACGGCCTGCAGCAGGGCACGATCCTCCCGCCGCTCGGCAAAACCGCTCAGCGCTTCGAGAGTGTGCAGGATGTGGGCGGTCAGGCTGCTGCGGCGCAGCGTCGCGGGATCGACGTATTCGGCGGCAAAGCCGCTGCGATAGGCGTTGATCTTGTTGTAATTGGTGAAGGCATCGTATTCCGGCGCGATCGGCGAACGGCGCTGCAACAGAAAATCGGCCAGCAGGCGGCAGTAGCCGACCAGCAGCACGGCGTGGGTGAGGCGCAGCGGCGTATCGCAGATGCGGATCTCCACCGTGCCCAGCTCCGGTTTTGGCCGCGCATCCCAGTAAATATCCTTGACGCTTTCAATCACGCCGGCGGCATTCAACCGTTCGTAGTAGGCGTTGAATTCATGCCAGCTGTAGATGTGTTCCAGGCATCCGTAGTTGGGGAAGGAGTTCTGGGCGCTGAAGCGGGAACTGGCAAAGCACGTGTCGACCCCTTGATACAGCGGCGACGAGGCGCTGAGCGCGATCAACTGCGGAAAGTAGGGCGTCAGCGCATGGCACAGGTACATCGCTTCGTCCCCGTCGTTGACGCCGAGGTGAATGTGTTGGCCGAACACGCAGGCCAGCTTGGAGAGATAGCCAAAACGGCTGGCCAGCTGCCTGTAGCGCGCGTTGTCGCTGATGACCTGCTTGCGCCAGTCGTTGCTCAGGTGGCGGCCACCGCCGCAGACGTCACAGCCCAGGCGCTGCGCGCTGCGTCGGACGGTATGGGTCAGGGCGCGCAGCTCGGTGTGCAGCTCATCGAGATCGTGGTGCACCGAGCTGTTCAGTTCCACCATCGATTTGGTGAGCTCATGCTTGACGCGCCGGCGGTCGCCGACCGCGCCGACCACCCGATCGGCTCGATCCGTAAGATCGTAGTGTTCGGCATCGACCAGCTGTAACTCTATTTCGGTGCCGATGGAGAGCCTTTCCGAACGTTTGAATGTGAGCGGCATGGTACCTCCTTCCTGCAAGAACGGCATAAAGATAAGTATATGTCTCGGTGAGGAGGGCAACGTTTTGCATTTTATATTTGTTTTTTCGAATGTGAAGCTGGTATCTTCACGAGCGAGTTGTGGTGAAGAGAAAGGTTAACGGGAGTGTGACATGCCGTCATTGACGCCGCTGAAGCTGTTTAAAAACCTGTCTGACGAGACGCGTCTGACCTTGGTGCTGCTGTTGCGCCACGCCGGTGAACTGTGCGTGTGCGAGCTGTCGGGCGCACTGGCGCTGCCGCAACCCAAGATTTCAAGGCATCTGGCGATGCTGCGTGAAAGCGGGCTGCTGCTCGATCGGCGCGATGGTAAATGGATACATTATCGCCTGTCGCCGCATATGCCGGCCTGGGCGGCGGCGATTATTGAGCAGGCTTATCAGTGCCGGCCAGAACAGATGACGGAGTTAGCGCAACGCGTGGCGAAAGGTTGCCCGTAACGGTAAAAAATTTACGCAAACACATATGAAAAATCGAATATGTAAACTTAAAGGGGCGGAAGGACAGCGATGATAGTGGCAGGGGCGATCTTTATTCTGACGTTGATCTTGGTCATCTGGCAACCGAAGGGGCTGGGTATTGGCTGGAGTGCGTCGATCGGGGCGGGATTGGCATTATTGAGCGGCGTGGTGCACGTCGGCGACATCCCCGTGGTATGGCAGATAGTCTGGAATGCGACTGCGACCTTTATCGCCGTCATCATCATCAGCCTGTTGCTGGATGAAAGTGGCTTTTTTGCCTGGGCCGCCTTGCACGTCGCGCGCTGGGGCAACGGCAGGGGCCGCTGGCTGTTTACCTATATGCTCCTGTTGGGCGCGGCTGTGGCGGCGCTGTTCGCCAATGATGGCGCCGCGTTAATCCTCACGCCGATCGTGATCGCCATGCTGTCGGCGCTCGGTTTTCGTCCTGCTGCGGTGCTGGCTTTCGTCATGGCGGCGGGCTTTATCGCCGATACCGCCAGCCTGCCGCTGGTGGTGTCCAACCTGGTGAATATCGTTTCGGCGGATTTCTTTCACTTGGGCTTTACGGAGTATGCGGCGGTGATGGTGCCGGTCAACCTCGTCGCCGTGGCGGCGACGCTGGTGATGTTGCATCTGTTCTTCCGCAAGGATATTCCGCCGGGCTATGCGCTGACGCGTTTACCGGTGCCGCGGGAAGCGATTCGCGATCGCGCGACGTTTCGAGCCGGTTGGGCGGTATTGGCGCTGTTGCTGATTGGCTTTTTCGCCCTGGAACCGCTCGGCGTGCCGGTGAGTTTGGTCGCCGCCAGCGGCGCGCTGGTGCTGCTGGCGGTTGCGAAACGCGGGCGGGCGATCGATACCGGTAAAGTGCTGCGCGGGGCGCCCTGGCAGATCGTGATTTTCTCGCTGGGCATGTATCTGGTGGTCTATGGGCTGCGCAATGCCGGCTTGACCGATCTGCTGTCCGGTGTGCTGGATGCGCTGGCGCGGCAGGGGCTGTGGGCGGCGACGCTCGGCACCGGCTTCCTGAGTGCGTTTCTCTCTTCCGTCATGAATAACATGCCGACGGTGCTGGTGGGGGCGCTGTCGATCGACGGCAGCGGCGCGGAAGGCGTCATCAGGCAGGCGATGATTTACGCTAACGTCATCGGCAGCGATCTCGGCCCTAAAATCACCCCGATCGGCAGCCTGGCCACGTTGCTGTGGCTGCATGTGTTGGCAAGGAAAAACATCGTCATTACCTGGGGCTATTATTTCCGCGCAGGACTGGTGATGACGCTGCCAATTCTGTTCGTCACCCTGGCAGCGCTGGCGCTGCGGCTGTCCGTTTTATCCTAACCGGAGAAACCGTCATGAGCAGTATCAAGATTTATCACAACCCGGCCTGCGGCACGTCGCGCAATACGTTGGCGCTGATCCGCAACAGCGGCGTTGAGCCGGAGGTGATTCTGTATCTGGAAACGCCTCCCAGCCGCGAACGGTTGATTGCGTTGCTGGCCGACATGAACATGCCGCCGCGCGCGTTGTTGCGAAAAAACGTCGAGCCTTACGCCGAGCTGCAGCTGGACGACAGCGCCTGGAGCGACGAACAACTGATCGACTTCATGGTGCAACAGCCGATCCTGATCAATCGCCCCATCGTGGTGACGCCGCTTGGCACGCGCCTATGCCGTCCGTCGGAGGCGGTGTTGGAGATTCTGCCGGATCCGCAGCGCGGCGCCTTCAGCAAAGAAGACGGCGAGCCGGTGATCGACGCGCAGGGCCGCAGGATAACCTAAGGCTGATCGCTGCGGCCCCGCATTTCGGCCAATCAGTGCAGTTCGGCGCCGCTGCGATCGGCCAGCGCTTCCAGCAGCGGGGCGGAAGGCACGAAGAACAGGGTGCCGGTCACCGCGCGGCTAAAATCGAGCAGCCGATCGTAGTTGCCGGCCGGGCGGCCGATAAACATGTTTTCCAGCATCTGCTCGATCGGCTGCGGGGAGCGCGCATAGCCGATAAAGTAGGTGCCGAACTCGCGCAGGCCGGGGCGGCCGAACGGCATGTTGTCGCGCAGAATTTTCACCTCGTTGCCTTGCTCGTCGGTGATGGTGGTCAGCGAACTGTGCGACGACGACGGTTTGACCGCTTCATCCAGCTCGATGTTGGACTGCTTATGGCGGCCGATGATCTTCTCCTGCGTTTCCACGCTGAGCGAATTCCAGCCCTGCATGTCGTGCAGGTATTTCTGCACCAGCACATAGCTGCCGCCGCTGAACGCCGCGTCTTCGTCGCCGATCACCGTGTAGTCGAAGGCTTCGTGCCCTTCCGGGTTCTCCGTGCCGTCGACGAAGCCGATCATGGCGCGCTGATCGAAGTAACGGAAGCCGTGCACCTCCTCGATCACCGTCACGGCGTCGCCGAGCTTGGCGGTCAACTGAGAGGCCAGTTCAAAACACAGATCCATTTCATCGGCGCGGATATGCAGCAGGATGTCGCCAGGCGTGGCGACGGCGACGCGTTCCCCGCTGCCGATCGGGCTGAACGGATGCAGCTGGCGAGGGCGCGGTGCGCCGAACAGCGTATCCCAGGCCTCGGAGCCGAAGCCGCAGACGCAGGTGAGGTTGCCCGCCGGCGCGCGTTTGCCGACCGAACGCACCACGGCGGCGATGTCGCCGCACCAGGCGCGCACCGCCGCCAGATGGGCGGGAACGGGCGACAGGGTGGCGACGATAAAGATGGCATGGCGCGTCACCGGCGTGAATACGGCTTGCGGCAGGGGGGTATTTGCATTCATTGCATTCGGCTCCAGTGTGTTCGGGTGAAATAGCTCAGATCAAATTAAAGTGCTCGTCGGGTTTCATCGGCGGCGGCAGCGGGCTTTGGTCATTCATTTCCAGCAGGTTGCGCTCGATGGTGTTGCAGATGGCGTTTAACGGCAGATGGTTGGCCGACACGCCAAACGGATCCTCCAGCTCTTCGGCCAGTGAGTCCCAGGATAAGAAGGTATAGGAAATGAACACCGAAACAAACGGTGTCATGTAATGCAGGTCGGTCACCAGGGCAAAAGGCAACAGGCTGCAGAACAGGTAAACGGTGCGCTGCAGGATCAGGGTATAGGCGAACGGCACCGGCGTGCTGGCGAGCCGTTCGCAGCCGCCGAGGGCGTGGGACAGTTCGCTCAGCTTGTTGTCGAGCAGTTCGAAAGTGATGTCGCTCAGCAGCCCCTGTCGGCGCAGCTTGCCGATCTCCTGGCCCAGCATCAGCAGGATGCGGTTGGTCGGCATCGGGCTGGCGATCACCTCGGCCAGCTCTTTGCTGCTGAGATTGTGGTACAGATCGGCGGTGGGATCGGTGGCGCGCAGTTGATGCTTCAGGCTCCAGCTGAAGGCGATCAGCAGCTTGGCGACCTTTTGCTGCACCGCCGGTTCGTCCGGCAGCAGGCTTTTGATCTGTCGCAGCAGGGATCGCTCGGTAATCAGCAACGAGCCCCACAGGTTGCGCGCTTCGACAAAGCGGCTGTAGCCGGCATTATTGCGAAAGCCGAGAAAAATCGCGATGGCGATGCCCAGCAGGCTGAACGGCGCGATGGTTAAATGCACGCCGAGCTGTTCGTACCATTGGTAGCTGATCACCGCCACTATCGACATCAGCACGTTCAGCGACAGACGAAAGGTGATCTTTGACAGCACGGAACCGTGCCAGGCGAACAGGCGAAAAAACCAGTTCTGGTGCGGGCGAATTATCATGACGTGGATGCTTCCTGGTGTCCTGCTATTGAGAATAGTCGATTCTTATCCGGCGGCGTTAGGCCGCCGTTGTCGATTGCCAGAGCCGCTGCGGGTGCGTATAGACGGTGGCGCGCCCCGGCTTGCTGAAGCCCACCAGCGTCAGGTTGCTGCGCTCGGCCACCTCCACCGCCAGGCGGGTGGCGGCGGAAACGGCGAACAGGATCTCGACGCCGCACATGGCGGATTTTTGCACCATTTCATAGCTGGCGCGGCTCGACACGAGCGCCGCACCCTGCAGCCACGCCTGTTGGCTGCGGTAGCCCAGCAGCTTATCGAGCGCCACGTGGCGGCCGACGTCTTCACATCCGCCGCTGAGCGCGCCGTCCGGCTGGATCCAGGCCGCCGCGTGGGTGCAGCCGGTCAGTTTACCCACCGTTTGCACGTCCTGCAGCTGCGCCAATGCCCGGTCGAGCAGCGCCAAATCGAAACGTTGCGTGAAAGGCAGCGGCGCGATGGGCTGAGCAACCTCCTGCAGCTGCTCGACCCCGCAGACGCCGCAGCCGGTGCGGCCGGCCAGGCTGCGGCGCTTCTCTTTCAGCTGCATAAAGCGGCGGCTCGAGAGTTCCACATGCACTTCAATGCCGTTGCAGGCCGGTTGCTGGCGGATGTCGTAGATGTCGTCGGGGGAGGCGATGATGCCTTCGGACAGCGAAAAACCGATGGCGAAGGCCGCCAGATCTTTCGGCGTCGCCATCATCACCACGTGGGAAATGCCGTTGTACACCAGGGCGACCGGCACTTCTTCCGCCAGCCAATCCTGATGCACCTGTGCCAGATCGGTGCGCTGCCAGACCGCGTGGCGCGACAGGCATTCCTGTTTGATATCGTCGGTTTCTGCGAGGAGTAGGTGCTTGTTCATAACGTTCTCGTGACCGTCGGTGACGAGGCGCCGACGAGGATGAATTCTTATTAGCAGGTGTGGGGATTATACAGGATTCTGATCCCACTCGCGTAGGGAATCACGCCCTGCAGGTTATCCACAGTTTTGGTGGATAACGTGTGTGCAAGGGGCAGTGAAACACTTAGCAGGCGTAAAAAAAAATCGCTCAGAAAATTATTATATTACGCGACAAAGCGCGATCCGCAGGGGGATAGGGGGTTGCACGCGTTCGCGTTTTGTTTATGCTTTACTGTATAAATATACAGTTTGGTTATGATTATGCTGAGCAATTCAAGGTTGTATGCTTTTTCACCAGGTGAGCCCCTGACGTTACCGCTGTTTGCCGATCGCGTGGCCTGCGGTTTTCCCTCCCCGGCTCAGGACTATGTCGAGAGCCGGCTGGATATCGGCAAACTGCTGGTGCGGCATCCTAATGCCACTTATTTCGTGCGTGGCGCGCGGACGGAACGTTCATAAAGCTGGAAGGTGACGCGCTGCAGGTCGCCGGCGGGTATCAGGCCGCGTATGATGCCGGACTGCCGGTGCAGATCCAGGTGAATGACGGCCGTATCCGGGCAAAGGAATAGACGCTGGGGTTGGAGCCTGTCCTCATCGGCGCTCTGCTGGAGACTGATGCGGAAGTATGCCGCCCCCAAACGGTAACTGATATTTTGCTGGTTGAGCAGATAGACCGCCTGACCCGTCTCAGCAACAGTGACTGGATGACGTTGAAAAAGCAGATTGAGCAGCATGAGTTACGGATTGTCAGCCTGGATGTCCCTACCTCATGGCAGGCGCTGTCAGAGAAAGATCCTTCACAGGCGGACCCGATCACCCGTGCAGTAATAACCGCCATCAATAACATGCTAATCGACCTGATGGCCGCGATGTCACATAAGGACTGGTTGAGTCGCCGCCAACGGCAAAAGCAGGGAATTGAACGGGCGCATACGTTGGGTAGATACCGGGGAAAGCAGGCAGATCAGGAACGACATCAGAAAGTCCTGTACTACCGACAGATTAAGAAACTGAGCATCCGAGAAACAGCAGACGCGACAGGCTACAGTACTTCCCAAGTTTGTCGCATTCAGGCCTTCTATAAAGAAGTTGAGACTGATTAAAAAGCAGCCTTAATGTACAATAATTTTCGATATCCAAACTGACCCCATGAACAATCAATGAGTTAGAGGTGAAAGATGATTTCATACAAAAAAATCATACCTGCTCTTGTCATATTCGCTTTATCTAATGCTGTGGCATATGCGAATGATTTCGACAAATCAAATGAAGCGATGGCAATTTCAGCAATAGGTTTTTCTGGCTCAAATGCTCGTGTTGCACATGATGTTTGTGGGGCAACCAATGAGAAAATTGATAAATATAAAAAACAAATAAAAGACTCATTAACTAGAACATTAAAGTATGAACAGTCAGGATTCGATACGCATTGGGATAATGGTTGGAAAAATGCTGATTTTTTGGTTAAGTCATTAAGTAATGATGAAGCCTATAAAAAAGAATATTGCCGAGAGGTTTTAGATGGAATTAATAATCCGGAAATGAATTAAGGATTATTCCTTATTCGGGGTTCTACGCCGGAACCCCAGATTTTTCCGTCCGCTAAAATTATCCCCGGTTGAGCAGCTTTATACCGTCAGCTCGCAGTGGACCATCAGGGGAAATGTGGCGGTACAGCGTTTGTCGGGTTATCCCAAGCTCCTGGCATAACGTACTGACTTTCGTCTCTGGCCGTCCCATTGATGCCATTGCCAGTCGCAATTTTATTGGCGTCATTTTGTAAGGCCGTCCGCCGTTCCTCCCGTGGGCTCTTGCTGAGGCAAGGCCTGCCGCTGTTCTTTGCGGCGCTGTACGCAGCAGAGACCGACGGCCGCGCGCGACTGGCTCGACACCCGCTTAGTCCCGCCCTCTGGTCAAATGCAGGCTGACGTGTACAGCCTGCAGGCAGAGGATTTCGTCTGGCAACCGGTATCGCCCGCCGTCGGCGCCGTTCGCAATGACAATCCCTCACTCATCCTGCCCATCGATACGCCAACGGTCTGAGTGCCGCATTATCCACAGTTTTGGTGGATATCATGTGTGCAAACACACGTGAAGAACGCCAAAAGCTGCAGGAAAAATCGCTCAGAAAATTATTATATTACGCGGGAAAGCGCGATCCGCAGGGGGATTGGGGGTTGCACGCGTTCGCGTTTTGTTTATGCTTAACTGTATAAATATACAGTTTGGTTATGATTATGCTGAGCAATTCAAGGTTGTATGCTTTTTCACCAGGTGAACCCCTAACGTTACCGCTGTTTGCCGATCGCGTGGCCTGCGGCTTTCCTTCCCCGGCGCAGGACTATGTCGAAGGCCGGCTGGACATCGGCAAGCTGTTGGTGCGGCACCCCAACGCCACCTATTTCGTGCGCGCCAGCGGCGAGTCGATGATCGACGGCAATATTCAGGATGGCGATCTGCTGATTGTCGACAGCGCCCTGACGCCGGAGCATGGCAATATCGTGATCGCCGCGGTGGATGGCGAATTCACCGTCAAAAAACTGCAGCGTCACCCCGACGTGCGGCTGTTGCCGATGAACCCCGCCTACGCGCCGATCGTGTTCGACGACGAAGCGCAGCTGGAGATCTTCGGCGTGGTGACCTTTATCGTCTACGCGGCGCTGTAACCATGTTCGCCCTGGTAGACGTCAACAGCTTCTACGCTTCCTGCGAGACCATTTTCCGGCCCGACCTGCGGGGGCGACCGGTGATAGTGCTGTCCAACAACGACGGCTGCGTGATCGCCCGCAGCGCCGAGGCGAAGGCGTTGGGCGTGCCGATGGGCGCGCCTTATTTCAAAATCAAAGAGGAGATGCGCCGTCGCAACGTTGCGGTGTTCTCCTCCAACTACGCGCTGTACGCCGATATGTCCCGCCGGGTGATGGACACGCTGGAGGAGATGGCGCCGGCGGTGGAGATTTATTCGCTGGACGAAGCCTTTCTGCGGCTGGACGGTGTGGCCCACTGCGAGGCGCTGGAGCCGTTCGGCCAGCGGGTGCGCGATCGCATCCGGCGCGAGCTGCATTTGACGGTCGGGGTCGGCATTGCGCCGAGCAAAACGCTGGCCAAGCTGGCCAACTTCGCTGCCAAGAAATGGCGCGGCACCGGCGGCGTGGTGGATTTATCCGATCCGGTGCGCCAGCGTAAACTGCTGGCGCTGCTTCCGGTGGAAGAGGTGTGGGGCGTGGGGCGGCGCCTGACTCGCCAGCTGCAGGCGATGGGTATTCACACCGCGCTACAGCTGGCGGACTGCGATACCCGGCTGGCGCGTAAAACCTTCAGCGTAGTGCTGGAGCGCACGATACGCGAGCTGCGCGGCGAATCGTGCCTGCAGTGGGAAGATGAGGCGGCGGCGAAAGAGCAGATCATCTGTTCCCGTTCGTTCGGCCAGCGGTTGACGCATTATCCGCACATGCGCGAGGCGATCTGCAGCTACGCCGAACGCGCCGCCGAAAAGCTGCGGCAGGAAAAGCGCTACTGCCGCAACGTCTCGGTGTTTATCAAAACCAGCCCGCATTCGGCGGGCGAAGGGTATTACAGCAATATGGGCACCGCCCGGCTGCAAACGCCGAGCAACGACAGCCGCGACATCATCGCCATGGCGGTGCGCGCGCTGGAGAGCATCTGGCAGGAAGGGCGGCGTTACCTGAAGGGCGGCGTGGTGCTGGGGGATTTCAGCGCCGCCGCCATGGCGCAGATCGACCTGTTCGACGACTGCCCGCCGCGCCGCAACAGCGAACGGCTGATGGCGACTCTCGATCGCCTGAATCAGGAAGGGCGCGGGCGCGTATGGTTCGCCGGGCAGGGGATCGTCAAGCCGTGGCAAATGAAGCGCGACATGCTGTCGCCGGCCTACACCACCCGGCTGGCGGATATCCCGGTGGCGCGGCTGGGGGAGCGGGCGCCGCGCACCGCTGAATCGAAGGAAGAAAAACGCCGCGGGTGACAACCGGCGGCGTGGGTAGGCCGAGTGTTACTTCACCGTCGCCGGATCCGGCTTATCGGGGGCGATGCCATACAGTACCATGGCGCGATTGACCTCGCTGCGGGCGATACGGCCTTCGTCAGCCAGCAGCTTCAGGGCGGCGAGCGCGATGAAATGGCGATTGACCTCGAAGAACTCACGCAGCGCCTCGCGGGTGTCCGAGCGGCCAAAGCCGTCGGTGCCCAAGGCGATAAAGGCGCGGTCGGGCAAGAACGGTTTGATCTGATCGCCGACGATCTTCATATAGTCCGTTACCACCACCACCGGGCCGGGATGCGCCGCCAGCAGGCTCTGAATATAAGGAACTTTCGGCGGATCTTCCGGATGCAGCAGGTTCCAGCGTTCGGCCGCCATGCCGTTGCGGCGCAGCTCGCTCAGGCTGGTGGCGCTCCAGATATCGCTGGCGACGCCAAAGTCCGCCGCCAACAGCTCCGCCGCCGCCAGCGCCTCGCGCATGATGGCGCCGCTGGCGACCAGTTGAGCGCGCGGGCTCTCTTGGTTTGCCGCTTCGTTCCGTTTGAGCAAATAGGCGCCCTGGATAATCCCGTCCTCCACGCCCGCCGGCATCGACGGCTGCGGGTAGCCCTCGTTGAGCAAGGTGATGTAGTAGTAAATATCCTCTTGTTCAACGAACATTCTGCGCATGCCGCTCTGGACGATCACCGCGAGTTCATAGGCATAGGTCGGATCGTAGGAGACGCAGCTGGGGATCACCGAAGACAGCACGTGGCTGTGGCCGTCGTCATGCTGCAAGCCTTCGCCCATCAGGGTGGTTCTGCCGGAGGTGGCGCCGAGCAGGAAACCCTTGGTGCGCGCGTCGGCCGCCGCCCAGGCGAGATCGCCCACCCGCTGCAGCCCGAACATGGAGTAGAAGATATAGAACGGGATCGTTGCGACATCGTGGTTGCTGTAGGCGGTGCCGGCGGCGATCCAGGTCGATATTGCGCCGGATTCGTTGATGCCTTCCTGCAAAATCTGGCCGTCTTTGGCCTCTTTGTAGTAGCTGAGCTGCCCGGCGTCTTGCGGGGTATACAGCTGGCCGAGCCAGGAATGGATGCCAATCTGGCGGAACAGGCCTTCCATGCCGAACGTGCGCGACTCGTCCGGCACGATGGGCACGATCAGTTTGCCGATGTTGGCGTCTTTGAGCAGCACGCCGAGGATATTGACGAAAGCCATGGTGGTCGACATGTTGCGTTCGCCGCTGCCTTTCAGGAGGCCGTCGAAGCGCGATAGTTCCGGTATCGCCAGCGGAGTGGATTGGCCGAAGCGGGCAGGGATGTAGCCGCCCAGCGCGGTGCGCGTCGCGGTGATGTACTTCGCCGCCGCGCTGTCGGGTTCGGGCTTCAGGTAAGGGATCTCTGCCAGTTGGGCGTCGGAGATGGTCAGCCCTAAACGGTCGCGGAAGGCTTTCACCGCATCCTGGCTCATTTTTTTCAGCTGGTGGTTGATGTTCTGCCCTTCACCGGCTTCCCCCATGCCAAACCCTTTGACGGTTTTGGCCAGCACCACCGTCGGTCTGCCCGTGGTATGCACCGCCTGATGGTAGGCGGCGTACACCTTTTGCGGATCGTGGCCGCCGCGGTGCAGCGCCCAGATCTCATCGTCGCTCAGGTCGGCGACCAGCTCGAGCAATTCCGGGTACTTGCCGAAGAAATGCTCCCGCACATAGGCGCCGCTTTGCGACTTGAAGGTTTGGTAATCGCCGTCGACGCACTCCATCATGCGCTGCATCAGCAATCCGGAGCGGTCTTTTTGCAGCAGTTTGTCCCAGCCGCTGCCCCAAATTACCTTGATCACCTGCCAGCCGGCGGCTTTGAAGGTGCCTTCCAGCTCCTGAATAATCTTGCCGTTGCCGCGCACGGGGCCATCCAGCCGTTGCAGGTTGCAGTTCACGACGAAGATCAGGTTATCGAGTTTTTCTCGCCCGCCCAGCGCAATCGCCGCCAGTGATTCCGGCTGATCCATCTCGCCGTCGCCGAGAAACGCCCATACCTTTCTCCCCTGGTGCGGTTTCAGTTCGCGGTATTCCAGATAGCGCATGTAGCGCGCCTGGTAGGCGGCGGTCAGCGGCCCCAGCCCCATCGAAACGGTGGGATATTGCCAGAAATCCGGCATCAGCCGCGGGTGCGGGTAGGAGGAGAGGCCGCGGCGTGTGGATTCGCGGCGAAAGTTGTCGAGCAGTTCCTCGTCGATGCGGCCTTCGAGATAGGCGCGGCCATAAATGCCGGGGGCGGAGTGGCCCTGGATATACACCATGTCGCCGGCAAACTCATCGGTGCGCCCGCGGAAAAAGTGCGTGAATCCCACATCGTAAAGCACCGCGGCCGACTGATAGGTGGCGATATGCCCGCCGACGTTGGAATGTTTGCCGGCGCGCAGCACCATCGCCATGGCGTTCCAGCGAATAAACGCATTGATGCGCGCTTCAGCGGCCAGATCGCCGGGATACGTCGGTTGCTTATAGGCCGGGATCGTATTCACGTAGGGCGTGGTGACCAGGCTGAAGAAATCACCGTGTTTTCGCTGATCGGCTTCGGCCATTCTTTCCAACAAAAAATGCGCGCGTTCACGGCCGTCGATGTCAGTGACACCTTCAAATGCCTCAAGCCATTCAGCCGTCTCCTGTGGGTCAAGATCTGCTTTTACCGCGGGTTGGTTCATAAAGGCTCCAAATGTACTTACCTGATAAGGCGCTGAGCGATACAGGGATTTAGTGAGTTGCAAGTGCAATAATTGCAAATGCAACAATGGCGAAAGCCACTCTATCCCTTTACAATTGCAATTGCAACTCACCGGTTTTGACGAGAAAAATGACATGACAGATAAACAACCCGACCTGTGGTTCTCCTTTGTGCGCGCGCATCGGGCGATGATCAGAAAGATAGAGGCGAAGTTGTCGGAAGCGGGGCTGCCGGTTTACGCCTGGTATGACGTGTTATGGGGATTGGAAAGCGGGGAAAACGGCACACGCCGCATGCATGAGCTGGCGGACGTGTTGGTGATTGAGCGTTACAACCTGACCCGCCTGATGGATCGCCTGGAAAAAGAGCGGCTGGTCACGCGTTTTCGATCGGATGACGATCGCCGGGCCTCCTTCGCGACTATCACCGAGGAAGGCAAGGCCCTGCGGAAAAAGATGTGGGAGATCTACCGTTCGGTGGTCAACACCCACTTTCTCAACCAGTTCAGCGAAGAAGAGATCGCACGCTTCTCCGACGCGTTGAACAATGCGATGCAGCTGGCCAGAGAATGATCAGGCATCGGGCGTGATGTGCAGAACGCGCAGCGCATCGGCGATCAGCGCCGAAGGGATTTTCTGCTCGTCGGCCAGCAGTTTGAGGGCGCAGAGCGCAATCCATTCCGCCTGCGGGTAGTAGATTTCGCCGCGCACCCGTGAATCTGAGCCCACCGCGGCAAAGCGTGCGGGAATGAACCGCTTGAGCTGGTTGGCGAGCAGATGCGAATAGTCGGTGACGGCGACGACGGGGGCATTCCCGGCGCCCAGACACGTTTTCAGATGGCATTCGCCGCCGCTGTCCTGGCGCTGCATGTCGGCGAGTTCGGCGTCCTGCGCCAACCGCGTGTAGCTGGGGCAGCTCCAGATTTCGGCCGCGATACCCCAATTTTTCAACACCTCAGCCGCCTGCTGAACGCGGGCGAGCGCACGGCCGGCGCCGCACAGGCGAACCTGCAACGGCGAGTCCGCCGCCGCCGCGACACGATACATCCCCTTGAACGCCTGTTCTGCGACAAACGGCTCCCCTGAAGAGAGGGGGCCATTGTCTGCGTTGGTCGCGAGATACACCATCTTCCTCGTTCCCTCCAGATAGAGCGCGCGCAGGGCGTGATGGAGTATCGCGCCGGTTTCTCTTGCATTGGCCGGATCGAAAGGCAACCAGCCCGGCATGGCCGTGAGCTGAAGCGGGAACCAGGCCTGAACGCCTTTCGGCAAATCGGCACTGCCGGTATCTGCATCGCTGATGAAAATCCCCTTGCGATTGGTTTCCGGCTCAAGCCCGCGGAGCATGTCCACCGAGGGCGTGTTGACGCAGTAAAACAACGGCTTCTCATAACGCTCTGATTGATGGCCAAACCAGAGCGGCCAGGCGGTGGCGTAGCGGGAACTCGGCGGCTCGGCGCGCCTTCTGCCGTCGATAAGCCAGATGTCGCCGCTGGCGTTGAGTTCGCTCAAGGCTTCCGCCGTCCAAGCGGTGGAAGAGGGAAGCGACGCGCCGGCGTTCTGGCTGACGGAGGCCATCTTGCGGATACAGGCTTCGGCCAGAGTTCTGGTCCTGGCGGAGGCGGCAGGCATTGTTATACGTTGAGGCGACATGCGGAGCATTCCTTTTAAGTTGCAAGTGCGATGATTGTAATTGCAATTCACGGCGTGTGCCAATGACTTCTGAACAGGTCGCAGCCATCCAGGCGTGACCCGCGGCGATATATTCAGGTTATGCAGACGCGATCCTATTTGTTTCACCGACCAGACAGCCGCCATCCGTTGTCCTTATTTCTGCGGCTTTTTATAAATGACGGGCAGCTAAAAACGGTTTGCCGATAGGGATAATGCGCGTGTCAATCCGCGTTAAACGAGAATATCGGCATCTTAAAAATAAAACGAAATAAGGATGAAAGCATATGCCTGGATTTAATTATGGCGGTAAAGGAGATGGAACTAACTGGAGTTCTGAACGCGGTACGGGCCCTGAGCCGGGGGGCGGCGATAAAGGCCATTCCGGCGATCGCGATCGCGGCGGTGCCGGCGTTGGCAACAGCCCGGAACAGCAACAGATAGCGGCGATCCAAAACGATCCGGCGCTGCGCATGAAACTGGAGGCGGTGATTAAGGCGGCGCGCAGAATTAACCCGGATGCGAAATTGCATATTGAAAGCGTCAGCCCATCCGGCACGCTGAGCCTTTCCGCCACCGGTTTGACGGCCGATCAGGCGAAGCACATTGGCCTGGGGGGGCTGGTGATGGGGGTCAACGCCAAGGGGGTGACAGTGGCGATCGGGGATATCGAAACCGGCCATGCGCGCAAGCCCTCACCCCCTGGTAAAGGCGGCAACAATGGCCTGAATGCCGGGCAGATCGGCGCCTCTTCGTTAGGCAGTTTCGTGACAGACTCGCATCGCGATCGGCCCGTCAGCGGCTGGCATGGCAACGGCAAAACCGGCGAATTCTCGACGACCCGCACGACCGGGAGTTACTACGGTTTTCATCATTTGAAGGTGGAAAAGCAAGACGGAGTGGCGACCTACAACCTCTACTATAAGGCCAATAAGAACCGGCCCGCGTTTATCGCCGTGGTGAGAGGGGATAACCTGAATGCCATGGAGGTGAAATATGCCAACGGCAAGCCGGTAAAATCGCCCGGCTCGGTAAAAACGATCGTTAAGGAGTTCGTCGAATATCAAAATGCGGAATTAAAAGCCATCAAGGATGGCGTCAGCCTGGCCGCAGGTATCAATAAAGATATCGCGGAAAAGATCGGCGCGAAATACGCCAAACTCGCCAAGGATTTGGAGGCGGGAATTCAAGGAAAATATATCCGCAACGTGCAAGATGCGGAGAAAACCTACGAGCAATTGACGAAGGGCCTGAACAAAAAGCTCAAGGCGCAGGACAAAGCGGCGATTGTCGCCTGGCTGAAAATGATCGATGCGGAACAGTATGCCCGCAATGCGCGGGTATTGGGCAAGGTCTTCACCGGGGTGGACTGGGCGATCAAAGGCGCGGATCTGGTAAACGCCGCGATTGAAGGTTTCTCTACCGGCAACTGGAAAGCGTTCCGCAACCAGCTCGAAGCGCTCGGGTTGTCGATCGGCGCAGGGTATACGCTTTCCGCTATCGCCGCGTTTTTCGCGCCGACGCTGGTGTCGTCGACGGTGGGCATTTTCGCCTTCGCTTACCTGTTTGGCTGGGCCACCAGCTATATCGATGCGGAACGTGCGGGGGAGCTGGAGAAGTGGGTCGTTGACCTGTAACGGCATGAGGGGGCTGGCCCCCTCATTTTACCCCTCACACCCTCTACCTCTTTCACACCACCGGCGCCACCGTCAGCAGCAGGTTGGCGAAACGGCGTTGTTCGCCGGAGGCGATCACCAGCAGCGTCCGATCCGATTTGACCGCGGCGTAAAATGCCTCGCGCGGCAGGTATTCTATCGGGCAATGCTCTGGCAGCAGCTGCCGGTATTCGGCTTCGATGGTGTTGGTGAAGTCCGGCGGGCAGGCCATCAGCGCCGCGCTTTCCACGTTGATGCAGGCCAGCAGTTTTTCCAGGATCGGCGGGGCGGCGAGCGTGCCGGGCGCCAGGTTCAGATAGACCACGGTGGCGTCTTTCGGCGCGTGGGTCACGCAGGCGTAGTTGCCGTCGGCGATCAACACCTGGGTTTTATGCCCGCATTGCGCCAGCGCGGCAAGCAGCGACGGGTGAGTGATGGCGGATTTGATCATAAAGCGATTCCTGAATGGGCGGGCGGCAAGCGCGCCGCCCGCAGCTGAATTACATGCGGTAGATGCCGCCGTTGATGTCGAGAGTCGAGCCGGAGATGAAGCCGTCGTATTCCGCCGCCAGGAAGGCGATGGCGCGCGCCACGTCGTCCGGTGCGCCTGCGCGGCCCAGCGGGATGGCGCGAACGGTTTCCTCCGCCGATGCCTGGGTAGTGTGGCGATTGTGGAAACGGGTGCCGAGGATCAGGCCGGGCGCGACCGCATTCACCCGGATGCCGTGCTCGCCCAGCTCCGCCGCCAGCGAGCGCGTCCAGGTGAGTACCGCGCCCTTGGTGGCGGAATAGACCAGCGAGCCGGAGTGCCCGCCGGCGCGGCCCGCCTGTGAGGCCAGGTTAACGATGCTGGCGCCGTCCGGCGCCGCTTTCAGATGCGGCAGCGCGCTCTGGGTGACGTTCAGCATGGTGGTCATGTTCACGTCGATCACGGTTTGCCAGAAGGCGCGGTCGATCTCGCCCAGCCATTTGCGCCCGACGATGCCGCCGACGTTATTGATCAGGATATCGATGCCGCCGAGAAACTCGGCGCCGGCCGAGACGCAGCGCTGCGTTTCGTCGGTGTCGATGAGATCGGCGTAGCCGTAGGCGGCCTTTTGTCCGAGTGAATGGGCCAGCGCCACCAGCGCCTTGGGGCCGCTTTCGTCGCTGTGATAGTGAAAATAGATGTCGCACCCGGCCTTGATCAGCCGCTCCGCGGTGGCGCGGCCGATGCCCTGTTCCGCCCCGGTGATAAAGACCTTTTTGCCCGCAAGATCGCCCATGATTGACTCCTTATTGGTTCGTTAAGAATTGATGACGCCTTCACGCTGTTTGGCGCAGTAGAAAATGCAGATCAGCCCGGTGGCCAGCAGGCACGAGGCCAGGAAAAACAGCCCCGGCGCGCTGCTGCCGGTCAGATCGTTCAGCACGCCCACCGCATAGGGGGCGACGAAACCGCCGATATTGCCGATGCAGCTGACCACCGCCAGCCCGGCGGCCGCGGCCGCGCCGGTGGAGATATTGGCGGGCATGGATAAAAACGGCGGCACGGCGGTGTAGATGCCGATGGCGGCGATGCATAGGAACGACAGCGCGACGAGCGGGTCGTATTTAAAAAACGTCACCGCCCCCATCAGGCCGATGGCGGCGACCACCATGCTGAGGCCGGCAAACACGCCGAGTTTTTTGGTTTTGCTGGCCCACAGGCTCCACGGATACACCAACAGCGCAGCCAGGCCGTAGGGAATGAGCGCCAGCAGGCTGACGCGGAAGATATCGCCGCCGGAGAGGGCGCTGATGATCGACGGCAGCCAGGTGCCGAAGCCGTAAATGCCGCACACCATGCCGAAGTTGAGCAGCGCGTAGAGCAGGTATTTCTTGTTTTTAATCCCTTTCAGGAAGTCGGCCAGCGTGATTTTAGAGCCGGATTTGGAGCGGCCGGCGTTGCTCATCAGCCAGGCCTTTTCCTCCACGTTCAGATAACCGACATCCTTGGGCGAGTTCTTGATCAGGAACGGGATCAGCAGGCCGATGACGATCGGCGGCAACCCTTCGAGGATGAACAGCAACTGCCAGGGGGCGAATCCGAACCAGTCATGCTGAATATTGAGAATAAAGCCGGAAATCGGCGAGCCGACGGCGTTGGACAGCGGCTGGACGATGATAAACATGCCGAGAATTTTAGTGCGGTACTTTTCCGGGAAGAAGACCGTGAAGTAATACACCACCGAGGGAAAGAAACCGGCTTCGCACACGCCCAGCATAAAACGGCAAATATACAGCTCCAGCGGCGTGCGCACAAAACCGAGCAGGGTCGCGAAGATGCCCCAGGAAATTAATATTCTGGCGAACCAGATGCGCGGGCCAAATTTAATGGTGCCGGCGTTGCTGGGTATTTCAAACAGGAAATAGCCGATAAAGAAAATTCCGGAGGCGAAGCCGAAAGCCGAGGCGGTCAATCCCAAATTATCTTCCAGCGCTTTGGCGGCGTAGGCCATATTGTTGCGGTCGAGAAAGGCCAGGAAATACAACAATATCATGAGGGGCACAATATGCAGCGTCAATTTCCTGATGGCGCTGCGTTCAATATCCTTTGGCATTGTTTTTTTCATCATGGTTTTTCCCATGTGGTTAATCGGAATAATAGCGTCCCGGCCCAAAGCCATGAGCGGAGAGCTGAATAACAACGTTGCGTGCATAAAAGCGTCGCGCCGTTTATTTATTGCGACGATTCTATTTTTTCTGCTTTTAGCTGTGGCGATCCGGACGATGCCGACTGCGCATCGTCTGGGAAAGTCGTTTTTACCGTATTAACCGGCGGCTTTGACCGAGCGCCGGCTGATGACCGTCGGCGGAAAGAGAAACTCGCCGGGCGGTTTCGAATCATTGTTGATGCGGCCGATCAGGCGTTCGACCATCAGCTGCGCCATCTCCGCCAGCGGCGGGCCAATCGACGTCAACCCCGGTTCGGCCAGGCCGGCCAGCGCGATATTGTCGATGCCGATCACCGAGATCTCTGCGGGCACCTGGACGCTGGCGGCGCGCAGGCCCACCATCAGGCCGATGCCCAACGCATCGTTAATCGCCACGATGCCGTCCGGGCGCGGCGCCAACGCGAGAACGCGCGGCGCCAGCGTCAGCCCCAATTCGAACATTTCCGTGTCGCCGTAGGCGCTGGTGGCTTTGCCTTCGATCACCCGTTGGCGTTCGCTTAGGCTGTGCCCCAGCGCGCTCAGAAAACCGTCGATCTTGTGGCTGCGCCCGACGGTCAGCGTCGCTTCGGTGGCGAACACGATGTGTCGGCAGCCGCGCTCGAGCAGGTGCTGCGCGGCCAGGCGCCCGGCGGCGATATTGTCCATCGACACGCTGTCGAACAACCGGGTATCGGTGGCCATCGGCTCGGCGAACGGGCTGTCGTAGCTGACAATCTTCATGCCTCGCTCGGCGGCCCGAACAAAATGAGTCTGGCGAATGTCGCTCGCCGCCACGATGATGCCGCGCACGCCGTGCAGGAACATATCGTCGATAAACGCGGCTTCTTCCTGTTCCTGGCGGTAGGCGTTGCCGAGCAAGACGCGGTAACGGTGAGCCCGCGCCGCGCCGTCGACCGCATGCGCCAGCGCCGAAAAGCTCGGGTTGACGATCGACGGCAGCAGCAGGCCGATGATCTTCGCCTGCGGCGCGGGCGCCGCCGCTCGGGCCGGCCGGTATCCCAGGGTTTCCATCGCCCGTTCGATGCGCTCACGGGTCTGCGCGCTCATCTGGTGGCTGCGATTGTTCAGCAGGTTCGACACGCTGCTGATGGACACGCCGGCCAACCGCGCCACATCACGAATATTTGCCATTTGCCGATACCTTGCTGCCTGCCGTTAGCCTGCAATCTATAAGGGAAGCCGGCCGCAGGCAAGCCGCAACCGGGGCGCCGCGCGCATGGGATTGCGCATTTGTGAGAGTCGTCAGGCGGCAGCCGTGTTGTTTACTAAACAACAGCGGGGGTGGGGGCACTGTGTTAACGCAGATGAGTGAGATCTGCGAAGCATCTCTCGTTTATCGCCCTTCGGGGCGGCGGGTTCTGTACTATTGTTTTCTCTTTGCGGCACGTTCCAGGCCGATGGGGCGCTGGGCGCAACGGAGATCACAGATGAACAAACGGGAATTAGAAAGCGCGATTGTCACCGATTTTTCCAAACGCATGAGCTATGGCGACTACCTGTGCCTGGACCAACTGCTGGACTGCCAGCACCCGCTCTCCAACCCGCCGCATCATGACGAAATGCTGTTCGTGATACAGCATCAAACCTCCGAACTGTGGATGAAACTGATGCTGCACGAGCTGCAGGCGGCGTTGCGGCTGGTGCAGCAGGACAAACTCAGCCACTGTTTCAAAATCCTCGCGCGCGTTAAACAGATCCAGCGGCTGCTGTTCGAGCAGTGGGCGGTGCTGGAAACGCTGACGCCGTCGGAGTACGTCGAGTTTCGCGACGTGCTGGGCAGCTCATCGGGCTTCCAGTCGCACCAATACCGGTCGATCGAGTTCCTGCTCGGCAACAAGAATGCGGCGATGCTGGCGGTGTTCAGCAACGACGCGGAAAAGCACGCCGCGCTGAAGGCAATCCTCGAAGCGCCGAGCCTGTACGACGAATACTTGCTGTACCTGGCGCGCCACGGCCTGCCGATCCCGCAGGAGTGCCTCAAGCGCGACTGGACGCAGCCCTACCAGCGCAACCCGGATCTGCTGCCGGCGTTTAAAGTGATCTACGACAACCCGCAGACCTACTGGGAAGCCTATGAAATGGCGGAGAAGCTGGTGGATATCGAAGAGAGTTTTCACCTGTGGCGTTTCCGCCATATGAAAACGGTGGAGCGGATCATCGGCTTTAAGTCGGGCACCGGCGGTTCCAGCGGCGTCAGCTTCCTGAAAAAGGCATTGGATCTGACCTTTTTCCCCGAGCTGCTGGATGTGCGCACCGAAATCGGCGCCTGAGATAACGAAAGAGGATAAGGGCGATGAGCGTGAGGATTATCGATAAGGCGGCGGAGAGGGTGGTGGGTGTCAGAGTCGTGGGGCCGTATCCGCAGACGATCCCGCAGGGCTCGCAGCAACTGCTGGCATGGCGGCAGCGCCACGGCGTGCCGTTTGGCAAATGGCTAGTGCTGTATTGGGACGATCCGGCGGAAGTGGCGCCGGAAAAGCTGCGCGCCGACGTGGTGATGAGCGTGGCGGACGATTTCGCGCTGCCGGCGGGCAGCGAGGGCGTTACCGTGCAGACGCTGCCCGCCGGGCAGTATGCGGTCTACCACGTGCGCATCAGCGATGGCGATTTCGAGCGGGTGTGGGGCGAGTTCTATCAGAAGCTGCTGCCGGCCAGCGGCTACCAGCCGGTTGAGGGGGTGAGCTATGAGCACTATCTCAACGACTGCGAAGCCGACGGCTATTTCGACCTCGATATTTACCAGACGGTGAAGAAGTGGTGAGGGGGCTAACGGCGCGGTAGCGTATCAAAAGGCTCTTTGGGAGCCTTTTGATGGGGTATTTAAAGACTCATTTAAAAGAGGAAAAGTCATAAGAATAATTATTCCATGTCTATATCATAGAATGTATGTTTAAGGTTTTTTATAAAATCTATTGTTTGCAGTAAGCGAACTTAATAGAATGCTAGTGAAAAATGAAACCCAGCAACTTTATCTTATATCTTGCTGGTTGTGATTCACCCGTCGCCGTGATTATTGTTATTCTTTTTTTGTGCATGTCCGACTCTACTGGTTGAACATAGATATCCAGATTTTCATTTTTATATGAAGGTATTGGGTCATATGGGTACTCTATGACTTTTATTCCGCTTATTTTTTCTGCGATCGCCTTCCTGATGTTTTCATCTATATCCCATATGGGTATCGCAGAGCTGTTATCATAAAGTACTTTTTCGTTAGAGTTAGGGATGGATACTTCTTTTTTAAATAAGCGAAACTGCTCTTCGTTACCATCAAACAGTTGCTTATCTTTCTTCACGCTAACGTATTTTTCGCTCATAATTCCTCAAATTGGCCGGATTCGGCCTTCTGCAAGAAGTTGACTGATGGATTTGGACAGTTCAAATTGTGTTCCTCCACCAGCTTGGTTAAACCACGGTATAGCAGGCCCCATATCTGCTTGGATTGGTTTAACCACCTCATATACTCGATACGGTTTTTCCAGTGTATCTAACGGTAATGCCCGGCTGCCAAAAGAGGCTCCAGCAGGAGAGACAAAGGTACCTCGGTCGTTGAATACGCCATTATTTGTCCAGCCACCGTATCTATCAATTTTTGCTCCAGGCATAAGAGTAGTAGGCGTTGCTTGTACAAAACCTCTATTGGGAGGCCATGAGCCATGCCCCATGAATTTTTCTAAGGCCGCCCAATCTTGTTTTTTCCACAGATTATAAGCTTTAGATGCCTGGCTTCTGGATGCAAAAACACCTTTCGACTTCGATTGAAAATTATTCCAGGAATTGCCGCAACTCAACCCCAACGGATCCACCCAACCCAGCGAGTTCGGCGCGTATTGGTACAGGTTGATCCCGCCGGCCAAACCTATCGGATCGTGCTGGGTAAATCTGCCGATATCCGGATCGTAATAGCGGAACAAATTGTAGTGCAATCCCGTTTCCCGATCCAGGTATTGACCCTGCAGGCGCAGGTTTTGGGAGTAATCCAGATCTTGCTGATTTTCCTCATACTTTATGCGGCCCCAGGCGCTGCTGTGGCTCTGCCAGCGCAGCGTTCCGTCGCTGTCGGTCAGGCTTTCCGGTTCGCCGTTCGGCGCCGTGTGGAAGTAAAATACTTGGGCCGGCGCGTGGCCGTCGATGCGCGCCAAAGGTTCATAGCTGCCCTGATCGGCATAGACATAGGTGAGGGGCATGCCGTCGCGAGTTTCCTGCAGCAGCCGGAAACCTTCCCACAAAAACGTGGTGGTTTGGCATTTGCCGGCCGGTTGGCGCAGATCCTGACTTTGCTGCCACACCCGCTTTTGCGTGCGCCGCCCGAGCGGATCATAGTGGAACTGCACATGCTGCTGTGCTTCGCTGCGATGCTGGCTGTAGCGCACCACCTCGCAGAGGCGATGATCGGCGTCGTAGAGATATTGCCAACGGTAGTGGCCTTTGCGTTTTTCCACCGTGCGGCCAAAGACATCGTACCGATAATCAACGCCCTGATAATGCAGTACGCGGTTGTGCCGCTGGCGGAATTGCCCCTCATCCAGCAGGTTGGATGCCGGATCGTACCGGTAGCGCTCGGTATCCGGCAGCGTGCCGTCCCGGTTCAGCAATCGACCGGAGGCATCGTACTGATAACGCTGGTAGGAGAACGGGTTGGCGTTGTGTTCTTCGCGCGTCAGGTTGTTTTGATAGTCGTAGGTCCATTGGCGCGAGCTGCTGGCCGGCGCCGGGCGCTGGCGGTTGTCATTGAAGATCTCCCGCCGGTCTTTGCGCCCCAGCCGGTCATAATGCACTCGGCTGGTCAGGCGACCCTGCGTACGGCTCAGCTCGCGGTGCAGATTGTCGCGTTCGAACTCGCTGAGGGTGATATCGTCCAGCGCCAGCTGCAGCAGGTGGCCGCTGCCATAGTACAGCGCGCGCAGCGCGCGTCCGTCGGGCAATGTGGTTTGCGTGCGGTTACCCATCGGATCGTAATCATAGCGCAGCGTACCGTTGGCACCTTGTTCACGGGTTACCCGCCCCAGCAAGTCATAGTCAAAACTGACCTCGCTCTGAGCCGTTGTCGGCTCGTCATGCCATGCGTTGCCGCGGTCACTGGCGGCATGCAGCAGTTGGCCGATCGGGCTGTAGCGGTAGCGGGTTTCTCCATCGGGCGTTTGTTTGCTCACCAGTTGGCCGGCGGCGTCATGGCTGAAATAGTGCGAGAAGGAGGCGGAGGTATTGGCGGCGAAGCGGCGCTCGACGACCCGGCGGCATTCGTCGTAACGATAACGGGTGCTGACGCCGTCCAATCCGATTTCTTCCTGCAACAAGTTGCAGGCCGTCCAATGGAACAGGTAGCTTTCGGCATTCTCGTTGCGCAGCGCCGTTAATCTGCCGCGGGCGTCGTAGTGGCGCACCACCTCGCCATCGAGCGGATTGCGCGTGGCCAGCAGGCGGCCGGCTGCGTCATAGCGATAATGCGTCAGGCGCCCATTGGCCCCCTGATAGCGATCCAACTGGCCCTGCGCGTTCCAGCTCAGCGTCTCTTGCCAGCCCTCGGCGCGCTGCAGCTGTGTCAGGCGACCGGCGGCATCGTAGCGGTAATGAACGCGTTCGCCGGCGGCGTCGGTTACCTCGCTGAGCCAGCCTTGAGCCGTATATTTGTAGAGGGTTTGTTTGCCGGAGCAATCGCGGGCGCGCAATAATTGCCCGTGCTCATCATAAGCGAAATGGCTGATGCCGCCGTTGGCGTCGACGGCTTGCACCACCTGGCCATAGCCATCGCGCAGGTAGCGCTGGGTATGGCCGAGCGCATCGATCTCGGCAATCAAGGCATGGCGCTCGTCGTAGTAGAAATGCTGTGTGGCGCCGTTGGGCTCCTTGACGCTGATCGGCAGCGCGCGCTGCGGTAGCCAACCGGTGAGGCGAATATGGCCGAGCGGATCCTCTTCCTCGACCAGATTGCCGGCTTCATCGTAGCGGAAATGCCAGCCGTGGCCGAGCGGATCGCGCGTGGCGATCAGCATGTCTTCGTCATTCCATTGATAATGCCAGACCTCACCACGCTCGTCGGTATATTCGACGATCAGCCGTTGGGCGTTCCAGCGGTGCTGGTGCCGCAAGCCGTCATACTCGGTGACCGTCGTTAACCCGGTGGCCAAATCGTAGTCGATTGTGCAGCCGCCGCCGGCGCTGTCGCGGTGTTCCACCACGCGCCAGTCGTCGAACATCGCCCAGCGATACTCGAAGCTGGGCCCACCGGCCTGTTGGTGGCGGGTCAACAGATGTTGGGCGTTATAGTGAAATTCACGCGTGACCAAGCCGCCGGCGTCGATCACCTGATGCAGATCGCCGCCGTCGTCATAACGGTAGCGTACGCGTGCTTCGTCGTTATGCCGCAAGGCGGTGACGCGATCGTCGAAGCGCGGATCGCCGTATTCCAGCCGCAATGTCATGGCGCCGGCGCTATCGGTGATACTGCTCAGGCGCTGTCGTTCGTCGTAGTTCAGCAGCAGCGCGTTATCGTACTCATCGCTCAACGACACTAGCCGCAGGCGGGAAGGGTTCTGCGGCAGCGGCACGAACAGGCGCCAGACGCTGCCGTCGGTGTCGGCGATCAGCAGCTGTCCCTCTTCACCGCGGCGGAACATCAGCCCTTCACCGGCGCTGAAGCTCGGCTGGTTCACCTCAGGCAGCGGGAAGCGTAGCTCACGACCGGTTTCATCATGCAGGCAACACTCAACGACGCCGTCCCGGTCGTTAAGATCGACCCAAATTTCAAAAGGCGTGCGCCAGCCGTGGCCAAACAGTCCCTGATAGCCATTGCGGCTGTTGTAATTGCGCTGCCAGACCAGCGGAAAGCGCGCCGGCAGCAACAGGTCCAGATCTTCTTCGCCGTTCAATACCTTGGCGCCGGTGGCGGCATGCACCGGGTTAAAGGCGGCGTGGATCGCTTCGCCGAGGGCGTTAACGCCCGCCGCCGCCAGACCGCCGCCGATCATGCAAGGCAGGTTCTTAACCAGCTTGGCCGGATTACCGAGCAGCAGCGGCAGCACGGTCAGCGCCAAACCGATACCCGGCAGCTTGCCGCTCTTGATGTCGCGTACCACCGCCGTGCCGCCGCCGATCTGCACATTTTTGGAGACGTCGGTCGAGACTTTCGCCTCGCAGGTTGAACGGTCATTGCTGCGTACGGCCGGTTGGCCGTTGATAAATACTTTACGGGAGCCTTCCGCCAGGTATTGCGGAAGCGGGTGTTTGTCGCAGCTGATTTTATCTTCTTCCAGCGGTTGGCTGGGCTGGCTGGGGCCGGCGACACCGGGCTGCCATAGCTGCGAGAGGATATTACCGCCGGCGGCCAGCAGCTCGGCGCCATAATCCCAGAAGCTTTGCGGCGGCTGTGGCGCCGGTAACGCTTTGATCTCTGCGGGCGTGAGTAAGCGACCGGCGGCGCGTGCCGCCGGTTTGGCGTTGGTGAAGACGTTGGGGGAGCCCGTGAGAATGACGCCGGAGACGGAAGGCGGGAAGAGCCAGTTGGCCACGGCGTCGCAGCCGTTGCTGATATGTTCTCCGACGCCGGTCAGGCTGGTGACAAAACCGACGATTAGCCCGGCGCCGACGCAGCCGGAGGCCGCCGTCGCCGCTGCGCCGAGCACCGCCACCCCTGCCAATGCCGGCGCTGCGGCGGCGGCTGCTGCGGACACGGCGGCGGTCGCTACCGCATATACCGCGACTTCCGCGACGGCGCTGGCGATGTCCGCCAACGCGCTGGTGTGGATCAGTTCGTCATCCTTTCTTGCTGCCCAGATCTCAGCCATGGCTATCGTTCACTGTGTTCGGTCAAGACCAGCGACGCTTTCACCTGCTGCCAGTGAGCGTCATCCTCGGGGGTGAAGGGGCGCATGGCGGCATAGGTGACGATCAGTAACGTCTGGCTCTCGTCCGGCTGCACCGTCAACTGATGCTGATGATGGTGGTGTCCGGCGCGGATAAAGCGACTGGTGACTTCAATCGCCTTGAGATGGCCCTGCGGCCCGGCGCTGATGCGCCGGCGCGGCGACTGTTGCAAATCGCTGATCTGTGGCAGCAGTGCTTGCCACTGCTTCTCGAATTCGTCCTCCAGCGTGGCACCTTGTGGAATGATGCCGCGGGTGATGACCAGCGAGGCGCCGGTTTGCGGGTTTTTGAGAATATTGACCGTGCAGTCCTGCCAGGCGATGGCGGGTAGGGTGAAATAGCCTTCCTGGAAAAGGTAATCCATGGATGTCCTTGCAAGTAATCAGGGGGAAAGGACGCGGCGCAGGGCCGCGTCGGCATCAGGATTTCGGGAACAGCTGATCGACGGCGCTCTGGATTGTCGCCTGATGGCCGCCACCCGGTGCGGCGGTGCGCGCGGCGCCGCCAGGCTGGTTGAGATCCAGCTGGCCGCCGGTGTTGATCTCCCCGTCCTCTTTCACCGTGATATTGAAGCTGGTGCCGGTGATGTTGATTTGGCCGTTCGCCAGTAGCTCGATCACGCTTTCGCCGCACTCCAGCCGCAGCGATTCGCCGGAGCCGAGGGTAAATGCGTTGACTACGGCGTCGCTGCGCGTTTTGCCGGTCAGCGCGGAGGATTCGCCTTTGACGCCGGTCGCCTGATTGAGCACCACCCGTTTGATCTGGTTACCGCCCACCAGATGCGTGTGGTCGTTAGCGATGGTGTGGCTTTCATCGTTTTTCACCTGGGTGTCCATGTTGCGTTCCGCCTGGATCCACACCTGTTCGGCGCCGGCCTTGTCTTCGAAACGCAGGGCGTTGGCGTTGTCGGCTGTGCCGTCCTTGGTGCGGCTCATAAAGCCCATCTGGGTGGCGGCGGCCGGCAGCGCCCACGGCGGCATGCTGGCTTCGTTATAGACGCGCCCGGTGACGATCGGCCGATCCGGATCGCCGTTGATAAAGTCCACCACCACTTCGTCGTTGACGCGCGGGATCTGCACGCCGCCGTAGCCCTGGCCGGCCCAGGCGCTGGAGACACGCACCCAGCAGGAGCTGCCGTCGTCTTTCGGCCCGAAGCGATCCCAGTGGAATTTCACCTTGATGCGGCCGTATTTATCGGTCCAGATCGATTCGCCGGCCGGACCGACCACCCGGGCGGTCTGCGGCCCGTGGGTTTTCGGCCAGCTGGCCTGCTGCGGCGGGTGCCAGGGCACGTCCGCCGGCAGCACGGTGAAGTCAATGCGGTGTTCACTGCTCTGATCGTCGCCGCTGGCGTAGCGGTTCTCTTTCAGATGGTAGTTGGCCTGCAGCGTCAGGTACTCGCGGTTGTCGTCGGCGTGCGGGGCGTTATACAACGTAAAGGTGCTGCCGGGAGCGATGCCCAACGCGGTGGCGGTGCCCCGGATCTGCTGATGCTCGGCCTGCCAGGCCTCCTGGCGCACGCGGGCGTAGAACTCCCCCTGCTGATGCTCGGTGTAGCGGCCTGGCCAGTCGTAAACGTCGATCTGCCCCGGCGTCGGCGAAACCGGATTTTGCCGCGCCTGGAACAGCCAGGCGTTTGGTTTGCGAAAATCGTAGTCGTCCAAGCTGTAGATGCCCGGCGTGACGCGATCGGACAACGTCCACTGGCTGATGCCTTCCTCGCTGGTGCTGCCGCCGGACGGCGTCAGGTGGTAGGGGATCATCTCGTAGCCGGGATAGGGCTGGTGGTGGTGGGGCGCATCCCCGAGCACCAGCGTGTGTTTGCCCATCTCGTGTTTGAAATAGTAATAGATGCCCTCCAGCTCCATCAGGCGGCTGATGAAGTTGAAGCTGCTTTCGTTGTACTGCACGCAGTAGCCCCACAGGCGATAGTCGCCGGTCAGCTGATCTTCCAGCTGCACGTTGTGCTCCGCCAGCAGGGTCTTGACGATCTGCGGCACCGTCTGTTCCTGGAAGATGCGGAAGTTGCGGTCTTTGGTCATCGGCCACAGATCCGGCTGCACGTGCAGGTTATACACCGCGTAGCGCGTGCCGCCGATCTCTTCGCTGCTGACGGCGATGGTGGTGATCTTGCCGTTCAGGTAGCGCGGGGCGCTGAGAAAGCCCTGGGTCGGGATCTCCAGCGTCAGCGGTTGGCCGAGCAGCGCTTTGCGATCGAGCCGCGCGTCGGTGCTCAGCAATTCAATATGGAAGTCGAAAGGAGTGGAAAGCGCTTCGATGCCGTCCAGCGAGCGGAACAGCAGTTGCTCCTGGCCCAGCGGCGTGTGCGCAATAATGCGATCCAACATGAGAACGTCCTCTGTGATTGACGCATGCGTCAGTCTCATGAAATAGGGAGAAACCCGCCACGGCGGGCTTCAAATCCGGCATCAGCCGGCGGTGGCCGGGTTGACCAGCCAGGTGCCGGCGGTGTCGATGCTGAGCTGTTGGCGGCGCAGCCGATCGTTGTGGCGGATCTCCAACTGATAACGGCCCGGCGCCAGGTTCAGGCTGGCGAAGCCGTTTTCGCCCGGCGTCACCTGCTGCGGCTTGCCGTCGAGGCTGACCTGCTCACCCGGCTGCAGTTTGAAGTACACCAGCGCCACCGGCTGCGGTGGTGGCGCCGCTTTTTCAGGTTCCGCCGCTGCAGGCTGCGCGGTTTGCGGCGCGCTCGGTTGCTCCGTCAGGGTTTTCTGTGCCGGTGACGCCACGGTGTTTTGGGCGACGGCCTGGGCATCGTCCTTGCCGCCGCTCAGCCAGGCGATCGCGCCGATCACCAGCAACGCGGCGACGCCGGCGCCGGCCATCATCGGGCGCGAGAATTGGGTGCCGCGTGCGGTAACGGCGCCGGCGGCGGCCGCAGCGGCAGCCGGGTTGGCGGCGACCAGCAAGTTCTCCGGCGCGGCGGCCGGGGTGCTGATGATTTCGTTTTCATCGGCGATCGGCAGATGCAACAGCTCGGCCATTTCATCGATGGTCTGCGGGCGGTCTTCCGGCTTCAGCGCCAGCGCGCGATCGACGGTGCGCAACAGCTCCGGCGAGTAGCCGGCGGGGCGGCGCTCGGCCAGCGGCTGGTAGCTGTCTTCGATGCTGCGCACCACGCTGACCGGCGGCGGCGAACCGACGATCAGCGTGTGCAGCACGGCGCCCAGCGCGTAGATATCGGTCCACGGCCCCTGTTCGCCGTCGCTGTTCTCGGTGTACTGCTCGATCGGCGCGAAGCCCGGTTTGAGCATGATCTCCGTTTCGTCCGACAGGTTGCCGATCTCTTTGCGCGCCGATCCAAAGTCCAGCAACACCGGCAGCTGGCTCTCCTGGATTTGGATGTTATCCAGCGAAATGTCGCGGTGCAGGTAGCCTTCCTGATGGATGGTGTTGATGGCGCTGAACAGCGGCGGCAGCAGCCGACGGATCCACGCCTCGTCGATTTTCTCCGGCTGCTGCGCCTGCAGGTTTTTCAGCGTGGTGCCGCTGTAAAACTGGGTGCCCATGTAGGCGGTGCCGTTCTCTTCCCAGAAGCGCAACACGTGCAGCAGGCCGGGATGCGAGAAGCGCGCCAGCAGACGCGCCTCCTGAATAAAGCTGTTCAGCCCGGCCTGGAAGGTTTTGCCGAAGCGCTCGCCGCGCAGCCCGATGCTGAGATCGTCGTTGCGTTTCGCCAGCGAGGTCGGCATGTACTCCTTGATGGCGATGGTGCGTTCCAGTTGGTGATCGTAGGCGCGGTAGACGATGCCGAAGCCGCCTTCGCCGATCGCTTCCTGGATCTCGAATTCGTTGAATCGATAGCCGCTCGGCAGGCTGTTCGAATTCGGTTTGGTTATCCCGGTTCCCGACATAGTGATGACTCTCTGTATTCAAAGGGCCGCCGTCTCGGCGGCCGCGGCGTTATGCCTGAAATTGACAAATGAATTCGTGGTTCTGCAGCGCGATGTGCAGCTGGCGATAGCGCTGGTCGTTGGCGCTGCCGGTCAGCAGGGTGTGGCTGATCTGCGGCAGCAGGGTGTTGGTCAGGATGGCGTCGACCATGCGGCCGCCGGACTCCACTTCGGTGCAGCGGCTGACGATCTGCTCGATGACCGCGTCGTCGAAGGTGCAGACGATGTCGTGATTCTCCGCCAGGCGACGCTGGATGCGGCCCAGCTGCAGGCGCACGATGTTGCCCAGCGTGGCGTCGGTCAGCGGGTAATACGGCACCACCAGCAGACGGCCGAGCAAGGCGGCCGGAAACACCGACAGCAGCGGCTGGCGCAGCGCGCCGCTCAGCGCCTCCGGCTCCGGCAGCAGCTCCGGATCGCTGCACAGCCCGGCGATCAGATCGGTGCCGACGTTGGAGGTCAGGATGATGATGGTGTTGCGGAAATCGATATGGCGGCCTTCGCCGTCCTCCATCCAGCCCTTGTCGAACACCTGGAAGAAGATTTCATGCACGTCCGGGTGCGCCTTCTCGATCTCGTCCAACAGCACCACGCTGTATGGACGGCGGCGCACCGCCTCGGTCAGCACGCCGCCTTCGCCGTAGCCGACATAGCCGGGGGGCGCGCCTTTCAGCGTCGAAACGGTGTGCGACTCCTGGAATTCGCTCATGTTGATGGTGATGACGTTCTGCTCGCCGCCGTACAGGGTTTCCGCCAGCGCCAGCGCGGTTTCGGTCTTGCCGACGCCGGATGGCCCGGCCAGCAGGAACACCCCGACCGGCTTGTTCGGATCGTCCAGCCGCGCCCGCGAAGTGCGCACCCGGCGGGCGATCAGATCCAGCGCATGGCGTTGGCCGATCACGCGCTGATTCAGGGTGTCGGAGAGCTGCAGCACCGCTTCAATCTCGTTTTTCACCATGCGGCCCAGCGGGATGCCGGTCCAGTCGGCCACCACCGCCGCCACGATGTTGGCGTCGACGGCGGCGAAGATCAGCGGCGCTTCACCCTGCAGCGCGCTCAGCTGCTGCTGCAGTTCGCCCAGCTGGGTGCGCAGCGCGTCGGCGTCAGGGGCCGCCTCCGTTTCTTCGCCGGCAGGCTCCGCTTCCTGCCGGTGCAACTGCGCGCGCAGCGTGATGATCTCTTGGATCAGCGCCAGCTCCTGCTGCCAGCGGTCGGTCAGCTGTTCCAACTCCTGGCGCAGCGCGGTCAGCTGGGTTTCAATCTCCTGCGGGCGCAGGGGATCGCCAATGCCGACCTTGGCTTCGCGGCGGGCGATATCCAATTCGATCTGCAGCGCATCGATGCGGTGGCGGCAGTCTTCGACCTGGGCGGGCTCGGCGTGTTGGCTGACCGCCACGCGCGCACAGGCGGTATCCAGCAGCGCTACCGCCTTGTCCGGCAACTGGCGGGCTGGAATATAGCGATGGGACAGCCGCACCGCGGCGTCCACCGCTTCATCCAGCAGCAGCACGCGGTGGTGTTGCTCCAGCGGGCTGACGGTACTGCGCAGCATCAACAGCGCTTTGTCTTCGCTCGGTTCGTGTACCTGCACCACCTGGAAACGGCGGGTGAGCGCCGGGTCTTTCTCGATGTATTTCTTGTATTCCGACCAGGTGGTGGCGCCAATGGTGCGCAGTTGGCCGCGCGCCAGCGCCGGTTTCAGCAGGTTGGCCGCGTCGCCGGTGCCCTGGGCGCCGCCGGCGCCGATCAGGGTGTGAATTTCGTCGATAAACAGGATGATTGGCGTCGGGCTGGACTGCACTTCGTCGATCACCGCCTGCAGCCGTTTTTCAAACTCACCCTTAACGCCGGCGCCGGCCTGCAGCATGCCGATGTCCAGCAGGCACAGCTTCACGTCGCGCAGCTGCGGCGGCACGTCGCCGGCCACGATGCGCAGCGCCAGGCCTTCCACCACCGCGGTTTTGCCGACGCCGGCCTCGCCGGTCAGCAGCGGGTTGTTCTGGCGGCGGCGCATCAGGATATCGATGATTTGCCGGATCTCCTCATCGCGGCCGGCCACCGGGTCGATCTCGCCGTCACGCGCTCTGGCGGTCAGATCCTGGGCATACTGCGCCAGCACGCTTTCACCGCTGCGCGCCGCGCCGGATGCGTTCTCGGCGTGGCTTTCCGCCGGCGCATCCTGGGCGTTTTCCGCCGAGTGAGCGGTAATGGCGGCGAACTGCTCCATCAACAGATCGGCGTTGATGCGCTCGAACTGCGGGGAAATGGCCTTCAGCAGATGGCGCAGGCTGTAGGTTTTCAGAATGCCGAGCAGCAGGTGGCCGCCGCGGATGCGCGACGCGCCGAATTTCAATGAGCCATAGACCCAGGCGCGCTCTACCGCGCTGTCGATGTGCTCGGACAGATCGGAGATGGCGCTGGCGCCGCGCGGCAGGCGATCGAGCGCCTCGACGATGTCGCGCGCCAGCTGCGCCTCGTCCAACGCGAAGTGGCGAACGATCTGCTGCAGATCGCCGTCCGGCGATTGCATCAGCTGATGCAGCCAGTGCGCCAATTCGACGTAGGGGTTACCGCGCAGCTTGCAAAACGCCGTCGCACTTTCCAGAGAGGTGAATAACAGGCTATCCAGTTTGCCAAATAATACCGAGCGGCTGATTTCAGACATGGTTTTCCTCAGGTCTCAGGGTGGCCTGACGCCGCGGGGCGTCGGCCGAAATAGGGTCAGAACGGATTTTCCAGCGGTTCAGGGCTGAAGATCAGATCGTCGAGATCGCGCTGTCGCCGATGGTTGGCCAGCCAACTGCTCAGGCCCAATCGCTGCGCGCCGCCGAGCTGGATGCCGTGCGCCTGTTCCTTCGCCAGGATCAGGCGCACTTCCCAGACGAACTCGATGCCCAGATATTGGCGCACCCAGTCGCGCAGTTGCCGGCACAGGTCTGCGCCCGGCAAGAAACGGTCATAGTCCTGCTGCGGCATCGGCCCCAGCTCGATGCGGAATTTGTGCTGAATATCGCGCACCGCGATGCCGAGAAAGGCCGACTCGCCGAGCCGCGGCGCACCGCGCCCGGCCTTGAGCCGCGCCTGCTCGCGCGGCTCCACCCGCAGCCAGTGCGGCACGTTTTCGACGATGCGCACCGGCACCTTGAAATACTGCTGCAAAATTTTGCTCAGGCCTTCCGGATCGCGGCTGTGGCGAATCAGATGACCGGCCATAAAATGCTTGGCGTGGGCGTTGATGCTGTCGCGTTCCTGCTGCGCCGGCTGGCCGATGCCGATCAGGCTCGACAGGTACTCGTCGAAGCGCCGGTTGTCCGGGCGATCCAGCGATACCGTCGGCTGTGCGTCGGCCCAGGCGCGATAAAACAGCAGCGTCAGGCGGTGATGGAACAGGTTGGTGAACGCCAGCAGGGTGGTGTCCTGATGGTGGTATACCCGTTCGCGCACGTATTCGGTCAGGTGCAGCGGCAGCGGCCCGTTGGGGCCGAACAGGCCGAAACTGAAGATCGAAACGTCGTGCAGCGGGCCGTTGGCGCGCGGCGTCACCTGCGCCAGCGTGGAGGGCGCGAACGATAGCGACGGCTCCTGGCCCAGGCGCAGCATCTCGTGGCGCGGCAGCGGCGCGCGCCCCAGCAGGTAGGGCTGGCCGCCCTGGGCGTCGATGCGGCGCAGCAGCTGAAACAGATCGTGCTTGTAAGGCGCGCTGCGCAGCCGCGGCCAGAAGTCGTCCGGCAGGCGATACAGCGCGTTGATCTGCGGCGGCGCCAGTTCGGTGGCGATCATCTCCGCGCTCATATCAGCGTCCTTTTGCCCATGCGCGCCTGCCAGTGGGCGATCTCGCCGCGCTGCTGGCTGGAGAGCGTCATCTCGGTGAAGGTGTTCATCGCCACCAGGCGCGAGAACAGGCGCTCCAGCACGCTGCCGAGCAGGTAAGGGCTGTTGCCGGAGAACGCCTGCTCATCGACCGTCAGATCGATGGCGATGCCGCGCGCGAATACGATGGGGCCGGGTTCAGGCACTCGCCGATAGACCGGCCGCAGGTTGCAGTGGCGCACGCCCTGGATCTGTTTGGCGATCGCCGGCTCGCTCAGGTTGCCGTACAGCCCCAGCAGCTGGCGCAGGCTGGCGGCGCCCTGTTCCGGATCGCCGTCCATCATGCTGAGGTAATTCAGCTGCAGCTGACTGATCAACCGCCAGGTGATCATCCCTTCGGCCAGCGCCGGGCGTGGCGGGGTGGGGCCTTTGCGCAGCGAGACCTGCTTAATCGGGATCGAATCGGGCATCACGAAGTTGCCCTGATCCTGCTGCAGCAACATCAATGGCAGGTCGCGGCTGGTGCACAGCACGTCGGCGGTGAGGTATTTCAGATCGCTGTGCCACGGCGATTGCCGCTCGTCCACCAGCGACACGAACACTTCCGAACCGGCGTAGCCGGTGCGGGTGCCGTAGCGGCGGGCGTGCTCCGACAGCGTGCGCTGTTCGCGCCGCAGCGAGAAGTAGGCGCCATAGTTGCCGTCGTCCGCGCTCAGGGTGCTGTAAAACGGCCGAAACTCTTGCTCGTAGCGTTTTTCGCTGGCGCTGCCGCCGAGCCGCTGCACTGAAAACACTTCGTAATCCAGCGGCCGGATATTGTCGACCACCAGATGGTATTCGTGGTTTTTTTCGTTGATCGCGATGCGTTCGGCGACCTTCGGAAACAGGTTGATCACCGGCGTGCAGTGCAGCGCCAAATGGGCGGCGTCGACCACCCGTTCCAGCGCGGCGTCGTGTCGATCCAGCAGCACCACGATCTCGAACTGGCGCAGCCCCTTTTTCCCTTCGCGCACGCTCTGCAGCAGCGGACGCAGGCCGTTGACGCTGAAGAACTGGAAGCGCGCCGGGAAGGCGAAATACTCCTGCAGCAGCCGGTAGCCTTCGAAGTTGCGCAGATCGTTGGGCAGCAGCGCCTGATCGGCAGCGAAGCCCTCCTGTCGCAGCCCGTCCAACGCCAGCGCCCGCCGCTGCGGCTGAGCCTCCACCGTTTGGCAGACAAGCCCGACGCTGTGCTGCATCAGCAACTCCAGCAGCTGCTGCGCCTGCATGTCCGGCCCGGCCAGGTAAAACATCAATTGATCCAGCTGCAGATTGTTGAGCGTCACGCTTTCGTAGCACTCAAGACGAATGCGCAGCGCGCTGACGCAGCCGCTGTGCTGCAGCCCCAGCGAGGCCAGCGGGATATCGGCCGGAATGCCGCCCAGCTCGACGCCGGCGATGCGCACCGGCTGCAGCGTGACGTCATGCGCCGTGGTGTAACTGCAGGTGATGCCGCTTTTCTTCAGCGTCTGGCTGTCCATCATGGTACCGCGCGGCACCACGAAGCCGTTGCTGATGTCGCCTTTGCTGCTGTCCGGCTGCAGCTCGGCGATCGCCATCGACGGCGTCGGTGACAGGTAGTTGGGGTAGATGATCTCCAGCAAGCGCTGAGAAAAGCGCGGGAACTCGGCGTCCATTTTCAGCTGCACGCGCGAGGTGAGGAAGGCAAAGCCTTCCATCAGGCGCTCGATATAAGGGTCCGCCACGTCGATGCCGCGCATGCCGAGGCGGCCCGCAACCTTCGGGTACTGTTCGGCGAACTCGGCGCCCATCTCACGCAGATAGGCCAGCTCGCGGTTGTAATAATCTAACAGTTTACTGTCCATCGCCTTACCCTATGTCTTTCAGATCGAAGTGGCCATTTTCCAGATCCACGTCGGTACGGAACAGAAACTCCAGCGGATAGGGCACGCACCACAGGCGGCCCTTGATTTCGATCGACAGCACGTTGTGCAGCTCCAGCGAGCCGGTATCCGAGATGCAGCGCACCTGCAGCCCCTCGGGCAAAATACGCGGCTCGAAATGCAGAATGGATTCGGTCAGCGCGCGCTGAATGTCGAGCCATTCGATGTCCGACATGCGCTTGCCCGCCAGCGAGGCGATGCCGTAATTCAGGGTGGAGCGCCGCACCTGCGGAAAATCGCCGAGATCCAGATTGGATTCGCTGTTGACGCAGTTGAACAGCCACTGCAGATCGCGCAATACCCGGCGGCGCAGCTCGCTGTGCGACACCAGGTTGCGCGCCTGCGCCTCCTGCTTTTTCTGCGGTTCGTCGTCGGTCAGCATATCGAGCAGCACCGGCTGCATTTTGTCGCGCGAGGTCAGGCGTTCGCTGTCCTGACGATAGCGATAGCCCTGGTGGCGTAGATCGCTGCCGTCGTAGTGGGGTGGGCGCTTATCGTTCATGGTCAGGCGCTCGCGTCGAAGCTCAGCTGCCGCAGGCTGTGCAGTGGGAATTCATCGCTTTCGCTGAGCCAGGTTTTCAGGCCCAGCCCCGCATAGTGGGTGCCGTCGCCCAGCGGTTGCCATTCGGTGCGCTTGCCGAGCAGCAGCGCGTCGTCGCTGCCTTCTGCCAGCGGGTAACGGGCGGGCAGTTGACACACCTGTTCGCGGCCATCGGTCAGGCGCACCAGCGCATGGCTCCACACCAGGTCGATGGCGCTCTGCGGCGCCTGGAACTGGATCGCGGCGATGTCGGCAAACGGCAGCCAGTAGTAAACGCCGTTCAGCGCCAGTTCGCATACCGGCCCGAGGCGGCCGTCACCGTCGGTCAGCCAGTCGAAACGCAGCTGCCGTTCTTGTTCGCCTTCGGCCAGCGTTAACCGCCCGGCGCCGGCCGGGGCGGCCTCCAGCGCTTCATCACGCAGCGCCTGGGCCTGTTCGGCCGCCCCTTGCGCATCCTGATGCAGCGCCTGAACCATCAGTTTCAGCCAAGGCTGATCCTGCCGCAGCAGCGCCGGCGCGGCCGTGCCGGCAAACACCGCCTGGCGTTGCAGCTCGGCGTTGACTGACTGCATCAGCAGCAGCGTGGTCGGTTGGGCGATCGGTTTCAGCGCCTGCCAGGATTTCAGCTGCGCGTTGGCGCGCGTCCAGTTGCCGCTCAGGCACAGCAGTTGCACCAGCGCGGCGCGCAGGTCGGCATCCGCCGGTTTCGCCTTGATATCGTTTTCGACGGTGGTGATGGCCGCGCCGATCGACTGGCCTTGCAGCATGCTTGCTAATGATTTCACAGGCTTTCCTTATAATCAGTGAGGGGCGCCGTTAACCGACAGGTAGCTGCCGCTGGCGGGATCAACGCGGTCTGTGGCCAGCTTTTCCACCAGCTTGAAAGTCAGCGGGGCGGGGGCGCTCAGCAGCGGCTGCCAGGCGGTTTGCGCCTGCTGCACGCGCTGTTTGATCTTGTTCTCATCGGCGGCGTCGACGCGCGGCATTTCAACGATCGCTTCACCGTTGAACACCCAGGCGTGCAGCTTCGGTTCGAAGCTCAGCAGCAGGAAGCTGCCCGGCGCCTGCGGGTTGCCGCCCAGAACCAGACGTTGGGCGTTGGCGCTGACGACGGTCAGCGCGCGATCGCCGCCGTTAACCTGCGCCAGCGGGTAACCTTGCAGGAACCACAGCGTCGGCGAGAGGGTTTGGCCGCCTTGTTGCAACGTGACCGCGCTGCGGCCCTGCAGCCAGCCGTCCTCGCCGCAGCGCAGCGCAGCGCCGGCGGGAATGAACAGCGCGCCGCCGTTGGCCTCGTCACGCCAGTAGGTGCGGAAGTGGCAGCCCTGCGGCAGGCTGAAACGCTGAGCCGGCGCGCTGTCCGCCTGCGGAGACGTCACGGCCACCGCCGCAGGGATCGCCGGTTGCGGTGGGGTTTCCGGCGGCTCGGAGGCCTCTTGTTTGACCACCGGTTTCCAGCCGCGCGCTTTGGCGGCTTCGCCGCTGGCCAGTTTCTCTCCGCGCTTGTCGGTCAGCGTCCAGGGCAGGTGGCCGGCTTTCGGACACTGCTTTTCCAACAGATTGCCGACGCGCGGCAGAAAGTCGTTCAGCACCGCCGGATCCTGGCTTTGCGCCGAGACGATACGCAGCGGGATGCTTTTGCCGCACCAGCTTGCCGGATTGCTGTTTTTGACGTCATCGATAAACACTTCCAGCTTCTGGCTGGGGGAGTAAACCAGGCGATAGTTCATCGCCTGCGCGGTCGGTACCGCCATCAGGGCAACGAGCCCTGGCATCCAATATTTCATAGTGAACCTTGCTGTGAATGTGCGCTGCTCAGTCGCGGCTCAGAAACCGCTCCGCATCCGCCAGCGAATGCAGCAGGGTGGTTTCCTGCGGTGAGCCAATCCAGACGGCGATAGCGCTGTAGTTATCGCTGTTATTGTTTTTCTTCCATGCCTGTTGCATCAGGGCGATCCACTCGCTGGGGGAGTTGACCATATGCAGCGACTGTTCCAGTTCGGCCTGGCTGAAGCTGTGCCAGAAGCCGTCGGTGCACAGCAGGAAAACGTCGCCGTCCTCCAGCTGCAGCACGTCGCTGTAGGTGGCGTCGCGCTCTTCGTTGAGCCCCAGCGCGAAATACAGCAGGTTGCTGTTGATGCCGTTGGTCTGATAGCCGGCGTCCTGCATCTGTTGGATCAGGCTGTGGTCGGTGGTGACGGCATGCAGGTAGCCGCGGCGGAACAGGTACAGGCGGCTGTCGCCGGCGTGCGCCCAGTAGGCCAGCTGGTAATCGCGATCGATAAACAGACTGACCAGCGTGGTGCCCATCTTGCTGTATTCGTCCGACTGCCGCTGCTGCTGGTGGATGGCGGCGTTGGCGCGCGTGATGTGCTGACGAATGCTCTGGGCGTTCAGGTGCTTTTCGCCGTCAAAGTTTTGCAAAATGGTGTCGCGCGCCAGTTTGGCGGCGATATCGCCGCCCGGAAAACCGGCGATGCCGTCGCACACCACGAAGCAGGCGGCGCGGTTGCCGAGCACCTCGCCGGTCTGATCCTGGTTGGAGGCGCGGCCGCCCTGGTTGGAAGTAGAGGCTATGGTGATATTCATTACGCGTCCGGTTTGGTCTGTGAGTCTTTGTATTGATTCACTTCAACGTCATAGGCGTGCAGGAAAGCTTCGCCAAACAGGGTGTGGAAATCGTCCTCGATCTCGCCGGAGGTTTGCTGATAGTTCTTCACGAAGTAGTCCCACAGCGCAGCCTTGCGGTTGGCGGGCAGCGACAGGCGCGGCGCCACGCCTTCCTTGCGCGCTTCCTCTTCGAGGCGCTCCGGGTTGAACGACTGCAGCATGGCGGCGATGATGGCGCGAATACCGGCGATCATCCCCAGCTGGTGCGCCTGCAGGTCGATCAGCGCGTCGCGCACCGCCTGCTCCGGCGACATAAAGCCCGGCATTTGGCTGCCGAACATCTGCATCAGCACCGTTTTTCCCGAAGGCAGCAGCTTGAACGGGTTGTTGGCTTCGTCGAGGATCATGGTCATCTCGGCCTTCACGCCGCGCTTGAGGATCGAGCGGGATGAGAGTAGGGCGACGGTGCCTTGCGAGAACAGGCTCAGCAGGCGACCGGCCAGGCGGATCTGTTGTTCGTCAAAGTGCGGCTGCGGTTGCAGATCGTCGAGACCGATACCTTGCAGCAGCGCCGCCAGCAACGGCCCCTCCAATGCGTCGCCACTCGGCGCGGCGGCGTGCTGCCGCTGAGCGGACTGATAGGCGACCGGATCGATGCCCAGGCGGTTGCCCTGGCGCGGGCGCGGCGGCTGTATCTCCAGCAGGAACTCGACTGACAGGCAGCTGAGAAAGGCGTTGCGATCGTCCGTGGTGGTAAAGCCGATCAGATC
>NZ_JBQEOW010000010.1:129042-176800 GCF_052045405.1 Serratia sp. 22278 | reverse complement strand
AAGTGAAACGCCGTAGCGCCGATGGTAGTGTGGGGTCTCCCCATGCGAGAGTAGGACACTGCCAGGCATCAAATAAAACAAAAAGCCTCATGCGAAAGCATGAGGCTTTTTGTTTTGTCTGTTATCTGGCGTTCTGCTCGAGCATGGGCATGCGAAAGGCCCGTCGGGAACGGGCCTTAACGCCGTGTGCGGCGGCCCCGGAGGGGAGAGTCTCAGGATGAGACGAATTGTGTAGGACACTGCCAGGCATCAAACAAAGCCGAAAGCCCTGAACTGACGTTCAGGGCTTTTTGCTGTGCGTAAAACGCAAAAAAGCGCAGCTAGGCTGCGCTGCTTTCCCCTGCTTCTCTCCGATAAACAGCCAGAGAAAAGGCCCCGAAGGGCCTTTGATTAGGGTGTGTTTGCTTTTTTCACTTATTATTCGATCAATGCGAGCTGCCCTGAGAGATGCCCAGTCCGGTTTGCGAACGGACAAACTGGGCCCGGAAGCGTTCCCGCTCCTGCTGTCCGGCCAGCGAGCTGTCGGTGATCGAGAACAGCCAGGTGCCGACAAAGGCCACGATCATCGAGAACAGCGCCGGATATTCATACGGATAAATCGGTTTTTCATGGCCGAGGATCTGCACCCAGATTGTCGGGCCGAGGATCATCAGAATCACCGCCGTTAACAGACCCAGCCAGCCGCCAATCATCGCGCCGCGGGTCGTCAAACGCGACCAGTACATCGACAGGATGATGATAGGGAAGTTACAGCTGGCGGCGATGGAGAAGGCCAGTCCGACCATAAAGGCGATATTCTGCTTCTCGAACAAAATCCCCAGGGCAATGGCGACCAGCCCCAATACCACGACGGTGATCTTGGAGACCTTCAGTTCATCGCGCTCGGTCGCCTTGCCGTTTTTAATCACGCTGGCGTACAGGTCATGGGACACGGCCGAGGCGCCGGCCAGCGTCAGGCCTGCGACGACTGCCAGAATGGTGGCGAACGCCACCGCCGAGATAAAGCCGAGGAAGAAGTTGCCGCCAACGGCATTGGCCAGATGCACCGCCGCCATGTTGGTGCCGCCCAGCAGCGCGCCGGTGGCGTCTTTGAACGCCGGATTGGCGCTGACCAGCAAGATGGCGCCGAAGCCGATGATAAAGGTCAGAATATAGAAGTAACCAATAAAGCCGGTGGCGTAGAACACGCTCTTGCGCGCTTCCTTGGCGTCACTCACGGTGAAGAAACGCATCAGGATGTGCGGCAGACCGGCGGTGCCGAACATCAGCGCCAGGCCAAGCGATAGCGCGGAAATCGGATCGGAGACCAGCCCACCGGGGCTCATGATGGCGATGCCTTTCGGGTGCACCTTTACCGCTTCGGCGAACAGGGTATTGAAGTCGAAGTTCACCGACTTCATCACCATCAGCGCCATAAAGCTGGCGCCGGCCAGCAGCAGCACCGCTTTGATGATCTGCACCCAGGTGGTGGCCAGCATGCCGCCGAACAGCACGTACAGCACCATCAGAATGCCGACCAGGATCACCGCCACGTGGTAGTTGAGCCCGAACAGCAGCTGGATCAGTTTGCCGGCGCCGACCATCTGCGCGATCAGATACAGCGCCACCACCACCAACGAGCCGCAGGCCGAGAGGGTGCGGATCGGTTTCTGCTGCAGACGGTAAGAGGCGACATCGGCGAAGGTATAGCGGCCGAGATTGCGCAGGCGTTCCGCGATCAGGAACAGAATGATCGGCCAGCCGATGAGGAAGCCGATGGAGTAGATCAGCCCGTCATAGCCCGAGGTATAGACCAATGCGGAGATGCCGAGGAACGAGGCGGCGGACATGAAGTCACCGGCGATCGCCAGGCCGTTTTGCAGGCCGGTAATGCGCCCGCCCGCGGTGTAGTAGTCCTGACGGGAACGGGTGCGTTTGGACGCCCAATAGGTGATGTAGAGCGTGGCGCCGACAAACAGGATAAACATCACGATCGCCTGGATGTTCAGCGGCTGGCGATGCACCTCGCCGCCAATGGCGTCGGCGCAGGCCAGGCCCGGCAGTAACAGCAGCGCGGCGGCGGACAATAAGCGCTTCATTGTTTCACCTCGCGCAGGATCTCTGCGGTGAGGCGATCGAACTCGCCGTTGGCGCGAAACACGTAGATCCCGGTCAAGACGAAAGAGATCACGATCAACCCGACGCCGACCGGGATCCCGCGGGTGATGGTCGATCCGGCGGCGATCGGCGTACCGAGCCATTGTGGATCGAAGGCGATCAACAAAATAAAGCCGACGTACAGCGCCAGCGTAATCAGCGAAAGCAGCCAGGCGAACCGGCCGCGTTTTCTCACCAGCTCTTTAAAGCGCGGGTTTTCTTCAATCCCTTGATAAATGGTGTCATTCATCAGAGTGTCTCCAGTCGGTATTGAGAGAGTACGCCGCGCCAGGGCCGCTCAACGGCGCGTTATCCGAATGAGCGGCCTGAAGCGGCGTAAATTATGACGGCACTTTCATTGATTGTTTTTCTTCCAACAGCTTGTCGACTACGGCCGGATCCGCCAGCGTGGAGGTATCCCCCAGGTTGCTGGTGTCGCCGGCGGCAATTTTGCGCAGGATGCGCCGCATGATCTTGCCGGAGCGCGTTTTGGGCAGCGAGTCTGTCCAGTGCAGCACATCCGGTGTAGCGATCGGCCCTATCTCTTTGCGCACCCAGTTGCGCACTTCGGTATAGAGCTCCGGCGTCGGTTCTTCGCCGTGGTTCAGCGTGATGTAGGCGTAGATCGCCTGGCCTTTGATGTTGTGAGGAATGCCGACCACCGCCGCTTCGGCGATTTTCGGGTGCGATACCAGCGCGGACTCGATCTCGGCGGTGCCCAGACGGTGGCCGGAGACGTTCAGCACGTCGTCGACGCGGCCGGTGATCCAGTAGTAACCGTCCTCGTCGCGGCGGGCGCCGTCACCGCTGAAGTACATGCCTTTGAAGGTCGAGAAGTAAGTTTGCTCGAAGCGATCATGATCGCCGAACAGGGTGCGCGCCTGGCCCGGCCAGGAATCGACGATCACCAGGTTGCCTTCGCAGGCGCCTTCCTGCGGCGTGCCGACGTTATCGACCAGCGCCGGCTGTACGCCAAAGAACGGCCGCGTGGCGGAACCGGCTTTCAGCTCAGTGGCGCCCGGCAACGGGGTAATCATGAAGCCGCCGGTTTCGGTTTGCCACCAGGTGTCGACGATCGGGCATTTGGCGTTGCCTATCTTGTTGTAGTACCACTCCCAGGCTTCCGGGTTGATCGGTTCGCCGACCGAGCCCATGATGCGCAGCGAATCGCGTCGGGTGCCTTCGATCGCCTTGTCGCCTTCGGCCATCAACGCACGAATGGCGGTCGGCGCGGTATACAGAATGTTGACCTGATGTTTGTCGATCACCTGCGACAGGCGATTGACGCCCGGATAGTTAGGCACGCCTTCGAACATCAGCGTGGTGGCACCGCAGGCCAGCGGGCCGTACAGCAGATAGCTGTGGCCGGTGACCCAGCCCACGTCGGCGGTGCACCAGTAAATGTCGCCGTCGTGGTAGTCGAACACATACTTAAAGGTCATCGCGGCGTACACCAGGTAGCCGCCGGTGGTGTGCAGCACGCCTTTCGGCTTGCCGGTCGAACCGGAGGTGTACAGGATGAACAGCGGATCTTCGGCGTTCACTTCTTCCGGCGGGCAGTCTGCGGAGACGCCCTGGGTCAGCTCATGCCACCACAGATCGCGCCCTTCCTGCCAGTAGCCCGGCTTACCGGTGCGTTTGAATACCACCACGTTGGCCACGCTGATCACGCCGGGATTTTTCAGCGCATCGTCGACGTTCTTTTTCAGCGGCACGGCGCGGCCGGCGCGCAGGCCTTCATCGGCGGTGATCACCAGTTTGGCGTTGGAGTCGATAATGCGCCCGGCGACGGCTTCCGGCGAGAAGCCGCCGAAGATCACCGAATGTACGGCGCCGATGCGCGCGCAGGCCAGCATCGCGACCGCCGCTTCCGGCACCATCGGCATATAGATGGCCACCACGTCGCCTTTTTTAACGCCGAGCTGTTTCAGCACGTTGGCGAATTGGCAGACATCGTGATGCAGCTGTTTGTAAGTCACCTTTTTGGATTGGGTCGGGTCATCGCCTTCCCAGATAATGGCGGTCTGGTCACCGCGCTCGGCCAGATGGCGGTCCAGACAGTTGGCCGCCAGGTTCAACGTGCCGTCTTCAAACCAGCGAATGCTGACGTGGCCCGGATCGAACGAGGTATTTTTAACTTTGGTATAGGGTTTGATCCAATCCAGGATTTTGCCATGCTCACCCCAGAAAGCCTCTGGGTCTTGAACCGACTGTTGATAATACTGTTGGTATTGTGCCGGATTAATCAGGGCGCGTTCTGCAATTGCAGAAGGAATAGCGTGTTTATGCAGTTGGCTCATAGCTTTTCTCCTTGAAGTTGTTAATGATATGTCAACTGAAGGTTAAGTATAGTTTGCTATGATTCTTTGTTTCTTTTTTGCGCGGCAGATCACGCAACAAAGATATTGATTTGTAATCATTCTGTCGCATTTGCAGGGCGTATCTATCTCTTTGGCGCTTAAATCCTCATAAACCCACGTTTTTAACCAAAAACACTTATATAAAGAACAAAAAAGAATAAACCAAAACGGGCTCAACTGCCGAGAAACTAATAGATACGATCAGGGCCGCCATTATTTCTCGCTATAAATCTTTTTGGATTATTTTTCGCTATTAATATTCTAAGTTGGCATTAGCACGATATAACGATGGACTGCACAGCGTGAAATAACGTTTTATTAACCTTTAATTCCTGATGAAAGGTCGGGTAATGCCCTATGGTATGCGCCCTGCGATATCGTTCTTTTTTTAATCGAAATATAAAGTGGCACTGCATTTATGGGCGAAAGTGTCACTCGGTCAATTCTCATTTGTTTGACTTTTGAGTAACAAAATATAAACATATCATGCGGATTAAATATGCAGATTGAGCGAAAAATAACGCATTTTAATAGCGTTCAAAAAATCGTCGTCGGTGCGGTTATGTACTTCATTGTATGAAAAATTATGTTTTTAATAACAACCAATTATGCCGTTTGAAATAGTTACGCGAATTTTTTGTGATTCGATTCAGCGCTCAACACTGACAAATCAAGGCTTGCAGAGCATGCCGCCCGGATGATACAGATTTATACTGCGTTTCACTCAGGGCAGGTGAACGCTTCCGCTGAATTAACATAAGCCTGTAATAAATGATTAAGTATTCTTTTCGTCGTGTTGCGACTTTGTACGGCGAAAAGAGTCTTTGAGGACTTTTTGGGTATGAAAAGTGTAAAAATTAGCCTGGCTTGGCAAATCCTGATCGCGTTGGTACTGGGTATTATTGTTGGCGCGGTATTGCACAACCAGACCGAATCTCGTGAGTGGCTGGTCAGTAATATTCTCAGCCCGGCGGGTGATATCTTTATTCGTCTGATCAAGATGATTGTGGTGCCGATCGTTATTTCCACGCTGATCGTCGGTATTGCCGGCGTGGGGGATGCGAAAAAGCTGGGCCGCATCGGATTGAAAACCATTATTTACTTCGAAGTGATCACCACGATCGCCATCGTGGTGGGGCTGACGTTGGCCAACGTATTCCAACCTGGCCACGGCATTGATATGTCGACGCTGACCACGGTGGACATTTCGCAGTATGAGAAAACCACCGAACAGGTGCAAAGCGGTTCGCACAGCCTGGTGGCGACCATTCTGTCGCTGATCCCATCGAACGTCTTCTCGTCGATGGCCAAGGGCGACATGCTGCCGATTATTTTCTTCTCGGTGCTGTTCGGCCTGGGGCTGTCGTCGTTGCCGAAAGAGACCAAAGAGCCGCTGCTGAAGGTGTTCAAGGCGGTGTCCGAGAGCATGTTCAAAGTCACCCACATGATCATGCGTTATGCGCCGATCGGGGTGTTTGGCCTGATTGCGGTCACGGTAGCCAACTTCGGTTTCGCTTCGCTGCTGCCGCTGGCCAAGCTGGTGGTGCTGGTGTACTTCGCCATCGCGTTCTTCGCCCTAGTGGTGCTGGGGGCGGTCGCCCGGCTGTGCAACCTGCGCATCTGGACGCTGATCCGCATCCTGAAAGACGAACTGATCCTGGCTTATTCCACCGCCAGCTCGGAAACGGTGCTGCCGCGCATCATCGAAAAGATGGAGGCTTACGGCGCGCCCAAGTCGATCACCAGCTTCGTGGTGCCGACGGGTTACTCCTTTAACCTGGATGGCTCGACGCTGTACCAGAGCATTGCCGCCATCTTTATCGCCCAGCTGTACGGCATCGAGCTGTCGTTGGGGCAGGAGATCGTGCTGGTGCTGACGCTGATGGTGACCTCGAAAGGGATCGCCGGCGTGCCGGGCGTCTCGTTCGTGGTGTTGCTGGCCACCCTGGGCAGCGTCGGCATTCCGCTGGAAGGCTTGGCGTTCATCGCCGGCGTGGACCGTATCCTGGATATGGCGCGCACCGCGCTGAACGTGGTGGGCAACGCGCTGGCGGTACTGGTGATCGCCAAGTGGGAGCACCAGTTCGATCGCAAGAAGGCGCTGGCCTACGAAACGGAGTTCCTGGCGCAGAAGGTGAAGCCGGCCAACCAGGCCTAATCACCGAGTATCGCCGACGTTGAAAACGCCCCAGGCAGTTGTGCCGGGGCGTTTTGTTTTTTATGGCTCTTCAACCTGCCACTTTCTTTTCTCTGCCTTACTGCGCGACTTGCATCCCCGCTTAACAGAATCTAAAGTGTTACCAAATTAATAGAAATGATAATAGGTGTTATTATCATTTTCATTTGATGATGTATGGAGACACGCAAAGCCGTTGAACGGTGGGGTTACGCCCGTTCGGCGTCTTTATTCGGGCTTATCAAAGGTAGGTAACATGTCGGACACCGCTTTGGCCTCTGGATGGTTGCCGCTGGCGCCAGCGCAGCTTGATTTCTGGGAAGAACACATCTTGCACCCTGGGCAGACTCTGTCCACCGTCGCACATTGCACCGAACTGTGTGGCGCGGTAGAGGAAGAGACGCTCTGCCGGGCGATCGTCACCACTCTCGCCGAGACGCAGGCGCTTGCCTTGCGCTTTGGTGAGCGGCATGGCGACTCTCCTGCGTCGTTACGTTACGATCCACAGTGCACACCGCCATTGCAACGCATCGATCTGCAAACGCACGGCGATCCCTGGCAGGCGGCGCAAAGCCTGATGCGCGAAGATATCGCGCAGCGCCGGGCGCTGCACAGCGAGCCGCTAGCCGCAGCCTGGCTGCTCAAACTGGGGCCGGAGCGCTACCTCTGGTACGTGCGTGCGCACCATATTCTGGTTGATGGCTTCGGCATGGCCCTGATCGAACACCGCTGCGCCGCGTTATACGCGCACTATCTGGGTGAGGGCAGCGCGGGTATGCCCCTGGGTGCCTTTGACGCCTTCCAACAGGCTGAACTGGCCTACGCTGATTCTGAGCGATGCGCGCGCGATCGGCGCTTTTGGCAGACCTATCTGCCGCCGTCGCAGGCGCTGCCGACGGTGCGCAAGGGCGGTGAGGCCTATGGCGTACGGCGTTTGAGCGCCCACTACCGGCTGCCGGCGGCGGTGTCGCACTGTCTGGCGCAGTTGGCGGAGCGCAGCGGCATCAATTGGCCCGACTTGCTGGTGGCGCTGTCGGCGGCCTGGCTGTTTCAGGTGATGCCGCGCTGTACCCGGCAGGGCGATACGCTGCCGATGTGGATGCCGGCGCTGAATCGCCGTGGGCAGGCCGCCACCAACGTGCCTTCGCTGGCGGTCAATACCCTGCCGCTGCTGGTGTCACCGCCGCAAGCGGAGACGCTGGGGAGCTTTCTCACCACGCTGACGCAGCAGCTGCGGGAGCTGCGCAGCCACGCCGGCTACCGCCTGCGCCAACTGGCCGCCGATCGCGGCGTGGATCCGGACTCGCGCTTCTTTATTTCCCCTTTCATCAACGTGCAACCCTTCGATGCGCCCCGTTTCACCGGCTGCAGCGGTACGCGCAGCGTATTGGCCGGCGGCTCGGGCGACGGTTTCAACCTGACTTATCGCGGCCGCACCGACGCCCGCGATCTGCAGGTGGATATCGATATCTATCTGGAGCAGTTTCCGACGGAGGATGCGCTGGACTATGGCGAGGCGCTGCAAGAGTTTCTGTTGCGTGCGCTGCAGCGGGAAGCCTGGGGGCAACCGCTGGCGGCCCTGACGGCGTTGCCCGCCTGAGAAAGTGCGGGCGGGAGGATGCTCCCGCCCGAGTGGCAGGACTTCAGCTGGCCAGCAACGCCGCCACTTCGCGCGCGTTCTTGCACGGCAAGAGCGAACTGCTTACCAGACGGGTGCCGAAAGCGTCATTGAGGCGCGACGCCACCTGTTTGATATGCGGCAGCTTCAGCCCCATGGCGATAAACGCCGTCTCTTCCCCCCATTCCGGGCGCGGCGTCACGCCGATCGCCTGCCAGTAAATGGCCAGGATCTCTGCGCTGCGCGCCAGCGGCGCGTTTGGCGGCGGGGCCGCGCAGGCGTTTAACGCCGGCGCGGTTTGTTGGTGGCTCAGGTCGGCGCGGATGCGATGGCGGTCGGTTTTACCGTTGGCGGACAGCGGCAGCGCCTCGGCATGGATAAAGCGCGTGGGAATATGGGTACAGGGCAGATAGCCGGTGGCGAAGGCGCGGATCTCGGACAGCGGCAGCGGTTTGCCGTCGCGGGTCAGATACAGGGCGCCGAGCGCCGCCTCGTTGTTCTCTCCGCTGGGATAATCCACCACCACCATATCCAGGATCGCCGGATGACGGCGCAGCACGTCTTCGATTTCCGGCAGCGAGACGCGCACGCCGCGGATCTTCACATAGCCGTTCACCCGGGTGGCGAACATAATGTTACCGTCCGCACGGTAATAGCCCTGATCGCCGGTGCGGAAAGCGCGCAGCGATTGCCCGTCCGGCCCTTCGAGGGTGACGAAATCGTGCTGCTTCAGTTCCCCCTGCTCCAGATAGCCTAACGCCAGGTTGACCCCGGCGGTGTGAATGCGGCCGACCACGCCCGCCGGGCAGTGGCTGCCGTCGTCATGGCAGATGAAGTAGCGGTTGGCCGGCAGCGGGCGGCCGTAAGGCACGGTGCCGCTCTCCTGTGGGGCGATCGGGTGCCAGATGCTCCAAATGGTGGTTTCGGTCGGCCCGCCGAGTGAGAACAGCGCGAGATCCGGGCGCAGGGTTCGCAGGGTTTGCACCGTCGCCGGCTTGATGTAGTCGCCGCCTTGCGCCACCAGGCGCAGCGAACGCAGGCTGTCGGCCGTTTTGCAGGTGAGCAGCATCTCCAGAATGGCCGGCACCGAACACCAGAGGCTGACCCGATGTTTTTCCACCAGCTGGTTCCAGCTGATGGCGTCCTTTTCCTGATGCGGCGCCGGCAGCACCAGCGTAGCGCCGGCGCACAGCGAACCGAACAGATCGAACATCGACATGTCATGGTGCGGCGGCGTGACGGAAATGAACACGTCGTCGGCGGTGACCGCCCAGCGCTGCTGGGTCTGGTGGATAACGTTGGCGGTGGCGCGGTTGTTGAGCACCACGCATTTGGGCTTGCCGGTGGTGCCGGAGGTATACAGGTAGTAGCTTGCGGCCAGGCTGGCGCTGCGTTCCACCAACGTCTGTTCATCCGGCAGCGCAGGCGCGCGATCCGTCGGCGCCAGCAGGATCGCCGGCGTCACGCCGATCGGCGTCTCCAGATCGCCGCCGTGCACCACCAGCGTTGGCCGGCAGTTCTCCAGCAGGTAGGCGGTGCGTTCCGGCGGTGAGTTGATGTCGATAGGCACCCAGATCACGCTCTGCAGGGCGCAGGCGAGGCTGAAGATGATCTGTTCTGGGCTGCGCGGCAGATACAGCGCCACCACGTTGCCCGGCTGCACGCCGCGGCTCTGCAGGTGGGCGATTGCCGTGGCGATCCGCTGGCCCAGTTCGCGGTAGGTCAGCGTCTGCTCGCCGCAGATCAGCGCATTGCCGCCGTTTTGCGCGCCAAACAGCCGCTCGGCCAGCTGCGCCAGATAAGGGTAAGGCGCGTAATTCGCTTCGCTGTCGTTGTGGCGGTAATGCGCCAGATCGATGAAGTCCCGCGGCGCGATCGCCAGGTCGGCCCGTTGGCAACTGTGCAGGATGCGTCGCTGCAACGCGGCTAGCATGGCTTCTACCTGCTCGCCGTGCAGCGCCTGTTCGGCGTAGTCCACGCACAGCTGCAGATTTTTTTCGCTGTCCAGCGTCAGGCGAATGTCGATGGCGACCTGCGGCGTTTGGGTCAGGCCGTCGTGGAAGCGCACCGGCGCCTCGGCCGGCAGCGTTTCCCAACCCAGGCAGTTGGTCAGGATCACCGGCAGCGCCGGGCCGCCCTGGCTTTGGCCGAGCAACTGCCGCGCCAGATCGACGCCGGAAAACGCCAGGTGGTCGAGCGCGCCGAGCACATCGTCCTGCAGGGCTTGCGCGCGCTGAATAAAATCTTCGCCGTGGCGGGAATAGCGCACCGCCACGAAGCTGGAGGCGTTGCCCAGGGCGCCGTCGGCGGCGGGGAACGCCACCGGCACCCCGACGCACAGCTCGCCATCGGTGGTCCAGTGGGCCAGCGTATCGAGGATCAGCGCCGACAGCAGGCTGTTGCGCAGCAGCGCATGCGGCGATCCCAGGCGGCCAAGCTGTTTTACCGTATCGCGCGGCAGCGTCAGGGTGGCGCGGCGATAGCGTGATGAGGTGAGATTGGCGAGTGGGGCGCGCCACGGCAGTGCCGACGGGGTGGTGACATCCTGCAGCTTTTCACGCCAGTAGGCGGCATCGGCCTGGCGCTGCGCCGCCGATGCGGCGGGGGGCGGCAGTGCGGCGGCGGTCGGCGCCAGAGGGCGATCGTCGAACAGGCGCGCGATCACGGTGGAGATCCCCTGGCCGTCGAGGATCAAGGCATCGAAGCTGGTGAAGATCAGCGTATCGTACGGCGATCCCGTCGGATCCTGCTGTTCGGCAAGTTGGATCACGGCGATGCGCCACAGTGGCTGGCTCGGATCGTGGCGCTGGTGGGAGTAGCGATCGCGCAGCTGTTCAGTCTGGCGCTGCGCCGCTTCGTCATCAAGGGAGCGCAGATCGTGGCGATCCAGATGCAGCGTCACCTCTGGGCGTACGTGCTGAGTGGCGCGCTGCACATCGATGCAGGTGCGCAACGCCGGGTAGTGCTGTACCAGCTCGGCCAGGCGCGCTTCAAGGCGCGGTACATCCCGCTGCCGGGTGCGGTATTCGCGAAAGTCGTGCATCGCCACGCCGCCGAGCGGCCATCGATCGCTGCGACCCAGAAGGTAGGCCTGCTGCAGTGCGGTTAATGGTGTCTCCATGGTACTTCCCTATAGTCGCTAACCGATTAAAACGAGCCGGGCGCCGTGCGCCCGGAAACCGATCTCAGTGCTGCGGCGCCAGCGCGGCGAGCAGCGTTTTCGCATGCTTTCCTGCCTCGGGCGACCGTTGGCAGATCAACGCCGCCAGCGCAGCCGGGGAGGGATGCGCCGTCAGATCCTGCGCCGTCAGCGCCGCCGCCAGATACTTGTTGAGCACTGTCAGCAGCGCGTTCACCCCGGCATCCGGCAAGGCCAACCGGCGGATATCGTCGTGGTCGCGCAAGTCGGCCTCGGGAGCCACCCGCGCCAGCAGCCGGTGCAGCACCTGGCGCACCGGCGCCTGCTGCGCCAGCGCGTCGGGCGTGCATTGCGCCAGCAGCTGCGACAGCGGGCGATCGAATGCCCCCGCTTGCCGCACGGCCAGGTGCAGCAGCGCCCGGTAACAGGCCAGCAGGCGCGGCAGCACCTGCTCGGGGAACGCGTCCAGCCGCACGTCCCAGTTGATCAGAATGCCGTCGTCGACGTGGGCGACCTGCGCATCCAGCGCCACCTGCGGCCCCTGAGAGATCACCCAGCCGAGACGGCCAAAGGTGTTGGTGACCCGTTCGGAAAACAGCGTTTTGCCGCGGATGCCGAAACCGGCGGTAAACACCACCGGCGAAGGCTGCAGGCTGCCGTGCAGGCGCGACAGATCGCGCATCACGCTGACGCCGGGGTAATCCGCATGCTCGATCAGCTCCGCCAGCTGCGTCATCAAGCGTCGGCAGAAGGCGTTCAGGTTTTCCGTCGGGTTCAGTTCCACGCCGAGCAGCACCAGGTTAGAGAAATCGCCGATGAGGCGATGTGCGTCCTCCCGTTCGCTCTCGCGGTGGAACAGCGGCACGTTGAGCCGGAAGCGTGTCATGTTCCAACCCTGGCCGACGGCCAGCGCGAACAGCGCCAGAAACAGCGTCGAGAGGGAGGTGTGATGCCGTTTGGCGACGTTTTCCAGCGCGCGGCTTTCTTCTGCATTCAGCTGTATGGCCAAACGATCGCTGCGGCAACGGTCCGGCGTGCGCAGCAGGCGCGGCGCCGGCGGCATCTGTGCCAGGCGTTCACGCCACCAACGCTGGCCGCGTTCGCGCCGTTGGCGCAGCGCCACGTCGGCGTCGCGTCGTTCGAGGTGATCGAAGTAGGCCGGCGGCGCGTCATGGGCTGGGGCCGCCGGACACTGGTGATAAAACGCCGTCAGATCTTCCATCAACAGGCGAAAGCTCATGGCATCGCCGGCGATCATGTCGAGATCGACATGCAGGCGGCTGCGTCCTTCCGGCAACAGGCTCAGGCTGATATCGCAGGGAACGCCCTGTTCCAGCGGCAGCAACTGGGTGCTTTTCGCCTGGCGTTTGGCGGCGAGCGCGGCCGCCAGCGTTGCTTCATCGGCATGTCGCCAGTCGTCGAGATGCAAGGTATGTCGGGGGCCGGGAGGCGCGATCGTCTGCCGGCCATCGTCGGTAATGCGCAGGCGCAGCAGCGGATGACGCAGGTACAACGCCTCGACGGCCTGGCGCAGCCGAGCGATGTTCAGCTCGCCGCCGTCGAACTCCGCATACAGATGGGCGGCCATGCCGCCCAGAGGGGGAGCGGACTGTCGGCCAACCCAATAGGCGGCCTGCATCGTGGTTAACGCTTTCATCGGGTATCCATTTTGATTCAGCCAACGAGACTGCAAGAATATATCCAAATGTTAATAGGAATGAAAATTATTATTATTTGACCCATTTGGCGCACGGGTGCTATCTATAAGGCGTTTTAGCGATGCCTGGCAGAGAGGGCGTTGGGTGTGAATAATTTATCTATATTATTCTTAGCATTGAAATGATTGCTTGTTATTGCAGCGCTTGTTTTTCCTGCGAAAGTATAAGGTTTTCTGGCGGTTATCGTGGCCGCTCTCACACCTTTATTGATAATGATTTGCATTAGAAAATGCAAAATATTATCATTCTTAACATTATTTTACGTTTTTATACAAGCCGTCGGCCGCTCCGCCGGCGGCTTGGCCGTGGACGGGCCGCGCCCGTTCGGCCGCGAAAGACATGGGTTTGCCGCAGGGATAAGCAACAGCAAGGCCGGGAAGGCCGCAGCGTCATGGTCTGTGTGAGTGTCGATGTAGGTTGTGTAAAAAAAAATCAAATTTTGTGCACCTCTGGGATGAAAGGAGAAGACATCTATGGGCAAGCATTTTGCGGCTCAACGGCATGAAAGCGTAGGAAACGGGGAAAAGGCGGGGATGAAAGCCCTTGGGGCATTTTCCTCCGTATTTTTAGGGGTTTGTTCACTGGCGATCGGTAACGTCAACGCGGCGGAAACGAAGAGCAACGAAACCTACCAGGACGCGGAAACGCTGCTGGTTACCGGTGAGAAGATCAAACGTTCCATTTTCGACACCGGCTCCAGCGTGCAGGTGTTCGACAGCAACCGCATCGCCTCGATGCCCGATGCGGTGCAGATCCCCGATCTGCTGCGCATGACCCCCAACGTGGTGGATCTGGGCATCGGCAACGAACTGCCGACCGTGCGCGGTATCGACGGTTCCGGCCCGAACGTCGGCGCCAACGCTTTCCTCAGCGGCACCCGCCCGCGCCTCAATCTGTCATTGGACGGCCGTTCGCTGACGTATAACGAACAGGCGTTCGGTCCGCAGTCGCTGTGGGATCTGGATCGCGTCGAAGTGTTCCTCGGCCCGCAAAGCTACATCCAGGGGCGCAACGCCATCGCCGGCGCCATCGTCATGGCCAGTAAAGATCCGACCTTCGAATGGGAAAGCGCGTTCAAGGGCGGGGCCGGCAACCAGCACTCTTCACAGCTGGCCGCCATGGCGTCCGGCCCGCTGGTGGAAGATCAGCTGGCGTTCCGCGTCAGCGTCGATCGCCAGCGCCGCCGTAGCGAAGCCGATCTGCCGGCCTATGCGCCGGTGGGCGATCCGCGCGAAGTGGAGGCCACCACCGCCCGCGCCAAGCTGTTGTTTAACCCGGCCGGCCTGCGCGATCTGACCACCAAGCTGACCTTTAACCACTTTGGCAGCACCGCGCCGCAGAACGAAAGCCTCAACCCGCAGCCGCATCCGACCAACCCGCGCCACGATCCGCGCCGCGCCGTGTTCAAAAGCAACATGAACAGCACCATCTGGGATCTGGCCTGGGAGGCCTCCGATGCGATGACGTTTGAAAATCGCGTTATCTATACCGATTTCAACATCAACCGTCCGACCGCTTACAACATCCAATACGCCGAGATCGACGGCCAGGAAGTTCACGTGGAGCCGGTGGTGCGCTTCGGCGGAGCGGACAGCCGCCTGCACGGGCTGGCGGGGCTGCGTTACTTCCACGGCACGCAGGATGAGTTCGTCAACATCTTCGGCGGATCGACCTTCAAAGATAAAACCGATACCCATTCGGCGTTCGCCGAGCTGACCTATGCGCTGACGCCGCAGGTGGACGTGACCGCCGCCAGCCGCCTGGAACGCGAACACCGTCGCCGCGACGGCGGCAGCCAGGCGGTGCGCATCGATTTCGATGAAACCTACACCGTGTTCCTGCCGAAGCTGGACGTGGCCTGGAAACCGACGGATACCCAAACCTACGGCGCCAAGATCGCCCGCGGCTATAACGCCGGCGGCGGCGGCATCACGATCGGCACGCCGGTGGTCAGCTACACCTACGGTTCTGAGTATGTCTGGAACTACGAGTTGTACACCCGCCATCACCTGAAAGACGCCAACGTGGTGCTGACAGGTAACATCTTCTACAACGATTACAAAGACATGCAGCTTCCGTACTCGCTGGGTGAGAACTCCAGCGTGATCCGCAACGCCGACAAGGTGGAAACCTACGGCGCGGAAATCGGCGCCACCTGGCAGCCGCGCTGGGACTTCGAACTGTTCGGCAACCTCGGCCTGTTGAAAACCGACATCAAGAAGTTCTCGGGCAGCGGCGTGGAAGGGCATGAGCTGGCGCGCGCACCGGCTTACACCGCCAACATGGGCGCCAAATATCAGTTCCTGAAAGGATGGGAGCTGAGCAGCAACGTGGCGTTTACCGACTCCTACTATTCGCAATACGACAACGACTCGCGCGGGCGCATCGGCTCTTATTGGACGGCCAACGCCCAGTTGGCTTACACCTTCGACTACGGTCGCGCCACGCTGTATGCGAAAAACCTGTTTGATTCCGACCGCCGCGAGATGGTCAGAAGCAACGACATCTACACGGCGACTCTCCAGCGAGGCCGCCTGGTCGGCGCAGCGGTTGAGCTGACTTTCTAACGCTATCGCGGTGACGGGGGACGAAGGTCCCCCATCTTATGCGCTATCCCGGCATGGCCGGGCAAAGGAGATAACGCAGTGATCGGTGATTTTGACAGCATTCTGAGCGATGAAGAGGCCCAGCGGCTGGAGAGCGCGTTTCAGGCGCTGGGCGCGGCGTCGGCGGACGGCGAACGGCCGGTAAGCGAAGCCGAAGAGCGGGCATGGTTTGCCCATCTGCAACAGGGTGACGCACGCGGGCAGCGGGCGCTGGCCTGGCGCCTGACGGGGGACGTGGATATCGCCCGGCTGACGGCGGCGCTGCAGGCGCTGGTGCGGGAAACGCCGGGCGTGGACATGCGCTACGTTTTTGATGACGAAAACGGTCTGGTGAAACGCGCCGCCGATTCGGCGCCGTTGCCGGTGAGCCTGCGTCAGGTGGCGGATGAACAACACGCCATTGGCTGCCTGCTGCAAGCGCAGGCGGCACCGTTTGAACTGGAAAGCGAAGCGCCGCTGCGCTGCCTGCTGTTGCTCACGCCGGGTGATGACTTGATTTTGGGCGTGGTCCTGCATGACATCCTGGCGGAAGCGCTGCCGTGGCGCCACCTGCCGGCGATGCTGTCCGCCCGTTACAACGGGGATGTGATGCCTCTGCCTTTCGCGGCGGAGCCGGTCGAGCTGGCGGAAACCCCGGAGCTACAGCTGCCGTGGGTGCGCCAGGCGGTCTCGCTGCAGGATTACCGCAGCCCGGCGCAGCGTGCTGAAGCCTTGCCACCGGTGGGCGCGCGCGTGGTCACGCGGATTGATCGCTCGCTGTTGCCCGCCAACGACACGCCGCGGGCCTTGCTGGCGGCGGTGGCGGCACGGTTTGCCGAGTTCGTCGCCGCGCAGGCCGGCGGCCAAGCGGTGCAGCTGTGCGTGCCGGCGGCGGAGACGGCGGAGTGCATCGGTCTGGAACTGGGGCTGACGGCGGCACCGCTGATGCACCTGACCGTGCTGCATGGCGAGGGCAACGTCGGGCAGCGGCTGCTGGCGCAGACCGTGGCCGAACAGCCGGATCCGCAGCGGGCGCAGCTGCTGGTGGCCTGGCGTGACGATCTGGCTGCGGACTGGTGCATGGAAGGCGTTCACGCCGAACGCCTGTTGCTGCCGCCGCTGCATACGCCGTTTGAACTGGCGCTGCTGTTGGGCTTGCCCGAGGCGGAAGCGCTGACGCTGGAGCTGGTCACCGACCCGCGTCTGTCTCCGCACGCGGCGCCGTTCCTGCTGGAGCAGTTCAGCGCCTTCCTGGCCGGGCAGCGAATTGCCGTCGCATTGCCAGCGGCTGAGGCCGCTTCCCCGGCGATTACCGCTCCGGCGGCGAAGGGTGACGCAGACGAAAGCGTTGCACCGCTGATTTTGCAGGAGTTCCGTGAGGCGCTGGTGGCGCCGGAAATGACCCTGGATGAAGACTTCTTCGATCGCGGCGGCCATTCGCTGGTCGCTACCCGGGTGATCGGCCGCTTGTTGAGCCTGCATCAGATCGAAATCAACATTAACGATCTGTTCAGCCATCCGACGGCGCGCGGGCTGGCGGGCTACGCCAAACGCCTGAACGTCGCGCAGCCGAATGCCCCGGTGGCCGCCGCCGACGATCATGATCGGGCGCAGGCGCCGCTGTCGCTGGCGCAGGAATCGCTGTGGAAGGTGTATGAAGCCTTCGGCCATGACGAGATTTTCAACCTGCCGTTCTCTCTGCGCTTCTTCGATGCGGTGGATGAAACGGCGCTGCATCAGGCATTTATCGACGTCATGACTCGCCATACCGTGCTGCGTTCACGCTTTGTCGAGCAGCAGGGCGAGGTGGTGCAGGTGGTGGTGCCGGCCGCAGAATTGCCGGATTATCAGTGGTTCCGCTTCTCTCACGAGACGCCGGCGGGCAACGCCGCCGCCCTGTTGGCCGACGCCGGCCAGCACCGGTTCGATCTGGCCGCCGAGCTGCCGCTGCGCGTCACGCTGCTGCGCGATGCGGACAACGGCCAGCAGTTGCTGTCGCTGCTGTTCCACCATGTGGTGCTGGATGAATGGTCGCTCAACCTGATGATGGATGAGCTGGGCGTCGCCTACCGCCATCGCGTCGTCGGCCAGGCGCCGCAGTGGAGCGGGCAACCGCCGCAGTTCCACACCTTCGCCCGGCAGCAGCGGGCCTCCGGGGTGCAGCAGCAGCATCTGGACTACTGGCTCGATGCGCTGCGCGGCGCGCCGGTCGGCCAGCCGATCTTCCGGCAAGAACCCTCTACCCACCCGGCGGTGCCGGCGCCGGCGGACGTCAACGGCGGCTGGCTGGAGTTCGAGGTCGATCCCGCCGTGGCGGAGGGCCTGTATCAGCTCGCTCGCCGCAATAACGCTTCGCTGTTCAACGTGGTGTATGCCGGGATCACCTCGGCGCTGCGCCTGCTTGGCGGCCCGGCGGATCTGCTGGTGGGCACTTCGACCTCCGGCCGTAACGACGCCGAGTTCTTCGATACCGTCGGCTACTTCACCACCGTGGTGGTGCACCGCGTGCGCTTCGACGAAGGGTTGACGGTGGCCGGCTTGGTCAGCCAGGTGAAAAACACCATCAACGGCTCGCTGCCATACACCGACATTCCGATCGATCTGGTGGAAGAAGGGCTGTTCGGCGTGGACGCCGACCGCAAGAACCACATGTTCGAAGTGTTCATCCAGATCCACAGCCGCATCAAGCTGAACGGCGAGTTCCGTCTGCAGGACGGCAGCGCGATCGCCTACCGTCAGGTGGAGCCGGAGAAAGCCGAATCGTTGCTCGGCCTGCAGTTTGAGGTGATGGAAGACGATCTGGCGGGGGCGAAATCCCTGCGGGTGATGATGACCTACCGCCAGGATCACTACAGCCGGGAGCAGGCCAATCTGATCGCCGACGGCGTTCAGCACGTCTTTACCCAGTTTGCGCAGCACATCGCTGGCGATATCGCTCTGGCGGCGCTGCCGCCCGGGCCGCAGGCATGACGTTGTTTCACTCTAACCGAAAGCATGATTTTCAAGGAGATAAAAGGATGTCTGGAACCCTAGCAACCCCGCGCGCGTTACTGTCGCTGCTGGTGGCGGCCTCTCTGGTGGTCGCCGGCGCCGCGCAGGCGGACGATGCCGGCATCAAACCGCAGGACATCAAGCGCCAGGCGCTGTCGTCGACGGTGGTGGAGATGGCCTACAGCACCTCGCAGCAGGCGCTGTTCGTCAGCGCGCCGGACTGGAAGGAAGAGGCGCGCTCCCGCGTGCTGCGGCTGGATCCCAACACCCTGGCGATCAAGGCGGAGATCCCGCTGCAGGTGAAAGGCTTCGGCGTGGCGCTGAACGACGCGGGCAATCGCCTGTACCTGACGCAGGCCTTCAACGGCGAAGTCGGGGTAGTGGACACCACCACCAACCACGCGCTGGGCAGCATCAAGTTGCTGGACAAAGCGGTGCTGGAGCAGGCTTACAAGCAGGCGGGCATCAGCGGCAAGCGTCTGGATTTCCTGTTGGCGGAGCTGAAGAAGTTTAAAATCACCGAGGACTATCTGTACCGCCTCCGCGAGCTCAAGTATGACGCGCAAAGCGGCCGTCTGTTCCTGCCGGGTCTGGGCTTCGGCGTTGACAGCGTGCTGTATGTGGTCGATACCAAGGCCGGCAAGCTGGAGAAAGTGATCCCGGGCTTCGGCTACAACGCGGTGGGCATCACGCTGGATGAGAAGGGCCGCCGGGTGTTCGTCTCCAACATGCAGGGGCAGGTGATCACCCTGAACGCCGACACGCTGGCGATCACCGCCACGCACGAAGTGCAGGCCGATCAGCTGCTGAATCTGGTGTATGACCCGGCGAGCAATCGTCTGCTGGGCGTCGATCAGGGCATCGATCGCGACGACTACCGCAATCATCATCTGGGGCACGACTATGTGAAGCGCAGTAGCGGCCACCGGGTATTCGCGCTGGATGCGGACAGCGGAAAAGTGCTGGCCAGCGAGCTGACGGATGAGGTGCCGATCGGCCTGCTGCTCGATGAGCGTAGCCAGCGGCTGTATGTCGCCAACCGCAAAGGCGTGCGCGTGGATCACGGCGCCGGGACGCTGACGGTGTTTGACGCCAAGACCCTCAAGCGCCTGCAAACCGTAGACCTGCCGCCGCACCCTAACAGCCTGGCGTTGGATCCGAAAGGCGACGCGCTGTTCGTGACGGTGAAAAACGACGGCGCTTCCACCAAGGCCGGCAAGCCGGAAAGCGTGGTGCGTATTCAGCTGCATACCAAGTAACGCAATGGAAAGATAAAAAAAGGGGCGCCGCGGCGCCCCTTTGTCGTTGGGTTATGTCATCAGAAGTGGGTGTTGATGCTCATGTAGTAGGTGCGGCCCGGTTCGTTGTAGGTGGCCGCGCCCGCGCCGGCGATGTTGATCGCACCGGTGTTCGGATCGCCCACGTTCTGCGCGTTGCCGGCGCGGAACTGGCGTTTGTCGAACAGGTTGTCGATGCCGGCGGTGACGCTGACGTTTTTGGTCAGGTCATAGGTTGCGCTGGCGCCGACGACGGCGTAAGGGCTAACCTCGCGGGTTTCGCCGCCGGTGGCCGGTTTACCCTGATAGTTGTACTTCTTCGGCTTCTGCCGGCCGTACCAGGTCAGAGTGGACTGCATCGACAGATCTTGCGTGGCCTGCCAGCTGAGGGTCGAGTTGACGGTAAACTTCGGGATCACCGACAGGTAATCGCCGGTGGTCTTGTTCTTGTTCTCGATCATGTAGGTGGCGTTGTTGCTCCAGGTGACGGTCTCGCTGACCGGCACGTTCAATGAGCCCTCCAGCCCCTGCACCACCGCTTTCGGTACGTTTTCCCACTGATAGACCGCCGTGCCGGTGCTGCTGGTGGCGATGCGCGAGTTGCCCGCTTCGATCTTGTTGTGATAATCGTTGCGGAAGTAGGTCACGCCAGCCAGCCAGCCGTCGTTATGGAACTCCAGCCCGATCTCTTTGTTGACGCTGGTTTCCGCTTTCAGATCGTCGTTGCCGAGCAGGTAGCAGCCGTTTTTGGTATCGCTGCCGGCACATCCCTGGCCTTTGCTGTACAGCAGGTAGTTGCCGTTGGTCTGGAACAGCGTCGGGGCTTTATAGGAACGCGCGATGCCCATCTTCAGCGTGAAGTAGTCGCCCAGTTCCTGCGACAGGTTCAGCGCCGGGCTCCAGTTGTTGCCGGATTCCGAATGCAGATCGTAGCGCAGACCCGGCGTCAGCATGGTGGTGTCGGTCAGTTCAATGTTGTCTTCGGCGAACAGCGAGAAGATATGCGCGGAAGCGTAAGGGCTGCGCGTACCGGTCGTCATGCCGGGAATGGTGCCGCCCATCAGCGTTTGGCTGGTGGAGGTGCCGTCCTTCATGCGCTGCTGGCTCCACTCGGTACCCAGCGTAGCGGTTTGCGCGACGCCCAGCTCGAACGGCACGCTGACTTCGCTGTGCGCCAGGAAGTCATCCAGCTTGGTGGTGCCGAAACCGGTGTTCTTGGTATCGAAAATGCCTTCGGTGCCGCCGGCCAAGCCTTCGTTCAGGCGGGTGTTGCGGGTGCGTTCGAACTGCACGTAGTTGTTGGTGCTCACGCCGTTGTCCCAGGCACCGCGGTGGGTCAGGCCGAAGGTTTCACGGTAGATGCGGTTGGTCTCTTTGCCGTAGTTGCTCTGCACCAGGGCGTTGGTGTTGGTGTTCTGAGTATCGCCGGCGTACAGGTTGCCCTGGCGGCCATAGGCGTATTCGAACTCCAGCGACTGCAGATGGGCGAAATCCCAGTGCAGCAAGGCGTCGATGTTTTTATCGACCACCCCTTCGCGCCCGGCGGGCACGCTGTTGGCGTAGGCGCCGACGCGTTCGGATTTATGCGATTCGTTAATGTCCCAGGCATCGGCCTGCGTTTTGCTGTAGCCGCCGAACAGGCGGAAGCTCAGGGAATCGCTCAGCGGCCCGGACAGGCTGAAATCGGTGCGCTTGGTGGCGCCTTCCTGCTTGTGCTGCGGCACGTTGAAGTAGCCGTTCAGCGAGCCGTGCAGCGCATCGCCGGCCTTCTTGGTGATGATGTTGACCACGCCGCCCGCGGCGCCGTTGCCATAGCGCGCCGCAGCCGGGCCGCGCAGCACTTCGATGCGCTCGATCATCTCCGGCGGCACCCAGGCGGTATCGCCGCGCGAGTCGCGCTCGCCGCGCCAGCCCTGACGCACCGAGTTGCGGCTGGAGGCCGGTTTGCCGTCGATCAGAATCAGGGTGTTTTCCGGGCCCATGCCGCGGATATCGATCTGGCGATTGTTGCCGCGCTGGCCGCTGGTGGAGTTGCCGGTCAGGTTAACCCCGGGCATGGTGCGGATCAGTTCGCTGATGTCGCGCGCCGGCGGGCGTTTTTTGATCTCGTCGGCGGTGATGGTGGACACCCCCGGCGCCTGCAGGTTCTGCCGGGCGGCGGTCACGACGATGGTGTCTTCGCCGCGCGGCTTTTTCTCCGTGGCGCCGCTGTTCTCTTCCGTGGTGGTGGTGTCGGTCTGCTGCGCGGCGTTGGCGAACGCGGACGCGCCCAATCCCAAGCCGATAAGAGTGGCTAAAGAATAACGTGATAGCTTGCTTTTCATCTGAGTGTCCTACCTTGCTGCCATCCCTCGCCGAATGGGGGGAAGGGCGGTTGTAGTTTTTGTGTAGTCGGAAATAGAAAATCGGCTGCGGCAAGGGATGCCATTGATGTATCCCCGATCCCTGTCCGTTGCGCGCAATACCAGCACGATCTCCAAGCCTTACACACTATTGCAAATGCAAATTATTATCAATAGTATTTGGCGTACAGTGCGTTCGGGCGGTGGCCGGCGATAGGGAAAAGTCGACGTTCCCGGTGCCGCCAACTACAAAATGGGTAGGCGTTGTGAATACAGAACTACAGTCAGAAAGCAGCAGATTATTGGCCAGCAGCAATGCGGGCAGTCCAGGGTGGTGGTTGACGGTGGCACGACGCGGTACGCCATGGGTAGAACCGGCGGGTAACGGCCGGTGGCGCACCACCTTCTTCTGGCGCGATCCTCAGGGATGCGAATTGACCTCCGCCTACCGTCGCGTGTGGATCAACATTAACTGCCTGACCGACCATCATCAGCCGAATCCGCCGCAAAGCCTGCAGCGCTTGGCCGGTACCGACGTGTGGTACTGGCAGACCGAGCTGAGCGGCGCCTGGCGCGGCAGCTACTGCTTTATCCCCTGCTTTGACGAACGGCCGCCGGCGTTCAGCGGCGACGATGCGCACGCCAACATGCACAACCTGCGTCACTGGTGGCACCAGGTGTTCGCCAGCGCTACCCCCGATCTGCTCAACCCTTATCGCTCCTGGCAAAGCGCCAGCGGCCACAGCGTCTCCGGTCTGCACATGCCGGATGCGCCGCCGCAGCCGGTATGGCGCTCGTTCGACGAGTATGAGATCGCCAGCGGGCGCTGCACGCCGCCACTGCCGGCGCGTTTGCAGCGCCATACCTGGCAGAGCGAACGCCTGGGCAACAGCCGCGACGTCTGGATCTACACCACCGGCGACAGCAAGCCGGCCGAGCGCCCGCTCGCGATCCTGCTCGACGGCCAGTTCTGGGCGAAGCAGATGCCGGTTTGGGAGCCGCTGATGCAGCTGACCCGCGAGGGGGCGTTGCCGGAAGCGGTGTATGTGCTGATCGACATCATCGATCTGCCGCACCGGGCGCGAGAATTAACCTGCAAGGACGATTTCTGGCTGGCGGTGCAGGAAGAACTGATGCCGCAGCTGGCCGACTGGGCGCCGCACAGCGACAAGCCGGCCGATACGGTGGTGGCGGGGCAAAGCTTTGGCGGCCTGGCTTCTCTGTACGCCGGGCTGCGTTGGCCGCAGCGCTTCGGCGCGGTGATCACCCAGTCCGGCTCCTACTGGTGGCCGCGGCGCGACATGCTGCAGCTGCCGAGCATTCCCGACGACGCCTGCTGGCTGATGCAGCAGGTAGAACGGCACGGCCTGGGCAACCATGGCGCGCTGAAGGTCTTTATGGAAGCCGGTTCGCAGGAAAAGCTGGTGCATCGGGTCAGCGGCGAAATGGCGGCACGCCTGAGCGACGCCGGCCATCGGGTGCACTACCGGGTGGTGGAAGGCGGGCACGACGCGTTGTGTTGGCGCAGCGGCCTGACCGATGGGCTGCAGGCGGTATGGGCTTCCGCTTTCGCCACCGCTTACCCGGCATCGGCGACGGCACGAGGAACACATGATGGAAAGCCTGAATCCGTTCGATGATCAACAGCAGCGCAGCCTGGTGCTGCGCAACGTACAACAACAATACAGTTTGTGGCCGGATTTCCGCGCCATTCCGTCCGAGTGGACGATCGTCTTTGGCCCGGCGGCGCGCCTCGAGTGCGCCGAATGGCTGGAACAGCATTGGCAAGATATTCTGCCGGTCGCAGCACGCGAGGCGTGACCGGCGCCAGGTAATCACGGGAGCAATAAGCAGTGTCACATACCCCTAACTCTCTCAGCGGCCCGGCGCTTGCGGGCGAATGGCCGCTGGTCGCGGCACAACCCGGCATCTGGGTCGCCGATCAAATCTCCCCGCATCGCAATGCCTACGCGGTGGCTCACGCCATCGAACTCAACGGCCCCATTGCCGTGGAGCCTCTGCTGCAGGCCATCATCCAGGGCCTGGGCGAGGTGGACATGCTGCGCCTGCGTTTTGCGGAACGTGACGGCGTGCCGGTGCAATGGCTGGACGACGCGCTGGCGGTGCACGAGCCGGAACTTGTCGATCTGACGACGTCGCCGGACCCTGAAGCCGCCGCGCGCGCGCTGATGGACATCGATCTGGCGAGCGATCTGCGCGCCGGCAGCGGCGCGCCGCTGTATCGCCATGTGGTGATGCGTCTGGCGGATGACCGCTGGTTCTGGTATCAGCGCTATCACCATCTGCTGGTGGACGGTTTCAGCTTCACCGCCATCGCGCGCCGCGTGGCGGCGATTTACACCCATCTTTGCCGCGGCGACGCGCTGGAACCGACGCCTTTCACGGCGTTCAGCGACGTGGTGGCGGAATACCAGGCTTACCGGGAGGCGCCGGCCTGGCAACGCGACGCCGATTTCTGGCTCGAAAAAGCACGGCAGCTGCCGCCGCCGGCCACGCTCTGCCCGCAGCCGCTGGCCGGGCAAACGCCCACGCCGCGCATCCACCGGCTGGAACAGCGCTGCGATCCGCAGGCCTTCGCCGAACTGGTGCAGTGCGGCGCGCAGCAGAAGCTGAACGCCGCCGATATGGCGGTGGCGCTGGTGGCGCTGTGGGTGTCGCGTCTGAGCGGCCAACCGAGCTTCAGCGCCGGTTTTATCTTCATGCGCCGTACCGGATCGGCCGCCCTGTGCGCCGCCGGCCCGGTGATCAACGTGTTGCCGATGGAGATGCACCTCGAGCCGCAGGCCACGCTGTATGAGGCCGCCGCCCGCATCAGCCGCGAGCTGAAAACGGTGCGCCGCCATCAGCGCTACGATGCCGAACAGGTACAGCGCGATCTGGGGCGCATCGGCGACGGCGAACCGCTGTACGGTACGGTCTTCAACTTCAAAATGTTCGATTACCAGCTGGACTTCGCCGGTATCGAAGGCATTACCCACGATCTGGCCTCCGGGCCGGTGCGCGATCTGGAGATTGCGCTGTTTATCGACGAACACCATCAGCTGAAGGTGGAGCTGCTGGCCAACGCCGAGCGTTACAGCCGTCAGGAACTGCTGGCGCATCTGCAGCGGTTGCCGCTGCTGCTGGCGCAGTTCGCCGCGCAGGCAACGTTGCCGATCGGCGAAGCCGACATGCTGACCGCCGACGATCGCGCTCTGCTGGCGCGGGTCAACGACACGGCGCATCCGGTGCCGGCGACCACGCTGAGCCAACTGCTGGCACAGCAGGCGCAAAGCACGCCGAACGCGCCGGCGCTGGCGGATGCGCATTTCAGCTTCACCTACCGCGAAACGCGCGAACAGGTCACGGCGCTAGCGCGCCAGCTGGTTGTGCAGGGCGTACGGCCGGGCGACATCGTGGCGGTGGCGCTGCCGCGCTCGGTGTTCCTGTCGCTGGCGTTGATGGCGATCGTGGAAGCGGGCGCCGCCTACCTGCCGCTGGACACCGGTTATCCGGACGAGCGGCTGGCGATGATGCTGGAAGACGCCGCACCCCGGCTGGTCATCACCAGCCCGGCGCAGCAGGCGCGTTTCGCCGACAAGGGCGAAATTTTGCTGTATGACGCGCCGCTGGCGGCCGATCACGCCGACGGGGTGGCGATCGCGGCCCCGACGCCGGATCATGCGGCCTATATCATCTTTACCTCTGGCTCCACCGGGCGCCCGAAAGGCGTGCTGGTCGGCCATCAGGCGATCGTCAACCGCTTGCTGTGGATGCAGCATCAGTATCCGCTGGGGGCGGACGACGCGGTGCTGCAGAAAACGCCATGCAGTTTCGACGTCTCGGTGTGGGAATTCTTCTGGCCGCTGATGGTCGGCGCCCGGCTGGTGATGGCGCCGCCGGAGGCGCACCGCGATCCGCAGCAGCTGCAACAGCTGATCGCGCAACATCGCATTACCACGCTGCACTTCGTGCCGTCGATGCTGGCGGCTTTCGTGGCCGCCCTGGACGACGACGCGGCGGTGGCGAACTGCGTCGCGTTGCGTCAGGTGTTCTGCAGCGGTGAAGCGCTGCCGGCGGAGCTGTGCCGCCTGTGGCAAAGCCGCACGGCGGTGCCGTTGCACAACCTCTACGGCCCGACCGAAGCGGCGGTGGACGTGACCTGGCATCCGGCCTACGGCGACGCGCTGGCGAAGGTGACCGGCGCCAACGTGCCGATCGGCCTGCCGGTATGGAACACCGGGCTGCGCATTCTGGACGCGCGCCTGCGGCCGGTGCCGCCGGGCGTGGCGGGCGATCTGTATCTGACCGGCGTGCAGCTGGCGCACGGCTACCTTGGCCGGCCGGATCTGACCGCCAGCCGCTTTGTCGCCGACCCGTTCGGCGAGGGCGGACGGATGTATCGCACCGGCGACGTGGCGCGCTGGCTGCCGGACGGCGCGGTGGAATATTTGGGCCGCAGCGACGATCAGCTGAAGATCCGCGGGCAGCGTATCGAGCTGAGTGAAATCGATCACGCCTTGCTGTCGCTGCCGGGCGTGCGCCAGGCGGTGACGCACGCGCTGGTGTTGCAGGGCACGCCGGTGGACGCCGGCGGCGATGCGCGCCAGCTGGTGGGCTATCTGGTGATGCAGCCAGGCGCGAGCTGGGATGCGGAAGCCCTGCGCGCGGCGCTGGCCGACCGCCTGCCGCCGCACATGGTGCCGGTGGCGCTGGTGGAAATGCAGGATTTGCCGCTGAGCGCCAACGGCAAGCTGGATCGCAAGGCGTTGCCGCAGCCGCAGGGCGGTGAGCGCAAGGCGGGGCGGACGCCGCAGGCCGGGTTGGAAAGCGAGATCGCGGCGGTATTCGCCCGCTTGCTGCAGCGCGAGCAGGTGTTCGCCGACGACGATTTCTTCGCGCTTGGCGGCCACTCGCTGCTGGCGATGCGCCTGGCGGCGGAGCTGCGCCGCGATCTGGGCAAGGCGGTGTCCGTCGGCCAGGTGATGGTGGCGTCGCGCGTTGAGCAACTGGCCGCCTTGCTGGCGGAAGATCGCACGCAGGAAGAGGCCGATCGCAGCGGCTTCGACAGCGTATTGCCGCTGCGCGTTACCGAGGGGCCGACGCTGTTTTGCCTGCACCCGGCATCCGGCTTCTCCTGGCAGTTCAGCGTATTGCCGCGCTATCTCGACCAGCACTGGTCGCTGGTCGGCATCCAGTCGCCGCGGCCGGATGGCCCGCTGGCGCTGAGCGAAGACATGGATCAGGTAGTGGATGCCCACCTGCAGACGGTGCTGCAGGTGCAGCCGCACGGGCCGTATCACTTCATCGGCTACTCGCTGGGCGGCACGCTGGCGCAGGGCATCGCCGCCCGGCTGCAGGCACGCGGCGAGCAGGTGGCGTTCCTCGGCCTGCTGGATACCTATCCGCCGGAGACCCAAAACTGGGACGTGATGCTGGACGACAACGTGTTGAAGGAAGTGCAGCGTGAGCGCGAGCAGTTCCTGGCGGTGTCGCAGGACACGCTCGATCCGGCGCTGGGTGAGGCGCGCACGGCGATGTTCGACAACATTGAAGCCAACTACGCCGATTCGGTGCGGTTGCTGTCGCACACGCGGACCGCCCGTTTCCACGGCCAGGCGACGCTGTTCGTCGCCAAGCGCACGCTACAGGACGGGATGGACGTGCAGCAAACCTGGTCGCAGTACGTCGATGCGCTGCAGGCGCACGAGCTGGACTGCGCGCACGTCGATATCGTTTCGCCGGCGTCGTTCAAAGTGCTGGGGCCGCTGCTGAACCGGATCTTGCGCACGCTGTAATTACGCCCTCATCCCGCCGCCAGGCACGGGGATTGTCCCGCGTTTGGCGGCGTTTCTTGCGGTCGCTCACAATTGAATATCAATGAGTTTTATTATCATTATTGATTTCGTCATCTGTGCTAGCATAGCGCTCCGCAACTGCAGAATCCCCGTTTAAAGATGTGGTGAACAACCGATGAGTAGCAAACCCTCCATCCTGCTTGATTTCAGCCTGCTGAAAACCAACCGGGCTTTCCGCGCGGTGTTCTGCGCGCGCTTTATCTCCATTGTGGCGCTGGGGTTGATGGCGATCGCCATCCCGGTGCAGATCCAGGCGCTGACCGGTTCCACCCTGCAGGTCGGGCTGGCGGTGACGCTGGCCGGCGGCGGCATGTTCGCCGGGCTGCTGATGGGGGGCGTATTGGCCGATCGCTATGAGCGACGCCGGCTGATTCTGTTTGCGCGTTCCACCTGCGGCGTCGGATTTGTCGGCCTGTGTCTCAATGCCCTGTTGCCGTCGCCTTCGCTGGCGGCCATTTATCTGCTGGCGGTGTGGGACGGCTTCTTTGGCGCGGTGGGGGTGACGGCGCTGCTGGCGGCCACGCCGGCGCTGGTGGGCCGTGAAAACATCGTGCAGGCGGGCGCCATCAGCATGCTGACGGTGCGCTTCGGCTCGATTCTTTCTCCGGCGATCGGCGGCCTGGTGATCGCCCATATGGGCATCGCCTGGAACTACGGTCTGGCGGCGTTCGGCACCCTGCTGACGCTGCTGCCGCTGCTGAGCCTGCCGCAGCTGATGCCGCCACCGCAGCCGCGTGAACACCCGCTGCGCGCGCTGGCGGGCGGTTTCGCCTTCCTGTTCCAGAACAAGGTGATCGGCATGGTGGCGCTGATCGGCGCGCTGCTGACCATGGCCAGCGCGGTGCGGGTGCTGTACCCGGCGATGGCGGAAGGTTGGCACATCGACGCTGCCCACCTCGGTTATATGTACGCCGCCGTGCCGCTCGGCGCCGCCATCGGCGCGTTCACCAGCGGGCGCGTGGCGCACGTGGCGCGCCCCGGCTGGGTGATGCTGCTGACGGCGATCGCGGCGTTCGCCGCCATCGGCCTGTTCGGCCTGATGCCGTGGTACAGCCTGGCGTTGCTGTGCCTGGTGGCGTTCGGCTACCTGAGCGCGCTGAACTCGCTGCTGCAATACGGCTTGATCCAGAGCCTGACGCCGGACAACTTCCTCGGCCGCATCAATGGCCTGTGGACGGCGCAGAACGTGGTGGGCGATGCGCTGGGCGCGTTGCTGCTGGGGGCGATGGGCGCCTTTATGCTGCCGGCGATGAGCGCCAGCGGCTTCGGCTTCGGCGCGGCGGCGCTCGGCATCGTGCTGCTGTTCGCCATGACCGGTTTGCGCCAGGTCACGCTGCACAAACCGGAGCCGCATAACGAGGCGCAACCAACTAGCGAAAAGTAACGTCATGCGCTAATGCGACGCTGTGGGATCAAATAGCAATGCTTATCATCGGCATGCGTAAAACCCACAGCGTTTATGTCATGATTTCGAAATGAAAGAAGTGCTTACGTTTATTGACATAGCAAATATCGGCGAGTAATTTAGCGCGGAATTAACTCAAATGATAATCATTATTATATTGGTTATCACTTCAAATTCTTGAGGGCGAAGCGATGGATACTGCCGTGAACGACATCAATCGAAAGGAAGTGCAGGAGTGCGAAGAGCAGCGGTTTGCCGCTGATTTTTCTCCGGCGTCGGGCTTCTTCTTTACTTCTCCTTTCCGCAGTCTGACCACCACCGGTTGTTTCAGCCGCATTCGCCTGCCGGCCGCAGACGGCGCCGATCTGAACGGCGAGTTCCAGCGCAGCGTACGGCAGGCGTTTGCCGAGGCCCGCCAGGCCGGCATCAAAAAGCCGCTGCTGTGCGGCGCCATTCCGTTCGATACCCGGCAGCCTTCGGCGCTGTTTATTCCGCAGCAGAGCCGCTGGTTCGATCGCGCCGCCTTTATGGCCGGCGTTAGGCCGGCGGCGGACGGGCCGGAGCTGGCCGGGGTAACGGAACTGCCGCCACAGCAGCCGTTCATGAATATGGTCAGCGACGCCGTCGACGCGATGAAGGCCGGTGAGTTGGACAAAGTGGTCTTGTCGCGCCTGCTGGAGATCGAAACGCGTCAGCCGGTGGATCGCCATGCGCTGATGGCGCGCGTGATTGCCCAGAACCCGCACGGTTTCCATTTCCATGTGCCGCTGGAGCAGGGCGCGCTGTTGGGCGCTAGCCCCGAGCTGCTGCTGCGCCAGGACGGCGGCCGTTTCTATTCCAATCCGCTGGCCGGTTCCGCCCGGCGCGAGGCCGACCCAGAGCGCGATCGCGAAGTGGGGGAGCGGCTGATGGCCTCGGCGAAAGATCGCCACGAGCATCGCATCGTCACCGAAAGCATGCGTGACGTGCTGGCCGGCCGCTGCCGCTACCTGAACGTGCCGCACACCCCTGAACTGCTGACCACCACGACGCTGTGGCATCTTTCCACGCCGATCGACGGCGAGGCGGCATCTCCCGACGAAAACGCCCTGTCGCTGGCCTGCCTGCTGCACCCGACGCCGGCGCTGTGCGGCATGCCGACGGCCGAGGCGCATGCCCTGATCGGCAAGCTGGAGCCGTTCGATCGCGGCCTGTTCGGCGGCATTGTCGGCTGGTGCGACGACGAAGGCAACGGCGAGTGGGTAGTGACTATCCGCTGCGGCACCGTTGATGGCAACCGGGTGCGGCTGTTCGCCGGCGCCGGCATCGTGGAAGACTCTTCACCCGAATCTGAATGGCATGAAACAGGCACCAAACTCAGCACCATTCTGCGTGCCTTTGGTATAAATCAAGGATAACGACAAGATGAGCATTGCCTTTACCCCCTGGCCGGCGGAGTTCGCCAGCCGCTATCGCGAGCGCGGCTACTGGACTGACAAGCCGCTGACCGAGATCCTCGACCGCCAGGCCAACAACGACGCCCCGGCGATTATCGACGCCCAGGGCCGCCTGACCTACCGCGAGCTGCAACAGCGCTCCGATCGTCTGGCGGCCGCTTTGCTGCGCCGCGGCGTGAAATCCGGCGACACCGCGCTGGTGCAGCTGGGCAACGTGGCGGAGTTCTATATCGTGTTCTTCGCGCTGCTGAAAATTGGCGTGGCGCCGGTCAACGCGCTGTTCAGCCATCAGCGCAGCGAGCTGAACGCCTATGCCGAGCAGATCAAACCGGCGCTGCTGATCGCCGATCGCCAGCACGCGCTGTTTGCCGACGATCAATTCCTGAACGCCTTCCGCGATGCCCATCCTTCGCTGCGCGTCGTGGCGCTGCGCAGCCAGGCCGAGGGCGAGCTGGCGCTGGCCGCCTGGCTGGACGAAGCGAGCGACGGTTTCGTCGCGCAGCCTTCCGCGGCCGATCAGGTGGCGTTCTTCCAGCTTTCCGGCGGCAGCACCGGTACGCCGAAGCTGATCCCGCGCACCCACAATGACTACTACTACAGCATTCGCCGCAGCGTGGAGATCTGCCGTTTCGACGCGCAGACCCGCTATCTGTGCGCGCTGCCGGTGGCGCACAACTACCCGATGAGTTCGCCGGGCGTGCTGGGCGTGTTTTATGGCGCCGGACTGGTGGTGTTCGCCGCCGATCCGGACGCCGGGCAATGCTTCCGCCTGATCGAACAGCACCAAATCAACGTGACGGCGCTGGTGCCGCCGGCGGTCACGCTGTGGCTGCAGGCGATCGAAGAGTGGGGCGGCAATGCCCAGCTCGCCAGCCTGAAACTGCTGCAGGTGGGCGGCGCCAAGCTGGGCGAAACGCTGGCGGCGCGCATTCAGAATGAAATCGGCTGCCAACTGCAGCAGGTGTTCGGCATGGCGGAAGGGCTGGTGAACTACACCCGGCTGGACGACGATGAACGCCACATCCTGGCGACGCAAGGGCGGCCGATGTCGCCGGACGACGAGGTATGGGTGGCGGATGACGACGGCAATCCGTTGCCGGCGGGCGAGGTTGGGCGGCTGATGACGCGCGGGCCTTACACCTTCCGCGGTTACTACCAGAGCCCGGCGCACAACGCCGACGCCTTCGACGCCGACGGTTTCTATTGCTCCGGCGATCTGATCAGCATCAGCGAAGACGGCTACATCACCGTGCAGGGGCGGCAGAAAGACCAGATCAACCGCGGCGGGGAGAAGATCGCCGCCGAGGAGATCGAGAACCTGCTGCTGCGTCATCCTGACGTGATCAACGCCGCGCTGGTATCGATGCCGGATGCGCTGATGGGGGAGAAGAGCTGCGCCTATATCATCGCCAACGCGCCGCTGAAGCCGGTGGTGCTGCGTCGCCACCTGCGCGAACAGGGCGTGGCGGACTTCAAACTGCCGGATCGCTTTATTCAGGTGGACAGCCTGCCGCTGACTCCGGTCGGCAAAGTGGACAAAAAACGGCTGCGCCAGCAGCTCGACGCGCAACTACAGACTCAGGCTCAGGGAGATTAATCGATGGCCATTCCAAAACTTAATGACTACGCGCTGCCGACGGCGGACGAACTGCCGCAAAATAAAGTCACCTGGCAGGTGGAGCCACAGCGCGCCGCGCTGTTGATCCACGATATGCAGCAGTATTTCCTCAACTTCTGGGGCGAGGACAGCGCGCTGATTAAACAGGTGGTGGAGAACATCGCCAACCTGCGCCGCTACTGCAAGCAGCAGGGCATCCCGGTGTTCTATACCGCACAGCCGAACCAGCAGAGCGATGAAGATCGCGCGCTGTTGAACGACATGTGGGGGCCGGGCCTGAACAAACACCCTGAGCAGCAGGCGGTGACCGCCGCGCTGGCGCCGGACGAAGACGACACGGTGCTGGTGAAATGGCGCTACAGCGCCTTCCATCGGTCGCCGCTGCAGGAGATCCTGCAGGAGTCCGGCCGCGATCAGCTGATCATCTGCGGCGTGTATGCGCACATCGGCTGCCTGACCACCGCCATCGACGCCTTCATGCGCAACATCCAGCCGTTCATGGTGGCCGACGGCCTGGCGGACTTCTCGCGCGACGAACACCTGATGGCGCTGCGCTACACCGCCGGCCGCTGCGGCCGGGTGGTGACCACCGCGTCTCTGCTGCCGGCGGCCGGCATCGCCAGCATCGATGCGCTGCGTCAGCAGATCCTGCCGCTGCTGGATGAAGACAGCGAAGACATGGGCAACGATGAAAACCTGATCGATTACGGCCTGGATTCGGTGCGCATCATGGAGCTGGCGACCCGCTGGCGCAAGATCCGCAGCGACATCGACTTTATCGCGCTGGCGCGCAACCCGACCATCGACAGCTGGTGGGCGCTGCTTTCCGAAGAGAAAGCCTGATTTTTAATAACGATAATGCGGCGGCCGTCTGGTTTGACATAAAACGCCGCTCTTTTGAGCCATATCCAAAATAATTGCAGCTGCATCAAGGTGGCAAGAACGTGAGTCCCCAGGAGCTTACTCAGGTAAGTGACTGGGGCGAGCGAGCGCAGCCAACGCCGATGTAGCTGCAAGTATGAAGGATATAAGGAGATTTTGATGAATACTTTGATTACCAAGGGAAAACGCGCGGCATTTCCGCTCATGCTGCTGTCTACGCTACTGTTCTCCAACACTTTGCAGGCGCAAACCGCGCCGGAAGTGCTGCGCAAGCCGGTTGGCAAGGGCGCCTATGAAATGGCCTACAGCCCGAGCGAGAACGCGCTCTACCTGGCCACCTCGCAGAGCCGCAAGCTGGACAAGGGCGGCATCGTTTACCGTCTGGATCCGACCACGCTGGACGTGACCCAAATTATCCATAACGACATCAAGCCGTTCGGCGCCGCCGTCAACGCCAAGACCGGCACGCTGTTCTTCGGCAACACCGTCAATAACTCGGTAACCGCCATCGACGCCAAGACCGGCGACGTGAAAGGCCGCCTGGTGCTGGACGCGCGCCAGCGCTCCGAAACCGTCAAGCCGCTGGCGCCGCGCGAACTGGTGGCGGATGCCGACAGCGATACGCTGTACATCACCGGGCTGGGGGATTCCAGCGTAGTATGGGTGGTGGACGGCAAGGATCTGACCCTGCGCGCCACCATCACCGGCACCGGCAAATACGGCACTGGCCTGGCGCTGGACGCCGCCGCCAAACGCCTGTACGTCACCAACGCCGACGGCGAGCTGGTGACCATCGATACCCAGAGCAACAAGGTGCTGTCGCGCAAGAAGCTGGATGAGTCTAAAGAGCACTTCTTCCTGAACATCAGCCTGGATACCGCCACTCACCGCGCCTTCATCACCGATTCCAAGCAGCCGCAGGTGCTGGTGGTGGATACCCGCAACGGCAACATCCTGAGCAAGATAGATGTGCCGGAATCGCTGGCGGTGCTGTTCAACCCGGCGCGCAATGAAGTTTACGTGACCCATCGCCAGGCGGGCGAAGTGAGCGTAATCGACGCCAAGAGCTACAAGGTGCTGAACACCATTAAAACGCCGACCCACCCGAACAGCCTGGCGCTGTCGCCGGACGGCCAGACGCTGTACGTCAGCGTCAAGCAGGCCTCCAGCCGCGAGAAAGAAGCCACCGCGCCGGACGACGTGATCCGCATAGCGCTGAAATAATCTCGCGCAGGGTAAACCCCCGCGAACAGGCGAAGCGGCGACGCTCCGCCTGTTTTTTTTCGCCGTGCGATCTGCGGTATAACGTGTGGATTACCTTATTGACCCGAAGGAACGTTGGTTATGCCCGTCTCACGCGCACCGCTGTTGTTGTCCGTTATCACTCTGCTGCTGCTGGCCGCGCTGATCCACAGCGGCATCAGCCCTTACGATCGCACCACCTGGCTAATGGAGGTGGCGCCGGTCTTGATCGTTTTGCCGCTGCTGTGGCTGACCCACCGCCGTTACCCGCTGACGCCGCTGCTCTATACGCTGATTTTCTGCCATGCGCTGATCCTGATTTTCGGCGGCATGTACAGCTACGCCCGAGTGCCGCTGGGGTTTGAGGTGCAGCAGTGGCTGGATCTTGATCGCAACCCGTACGACAAACTGGGGCATTTCTTCCAGGGGCTGGTGCCGGCGCTGGTGGCGCGCGAGATCCTGCTGCGCGGCGGCTATGTGCAGGGCCGCAAGATGCTGGGCTTTGTGGTGTGCTGCATCGCGCTGGCCATCAGCGCCGTGTATGAGCTGATCGAGTGGTGGGCGGCGCTGGCGCTGGGCCAGGGCGCCGACGAATTTCTCGGCACCCAGGGCGACCCGTGGGACACCCAGTCTGACATGTTCTGCGCGCTGCTCGGGGCGATGTGCGGCCTGTTGCTGTTTGGGCGCTGGCAGAAGCGGCAAATCGCTCGCTTAGTTTGATAAATTTCAAACCGAATTAGCCCGCCGTTATGGCGGGTTTTTTTATATATATCGCAATGAACGTTGTCGCATCAAGCGAAGGCCGGGAGCTTTAACTGCGTCCAAGGTTCCGCTGTTCTTTATGATTTGTTGTTTCTATTTAATTGTTTTATATGAATTTATATTCAATTGGTAAGAATTTTCTTATTATAATTGCTGTGCTAATATCATGTTGTTTGGTGGGGAATTGGCGTTGACATGGTTTGTAGCGCAGGGAATGTATGAGATACATAATTAATAATAATATTAAATATCACGAAGATAGATCGGAATTGGTCTCGGTGCATGACGATATCCCGCCGATTATGCTGACGGCCACGCTGAACCGCCTGCTCTCCACATTAGTCAGAAACAACAATCTGGTGTTATCCAGAGAGACGTTGTTGACGCAGGTGTGGGAGGCTCACGGCCAGGTCGCTTCCGGTAATAACCTCAACAATACCATTTCAATTTTACGCAAGGCGTTCTCTTCGCTTGGCGAGGAGGAGATCATCGTCACCTTGCCGCGGCAAGGTTTTATGTTCACCGCCGCTACGATCAAAACGGCGGACAGCCAGGCGCCCGCAGAGGATCCGGCTCCGGAGGTGGGCCAGGATGTGGACGCCCCCCCTGAGGTCGGCTCCGTCGCTGTACGCAACTATACGCGTTTCAAAGCCGCCGGACTGGCGGCTTTGCTGGTTCTGGCGCTGGGCTGCAGTATTTGGGCATGGTTCGATGCGGGTTATCTGCCGGCCAGCACGGTCGACGTGGGGCGCATCGACAGCTGCAGCGTGCGTCTTATCACCACCTATCATAAGCCGGCGATCAACAAGGTCGATTTGGATCATCTGCGCGACATGCTGAAGGAGCGGCCACAGATTCACTGCAACGAACCGGCGACGCTGCTCTACTACGACACGCAAACACTGGTGCCAAATGGCTCCGGGAGAACCCGAACGTCCTATTTCTATTACTGCCCAGAGTCGCAAATGGCGGATAACAAGGTGCAATGCGAGAGTTTCTATGAAGGCTGGGGCCTGTAAACGATGAAACGATATGGTTACGCGATTGCGGCATTACTGGCTATGGGCTGCTGCGCCATCGCCGGTTACTTTTTATTTTTCAAACCGCAAATCCCGGAGTGCCGGGCGGTTGAACACGTGACTGACAACATTGCCGGCCGCAGCGTTGAACGCATTGTTCTGATAAACGTGATTCCTGATGGCCCGCGGCGCATTAACATATTGTTGAACGGCAGAGTCTATGACGGTAAGGATCACTATGTAGTTTCGCGCACTCTGGTTATGGATTATCGGCGGCAGGGCAATAACTATACGCTGTGGGTGAAGGAAAATATCAAGAAACCGCATGACTCGATAAGGCTTGAGGATTTTAATCGGCGGTTGCCGGTGAAGGGAATGCAACTACACTGGCGCATTGAACGGCTAGATACCCAGCGCTTTCTGTTCGCAGATAATCATGCACCGCTATTTGTGTGTACCACCTCTTAAGAAAACCCCCCTTGGCTAAACCAAGGGGGCTGAATATTACCTGGCCTGGTGGGATAACGCTTGCAATATCAACGCTAGTTTTTATCGATATAATTATAAATGCACGGGCTGTCGCCTTCCCGTGGGCAGAAGGTCAGTAACTCGGTGTCTTTCTGTGAAGCTTCGTCGCGGATGTTGTCGTAGTAATACACGTCTGCTTTACTTCGGCAGTTAAAACCGGCGCGCTGGATAAACTGCCTGATTTGAGGCAGGTTGCCGCTGCCTGAACTCATGCTGTAAATCTGGCAACGCTGGTAATCGCCTAAAGGATACATGCTGATGCGGGTGGCATTCTGATAAAGCACGATAGCGGCAAACGGCACCAGGCAGGCAAAGAACGCCATGGCCAGATGCCTGAATGAGCGCGTGGCGCTATTATTTTTCTCAGTTAAATCTATCGGATTACCCAATGCAGCATCCTCTGCAAGATTATTTATATCTCTCTTTTCTCCTCCTTTACTATTTATTTCTTGAATGATATCAGCGGTAAATTTAAAGCCCTGCCGTGGATAGGTGACAATCAGCGTTTCTTCACCGAACTGCGCCAGCGACTTACGTAGTCCTGAAACATAGTTATTCAGGTTGTTGTTCGAAGCTTTAAGGCCATGTTCAACCCAGACATCATTAAGCAGTCTTTCACGCATTAACAATACATTATTGTTACGGATGAACAGTGATAACAGCCTGGCACTGGGTCTAAGTAAGACTATTTTTGTCGCCGCATTATCAATATGCGACAGCGTATTCTCTACTTCATCATAGAGAACGTTGTTATTTATATGGAAAATCATTTTTTCAACCTGTCAACTTACCTGTCGAGAGATGATTCTGAGACCTGTCTGTCTTTTTTTCAATCCTTCGTAATATTGGTCAATAGGATTTTTCCCTGTCTTTGTATAATTATCGTAATTAGACCTTATGTTTACAAGTATTAAAAAATAATTAGCCTTATTTAATTTCTATTTTTTGGTATTTAAATCTATTTAATGTGTATTTTTCATGTATAAATCCTGTGTTTTTGTCTTTTTGCGATATAACGTTTTATTTTTGATCTGGGCGGGGTAAATTTGTTGCCACTGATACGGAACGCTGAAAGGCAGGTATCAGCGAAAGAATCTGCGCCCAATAATAAAGCGGCGCGTTAAACATCAAGAGTGAATTGTTGATCTAATTGACGTCAATGAGTACCTCTTTCTTACTAAGGAATGTAAGGGATTTAATATGAAACTGAACAAAATCATGATGGCAGCAGTATTGGCTTTCGGCGTAACTTCTGTGGCTCACGCAGCGGATCAGGGCCACGGTACCGTGACCTTTAAAGGCGCGATCATTGACGCTCCTTGTTCCATTACCCCAGAAACCGTAGACCAGACCGTTAACCTGGGCCAGGTTTCTAACGTGGCGCTGAAAGACGGCGGCCAGTCTACGCCTAAGAACTTCGTGATTAAGCTGGAAAACTGTGAGCTGACGGATACCTCGCCTGGTAAAAACAATACCGTTTCTATCAAATTTACCGGTGCTTCTTCGGTAGAGGACGACAAACTGCTGGGCATTACCGGTACCGCTAAAGGCGCCGGCATCGCCATCACCGACGGTTCCGGTAAGCTGATTGAACTGGGTAAAGCAACAGCGGCGCAAACCTTGCAGAACGGCAACAACACCCTGAACTTCTCTGCCTATCTGCAGGGCAGTAAGGCTTCTACCGCTGTCATCACCCCGGGCGACTTCCAGTCCGTGGCTGACTTCACCCTGGCTTACCAGTAAGCCCGGCTGTTTTCCTTAATTTAGCATGCGGGCTTGCCCGCATGCTTTTCAGGAATACCCGGAGACGGAAAAGTTTGTGAATAGGGAATATTCTATGAGCCATTTTCATGCAAAATTAATGCTTCCTTGCATATTAGCCTCATTGCTAATGGCAAATGACTCTCAGGCCGCTTATTCCTCTCAGGGATGGGGGCGAGTCAATATGCAAGGAGCCATTATTGATACCGCCTGCGCCATCGCCACTGAAAGTCAAGAACAGGTGATCGAGATGGAGACGGTACCGGTCGCGGATATCGTTCGGGATGGGAAAGGAATATCCAAGGGTTTTTCTATTGAGTTAACTAACTGTGTATTGTCTCGTACTGAAAAAAAACTAAGTGACTGGCAACACTTTCAAATGACATTTGATGGTGACAATGATGATGGGTTATTCGGCGTTGACGGTGAAGCGAAGGGTGTTGGTCTGCAGATAGCCGATGCTTACGGAAATGTTGCCAGGCCCGGTAGTCCGTTGCCCACTGGAGAAATAGAGCCGGGAAGTATGCGTCTTAATTATGAGATGCGTTTGGTAGCCAATAAAAAAACGCTGCGGCCGGGAGCTTATTACTCTGCGATTCGATTCAAAGTTGACTACTACTGAGGCTGAGCTCTGCCGATAAACACTATTAAATAACAGGGTCGTGGATATGTTTTTTTCTCCTGCATGGAAGCTGTTTCGTCCTCATGCGCTAAGTGTTGGTATATTTCTGGCGTTAGCGCATTTGACGCCAAAGGCAGAAGCTGAGGACGGCATTCAGTTTAATACCGATATTTTGGACGTAAACGATAGAAAAAATATCGACCTGAGCCAGTTTTCACGCAGCGGCTATATTATGCCGGGCGCCTATGCCATGGTGATTCATCTTAATAACAATGAATTGCCGGAACAGAGCGTCAGTTTTTATCCGCCGGATGACGATGCTCAGGGCAGCCAGGCCTGTATTTCGCCGGCGCTGGTGGAACAGCTGGGGCTGAAACCGGATGCGTCGAAAGAATTGCGTTGGTGGCATCAGGATGAGTGTCTGGATATCGCCAGCCTGAAGGGCATGGAGGCGCGCGGCGATTTAGCCACGGCGGCGCTGTATTTGAGCATTCCGCAGGCCTATCTGGAATATTCATCGCCAGACTGGGATCCGCCGTCGCGCTGGGATGAGGGCATTCCGGGCCTGCTGTTTGACTATAACGTTAACGGCCAGACTCAGCGCCAGGAGCGGAGCGGCGGGCAGAGCAACAGCCTGAGCGGCAACGGCACCGCCGGCGCCAATTTCGGCGCCTGGCGATTGCGCGCCGACTGGCAGGGGCAGCTCAATCACCAAACCGGTAGCGGGCAGGGTACCGATCAGCGGCTGGACTGGAGCCGTTACTATGCCTACCGCGCACTGCCGGCGCTGCGTTCGCGGTTGACGCTGGGGGAGGATTACCTCAACTCCGGTCTGTTCGACAGCTTCCGCTTCACCGGTGTCAGCCTGGTGTCTGACGACAACATGCTGCCGCCGAATCTGCGCGGCTATGCGCCGGAAGTGGTCGGGGTGGCGAAAACCAACGCCAAAGTCACCATCAGCCAGCAGGGGCGGGTGATATATGAGACTCAAGTGGCGGCGGGGCCGTTCCGCATCCAGGACATCAGCGAGGCGGTCTCCGGCGAGCTGGACGTGAAGGTGGAAGAGCAGGACGGCAGCGTGCAGGCGTTCAAGATGAACACCGCCAGCATCCCGTACCTGACGCGCCCTGGCTCCTGGCGCTTCAAAATGGCTGCGGGCAAGCCTTCGGACTGGCAGCAACGCAGCAATGGGCCGCTGTTTGGCACCGGCGAGTTTTCCTGGGGGGTGAGCAACGGTTGGTCGCTGTACGGCGGCGGTCTGTTCGGCGGCGACTACAACGCGGCTTCGCTGGGTATCGGCCGCGATCTGATGGCGCTGGGGGCGCTGTCGCTCGACGCTACCCAGTCGCGGGCGCGGTTGCCGCAGCAGGACGGCACGCTGAGCGGCGGCTCATACCGCCTGAGCTATTCGAAGACCTTTGACGAGACCGACAGCCAGGTGACGTTCGCCGGCTACCGCTTCTCGGAGCAGGACTTTATGAGCATGAGCGAATATCTGGACGCCCGCTACTCCGGTGGCCGGGTGGGCAACAACAAGGAGATGTACACCATCACCTTTAACCAGCAGTTCCGGGATATCGGCCTGAGCCTGTATCTGAACTATGACCACCAGACCTATTGGGATCGGCCGGCCAACGATCGCTACAACCTGACGCTGTCGCGCTATTTCGATATCGGCCGGTTTAAAAACCTGAGCCTGTCATTGACCGGTTATCGCAACAAGTATGAAAACACCAACGATGACGGCATGCATCTGTCGCTGTCGATGCCGTGGGGGCGGGGGGGCAACCTGAGCTACAACGCCTCGGCAAACCGCAACGACAGCAGCCAGCGGGTGGGATATTACGACAGGTTGGATGAGCACAGCAACTACCAGCTGAGCGTCGGCAGTGCCAGGAATGGCGCCAATCTGAGCGGCTATTACAACCGTGAGGGCGATATGGCCCAGTTGAGCGCCAACGCCAGCTATCAGCAGGGCAGTTACAGCGCGCTGGGCTTCAGCGCCCAGGGCGGTGCCACCCTGACCGCAGAGGGCGGCGCGCTGCACCGTATCGGCATGCCGGGCAGTACCCGGCTATTGCTGGATACCGGCGGCGTGGCTGAGGTGCCGGTGCGTGGCTATGGCAGTACGGTTGACACTAACCGCTGGGGCAAGGCGGTGGTGACGGACGTTAACAGCTACTACCGCAACAAGGCCAGCATCGATCTGAACCAACTGGGGGATAACGCCGAGGCCACCAAATCGGTAGTGCAGGCGACCCTGACCGAAGGCGCGATCGGCTACCGCAAGTTTGACGTGATCGCCGGGGAGAAGGCGATGGCGGTTATCCGCCTGGCGGACGGCGGCACGCCGCCGTTCGGCGCTACGGTGATGAACGCCAACAAGCAGGATACAGGGATAGTGAACGACGGCGGCAGCGTCTACCTGAGTGGCATCCGACCAGGTGAAAGCATGACGGTGCACTGGAACGGCGCGGCGCAGTGCGCCATCAGCCTGCCGCAAACCTTGCCGGCTGACATGATGAGCAACCTGCTGCTGCCGTGTCGGGCATTGCTGGCCAATGAGCCAGAAGCGTAATGAGCACGAACACCCTATTTGAATCTGTAAGAGTGATAAACGTATGAAAAAGAACTTTGCAATGAACAAACCGCATCTGATGGCTACCTTGTTGCTGGGCTCGCTGCTGGCGCCGCAGGTGCAGGCCGCTATCGCGCTGGATCGCACCCGGGTGATCTTCGACGGTAGCGAAAAATCCGTCAGCCTAAACATCAGCAACCAGAATAAGCAGTTGCCGTACCTGGCGCAGGGCTGGCTGGAGGACGAAAAGGGCAACAAGATTCAGAGCCCGCTGGCGGTGCTGCCGCCGGTACAACGCGTCGAGCCAGGCAAGCCGAGCCAGGTGAAGATCCAGGCGCTGCCGGCGACCAAACAGCTGCCGCAGGACAGGGAATCGCTCTATTACTTCAACCTGCGCGAGATCCCGCCGAAGAGCGACAAGCCGAACACGCTGCAGATTGCGTTGCAGACGCGTATCAAGCTGTTCTATCGCCCGGCGGCGATTGCGCCGAAGCAGAATGCCGCGCCCTGGCAGGAACAGCTGACGCTGACCAAGCAGGGCGACAAGTACGTGGTGAATAACCCGACGCCTTACTACGTAACTATCGTGGACGCGGGCGCCAAAAAGGGCATAGCGGGTGTGAAAGACTTTGAACCGCTGATGGTGCCGCCGAAGGGCAGTGCGGCATTGGGTGCCAGCGCCGCCGCATTGGGCGCCGGTCCGGTGCTGACTTACATCAACGACTACGGTGGCCGGCCGCAACTGACGTTCAACTGCAGTAGCGCCACTTGCCAGGTAGTACCGGAAAAGAGCAAGTCGTAATGCTATCGGCTGCGGCGGGGAATCGGGAGGAATAAGATGCAATGGATGAGCAACAAACTGAAAAAACACCTGCCGGAGCGCCAGGATTTGCGCTATTACGGGTCCCTGGGCGGGTTGGCGCTCATGGTGCCGCTGACTTTAGGCGCCATGCTGTGGCTAATGCCGGCCGCGCAAGGGCAAGTCGCGGACAACTGGTACACCGACGGCGCCAATGGCGTATTGCAGGTGCGCGGAGCGTTAACGGAGAGCGCCTGTCGGCTGGAGATGGAAAGTGCGTGGCAAGACATCAGCCTGGGGGAGATCGGCACTGGGCGTCTGCAGAATATCGGTGACCGTGGCGCGCCGGTAGCCTTTGAGTTACAGCTGAAAGACTGCTTGCGCAGTCTGGCCGGTAGCCGGGATTCACGCACCGGCGCCTTAACCTGGGCCGAAAATCAGCCGGCGGTAACGGTGGCTTTCCGCGCGGTGCAGGATGCGGACAATCCGCGACTGGTTAAGGTGCAGGGCGTTGCCGGCCTGGGGTTGCGTCTTGAAGACGGCCGTGGTCAGGACGTGCGGCTGGGCGGCCGCGGCGAGCCGCTGCTATTGACGCCGGGGCAGAATACCTTGAGCTATAGCGTGGTGCCGGAGCGCACGGCGGCCCCTCTGGCGGCCGGAGCCTATCGCGCCACGGTGGATTTTAGCCTGAGCTATGATTGAGGAATCAAGGAACATGACGCATAAATTTAAGGCCGGTTGTTTCACCTCTTGGCGTAATGCGGCGATGTTTCTCCTTTGTGTGGGGATATCGCCACTGACCGGCGCGACCACCGTGACGGTCAGCGTTACGGTGCAGGTACCGCCGCCTTGTGTGATCAACGGCAATCGCACCATCGAAGTGGACTTCGGCGAGATCCTGACGGTTAGCGTGAATGGCAGCAATTATAAGAAAAAAGTGGATTATACACTGGAGTGTTCAGGTAGTAAGTCCAATGCTTTGCAGATGAAGATCCAGGGTAATGCGACCTCCTTTGATCCCACTGCGTTGCAGACTAACATCAGTGACTTCGGCGTGGCGTTACACGCCGATGGGCAGCCGCTTAATATTAATAGTTGGCTGAAGTTCACCTATTCGGATAATCAAACGCCATTATTAGAGGCGGTACCGGTAAAAAAAACGGGTAAGACGTTGCCCGGCGGCGCCTTTACTGCCGGCGCCACTCTGCTGGTGGCTTATCAATGAGGAAGGCGGCGATGAAAAAGCTTGGCATGGTTTGCCTTATCCTGTTGGGTATCACAGCTCAAGGGGCGACGGCGGACAACATGAGTTTTAAGGGAACACTGCGAGAGGATGTGCCCTGCGAGTTCAACGGCGGGCAGCCGATAAACGTCAATTTTGAGACGGTTGGTGTCAATAAAATAGATGGCGAGCGCTACAAAAAGTCATTTGCTGTTGATATAACCTGCCCCTCGGGTTTCGACGTTCCCTTTAAAATCAGCTACGTCGGTAATCCGAGTGATTTCGATGCCTCAGCGCTGGCGACCAATATTAACGGGTTGGGGATTAAGGCACAGTACCAGGTTAATAATGGATTCTCCGATCTTGCTGTCGGTGGCTATATGGGCGGTGTTGGCAGCGTTAAGCGTCATGTGAAAGTGGTGCCGGTTAAGAGCCCCAATGCGGTTTTAACGCCGGGTATGTTTAATGCGAATGCCTCGCTTCGTCTTGAATATTATTAAATCGAATTCACGGTGAATAATAAAAGACATCCATACTATTAACCAGGAGATGGGATGAAAAAGACTTTGCTGCCGCTGGCATTATTGTGTATTAGCCATGCCTGCTGGAGCGCGGCGCCCACGTTAGCCGTCAACTATAGCGGCGAACTGGTAGCGGAGCCCTGCGTTATTGCTCCCGGGGAAGAAAATATTGAGCTGGATTTTGGCACGGTGATCGATAAATATCTCTATCTCAACCAACGCACGCCAGGGAAAGAGTTTGTTCTGCAACTAATGGAATGCGATCTCAGCCTTGGCGAAACGGTAAGCGTCTCTTTCAGCGGCACGGAAAGTGCTGCACTGCCGGGGCTGCTGGCCATCAATAGCGGTGGCGCGAGCGGAATTGCTATTGGTCTGGAAAATACTGCCGGAGAATTGTTGCCCCTGAATATACTTACCGGTAAGCAGCGGTTGCAGGCGGGAAGCAACAGAATCACGCTTAAAGCCTATGTGCGTGGTGAGCCTGAGGCGATAAAAAATAATACTATCAGCAGAGGCGTTTTTAGCGCTGTGGCAACGTTTTTACTGCACTATGATTGAAATCTATTGTAAGGGTGAAAGTTTATTATTTTAATGTTAGATAATTCGTCATTGGCTGATAACCTTATTCCCGGTTAGTTATTGAAAAGTAAGTAAGGAAAAAAGATGGGTGGTATTATATTGAGTTGCCTGAAACGGGTGGTTTTTTTTTCTTCAATTATGTCGATGTTGGTATTTATGCCTGCTGCATATTCTTCTCCTTGGGAGATAGAACCAGAAATTGAACCAGCGATATCAGGCCTTTGGAAGATTAGAGCCAAGATAACGTCATGGGATATTTATAACACGACACCTAATCCACTTTACAATTGTAACGGTAACGCCTGTTATGTTTATATTATCCATCGCAGTGTCTGGGGACTTTCAACTCCCCCTCAGATGTCTATATATGTGCCCGAAGCTCGGGGGATTAAAACGCTAGGGGAGTTGGGCGATTATCTCAGACGACGAGGTGATCTTAATTGGACATATGTCCATAATTTAAAGGGGGGTGACACCTCTATGTCATGTGTCTTTCTTGGATATCCTAATCAGGGCCAGGGAGGTGCTGCTTATATTCCGATGCCAGGAGGTAAAGATTTTTGTCAGGTTAAAGTCAGCCCAACTTACTGCGGCGTTTATATGCCGAACGCGGAATTGCGGCATGGTTCACTCAGTTCGGATAAGGTCAACGGGAATATTGCCAGAACTTCATTATATGTGCAATGCACCGGTAATCTTCAAGCGCGGCTCATGTCGGCAGATCATTCCAGCAACATTTTTTTCAAAGGGGTTGGCGGTTTTCGCAGCGAGCTGAAATTAGACGGCACTGGTTTAGGTGAGGGGAAAGTTGTTAACGTTACACCCGCGGGCGTGTCATTGACCTTAACCTCTACGCTGGCAGGTTATGACGGCAGTATCGGTACATTCCGGGGGTCAAAAACTATAATAATTGTTTTGCCATAGTTGATATTCTTCTTATTTCAGATGAGAGGAATTCTGTGGTTGTTTAAAAAATTAGATTAATAAATATATTCGTGATGGATATGTTTTAGGCATTTTTTAAAACGGGGTTTGTGCTTTTTATAATGATGGGATATAACCATTCATTTCCATTGTCACATTTCTAGAATAAAAACTGCTTGAGTAATCGATGTTCTCCATAGCCGCGTATCCATAGGATGGATGTTAACCGGGGTGATAAGAATGAATAGTATTAATATCGTTATCGACGATGAGAACCGTTATTTCGCTGAAGGCCTGCGGCTCAGCATTGAAAAATATGCGAAGAAAAACAATAAAACCGTCTGCTTTTTACCTCCGGGTGTTGTTGAGCCGCCTGATATGGTGCTTGCTTCCTCTCGGCGGCGCGCCCAGCGTTGGGGGAGATGCGCACCGCAGGTGATCACCGTTAAAGAAAGACCCATTTTAAAGGTGAAAGATGTAGCACGTGTGCTGTATCGCACGGACGATCAGATCAAGCTGTTTGAGTTGCTGAATGAGGCATTGTCTGGTTCTGTCTCTGTGCTTACCAAACGTCAGCCACTGACTCAGCGCGAACGGCAGGTCGTGAACTATCTCCGCTGCGGGTTCGATCAGTCGCAAACCGCCAGGCTGTTAGGCGTCAGCGTAAAAACCGTGCACAGCCATAAACGATCGGTCATGAGCAAGTTGATGTTAAACCGGAATCATGAGTTTATTTATTGGCTATTGTCCGAAGAGGGAGAATATTCTTAACCTTGATGAGGGATATTCTAATTCTTATTTTTTGTTATTCTGACGTCTCATGTTATTTTCAATTTTAATGAAATAGCTATGTGTTTTTAAATATATTAATGGCGTGAATATTAAATTTTAAAAGATAGTTCACAAGCACGTCGCACAGGTTGTGAAAGAAAATACTACAGGTTTATTAATGGCTATTTATCGATGAGCGGGGGTTAACCCTGCTTTTTTTGGCTCATAACGCGCTATGGCTTATGAGTTATGAAAAACTATTTATCAAGTGAATATTATATTTTGTGTGGTGCCGAGATGTACCCAGGGAAGGTAAAGTGGATCTTTTTTATCTGGCGATTTTTTTGTTTTTTCTGAGTTTATATGCGTTTTTCAAACACGATCAGCGCATGAAGAAAAGGCGATTGGCGATAGGTGGAAGAGGGCATTAGCCGCAACAGGAAACCGGTACAGGGTCTGCCGCACAGAGAAATAAATACAAACGGGTAATTCAATAAACAAGGAGAAGGACATGATGAGAAAAAAAATCGCATTACTGGGTTGCACACTGCTGATGTGTTCGCAGCTGGCTCAGGCCAAGCTGGTGATTGAAGGCGGTCTCAATGGCAATACCGGCAGCGGCGGCGGAACTTCCGTTGACGTGAGCATTAACGGCAGCACTAACGGCAACAACGGCACCGGTGTAAACGTTGGCGGTTCGCAAAAGCCAGATTCTAGCGCCAGCCAACTGCAAAAAGACATTTACGCGTCAATTTGCGCCAGCCCGTTTATGAAGAAATACGCTTCGATTTGCCAGTGAGCACCTCGGTGAAAGAAAAGCAAAAACCCAGCCATAGGCTGGGTTCTCTAAATAGGGGGCCCGGACTCGGACAACCGGCGCTGGCGCCGC
>NZ_JBQEOW010000010.1:0-128942 GCF_052045405.1 Serratia sp. 22278 | reverse complement strand
GTTGAACAGCGCTTTAGCGCTGGCCCGCAGGGTGAGGCCCTTGGCCGAATAATCGAACGCAGTTCGATGGAGAGTCCGTATCCCAGAAAGCGAAAAACCCAGCCATAGGCTGGGTTCTCTAAATAGGGGGCCCGGACTCGGACAACCGGCGCTGGCGCCGCGTTGAACAGCGCTTTAGCGCTGGCCCGCAGGGTGAGGCCCTTGGCCGAATAATCGAACGCAGTTCGATGGAGAGTCCAGTCCCTGAAAAGCAAAAACCCAGCCATAGGCTGGGTTCTCTAAATATGGTGCCCGGACTCGGAATCGAACCAAGGACACGGGGATTTTCAATCCCCTGCTCTACCGACTGAGCTATCCGGGCAACGGGCAGCATTAAACCGTATTGGCCGATAGCCGTCAACGGCTTTATGCGTGAAAGACGCTAAAATACCTCCGGTTGCTGGCTTTTCAGGCAAAGGGCGCAAAAAATGCGCCTGTTGGGGCTATCGCCTCGGGGTGACGGCTTCACCAACCCTGCAGATTCAGCTCAACGCTCCGTTGCGCCGGCACTGCGCCACCTGCAAGATGTCTTCCGCCAGCCGTTTGGCGACCGATACGTCCTGGAGCTGGCGTTTTACCAGCAGTTTGCTCAGGCAACCTTCCTGAATCAGCTCCATTTGCTGCGCCACCATGTCGGCGTCGTCGGCGTCCATTTCACGCAGCAATTCGCGGGTCAGCTCCAGCGAGGTCAGCTTTTGCTGCTCCGCCAGTTGGTGGATCGGATGATCCGTTTCTGGGAAGAAGCTGCAGGCGGCGATAAACAGACAGCCGGGGTAGCGGTCTTGCTGCACGTATTCCGCCAGCACGTCATAGCGCGCCAGCAGCTTTTGCTGCGGGCTCAGGCTTTCGTCCAGCAGCAGCTGACGGCGCCAGGTGTCGATCTGTTGGCCGTGGTAGCGCAGGCAGTCGTACAGCAGCGCTTCGCGATCCGGCCAGAACCGTTTGAGATCGCCGGGCTGAACGTCGAGTTTTTCCGCCAGCATCTCTAATGTGGCGGTCGCCAGGCCCTGTTGTTCCAACAGGCCCAGCGCGGTATCAAGGACGTGTTCACGTTGCACTTGTGCTTCCTCCCATTCACTTCCGATCTTCAGTGTCAGTTATCGCATCACTTTCTGCAAATGCGCGTTGAAGGCTTCCGCCTTCATAAAACCGGTGACCCGCTGCGCCGTCAGTTCCTGGCCCGCCGGATCGAAGAACAGGATCGTCGGCAGCCCCAGCACCTGCAGATGCTTCAGCAGCGCCGCCTGTTCCGCGCTGTTGGCGGTCACATCCGCCTGCAGCAGCACCGCGTTGGCCAGGCTCGCCTGCACCGCCGCATCGCTGAAGGTGTATTTCTCGAATTCTTTACAGGCTACGCACCAGTCGGCGTACAGATCCAGCATCACCGGCTTGCCGCGCGCCTGTTGCAGCGCCAGATCGAGCTGTTCGACGTTGTTGATGCGGGTAAAGGCCAGGTGTGGCTGAGCGGCCTGCTGCGCCTGGTCGGCGCCGAAAGCCCAGTCCTGCAGCGGCCGTGCGGCGATCACCGCCGCCGCCAGCAGCAGCAGTTGCAGGGCGCGCGCCCAGCCGCGCGCGCTTCTCAGGCTCAGGGCGAAGGCCCAACCGAAGAACGCCAGGCCGAGCAGGCTCCACAAACGCATGCCCCACAGATCGTCGATCACTCGCTCCAGCAGGAACACCGGCAGCGCCAGAATGACGAAGCCGAAGGCCTCTTTCACGTACTGCATCCACGGGCCGCTGCGCGGCAGCAGGCGGTTGCCGAACAGGGTGACGATCACCAGCGGAATGCCCATCCCCAGCGCGTACAGGTATAGCGTGCCGCCGCCGGCCCACAGATTGCCGCTCTGGGCGATATACAGCAGGATGGCGCTGAGCGGCGCGGTGGTGCAGGGCGAGCAAATCAGCCCGGCCAGGGCGCCCATCAGGAACACGCCGGTCAGCGAGCCGCCGCGCTGGGTGTTGCTCCAGTTCGCCAGCCGGGTTTGCAGCGCCGAGGGCAGCTGCAGGGAATAGAGGCCGAACATCGATAGCGCCAGGGCGATGAACAGCGCCGACAGGCCGATCAGCACGTAAGGGTGTTGCAGCGCCGCCTGGAACTGCAATCCGGCGGCGGCCACTACCAATCCCAGCAAGGTGTAGGTGAGCGCCATGCCCTGCACGTAAACCACCGCCAGCGCCAGAATGCGGCCGCTGCTTTGCGGCCGGTCGCGGCCGAGAATGATGCCGGAGATCAGCGGGTACATCGGCAGCACGCAGGGGGTAAAGGCGATGCCGATGCCGATCAGCAATGCCCACAGCGGCGAAAACGGCAGGCTGGCCGGTGCGGCGGGCGCTTCAGCCGGTGCAGCGGCCGGGAGCGGGGCGGCAGCGTTTGCGCTGACGGCATCCAGCGGGATCACCCGGGTTTCCGGCGGATAGCAGAAACCGGCCTCGGCGCAGCCCTGATAGGTGACGCTGAGGCTGGCGTTGGCCGCCGCCTGTTGCAGAGGCACCTGCAGATTAAGCTGCTGCTTGAAGATGGCGACTTCGCCGAAGAACTCGTCCTTGTGGCTCAATCCTTCCGGCAGGGTAAAGGCGCCAAGCGTCGCCTGCTGGGGCACCAGTTTGATCTGCTGACGATACAGGTAATAGCCGGGGCGGATCTGCCAGTTCAGCGTTACCTGGTTGCCTTGCTGTTTGAAATCGAAAGCGAAGGCCCGATCGACGGGCACGAACTGGCTGCCGCCCGTCGGTGCGAACAGCGAAGCCTGCGCCGCCTGCGGCAGGAAGAACAGGCTGCACAGCAGCAAAATCAGTTTAATGAAGCGTTGATCCATGACAGGTAGTCTTTATCTCCGGCCATCACCGGCAAGACCAGCAGCTCGGGCGTCTGGTAGGGGTGATGTTGTTTCAGGGTGTCGAGCAGGGCCTGCTGACGGCGGCGATCGCTTTTGAACAGCATCTGCACCTCGTATTCCTGTTCCAGTTTCCCTTCCCAGTAATACAGCGAGGTGGCGCCGGGCAGCAGCGTGGCGCAGGCCGCCAGCTTATCGCCCAGGACCCGCGCCGCCAGTTCCTGGGCGCTGGCTTCATCGGGTGCGGTACAGAGTATGACGACAGCTTCGCAATCAGACATCTTCAGCCCTCTCATCGGTTCGAATGGGCACTATACCCTGAAGGCGGATTGGCTAGAAGGTGAGTTTATCGCCAAAAGTAAAACCGGGGCCGCAGCCCCGGTCGAAGCGTTACAGCATGACGCTGCCGAGCAGGAAGCCGAATACCACAGCGAAGATCACGCCCAGGGTGCCGGGAATGAAGAACGGATGGTTGAACACGAAGCGGCCGATGCGCGTGGTGCCGGTATCGTCCATCTGCACCGCGGCGACCAGCGTCGGGTAGGTCGGCAGGATGAACAGGCCGGAAACGGCGGCGAAGGAGGCGACGGCGGTCAGCGGCGACACGTTCAGCGCCAGCGCCATCGGCATCAGCGCCTTGGCGGTGGCAGCCTGCGAGTACAGCAGCGCCGAGCAGAAGAAGAAGATCACCGCCAGCAGCCACGGGTGCGCCTGAATGACGCTGCCGGCCGTCTCTTTGATCCAGTCTATGTTGGCCTGTACGAAGGTGTCGCCCAGCCAGGCGACGCCGAGGATACAGATACAGGCGCTCATGCCGGCCTTGAAGGTGCTGGAGTTCAGCACCATGTCGGTGTCGACGCGGCACAGCAGGGTGGTCAGCGTGGCGACGCTCAGCATGATGATCAGGATGGCGTTGGTGGTGTTCATCAGCGGCTTGGCCACCAGGCCCAGGCCCGGGCTGTTGATGATGGCGTAGGCGACCACGCACAGCACGCCCAGCAGGAACAGCAGCACCGAGGTTTTGGCGCGCGGTTTGATCGCCAGCGCGTTGTTGCCGCGCAGGGTGATTAGGCCTTCTTCCAGGCGTTTCAGGTACACCGGATCGTTAGACAGTTTGGAGTCGAACAGCCAGGTCACCAGCAGCGACATCACCAGCACCGCGCAGAAGGTGGACGGGATCACCACCATCAGCAGGTGCAGGTAGCTGACGCCGTGGCCTTCCATCACCGAAGACATGTACACCACCGCGGCGGAGATTGGCGAGGCGGTGATGGCGATCTGGGCGGAGACGACGGCGGTCGACAGCGGCCGGCAAGGTTTAATGCCCTGTTCTTTCGCCACTTCGGCGATCACCGGCAGCGCCGAGAGCGAGATGTTGCCGGTGCCGGCGAAGATGGTCAGGAAGTAGGTGACGATAGGGGCGAGAATGGTGATATGTTTGGGGTTCTTGCGCAGCAGCTTTTCGGTCTGCTGCACCAGGTAGTCCATCCCCCCGGCGACCTGCATGGCGGAGATCGCCGCGATCACCGCCATGATGATGGAAATCACGTCGAAAGGAATGCTGCCCGGCTTGACGCCGATCAGCGCCAGGACCAGAACGCCCAATCCCCCCGCGAACCCGATACCGATACCGCCCAACCTGGCCCCTAAAAAGATGGCCAGCAGAACGATAACCAATTCTACGGCTAGCATAGTGTTTACTCCTTAAAATGAGAGAAATTGAAAATCAAACGTTAAAATTTTGTGGGCGCCTAAAAGTAAAAAGGCACGCTATCCAGAGGATTTAGCGTGCCTTTCAGGGCTACCGGGTAGGTCTGTTATTGTTCATTTTCATCCGTATAGCGTTTGGCTTTATAGGCCGGGTGCATCAGGTTCTCCACGGAGAAGATGTCATCCAGCTCGGCTTCGGTCAGCAGGCCGCGTTCCAGCACCACTTCGCGCACGCTCTTGCCGGTTTCGGCGCAGATCTTCCCGACGATGTCACCGTTATGGTGGCCGATGAACGGGTTCAGATAGGTGACGATACCGATCGAGTTGAAGACGTAGTGTTCGCAGACTTCTTTATTCGCGGTGATGCCGTTAATGCATTTTTCCAGCAGGTTGTAACAGGCGTTGGTCAGGATGTGGATCGACTCGAACATCGCCTGGCCGATCACCGGCTCCATCACGTTCAACTGCAGCTGGCCCGCTTCGGCCGCCATGGTAACGCAAGTGTCGTTGCCAATCACCTTGAAACACACCTGATTGACCACTTCCGGCACCACCGGGTTCACTTTGGCCGGCATGATGGACGATCCCGCCTGCAGCTCCGGCAGGTTGATTTCGTTCAGGCCGGCGCGCGGGCCGGAGGAGAGCAGGCGCAGGTCGTTGCAGATTTTGGACAGTTTCACCGCCAGGCGTTTGAGCGCGCTGTGCACCATCACGTAGGCGCCGCAGTCGGAGGTGGCCTCGATCAGGTCTTCCGCCGGCACCACCGGCAGGCCGCTGACTTCCGCCAGTTTTTGCACCGCCAGCGGCTGATAGCCTTCCGGGGTGTTGAGCGCGGTGCCGATGGCGGTGGCGCCCAGGTTCACTTCCAGCAGCAGCTCCGCGGTGCGGTGCAGGTTGCGGGTCTCTTCGTTCAGCAGCACGCTGAAGGCGTGGAATTCCTGGCCGAGGGTCATCGGCACCGCGTCCTGCAGCTGGGTGCGGCCCATTTTCAGAATGGTTTCGAACTCTTTCGCCTTGCGATCGAAGCCTTCGCGCAGCTGGTTGATGGCGTCGATCAGTTTCTGGTTGGAGGCGTACACCGCGATGCGGAATCCGGTCGGGTAGGCGTCGTTGGTGGACTGGCATTTATTGAGGTGATCGTTCGGATTCAGGTACTGGTATTCGCCTTTTTGATGGCCCATCAGCTCCAGGCCGATGTTCGCCAGCACTTCGTTGGTGTTCATGTTCAGCGAGGTGCCCGCGCCGCCCTGGAATACGTCCACCGGGAACTGATCCATGCACTTGCCTTTATCCAGCACCTCGTCGCAGGCCTGGATGATCACGTCGGCGATTTTGCGCGGGATGGTTTTGAGTTCTTTGTTGGCCATCGCCGCGGCCTTTTTCACCATCACCATGCCGCGAACGAACTCAGGGACATCGCTGATTTTGCTGTTGCTGATGTAGAAGTTTTCAATCGCACGCAGAGTGTGAACTCCGTAGTAAGCGTCTGCGGGGACTTCACGTGTTCCTAACAGGTCTTCTTCGATACGAATGTTGTTTGACATGAGAACCTTCTCTATGTGTTGCTGCCGAATTAATAATTTGTCAGGTCAAGGCTAAAGGGCACAGCCTAAATTAATATTGCCGAAGGCTTGGGGCGTGAAACGATTAACCAAATCGCCCGTTGCTGCCCAGATCATATGCTGGTTGATAAGAAATGACTGAATCCAGATCACCTTATGGTGTTTAAGGATATGCCCTTTTCCGGTTCTGTGACTTCTTTCACGTTTGTGAACTTTAGCAATAAAAACCAGCTCTCGGTTGAAATGGTGGGGGGATGCCCTCATTGTAATGGTGTCGGCCGTTTACGGCCTCTTTTTTCGCGCCGTCGCCCCCTTGGCGGCCGCGCTTTACCTACCGATAGGAGAACCAGGTGCGCTGGTTACCGCTACTGCTGATATTTCTGCTGGCTTACATAGAAATATCCATCTTTATCAAAGTCGCCGCCGTGCTCGGCGTGGCTGTCACCCTGTTGCTGGTGGTGTTCAGCTCCTGCGTCGGCATTTCGCTGGTGCGCAATCAGGGCATGAAAACCTTCGTGCAGATGCAGCAAAAACTGGCGGCCGGCGAAAGCCCGGCGGCGGAAATGGTGAAAAGCGTTTCGCTGGTGCTGGCGGGCTTCCTGCTGCTGATTCCGGGCTTCTTCACCGACTTCCTCGGCCTGCTGCTGCTGCTGCCGCCGGTGCAAAAATCGCTGACGCTGAAGCTGATGCCGCATCTGTCGGTGTATCGCCCCGGCGGTTGGACGGGCGGCGACGCCGCCAACGGCAATACCTTTGACGGCGAATTCCAGCGCAAGGACGACGAGCGCCCGGTGCTGGAACATCGCCCGGACGAGGATCGCAAACCTCACGATCGTTAAGCAAACGCGGCCCAGGCCGCGTTTTTCATCTCTGCGGCACTCGCCGAACCAAAAATGCGAAATTTTTTTCGCTAGCCCCCTTGAAGGGGGCTGGAACGCCCCCATCTCAAATGCCACGAGGCCGGTAATAACAACCACCCGGTGTACAACCCTAAATCTGATAGAGACCTTCTTACAGGAGAGCGTTCAATGAGTATTCGTCCATTGCATGACCGCGTTATCGTCAAGCGCAAAGAAGTTGAATCAAAATCTGCTGGCGGCATCGTCCTGACTGGCTCTGCTGCGGGTAAATCCACTCGCGGTGAAGTGGTTGCAGTGGGTAAAGGGCGTGTGCTGGAAAACGGCAACATCCAACCGCTGGATGTGAAAGTTGGCGATATCGTGATTTTCAACGACGGCTACGGCGTGAAAGCAGAGAAGATCGACAATGAAGAAGTGTTGATCATGTCCGAAAGCGACATTCTGGCAATTGTTGAAGCGTAATTGCGCTTTATCTTCTGAACTGAACGAGTTGAAGGGAAATACCAATGGCAGCTAAAGACGTAAAATTCGGCAATGACGCTCGCGTGAAAATGCTCCGCGGCGTGAATGTTCTCGCTGATGCAGTAAAAGTGACCCTGGGCCCGAAAGGCCGCAACGTAGTGCTGGATAAATCTTTCGGCGCGCCGACCATCACCAAAGACGGCGTTTCCGTTGCGCGTGAAATCGAGCTGGAAGACAAGTTCGAGAACATGGGCGCACAGATGGTGAAAGAAGTGGCCTCCAAAGCGAACGACGCGGCGGGCGACGGCACCACCACGGCAACCGTACTGGCTCAATCCATCATCACCGAAGGCCTGAAAGCGGTTGCTGCCGGCATGAACCCCATGGATCTGAAGCGCGGCATCGACAAAGCGGTTGTCGCTGCGGTTGAAGAACTGAAAAAACTGTCCGTACCTTGCTCCGATTCCAAAGCTATCGCTCAGGTGGGCACCATCTCCGCCAACTCCGACGAAACCGTGGGTAAACTGATCGCGGAAGCGATGGAGAAAGTGGGCAAAGAAGGCGTTATCACCGTTGAAGAAGGCACCGGCCTGCAAGACGAGCTGGACGTGGTTGAAGGTATGCAGTTCGACCGCGGTTACCTGTCCCCATACTTCATCAACAAGCCGGAAACCGGTTCTGTTGAGCTGGAAAGCCCGTTCATCCTGCTGGCTGACAAGAAGATCTCCAACATCCGCGAAATGCTGCCGGTGCTGGAAGCCGTTGCCAAAGCAGGCAAACCGCTGCTGATCATCGCTGAAGACGTTGAAGGTGAAGCGCTGGCGACCCTGGTGGTCAACACCATGCGCGGCATCGTGAAAGTGGCTGCCGTTAAGGCGCCTGGCTTCGGCGACCGTCGTAAAGCCATGCTGCAGGACATCGCGACCCTGACTGCCGGTACCGTTATCTCTGAAGAGATCGGTCTGGAGCTGGAAAAAGCCACCCTGGAAGACCTGGGTCAGGCGAAACGCGTTGTCATCAACAAAGACACCACCATCATCATCGATGGCGTGGGCGACGAAGCGACCATCCAGGGCCGCGTTGCTCAGATCCGTCAGCAGATCGAAGAAGCGACCTCTGACTACGATCGTGAAAAACTGCAGGAGCGCGTAGCGAAACTGGCCGGCGGCGTTGCCGTTATCAAGGTTGGCGCAGCGACTGAAGTTGAAATGAAAGAGAAGAAAGCACGCGTTGAAGACGCCCTGCACGCGACCCGCGCTGCAGTGGAAGAAGGCGTGGTTGCCGGCGGTGGCGTCGCGCTGATCCGCGTTGCAGGCAAAATCGCCGCGCTGAAAGGCGACAACGAAGACCAGAACGTGGGTATCAAAGTTGCGCTGCGCGCAATGGAAGCCCCTCTGCGTCAGATCGTGGTCAACGCCGGTGAAGAAGCTTCCGTTATCGCCAACCAGGTGAAAGCGGGCGAAGGCAGCTACGGCTACAACGCTTACTCTGAAGAATACGGCGACATGATCGCGATGGGTATCCTGGATCCAACCAAAGTGACCCGTTCTGCTCTGCAGTACGCGGCTTCCGTGGCTGGCCTGATGATCACCACCGAATGCATGGTCACCGACCTGCCGAAGGCTGACGCACCGGATCTGGGCGCAGCAGGCGGCATGGGTGGCATGGGCGGTATGGGCGGCATGATGTAATCATCCCCCACACGCTTGTGTGCTGAGAACCCCGGTCAAGTGACCGGGGTTTTTTTATGCCTGAGCGCCGCCGCACTGTATTTGATGATATTTTTGCCGCCGGAGGCGATTTAACTGGTAAACTGGTAAGTCATCAGCTGTCGCTCAAGACGTTGGCCCGCTAGCCGTGGCAACGGATGCTTAAGAGATGGCATCGCTTTCTGATAAGCTTTTGCGTAATTCTCAACATCGAATGGGGAACAAGATGCGGATTAAAGCCTTACTGGGTCTTTCGGCAGCGATGCTGCTGGCGGGTTGCAGCACCACTCATGAACTGACCGCTGCGGGTCAGCAGATCAAGTTCACCGACAGCAAGCCGGCGGCGGAATGCCAGCTGCTGGGGGAAGTGACCGGCACCCAGAGCAACTGGCTGTCCGGCAACGGCGGTGAGGGCAGCTCCATGCGCGGTGCGGCCAACGATCTGCGCAACAAGGCGGCGGCGATGGGCGGCAACGTCATTTACGGCGCCAACAGCCCAAGCCAGAACCTGCTCTCCAGCTTCGCGCCGCTGGACAGCAAAATGGTCGGCCAGGTTTACAAGTGCCCGTAAGGCGCTGAGGCCAAACGCCGCACAGAGATAAAAAAAGAGGAATGCCACGGCATTCCTCTTTTCGTTCCATCGGGCCATGTGGCGCGCGTCATTCCTGCATCAGGCGCAGGTCGATCGGCGTTTTGCTCGGTTCGCCGCCCACTTCACGCGTCAGGCGCGGCACCAGATAACCGGACACCTTGCTCAGCAGCGCCTGCATGATGACGCGCGCTTCATCGTCGCTGACCATGAAGTGCGCCGCGCCCTGCACCTTGTCCAGCACGTGGATATAGTAGGGCAGGATGCCGGCGTCGAACAGCGCGTTGCTGAGCGCCGCCAGCGTGTCGGCATCGTCGTTGACGTCGCGCAGCAACACGCTCTGGTTGAGCAGCGTGACGCCGGCGAGGCGCAGCTGGGCCATGGCGCTCCGCAGCTCGCGGTCGATTTCGTTGGCGTGGTTGATGTGTGTGACCATCAGCACCTGCAGGCGCGAGGCTGACAGCAGGCGGCACAACGCCGGCGTAATGCGCGCCGGGATCACCACCGGCAGACGGGTGTGAATGCGCAGGCGTTTCAGGTGCGGGATGGCCTCCAGTTCGCCGACCAGCCACTCCAACTCGCTGTCTTTGGCCATCAGCGGATCGCCGCCGGAAAAAATGATCTCGTCGAGTTCCGGGTGTTGGCGGATATAATCCAGCGCCTGCCGCCAGTTGTTCTTGTTGCCCTGATTATCCTGATAGGGGAAGTGGCGGCGGAAGCAGTAACGGCAGTTGACCGCACAGCCGCCTTTGACCAGCAGCAGCGCGCGATTGCGGTATTTGTGCAGCAGGCCCGGCACCACGCTGCGCTGCTCATCGAGCGGATCGGTGGTGAACCCTGGGGCGTTGATGAACTCTTCTCTGGCGGTCAGCACCTGGCGCAGCAGCGGGTCGTTGGCATCGCCGGGGCGCATGCGCGCAGCGAAGGCGCGCGGCACGCGCAGGGCAAACAGCCGGCGGGCATCTCGCCCCTGCGGCAGTTCCGGGTGCGTATTCAGTGACAAAAGCTGCAGTAATTCATCGGGATCGGTAATAACATCGGCGAGTTGATGCAACCAATCTTCTCTATGTGCCGTACTTTGGGTTATAATGTGTGCCATTTTTTTGGCTAAGCTACCAGTTCAAATATTCAGAGGGCCATCATGGCGACTTATTCTAGCAACGATTTCCGTCCGGGTCTTAAAATCATGTTCGAGGGCGAACCTTACGCCGTCGAAGCCAGTGAGTTCGTTAAGCCGGGCAAAGGCCAGGCGTTTGCACGCGTGAAAATGCGTCGTCTGCTGACCGGCACCCGCGTGGAAAAAACCTTCAAGTCTACCGATTCTTGCGAAGGCGCAGACGTGATGGACACCAACATGAACTACCTGTACAGCGACGGTGAGTTCTACCACTTCATGCACCCTGAGTCTTTCGAACAGCATCAGGTTGACGGCAAAACCGTCGGTGACGCGGCCAAATGGCTGCAGGATAACGCAGAGTGCATCATCACCCTGTGGGATGGCCGTCCAATCGCCGTTCAGCCGCCGAACTTCATCGAAGCGGAAATCACCGATACCGATCCTGGCCTGAAAGGCGATACCGCAGGGACTGGCGGCAAGCCGGCGACCCTGAGCACCGGCGCCGTGGTGAAAGTGCCGTTGTTCGTCCAGATCGGCGAAGTGATCAAGGTTGACACTCGTTCTGGCGAATACGTCTCTCGCGTTAAATAAGTTTCAAAACAGAGGAACCCTGGCGGTTCCTCTGTTTTACCCCATCCCCGTTCGTTGGCAGAAAATCCGCATGTTCAAGAAAACGTTGTTGGCCGTGCTCTCCCTGTTGTTCCTTTTCTCCCTCAGCAGTTGCAATACGTTTCGCGGTTTCGGCGAAGACGTTCAGCATCTCGGCGGCGCCATTTCGCGCACGGCCAGCTGACCCGGCCCTTAACCCGATGTATTCGCGCCACAAAGCCGGTGGCGATTCCACTCTCTGCGCCAATTTTGACTACGCTTAGAAAGCCGTACTTTTTCATCAACGACAAATAAGGACTTTCTTATGCTGAAGAAAAGTATTATCGCGATCTTCTCTTTGATGATTTTGAGCTCGCTGACCGCCTGCAACACCACCCGCGGCGTGGGTGAAGACATTCAGGCCGGCGGCAAGGCTATTCAGCGCAGCGCGGAATAATCCGCATTCCACCCGGCGGCGTTCCCGCTGCGGAGGGCCGCCGCATTTCCACCTCTTGCTTGCGCGTTAACGCTGCTGCTATCCTGCCGCAGTGCGGGTGAGGTTGCCCGCCATTCATCACTCAGCTGAACGGGACGACCCGTTTACGCGTCATTTTATCGGGGACGACCCCAGTGGTAGGGAGGCCGTCTCATGGCCTGGATTATTTTGCTTATCGCCGGTTTGCTCGAAGTGGTTTGGGCTATCGGTCTGAAATACACCCACGGTTTTACCCGGCTGACGCCGAGCATCATCACCATCGCCGCAATGGTGGTCAGCATGTTGCTGTTGGCCAACGCCATGAAAACGCTGCCCGCCGGCACCGCCTACGCGGTGTGGACCGGCATCGGCGCGGTGGGCGCGGCCATCATGGGCATGGTGCTGTTGGGGGAATCGACCAATATTGCGCGCATCATCAGCCTGTGCCTGATCGTGGTCGGCATACTCGGGCTGAAGTTCAGCAGTCACTGATCGGCGGACTGCTGCACCCAGATCAGCGCATCGGTGGCGAAACCGTAGCCCTTGGCTGTCTGCAATAAACGGTCGCGTACGCTGGCGTCAAGCGTCGGCGTGCGCGACAGGATCCACAGATAGTCGCGGTTCGGGCCGCAAACCAGCGCGTAGCGATACGCCGGATCCAGGGCAATCACGTTGTAGCCGCCATAGAAGGGACCGAAGAACGACACTTTCAGCGCCGCGACCTGCGGTGAACCGATAAAGTAGGCTTTGCCTTCGCTTTCTTGCCATTGCTGTTTCTGCGGATTGAAGCCGCGATTGATGACTTTCAGTCCGCCGTCGGCACGCGGGCTGTAGTGGGCGGTCACCTGCTGTAAACCGCGTTCGAAGCGATGATCCAGACGTGCAATCTCATACCAGGTGCCGAGATAGCGCTGGCTGTCGAAAGGGGTCACGACCTTGATGTCTTTAGGCGGGGAGATGCTGCAAGCGACGGAAAGCAGGGCGGAAAGCATGACGCTAAGCTTTGACCATAAACGCATCGGTGACTCCTGTTTACCGGGGGCGAGTAGACAGTGTAGCCGATGAGAAAAGGGCGGCCAACGGGCGTTGGCCGCCTGAGCGGTTTACAGCGTGACGACGCCGATGACGGTGACGACGCTAAGGATCGCCGCCAGACCGTAGAACACCCACTTGCCGGCCGGCACGTGGATCTTCAGATCGTGCATCGCATGGTGGATGCGGTGCAGGCCGCACCACAGCGGCAGAATGATCATCATTAGCAGGAACAGGCGGCCGATCAGGCTCTGGCAGAACGCCAGCACGCGCTCGTAACCCAGCGCCTCACCGGGGAACAGCCCCAGCGGCAGCAGAATGCCGACCAGCAGCACGATGGCCGGCGCGACGATCGCGCCCCACATGCCGCCGGCGCCGAACAATCCCCAGAAAACCGGCTCGTCGGAACGTTTAGGTGCTTGATTTATCATGTTTCCTCCGGATTAGATCAGGGCCACGGCCAGGATGACCACGCTGACGACGATGGTGACGGCCCACAGCCCTTTCACGATGGGGCCCGGCCCCATTTTCTCGCTGTTGACCACGATATTGGCGGCCTTCGGCGCCAGATCGAACCAGGTTTTGGTGTGCAGCGCCGCCGCCAGCAGGGCGACGACGTTGATCAACAGCACCAGCGGATTCTGCAAGAAACTGACGAAGCCGGCCCAGCTCTCGGCGCCGCCCTTCAGCGCGAACACGCCGTACAGCAGCACGATGCTGAACCACACCGCCAGCACCGAGGTGCCTTCGCGCAGCATGTAGAAACGGTAGAAGCCGAGCTTTTGCCACCAGGTGGGCGTCATGGTGCGCACATAGGGCTTACGTTGAGTTGTCATGGCAATTTTTCTCCCTTATTGCGGCTTCAGCATGGCGATCATGAAGTCTTTGGCGCTCTCCACCTTGCCCTGCTGGATGGCGGCGGCGGGATCGACGTGTTTCGGGCAGACTTCAGAGCAATAGCCGACGAAGGTGCAGCTCCAGACGCCGTTTTGGCCGTTGAGCTGCGGCATGCGCTGTTTCTTGCCGTGGTCGCGGTTGTCCAGGTTATAGCGGTGCGCCAGCGTGATCGCCGCCGGGCCGATAAACTCGGGGTTGAGGCCGAACTGCGGGCACGCGGCGTAGCACAGGCCGCAGTTGATGCAGCCGGAGAACTGGTGGTATTTGGCCATCTGCGCCGGGGTCTGCACGTTCGGGCCATCCTCCGGTTTGCGATCGTTGCCGATGATGTACGGTTTGATCGCCTCCAGGCTCTCGATGAAGTGGGTCATGTCGACCACCAGATCGCGCTCGATCGGGAAGTTGCCCAGCGCTTCGACCTTCATGCCGCCGACGTAGTCGCGCAGGAAGGTTTTGCACGCCAGCTTCGGCACGCGGTTGACCATCATGCCGCAGGAGCCGCAGATCGCCATGCGGCACGACCAGCGGTAGGAGAGGTCTGGCGCCAGGTTATCCTTGATGTAGCTCAGCGCATCAAGCAGCGAGGTCTGTTCATCATAAGGCACGGCGTAAGTGACGAAATGCGGCTCGGCGTCACTTTCCGGGTTATAGCGCATGACGTCGATCTTCAGGGTTTGCATCTCAGCCATTTGCCTGCTCCTTATTCTTTTTCTCCTGCGCTTCGGCTTCTGCGCCGTAGACGCGTTTGGCCGGCGGCAGTTTGGTGATTTTCACGTCGCTGTATTCGAGACGCGGCGCGCCCTGCGGGTTATGGAACGCCAGCGTATGCTTGAGGAAGTTGACGTCGTCACGCTCGGTGCAGCCTTCGTCCAGGCGCTGATGGGCGCCGCGCGACTCTTTGCGGTTAAACGCGGAGTGCGCCATACATTCGGCGACGTCCAGGCCGTAGCCCAGCTCGATGGTGTACAGCAGATCGGTATTGAACACGCTGGAGTTGTCGGTGATTTTGACGCGTTTGAAGCGCTCTTTCAGCTCGGCCAGCTTATCGATGGTTTTTTGCATCAGCTCCGGCGTGCGGTAGATGCCGCAGCCTTCTTCCATCGACAGCCCCATTTCGTCGCGGATCTTCGCCCAGTTTTCGTTGCCTTCCTGCTTCATCAGGTTGCTCAGGCGGGTTTCGACGTCGCGGGTTTGCGCATCCAGCGCGCTGCCGTTGGCCGGCGCGGTTTCCAGCGCGCGGCGCGCCGCATGCTCACCGGCGACGCGGCCGAACACCACCAGTTCCGCCAGCGAGTTGGAGCCGAGGCGGTTGGCGCCGTGCAGGCCGACGGAGGAGCACTCGCCGACCGCGAACAGCCCCTTGATGCGGGTTTCACAGTTCTGGTCGGTTTCAATGCCGCCCATGGTGTAGTGCGCGGTAGGGCGCACCGGGATCGGATCTTTCACCGGATCGACGCCGACATAGGCCTTGGCCAGTTCGCAGATGAACGGCAGCCGTTCCAGCAGCTTTTTCTCGCCCAGGTGGCGCAGATCGAGGTAGACCACGTCGCCGCGTGGGGTGGCGATGGTGCGGCCGGCGCGCCATTCGTGCCAGAAGGCCTGGGACACTTTGTCGCGCGGGCCCAGCTCCATGTATTTGTTCTTCGGCTCGCCCAGCGGGGTTTCCGGGCCCATGCCGTAGTCTTGCAGGTAGCGGTAGCCGTCTTTGTTCACCAGGATGCCACCTTCGCCGCGGCAGCCCTCGGTCATCAGGATGCCGGAACCGGGCAGGCCGGTCGGGTGATACTGCACGAACTCCATGTCGCGCAGCGGTACGCCGTGGTGGAACGCCATGCCCATGCCGTCGCCGGTGACGATGCCGCCGTTGGTGTTGTAGCGGTAAACGCGCCCGGCGCCGCCGGTGGCCATCACCACCGCGTTGGCGCGGATCTGCACGCGGGTGCCTTCCATCATGTTGAGCGCCACCAGGCCGCGCGCCTGGCCGTCATCCACCAGGATATCCAGCACGAAGTGCTCGTCGAAGCGTTGAATTTGCGGGTATTTCAGCGAGGTCTGGAACAGGGTGTGCAGCATGTGGAAGCCGGTCTTGTCGGCGGCGAACCAGGTGCGTTCGATCTTCATGCCGCCGAAACGCCGCACGTTGACCGAACCGTCCGGTTTGCGGCTCCACGGGCAGCCCCATTGTTCGAGCTGGGTCATCTCGCGCGGGCACTGATGCACGAAGTGATCGACCACGTCCTGCTCGCACAGCCAGTCGCCGCCGGCGACGGTGTCGTGGAAGTGGTAGTCGAAGGTATCATGATCCTGAGTGACGGCGGCGGAGCCCCCCTCGGCGGCGACCGTGTGGCTGCGCATCGGGTAGACCTTAGAGATCAGCGCGATTTTCAGTTGGGGATTGGCTTCCGCTGCGGCTATTGCTGCACGTAAACCAGCGCCCCCGGCCCCAATAATGGCAAGATCGGCGTTAAAGGTTTGCACTGCATTCCTCCAATGTTCTTGTTAAGAACGGCAAGTTAAATATCTATGCTTAAAATTTAGCGAACTCTTCGGGTGCTAACTAATTGAACCGATTAATGTTGCTTAAAGGTTAAGGATAGATATCTCCCACCAATAATGGGGAATTAACTATACCTAAAGTTAAGTAGTCGAAATTTGATGTGATCGATTGTTTTGTCGATTAACGCTTGCCCAACAGGCTTGCCTGCCTTTTCGCGCGTTCGGCGTGCTTTACCCTTTTTAACGCGCTTTTGCCGCCTATTTATCGGAAATTGGCGTTATGGCCGGTTGCGCATCGTGAAGAATTTGTTTGGCTGCAAGGATGCGAGTAGACTGCATCCCCTGTTTGATTTCGGAGTTAATTACCATGAGCGAAACGGCAAGCTGGCAGCCTAGTGCACCCATCGCCAATTTGTTGAAACGCGCAGCGATTCTGGCTGAGATCCGGCGTTTCTTCGCCGATCGTGGCGTGCTGGAAGTTGAGACGCCCACCATGAGCCAGGCGACGGTCACCGACGTTCACCTGTTCCCGTTCGAGACGCGTTTCGTCGGGCCGGGGGCGGCAGAGGGCCTGACGCTATACATGATGACCAGCCCGGAATATCACATGAAGCGCCTGCTGGCGGCGGGCAGCGGCCCGATCTACCAAATGGGGCGCAGCTTCCGCAATGAAGAGGCCGGGCAGCACCATAACCCCGAATTCACCATGCTGGAGTGGTACCGTCCGCACTACGACATGTACCGCCTGATGAATGAGGTGGACGATCTGCTGCAACAGGTGCTGGACTGCGAGAGCGCGGAGACCCTGTCCTATCAGCAAGCGTTCCTGCGCCATCTGGACATCGATCCGCTGTCGGCGGAGAAGGCGCAGCTGCGCGAAGCGGCGGCCAAACTCGATCTGAGCAACATCGCCGATACCGAAGAAGATCGCGATACGCTGCTGCAGCTGCTGTTCACCGTGGGCGTGGAACCGCATATCGGCCGTGAAAAGCCGGCGTTCGTTTACCACTTCCCGGCCAGCCAGGCGGCGTTGGCGGAGATCAGCACCGAAGACCACCGCGTGGCGGAGCGCTTCGAGGTGTATTTCAAGGGCATTGAGCTGGCGAACGGTTTCCGCGAGCTGACCGACGGCCGTGAACAACAGCAGCGCTTCGAGCAGGACAACCGCAAACGCGCGGAGCGCGGTCTGCCGCAGCAACCGATCGACTACAACCTGTTGGCGGCATTGCAGCACGGCATGCCGGAATGTTCCGGCGTAGCGCTGGGCGTGGATCGTCTGGTGATGCTGGCGCTGGGCGCCGAGAGCCTGAGTGACGTGTTGGCCTTCCCGGTCGGGATCGCCTGACGTTTCAGGCGGTGAAAAAAGCAAAAAGGGTCGGCAAATGCCGACCCTTTTTTTATCGCGAGAAGCGCTTACAGCCCCCCGGCGTCGCGCTTGGTGTTCGGCGCCGGCGTAGACGGCGGCGTACGGCCGTTGTTGGTCAACCGCGACAGCGTCTCGGTGCGCACCTGGAACGGCGGGTACGGCAGCGTGATGCCGTGCTCGCGATAGCCCGCCAGGATCAGCTGGTGGATCTCGTGGCGCAGCGGCATGCGGTGGCCCATCTCGGCGGCGTAAATACGCATCTCGAAGATCTGGATGCCCTGTTGCAGATCGACCAGGTAAACCTCCGGCGCCGGATTATCCAGCACCAGCGAACAGCGCTCGGCGGCGTTCATCAGGATCTTGGTCACCTCCTCGCTGTTGGCTTCGCCCGGCGCCGGTACGGTCAGCACCACACGGGTCAGGGTGTCCGACAGCGACCAGTTGACGAACTGTTCGGTGATGAACGCTTTGTTCGGCACGATGATCTCTTTGCGATCCCAGTCCGAAATGGTGGTGGCGCGGGTATTGATCTTGGTGACGGTGCCGGTCAGGTTGCGGATCGTCACGGTGTCGCCGATGCGGATCGGTTTCTCGAACAGGATGATCAGGCCGGAGATGAAGTTGGAGAAGATCTCCTGCATGCCGAAGCCCAACCCCAGACTGAGCGCGGTAACCACCCACTGCAGTTTTGACCATTCGATGCCGATCCAGGCGAAGCTGAGCACCGCGCCGAACAGCAGCAGCAAGTACTTGGTGATGGTGGTGATGGCGTAGCCGGTGCCCGGCGACAGATCCAGGTGCTGCAGCACCGCCAGCTCCAGCAGCGCCGGCAGGTTGCGCACCAGCTGCATGGTGATGATCAGCACCAGAATGGCGATCAGCACCGCGCCGAGAGTGATCGGATGGGCGGTCTCCACACCGTTGACCGTCGAAGTCACGTCCCACAGCGAGATGTTTTCCAGGAAGGCGAACGCGGAGTGGATCTCGGACCACAGCACGATCACCGACACCAGCGCGATCAGCGTCAGGATCGACCGCACCAGCCGCAGCGACTGGGCGCTGATGGTGTCCAGATCGAAGTCCGAATCGTCCGGATCGATGGCGCCTTCGGTGCTGTTTGGGGTGTGCGAGGTCTCGTCTTCGCCGCGGGCGCGCTGGGCCAGGATATCGGCGCGGCGCTGTTTGGCGCGATCGAAGGCGATGCGCCGCCGTTGGATCAGCATCCAGCGGCGGATGATGTGGTAGATGACCAGCAGCAGGAACCAGATCGCCACCGAGGTTTCCAGGCGCGCCAACAGCGCCTGCGCGGTGGTGAGGTAACCGACGGTCGACGCCAGCGCCGCCAGCAGCGGCGCCGACAGCAGCAGCCCCCAGAAGGCGCTGTTGAGCATGTTGTCGCCGGAGCCGTTTTTATCCAGATACAGCGGAATGCCGGCGCGTTTCAGGCTGTGGGTGACCAGCGCCAGCGCCAGACACAGCAGGATAAAGCACAGCCGCCCCAGGGTGTTGGCGAACTCGCGTTCTTTCAGGCTATCGAAGGTGATCAGCGCCATGATCAGCGGCACGATCAGCCAGATCGACATCTTGTAGTAGCGCATGGCGCGCGAAACCTGCTTCGCCGGCCAGCGGAAGTGCACGATGAACAGCCCCTGCGGGTGGGCGAAGGCGGCGCAGATCATGCAGATCCACAGGATCGGCAGCGTGGCGGTCACCCCTTTGCCGATCGCTTCCGCCACCGGGTAGTTCCAGGCGCTCTGCAGGCCGTAACCGAGCGCGGCCCACAGCACCGGCAGCGGCATCGCCACCAGAATCGACCAGAACACGGTGCGCACCGTCAGGAAGAATTCGTCCTGCGTCACCTTGCCGACGCGGCTGCTGGCGCGCTCGAGGAAGGCGTGATAGTGCTTGCGCGAACTGATGCTGAAAATCACCAGCAGCAGGGCGCCGAAGATCGGGATCAGCGTTTCGCGGCTGGTCACCATCATCATGAAGGCGCCGCCGAGCTGCGACAGCGTGTCCAGCGACAGGACGCGGGTCAGATCGTGCGCCACGTTGAGCGGATAAGAGAAGTTGATCGGATTGACGTCCGGCACCCAGAACAGATAGCGGTGGGTGGCGTCGCGGATCTCGTTCAACGCTTCGATCAACTGGGTGTTGGCCACCTTCAGCTTGGTCAGCTCAAGGATTTGGGTGTCGCAACCGGACAACAACGAGTTGAGCAGCTCGCGCTGGGTGCGCAGCTGGGCATCGACGATGCGCTGCTCCTGGTTGGTCAGCGCGCTGCCGTCGTCGCGCTTGAATTCGCGCTGCGACAGTTTTTCCAGCTGGTTTTCAAACTGCAGGCGCTGCACGCGCAGCTGGGCCATGTCGCCGTCCAGCTGTTGCGGCTTGGGCATTTCCGGCAGCGTCGCCACCTGGGCGCGCAGGGTTTCCCCCAGCGCCGACGACGAGCCGAGCCATTGGGCCTGTTCGATGATGGTGCTCAGCGCCTGGCGCACCTGCAGCGTCTGCGCCGCCGCCTGCCGCTGCTGCGACGAAATCAGATCCATGCGCTGCGCCTGGCTGTTCAGCGCGGCGGACAGTTCGCGGTTGATCTGCAGCTGTTGGCTGATGCTTCTTGGCAAATCGCCGTTCTGCTCGGCCAACTGCTCGGTTTTTTCCAGCGCCAGTTCCGCTTCGCGTTGGCGCTGGGCGTTGAGGTTGTTGCGCAGCGCCTGCAGCTGAACGTCTATTTTCTCGTGGCGCTTTTTATAGACCTCGGCGCGCATGCGCGCCAGCTCCTGCCGGTTGTTGGCCGACAGCTGCGCCAGCTCCAGCTCGTCCACTTTGGCTTTGCGCGCCGCCGCTTCGGTCTGCAGCAGGGCCAGGGCGGCCTGCGCGTACGGCGTGGTCGGGTTGGCGGGCTGCGCCTGCAGGCGGCGCTGCACTTCCGTCAGCGCACGGCGAGCGTCGGTCTGCTGCTGCGGCAACTGGCCGAGCGAATCGCTGATTTCCCGCGTGCGATCCTGCTCTTGCTGCAGCAGGCGCGCCTGTTCCAGCAGCAGGCTGCTGGTTTGCAGGATCTGCTGTTCCAGCTCGGCGGCCGGCAGATCGTCGCCGTTCGGCAGGATCTTGTTGCTTTCCAGCACCAACTGACGGCGCAGTTCCTGCGTCATCTTCGGGAAATCGTCGATCACTCTCTGATACTGCTCGGAGCGAGTCTGCGACTCTTTGCGCTCCGTCAGCCAGTTGAGGGCGCTTTGCAGCGCCTCGGTGGTTTCCGCCTGATTCGGCGCGTTTTTGCTGCTTTCCGCCTGCTTCAGCTCCTGTTTGAGCTGGGTCTCGGTCGGCACGGGGGCGGCCAGCGCCGGTTGCCACAGCAGGCAACCGAGCAAAAGCGTGATGATCAGGCGCACGGCGTCGATTCCTTTAGATCGGGGTCTGTGGTGTTTCAGCGGCGGCCGGGATTTCGGCGAAGGCTTCACCCATGCGGGTGACGGTGCCGTTATGCAGCTGCGGCGCGAACTGCACGCTGCCTGCGGTAAACAGGTTGATCACCGTGGAGCCGAGTTTGAAACGGCCCATCTCGGCGCCTTTTTCCAGCGCGATGGCGCCTTCTTCGCCGGCGGCCGGGTAGGTCCAGCGTTTGATGATGCCTTCGCGCGGCGGCGTGACGGTGCCGGCCCAGACGGTTTCGATACTGCCGACGATGGTGGCGCCGACCAGGATTTGCACCATCGGCCCGATGTCTGTGTCGAAGACGCAGATCACGCGCTCGTTGCGTGCGAACAGGTTAGGCACGTTGGCGGCGGTGAGCGGGTTGACCGAGAACAGATCGCCCGGCACATAGATCATTTCGCGCAGTACGCCGGCGCACGGCATGTGTACGCGGTGATAGTCGCGCGGCGCCAGGTAGGTGGTGGCGAACAGGCCGTTGCGGAACGGCTCGGCCAACAGGTAGTTGCCGGCCAGCAGCGCTTCCAGGCTGTAGTGGTGGCCTTTGGCCTGGAAGATTTGGTCCTCGCGGATCGGGCCGAGCTGGCTGATGGCGCCATCGGCGGGCAGCGCCAGCCAGTTGGCGTCGGCGATGATCGGGCGCGCGCCATCGCGCAGCGGGCGCACGAAGAAGTCGTTGAAGGTGGCGTAAGACGCCAGGTCCGGGTTTTGCGCTTCCTGCATGTCCACGCGGTAGTAGCGGGCGAAGGTTTTGACCACCAGTTGGGTCAGCCAGCCGGCACGTTTGTCGGCGCCCCAGCCCGCCAGGCGGGTCAGCGCCAGCTTAGGCAGCCAATATTGCAGTTTAATCTTGATGCTATCCAGCACGTTAACCTCGTGAATCAGGGTAAAGGGCGCGCATTGTAACGAGGGCTCCGCCGTCGTCAATACCCGCCCGTCAGTGTCAGTCTGCGGCGTCCGTGAAGTTCTTGCGAACCTTCACCTGCGCCATGCTTTCCAGAATGCGGTGGTAGTTGTCGAAACGCTCTTGCGCGATATCGCCTTTCTCCATCGCCGCGCGGATAGCGCAGCCGGGATCGGTATCGTGGCGGCAGTCGCGGAATTTGCAACCGCCTAAATAATCACGGAATTCGACAAAGCCGCGGGTAATTTGTTCCGGCTCCAGGTGCCACAGGCCAAACTCGCGCACTCCGGGGGAGTCGATCACGTCGCCGCCGTGCTGGAAGTGGTACAGCCGCGCGGCGGTGGTGGTATGTTGCCCGAGGCCCGAGACGTCGGAAACCTGATTTACCAGAATTTGCTCTTCAGACGGCGGCAGCAGCGCGTTCAGCAGGCTGGATTTGCCGACCCCCGACTGGCCGGCGAAGATGCTGATGCGCCCGGCCAGCGCCTGTTCGAACTCCGCCATGCCTTCCCGCGTTTGGCTGGAGACTTCCAGCATCCGGTAGCCAATCTTGCGATAGATATCCATCATGCCGTCGACCAGCTTGCGCGCTTCGGCGTCCAGCAGGTCAATTTTGTTGAGCACGATCAGCGGCTCGACTTCGAGCGTTTCGCAGGCCACCAGATAGCGGTCGATGATGTTCAGCGACAGCTCGGGCAGGATCGCCGACACGATGACGATCTGATTGATATTAGCGGCGATCGGCTTCACGCCGTCATAGAAGTCCGGGCGCGTCAGCACCGAGGTGCGCTCGTGCACCGCTTCCACGATGCCCTTCACCCCTTCATGGGTGCCCAGGCCGGGGCGCCACACCACGCGATCGCCGGTGACCAGCGAACGCAGCGTGCGGCGGATGTTGCAGCGGTGCTGAGTGCCATCCGGCGCCTCAACGTCGGCGTGCATGCCGAAACGGCTGATGACGACGCCTTCCTGCGGCTCGCCCAGTTGGGAATCATCCGGTTCCGGTTTGTTATCGGCGCGCTTCAAACGGCGCTGATGGTTCGCCTGCACGCGGCGTTGCTGACCTTTGGACAGTTTGTTCTTACTCACTGCGCCTCACTTGAATCGGTTTTATACCTTTACGTATACGCACAGCCGCGGCGGGGAGTTGCCCCCGGCGCAGCCTTGAACCCGTCAGGGTATATGTCGCCCAAGGCGACCAAAAAGACTATGATACACGCTATTTTATATTAAATAACCGTTGTTAGCCGCCGGCTGCGGCGCGTCGCCACCGGCGGCGCCCGTCGTCTTGTCCGCACAGCGTTTTTCTCTCGGCTTTTAGGCAGGAAACATCATGACAGGAAACGAAAATAACCTGATTTGGATCGATTTGGAGATGACCGGGCTGGATCCCGAGCGTGACCGCATTATCGAGATCGCCACGCTGGTCACCGACGCCAACCTGAACATCCTGGCGGAAGGGCCGGTGATCGCCGTGCACCAATCCGACGAGCAGCTGGCCTTGATGGACGAGTGGAACGTGCGCACCCATACCGGCAGCGGGCTGGTGGAGCGGGTGAAAGCCAGCCGCCAGGACGATCGCGCCGCCGAGCTGGAAACCATCGCCTTCCTGCAGCAATGGGTGCCGGCCGGCAAATCGCCGATTTGCGGCAACAGCGTGGGCCAGGATCGCCGTTTCCTGTTCCGCTATATGCCCGAGCTGGAGGCCTACTTCCATTACCGCTATCTGGACGTCAGCACGCTGAAGGAACTGGCGCGCCGTTGGAAGCCGGAAATTCTCGGCGGCTTTAAGAAGCAGGGCACCCATCAGGCGCTGGATGACATCCGTGAATCGGTGGCCGAACTGGCTTATTACCGCGAACATTTCATTCAGCTTTAAGGCGATGGCGGCCCCTGCGGGGAAAAAACGTCGTTTTTAGCCGCTTAATTCGCCAATCTGGCGCTTTAATCGGCAATCAAACAAAAATCGCGTTTTTTTGCTTTCAGGGGCTTGCGGCAAAAAGGATTTCTCGTATAATGCGCACCCCGTACCGATGAAGAATTTCGTAACGTTCCACCATCGATACGCCGGGCGGGAATAGCTCAGTTGGTAGAGCACGACCTTGCCAAGGTCGGGGTCGCGAGTTCGAGTCTCGTTTCCCGCTCCAAATTCAACAATGTCGCGATGCGGCATGATGAATAAATAAAGCAGTATCAAGCAGTACCTATGCGACGCGGGAATAGCTCAGTTGGTAGAGCGCAACCTTGCCAAGGTTGAGGTCGCGAGTTCGAGCCTCGTTTCCCGCTCCAAAAATTCAAAGGTCACGCCAGTGTTTGGTGACCGGATGCCAAAAGCATCTCTATGCGGGAATAGCTCAGTTGGTAGAGCACGACCTTGCCAAGGTCGGGGTCGCGAGTTCGAGTCTCGTTTCCCGCTCCAATTTTCTCTTCGTTTCAAACTCAAGTCCAACGCCTTATCCGGCGCGGATTTTTGTCCCGTTTTACACGCCTGCTAAAAATGTTGTGAACAGAGTTATCCACAGCCTCTGCACATAAACTCGCCTGCCTGAAAAATCAACGTCATACAAATTAAATATTTATCTATTTGATTTATATGCTTATTTATTTATCCCAAAACGTTATGCCGATCACTTGCTCTTTTTGTTGCAGTTGAAAGACAACGTGTTTTTATTTTTATGCACAAATCCACAGAGTGAGTCTTCCGGCGATAAGCCCGCGCGGCGCACGCCGTCAGGCGTCCCTCGGCAAACCTTTTTCCACAGCCCGTATCAGCCGTTTTTTCTGTGCCGTCTGCACCTCGATGCCCTGCGCTTCGCGGCGGGCGAGCTGTTGCGCCAGCGCCCAGTGGATATGTTCGTCCAGCATGCTGTCCTGGCCCAAACGCGTGCGCAGCGCGAGCACGACGCCGTCCTCATAAGGCGCATTGCCCAGCGCCACGGCGATATTGCGCAGCCAGCGCAGGTGGCCGATGCGGCGTATCGCCGAGCCTTCGGTGATGCGCAGGAATTTTTCTTCTGTCCAGTTGAACAGATCGATCAGCTGCGGCGCATGCAGCGCGGCGCGCGGGCTGAAATCGTCTTCGTCGGTGAGCTGCGAAAAGCGATTCCACGGGCAGATCAGCTGGCAGTCGTCGCAGCCGTAGATGCGGTTGCCGAGCAGCGGGCGGAATTCTTCCGGGATCGCGCCTTCCAGCTCGATGGTCAGGTAGGAGATGCAGCGCCGGGCGTCGACGGTATAGGGGGCGACGATGGCGCCGGTCGGGCAAGTGGTGATGCAGGCGACGCAGCGGCCGCACTGTTCTTCCTGCGGCTGATCCACCGGCAGCGGCAGATCGATCAGCAATTCGCCGAGGAAAAACCACGATCCGGCTTCGCGGTTGAGAATTAGTGAGTGTTTACCAACCCATCCGATGCCCGCCTTGGCGGCCAGCGCGCGCTCCATCACCGGCGCAGAATCGACAAAGGGGCGGAAATTCAACTCGCCGCAGTATTCCTGGATCTGATCGCCCAGTTTTTTCAGGCGCTGGCGCAACAGCTTGTGATAGTCACGCCCCAGCGCGTAGCGGCTGACGTAGCCCAACTGCGAATCTTGCAAGGTGCTGGCGAACGCCGCCTTGGCCGGCAGGTAGTTCATGCGTACGCTGATCACTCGCAGCGTGCCCGGCAACAGTTCGTGAGGGCGTGCGCGCAACATGCCGTGGCGCGCCATCCATTCCATCTCGCCGTGGTACTGCTTGTCGAGCCAGGCCTGCAGCTTCGGCTCTTCAAGGCTCAGATCGGTATCGCAGATGCCAACCTGCTGGAATCCTAGCGATTGCCCCCATTGCTTGATATGTTGGGCGAGTTGATGAAGATCGAGGGGGTGCGTCATGACGGGCCACAGTGAAAAAGCATACGCTGACAGTTTACCACACTCTGTCTGGCCTGCGGATTGGATCCGTCGCTCGGAACCCGCGGCGGCGGCCTCGCTCGGTATTTCTCTTTACGATTTGATGCAGCGCGCCGGTCAGGCGGCCTACGCGCTGGCGCGCAACGCGTACCCTTCCCGCGACCACTGGCTGGTGCTGTGTGGCCACGGCAACAACGGTGGCGACGGTTATGTGGTGGCGCGTCTGGCGAAGGCGGCGGGCGTGCAGGTGACGCTGATCGCCTGCGAAGGCGCACGTCCTTTGCCACCGGAAGCCGCAGCGGCTCGCGAGGCCTGGCAAGCAGCAGGCGGCGACATTCTGCCGGCGAACAGCCGCTGGCCGGCGTCTGTTTCGCTCATCATCGACGGCCTGCTGGGCACTGGTCTGGGCAGCGCGCCGCGTGCGCCTTACGACGCGCTGATCGAGGCCGCCAACCGCCATTCGGCGCCGGTGGTGGCGCTCGATATTCCGTCCGGCCTGCTGGCGGAAAGCGGCGCGGCGCCAGGCGCGGTGGTGCGTGCCGCCCACACCGTCACGTTCATCGGCCTCAAACCGGGGTTGCTGACCGGCCAGGCGCGTGACTGGGTCGGGCAACTTCATCAGAATGCGCTAGGCTTATCGGGTTGGTTGGCGAAGCAACCGGAGCAGATTCAGCGGCTTACCGCCGAGGTGTTGCCGCGCTGGCTGCATCCGCGCCGTCCTTGCGCTCATAAGGGCGAGCATGGCCGCCTGCTGTTGGTGGGCGGCGATAGCGGTTTCGGTGGCGCCATTCGCATGGCGGCGGAGGCGGCGCTGCGCAGCGGGGCTGGATTGGTGCGAGTGCTTACTCACATTGATCATGTTACGCCGCTGCTGACGGCCAGGCCGGAGCTGATGGCGCAGGCGCTGGACGAGGCGACGCTGCGGCAGGCGATGCAATGGGCGGATGTGCTGGTGATTGGCCCGGGGCTGGGCCAGGCTGAGTGGGGCAAAAACGCCTTGAGCGTGCTGCAAACCAGCGATAAACCAGCCTTGTGGGACGCCGATGCGCTGAACTTGCTGGCATTAAATCCCGAGAAACGGCAGAATCGCGTGATGACTCCGCATCCTGGAGAGGCGGCGCGGCTGTTGAGCTGCAGCACTGCTGACATCGAGAGTGATCGCTTACTTGCCGTGCGCAAGCTGACGGCGCGCTACGGCGGCGTGGCGGTGCTGAAAGGCGCCGGTACGCTGATCGCCGATGAGCAGGGGCAGATGGCGATCGCCGACGTCGGCAACGCCGGCATGGCCTCCGGCGGCATGGGCGATGTGCTGTCGGGCATCATCGGCGGTTTGCTGGCGCAAAAGCTCCCGCTGTATGATGCCGCCTGTGCGGGCTGCGTCGTGCATGGCGCGGCCGGCGATCGCGTAGCGGAAAGACAAGGAACAAGAGGCATGTTGGCGACCGATTTACTGCCGGACATCCTTCATTTCGTTAATCCTGAGTGGGCAAAATAGACTTTATCGAATGAAAGAACTCGTTTTACCTCTGCCGGACGAGGCAGCGACTGTCGCTTTGGGCACCACTTTGGCCAAGGCCTGCGATCGCGCCAGCGTCATCTATCTCTACGGCGACCTGGGCGCCGGTAAAACCACCTTCAGCCGTGGCTTCCTGCAGGCGTTGGGGCATCAGGGCAACGTCAAAAGCCCGACTTATACGCTGGTAGAGCCCTATGCCTTGCAGCCGTTGGCGGTGTATCACTTCGATCTGTATCGCTTGGCCGATCCGGAAGAGCTTGAATTCATGGGCATTCGCGATTACTTCGCGCAAGACGCCATCTGCCTGGTCGAATGGCCGCAGCAGGGCACCGGCGTGCTGCCGGAGCCGGATCTGGCGCTGCACCTCAGCTATCAGGGCGAGGGGCGAGAGGCGAAGATTGAGGCGATTTCCGCATACGGCAGCCAGTTGTTAGACCGCATTCATGGATCACAGGGATGATGCTGCAATGACGCAGGTGTTGAAAAAATTTGCGGTCATCATGCTGATCGCCGTGCTGGGGCCGCTCGGCGCGTTGAACGCGCTGGCGGCGTCCTCGCTGTCCGATATCAAAGTGTCGAACGCCCAACGCGAAGCGACGGTGTCGGTGAGCTTCAATGGTCCGCCGGACTATGCGTTTTTCCCGCTGCACGGCCCGGAGCGGGTGGTGCTGGACGTTAATCAGAAGGGCAAGGTCGGCGGTCTTCCGCTCAATTTCAGCGGGCAAAACCTGGTGAAAAGCATTCGCTCCAGCGCGCCGAAAGACGCTCAGAGCGTGCGCCTGGTGTTTGATCTGACCCAGCGCGCCAAAACCCGCGTTTCCACTCGCCAGAACGGCGGCGTGCATACCGTGGTGTTCACCATTTCGGCCGAAGGCGGCGCCAATATCGTGGCGCGTAAAGCGCCGGTGCAAACGCCTCCGCCGGTCGCCGTCAGTCAACCGCCGCGTCAGGCGCCGGTCGCGGTGCGTGAAGCGCCGGAGCCGCCGCTGCGCAAAGCGCCGACGGGATCGAATCCCTTTACCCAAAAACAGACCGTGGTCGCAGGCACCGCCACTGAGGTCACGCCGCGCAGCAGCCGCGTTTCCGCCGGTTCCGGCGATCGGGTGGTGGTGGCGATCGACGCCGGCCACGGCGGCCAGGATCCGGGGGCCATCGGCCCGAGCGGGTTGAAAGAAAAGAATGTCACCATCGCCATCGCGCGTCGCCTGCAGGCGATGCTGGACGCCGACCCGCAGTTCAAACCGGTGCTGACGCGTAACGGTGATTATTTCATCTCGGTGATGGGGCGTTCCGACGTTGCGCGTAAACAGGGCGCCAACGTGCTGGTCTCCATCCATGCGGACGCCGCGCCAAACCGCAGCGCCAGCGGCGCTTCCGTTTGGGTGCTGTCCAACCGCCGCGCCAACAGCGAAATGGCCGGTTGGCTCGAACAGCATGAGAAGCAGTCTGAGCTGCTCGGCGGCGCCGGCGATTTGCTGGCCAATAGCCAGGCCGACCCTTATCTGAGCCAGGCGGTGCTGGATCTGCAGTTCGGTCACTCGCAGCGCGTCGGGTACGACGTGGCGGTGAAAGTGCTGCAGCAGCTGCAGAGCGTCGGATCGTTGCATAAACGCCGGCCGGAACACGCCAGCCTGGGCGTGCTGCGTTCGCCGGATATTCCATCGCTGCTGGTGGAAACCGGATTTATCAGTAATAGCACGGAGGAGCGGCTGCTGGGCAGTAGCGCGTATCAGGAGAAGATTGCCAAGGCCATTCATAACGGCCTGCGCAGCTACTTCTTGGCGCATCCGCTGCAAGCCGACCCAAAGGTGGAAAACCGACCGCTGGACGTCGCAGCGGCGGTTAACACCTCAACACCAGACGTGCGTCAGCCGGAGCCTATCGTCAGCCCGGCCGGCGCGAGCCGCAGCGTTAGCGGCAAGACCCAGATCCACGTGGTGAAACGGGCGGAGACGCTGTCCGGCATCGCCGACAGCTACGGCACCACCATGGCGGCGCTGCGGGATCTGAACAAACTGAAGAAAGATGGCGTGTGGGTCGGGCAACGCCTGAAGGTGCCGGCGGGGAAAACCGCCGCTGTCACCGCCGTCGCCAAAGCGAAAACGCCGGCGAAAAGGCCGTCTAAACATAAAGTGGCCCGCGGAGATACGCTGTCCTCCATCGCTTCCCGCTACGGGGTCAGCGTCGGCGATCTGAAACGGGTCAATAATCTGAAGTCGGACGTCGCGCCGCTGGATCGGACGCTGACCATTCCGCAGGCCTAGCGCCACCGCTACAGGAGTCAGCATGCCTATCCAGGTGTTACCGCCACAGCTCGCCAACCAGATCGCCGCCGGAGAGGTGGTTGAGCGCCCCGCGTCGGTCGTCAAAGAGCTGGTGGAAAACAGCCTGGACGCCGGGGCGACGCGCATCGATATCGATATCGAACGCGGCGGCGCCAAGCTGATCCGCATTCGCGACAACGGTTGCGGCATCGGCAAGGACGATCTGGCGCTGGCGCTGGCGCGGCACGCCACCAGTAAAATCAGCACGCTCGACGACCTGGAGGCGATCGTCAGCCTCGGCTTTCGCGGCGAAGCGCTGGCCAGCATCAGTTCGGTGTCCCGTTTGACTCTGACGTCGCGCACCGCCGACCAGAGCGAAGCGTGGCAAGCCTATGCCGAAGGGCGCGAGCAGGCGGTGACGGTCAAACCCGCTGCGCACCCGGTCGGCAGCACGCTGGAAGTGCTGGATCTGTTTTACAACACCCCGGCGCGCCGCAAGTTCATGCGCACCGAGAAAACCGAATTCGGCCATATCGATGAAGTGGTGCGGCGCATCGCGCTGGCGCGCTTCGATGTGGCGATCAACCTCAGCCACAACGGCAAACTGATCCGCCAATACCGGGCGGCGAAGGAAGAAAGCCAGCACGAGCGCCGTTTGGGCAGCATCTGCGGCCCGGCGTTTTTGCAGCATGCGCTGAACATCGACTGGCAGCACGGCGATCTGAGCATCCGCGGTTGGGTGGCGGATCCGGCCGGGGCGCGCCAGCTGGGTGAAATGCAGTATTGTTACGTCAACTGCCGCATGATGCGCGATCGTTTGATCAATCACGCCATTCGTCAGGCCTATCAGGATCAGTTGAAGGACGATCAGCAGCCCGCTTACGTGCTGTATCTGGAGGTCGATCCGCACCAGGTGGACGTCAACGTGCATCCCGCCAAGCACGAGGTGCGTTTCCATCAGGCGCGGCTGGTGCACGATTTTATCTACCAGGCGGTGACCACCGTGCTGCAACAGGCCGGTCAGACACCGTCGCTGCCGCTGGCGGAAATGCCGGCCGAAGCGCCCGCGCCGGTCTGGCAGCAGGAAAACCGCGTCGCCGCCGGCGGTAACCATTTTTCTCAGCCTGCGCCGCGCCGTGAAACGCCGCCACCGGCCGGCACCGCCCGCGAGCGGCCGCCGCAGCCGAGCTGGCAAGCGGCGGGCGGTTATCAGAAACGCGAAGGCGAGCTGTACGGTAAACTGATGCAGCCCGCCGCCGAGCCGCCGGCCGAGGCCGCGCCGGAAGTCTCGATCAAGCCGCCGCTGTTCCCGCCGGCGAAAGCCGCAGCAGAAACGCCGTTGGCGGGCGGCCAGCACAGTTTTGGCCGGGTGTTGATGATCCATCCGCCGTGTTATGCGTTGATTGAACAGCGCCAGCAGCCGGCGTTGCTCAATCTTACGGTGGCCGAGCGCTGGCTGCGTCAGGCGCAGCTCAACCCGCCGACGGAAGGGCTGCGGCCGCAGCCGCTGCTGATCCCAGTCAAGCTGACGTTGGAAAAGAGCGAAGCGGCAGCCATCGCGCGGCATCAGGCGCTGCTGACGATGATGGGGCTGGATCTGCAGGCGGATCACGGCCGTGTGACGCTGCGCGCAGTGCCTTTACCATTACGCCAACAAAATTTACAAAAACTGATACCCGAACTGTTAGGCTATCTGGCCGAACATCAGGAGATGTCGCCCGCGGTGCTGGCCACCTGGCTCGCTCGCCGTCTTGGCAGCGAACATGAACAGTGGAACACCTCGCAAGCGATACAATTGCTGACCGACGTTGAACGACTTTGCCCGCAGCTGGTCAAATCGCCACCGAGCGGACTTTTACAACCCGTTGATTTACAGGCCGCACTGGCGGCCCTCAAGCATGACTGACACTGAAATGACACCACGTCCCCCGGCTATTTTCATCATGGGGCCGACCGCCTCGGGCAAGACCGCGCTGGCGATCGCGCTGCGCGAACGCCTGCCGGTGGAACTGATCAGCGTCGATTCCGCGCTGATTTACCGCGGCATGGATATCGGCACCGCCAAGCCGAGCGCCGAAGAATTGGCGCAGGCGCCGCATCGGCTGATCGATATTCGCGATCCCGCCGAAGCTTACTCGGCCGCGGAGTTCCGCGCCGATGCGCTGAAAGAGATGGCCGACATCACCGCCGCCGGCCGCATTCCGCTGTTGGTGGGCGGCACCATGTTGTATTTCAAGGCATTGCTGGAAGGATTGTCGCCGTTGCCGTCCGCCGATCCCGCGGTGCGCGAGCGCATCGAACGGCAAGCGGCGGAGCAGGGCTGGGAGGCGTTGCACCGTCAGTTACAGGCGATCGATCCGGTCGCGGCATTGAGAATTCATCCGAATGATCCGCAGAGACTGTCCAGAGCACTGGAAGTTTTTTTTATTTCGGGTAAAACTTTAACGGAACTGACTAAAATTTCGGGTGAATCGTTGCCGTATCAAGTTCACCAATTTGCGATAGCGCCGACCAGCCGTGAGTTGATCCATCAACGCATCGAGCTGCGGTACCATCAAATGTTGGCGGCGGGTTTTGAGACGGAAGCGCGTGCACTTTTCGCACGGGGTGATTTGCATACGGACTTGCCCTCCATTCGCTGTGTCGGTTACCGCCAGATGTGGTCATACTTGTCTGGTGAAATTAGTTACGATGAGATGGTTTATCGTGGTATTTGCGCAACACGTCAGTTGGCTAAACGCCAAATGACCTGGTTACGGGGTTGGGAGTCGGTCCATTGGTTGGACAGTGAAAAGCCGGGAGAGGCTTTGGACTCGGTGACACAGGTTGTTAGTGCATAGGTTGGGTGATTGTGTACAATTGCTGAGTATTCAGCGCGCAAATTTTTTACGTCGTTTATTTTAGAGCCGACAGGTTCTTAGTTACAAACAACAAGCAAATAAGGAAAAGATAGAATGGCTAAGGGGCAATCTTTGCAAGATCCGTTCCTGAACGCATTGCGTCGTGAACGTGTTCCGGTTTCTATTTATTTGGTGAATGGTATTAAGCTGCAAGGCCAGATTGAGTCTTTTGACCAGTTTGTCATCCTGTTGAAGAACACGGTTAGCCAGATGGTGTACAAGCACGCTATCTCTACCGTTGTCCCGTCACGTCCGGTTTCGCATCACAGCAACAACCCGAGCGGCGGTTCAAGCAACTATCACCATGGCAACAATCCGTCTGCGCAGCAACAGCCGCAGCAGGAAAGCGATGACGCTGAATAAAGCGCGTTGCAAGTCAACCATGACGGGGAGCATAAGCAGCCGCGGGCTGTTTATGTCCCCCAAACTCACGGTGAGTGTCCGTTTGAGAGGTTGCACGCTTGTTTGACCGTTATGAAGCCGGTGAGCAGGCCGTACTGGTTCATATCTATTTCTCGCAAGACAAAGATACGGAAGACCTCAACGAGTTCGAATCGCTGGTCTCCTCAGCCGGTGTCGAAGCTTTGCAAGTGGTGACTGGTAGCCGCAAAGCCCCGCATCCGAAGTACTTTGTCGGCGAAGGAAAGGCCGAAGAAATTGCAGATGCGGTGAAAGCCAGCGGCGCGTCTGTTGTCCTGTTTGATCATTCCCTTTCCCCGGCGCAGGAAAGAAACCTCGAGCGCCTGTGCGAATGCCGGGTGATCGATCGCACCGGGCTGATTTTAGACATCTTCGCCCAGCGTGCCCGCACCCATGAAGGTAAGCTGCAGGTGGAGCTGGCGCAGTTGCGTCACATCGCCACGCGTCTGGTACGCGGCTGGACGCACCTGGAGCGGCAAAAAGGGGGGATTGGCCTGCGCGGGCCGGGGGAAACCCAGCTTGAGACCGACCGTCGCCTGTTGCGCGATCGCATCAGCTTGATTCTGCGCCGCCTGGAGCGGGTAGAAAAGCAGCGTGAACAAGGCCGACGCGCGCGGACCCGTGCCGATGTGCCGACCGTATCGCTGGTGGGCTACACCAACGCCGGCAAATCCACCCTGTTTAACCGAATAACGTCTGCCGAGGTGTATGCGGCGGACCAGCTATTTGCCACCCTGGATCCTACGTTGCGGCGCATTGACGTGCCGGACGTGGGGGATACCGTGTTGGCGGATACCGTAGGCTTCATCCGGCACCTGCCGCACGATCTGGTGGCCGCCTTCAAGGCGACGCTGCAGGAAACGCGCCAGGCATCTCTGCTGCTGCACGTCATCGATGCCGCAGATCCGCGCGTCGATGAGAACATCGAAGCGGTGAACACCGTGCTGGCGGAGATAGACTCGGATGAAATTCCTACACTGTTAGTGATGAACAAAATAGATATGCTGGACGATTTTGTGCCGCGTATCGACCGCAACGACGAAAACCTGCCGATCCGGGTGTGGCTGTCCGCCGCCAGCGGAGAGGGTATTCCGTTGCTGTATCAGGCGTTGACGGAGCGCTTATCGGGGGAGATCGCGCATTACGAATTGCGCTTACCGCCACGGGCAGGCCGTCTTCGCAGCCGTTTTTACCAGCTTCAGGCGATTGAAAAAGAGTGGAACGAAGAAGACGGCAGCATTGGCGTGGTGGTGCGAATGCCGATCGTCGAATGGCGTCGTCTCTGCAAGCAAGAACAGGACCTGATTGACTTTATCGTATGATCATATCCTGTTACATTTATGCTTCGCGAAAGCCTGAAGTACCCAATCACAGAATATGGAGCTAAAACATGGCGTGGAATCAGCCCGGTAATAACGGACAGGACCGCGACCCGTGGGGGAGCAGCAATAATAATGGCGGCAACTCTGGCGGTAACAACAAAGGCGGTCGTGATCAAGGGCCACCTGATTTGGACGATATCTTCCGCAAACTGAGCAAGAAATTGAGCGGTTTCGGCGGGGGCAAAGGCTCCAACAGCAATAGCGGCGGCACCGGCACCTCTGGCCCGGGCTTCAGCGGCCGCATTATCGGCATCGCGGCGGTCGCCGTGGTGGTGATCTGGGCCGCCAGCGGCTTCTACACCATCAAGGAAGCCGAGCGCGGCGTCGTGACGCGTTTCGGCAAGTTCAGCCATCTGGTGCAGCCGGGCCTGAACTGGAAGCCGACCTTCATCGACGACGTGCGTCCGGTGAACGTGGAATCCGTGCGCGAATTGGCGGCGTCCGGCGTGATGCTGACCTCCGATGAAAACGTGGTGCGCGTGGAAATGAACGTGCAGTACCGCGTGACCAACCCGGAAGCGTACCTGTTCAGCGTCGTCAATGCCGACGACAGCCTGAGCCAGGCGACCGACAGCGCCCTGCGCGGCGTGATCGGCAAGTACTCGATGGATCGCATCCTGACCGAAGGCCGTACCGTGGTGCGTAACGATACGCAGCGCATGCTGGAAGAGACCATCCGTCCTTACAACATGGGCATCACGCTGCTGGACGTCAACTTCCAGGCGGCGCGTCCGCCGGAAGAGGTGAAGGCGTCGTTCGACGATGCGATCGCCGCGCGTGAGAACGAGCAGCAATACATCCGTGAAGCGGAAGCTTACGCCAACGAAGTTCAGCCGCGTGCGAACGGCCAGGCGCAGCGTCTGCTGGAAGACTCCAAGGCTTATAAGGACCGCACCGTCCTGGAAGCTCAGGGTGAGGTGGCGCGCTTTGCCAAGCTGTTGCCGGAATACAAGTCCGCACCGCAGATCACCCGCGAGCGTCTGTATATCGAAACCATGGAAAAAGTGCTGGGCCATACCCGTAAGGTGTTGGTGAGCGATAAAGGCAACAACCTGATGGTGCTGCCGCTGGATCAGATGCTGCGCGGCCAAGGCGCGGCGGCGGAGAGCGGCAACAAGGATACCAGCCTGATTCGCCTCAATCCGAATCCTGCGCCGGCTGCCAACAGCAGCACTCCGCGCACCAGCGGCGGATCGGTTATGGATCAGCGCCGGGCGAATGCGCAGCGTGACGACACCACTCGCGTAGGGAGAGAGTAATCAATGCGTAAGTCTTTTGTAGTTATTGTCCTCGCGGTGCTGGTGGTGCTGTACGCTTCGCTGTTCGTGGTGCAGGAAGGCCAGCGCGGCATCGTGTTGCGCTTCGGCAAGGTTCTGCGCGACGGCGAAAACAAGCCGCTGGTGTATGCGCCGGGTCTGCACCTCAAGATCCCGTTCATTGAGACCGTGAAGAACCTGGATGCGCGCATCCAGACCATGGACAACCAGGCCGATCGCTTCGTGACCAGCGAGAAGAAAGACCTGATCGTCGACTCCTATCTGAAGTGGCGCATCAGCGACTTCAGCCGTTACTACCTGGCGACCGGGGGCGGCGACGTCTCCCAGGCCGAAGTGCTGCTGAAACGCAAGTTCAGCGACCGTCTGCGTTCCGAAATTGGCCGTCTGGACGTGAAAGACATCGTGACCGACTCGCGCGGCAAGCTGATGTCTGACGTGCGTGACGCGCTGAACACCGGCACCGTGGGTGACGGCGAAGAGGTGGCGACCACCGAAGCCGATGACGCTATCGCCTCTGCGGCGGCGCGCGTTGAGCGGGAAACCACCGGCAAACAGCCGCAGGTGAACCCGAACAGCATGGCGGCGTTGGGCATCGAAGTGATCGACGTGCGTATCAAGCAGATCAACCTGCCGGCCGAAGTGTCCGACGCCATCTACCAGCGTATGCGCGCCGAGCGTGAAGCGGTAGCCCGTCGTCTGCGCTCGCAGGGCCAGGAAGAAGCCGAGAAGCTGCGCGCCAGCGCGGATTACGAAGTGACCCGTACCCTGGCGGAAGCCGAGCGTCAGGCGCGTATCACCCGCGGTGAAGGCGATGCCGAAGCGGCCAAGCTGTTCGCCAACGCGTTCAGCCAGGATCCGGATTTCTATGCCTTTATCCGCAGCCTGCGCGCCTATGAAGCCAGCTTCAAGGACAACCAGGACGTGCTGGTACTGAGCCCGGACAGCGATTTCTTCCGCTACATGAAGTCGCCTGATACCCTGCGCAAATAAGCGCGGCAGGCAATCTGATCGAGGGCCCGTATACGCGGGCCCTTTCTTGTTTTTGGGGGATGCATGAACTCAACGATTTGGCTGGCGCTCGGGCTGGTTCTGGTGCTGGAAGGATTGGGGCCGATGCTGTTTCCGCAGGCCTGGCGCAAAATGATTGTGGCGATGTCGCAGCTGCCGGACGCGACGCTGCGGCGATTTGGCGGTGGAATAGTGGTTGCGGGCTGCGTGATCTACTACATGTTGAGCGGCCGCACGGGTCTTTAAAGTCTAGCCCAAAATTTATGCAATCGTATGCTAAAAGTGCTGAAAATCGAAAATTACGGTGGTAGAATCCATTTTTAAGCAATCGGTGATTTTGAAAAATGGGTAAGAACGTCGTCGTACTGGGCACCCAATGGGGTGACGAAGGTAAAGGCAAGGTTGTAGACCTGCTGACTGAACGGGCTCAATATGTTGTGCGCTACCAAGGTGGCCATAACGCTGGCCACACTCTGGTAATCAACGGTGAAAAAACCGTCCTTCATTTAATTCCTTCAGGTATTCTGCGTGAAAACGTCACCAGCATCATCGGCAACGGTGTTGTTCTGGCGCCGGACGCGTTGATGAAAGAAATGGGTGAACTCGAAGCGCGTGGCATCCCGGTACGCGAACGTCTGTTACTCTCTGAAGCTTGCCCGTTGATCCTGCCTTACCACGTTGCGTTGGATAACGCGCGTGAGAAAGCGCGCGGCGCGAAAGCGATCGGCACCACCGGTCGCGGCATCGGCCCGGCTTACGAAGATAAAGTGGCTCGTCGCGGCCTGCGCGTCGGCGACCTGTTCAACAAAGAAACCTTCGCCGTTAAGCTGAAAGAGATCGTCGATTACCACAACTTCCAGCTGGTCAACTACTACAAAGTTGACGCCGTCGATTATCAGGCGACGCTGGACTACGTGCTGTCTATCGCCGACATCCTGACCGCCATGGTGGTTGACGTTTCCGAACTGCTGGACGGCGCGCGCAAGCGTGGCGACCTGATCATGTTCGAGGGCGCTCAGGGTACCCTGCTGGATATCGACCACGGTACTTATCCGTACGTGACCTCTTCCAACACCACCGCCGGCGGCGTGGCTACCGGTTCCGGCATCGGCCCGCGTTATGTGGATTACGTGCTGGGCATCGTGAAAGCCTATTCCACTCGCGTGGGTGCAGGTCCGTTCCCAACTGAACTGTTCGATGAAACCGGCGAATACCTGTGCAAGCAGGGTAACGAGTTCGGTGCCACCACCGGCCGTCGTCGTCGTACCGGTTGGCTGGACGCGGTAGCGGTGCGCCGCGCCGTGCAGATCAACTCCCTGTCCGGCTTCTGCCTGACCAAACTGGACGTCCTGGACGGCCTGAAAGAAGTGAAGATCTGCGTGGGCTACCGCATGCCGGACGGCCGCGAAGTGGACACCACTCCGCTGGCGGCTGAAGGCTGGGAAGGCATTGAGCCTATCTACGAAACCATGCCGGGCTGGAGCGAAACCACCTTTGGCGTGAAAGAGCACAGCAAGCTGCCTCAGGCTGCGCTGAACTACATCAAGCGCATCGAAGAAGTGACCGGCGTACCGGTAGACATCATCTCTACCGGCCCGGATCGCAGCGAAACCATGATCCTGCGCGACCCGTTCGACGCATAATCAGGCTTTGCGGCATTAAACAAACCGGGCGCGTCCCGGTTTGTTTTTATCCTGACTCCCTCCGATTGCGGTTTCACGTCAAAAAATCCTTTCATAAACCCGCCTTAGGGCGCGGGATTCGCTAAATAATTAGCGACGAACTCTCCGGCTGGTTTATTATCCAATGAGTAATCTTTTGAATAGCGCCGAAAAGCGGCGTATCAGACGGGTAAAGTGATACCCAGAGGTAAGATGTGCAGTTAACAAGTTTTACTGATTATGGCCTGCGGGCGTTGATCTACATGGCCTCGTTGCCGCAGGACAAGATGACCAGCATCTCGGAAGTGACTGAGGTTTATGGCGTGTCTCGCAACCATATGGTGAAGATCATCAATCAGTTGAGCCGGGTAGGTTTTGTCACGGCGGTGCGCGGCAAGCATGGCGGCATACGTTTGGGCAAACCGGCCGAGAGCATTCGCCTCGGTGACGTGGTGCGGGCGCTGGAGCCGCTCGCGCTGGTTAACTGCAGCAGTGAGTTTTGCCACATTACCCCTGCCTGCCGCTTGAAGCAGGTGCTCCACCAGGGCGTACAGAATTTCCTTGAAGAGCTGGATAAGCATACGTTGGCCGACATGGTCGAAGACAATCCGCCGCTCTACAAGCTATTGCTTGTCGAATAAAACGACGTTGAGAAGACAAGGCTCAACGTCATCCTGCTGATGACAACGGAGGAACCGCAATGTCACAAGATCCATTCCTGGAACGAGAAGCAGAAAAATACGAATCCCCTATCCCCAGCCGTGAATATATCCTGGCCCATTTGGCGAAAAGAGAAACGCCGGCCAGCCGCGAAGAACTGGGCAACGAATTGGGCCTCAGCGGCGAAGAACAGCTGGAAGCGCTGCGCCGCCGCCTGCGCGCCATGGAGCGCGATGGCCAGTTAGTGTTTACCCGCCGCCAGTGCTACGCGCTGCCGGAACGTTTGGATCTGCTGCGCGGCACGGTGATCGGCCACCGCGACGGCTACGGCTTCCTGCGCGTTGAAGGCAGCAAAGACGATCTGTACCTGTCTGCCGAACAGATGAAAATGGCGATCCACGGTGACGTGGTGCTGGCGCAGGCCTTGGGCGCGGATCGCAAAGGGCGCCGCGAAGCGCGCATCGTGCGCGTGCTGGTGCCGAAAACCAGCCAGATTGTCGGCCGCTTCTTCATGGACGCCGGTACCGGCTTCGTGGTGCCGGACGACAGCCGTCTGAGCTTCGATATTCTGATCCCGGCGGACAGCGTCAGCGGCGCGCGCATGGGCTTTATGGTGGTAGTGGAGCTGACTCAGCGCCCGACCCGCCGCACCAAGGCGGTCGGCAAGATCGTCGAGATCCTCGGCGACAAGATGGGCACCAGCATGGCGGTGGACATCGCGCTGCGCACCCATGAGATCCCGCATACCTGGCCGCCGCAGGTGGAAAAACAGGTAGCCGATCTCAGCGAGCAGGTGCCGGAAGCGGCCAAGAAGGGCCGCGTCGATCTGCGCAAGCTGCCGTTGGTCACCATCGACGGTGAAGACGCGCGCGACTTCGATGACGCCGTGTACTGCGAGAAAAAACGCGGCGGCGGCTGGCGCCTGTGGGTGGCGATCGCCGACGTCAGTTACTACGTGCGCCCGCGCACCGCGCTGGACGATGAAGCGCGCAGCCGCGGCAACTCGGTGTACTTCCCGTCGCAGGTGATCCCGATGCTGCCGGAAGTGCTGTCCAACGGGCTGTGCTCCCTGAACCCGCAGGTCGATCGTCTGTGCATGGTGTGCGAAATGACCATCTCCGCCCAGGGGCGCCTGTCGACGGCCAAGTTCTACGAGGCGGTAATGAGCTCTCACGCCCGCCTGACCTACAACAAGGTGTGGCACATTCTGCAGGGCGATCAGGAGCTGCGCGAGCATTACCATCCGCTGGTCAAGCACCTGGAAGAGCTGCACGCCATGTACAAGGTGCTGGATAAGGCGCGCGCCGAGCGCGGCGGCATCGCGTTCGAAACCGAAGAAGCCAAATTCATCTTCAACGCCGAGCGTCGCATCGAGCGCGTGGAGCCGACGGTGCGCAATGACGCCCACAAGCTGATCGAAGAGTGCATGATCATGGCCAACGTGGCGGCCGCGCGCTTCGTCGAGAAACGCAACGAGCCGGCGCTTTACCGCGTGCACGATCGTCCGAGCGACGACCACATCTCCGCGCTGCGCAGCGTGCTGAGCGAGCTGGGGCTGACGTTGGGCGGCGGCAACAAGCCGCAGCCGAAGGACTATGCGGTGCTGATGGATGAAGTGTCCGAGCGCCCTGACCACGAAATGCTGCAAACCATGTTGCTGCGTTCGATGAAACAGGCGATTTACGATCCGGAAAACCGCGGCCACTTCGGCCTGGCGCTGGCGTCTTATGGCCACTTCACCTCGCCGATCCGCCGTTATCCGGATCTGGCGCTGCACCGCGCGATCAAATATCAGTTGGCCAAAGAACACGGCGAGCAGAAAGAGCGCTGGACGCCGACCGGCGGCTGGCACAGCGAATTCGAAGAGATGCTGCAGCTGGGCGAACACTGCTCGATGACCGAGCGCCGCGCGGACGAAGCGACGCGCAACGTCGCCGACTGGCTGAAGTGCGACTTCATGCAGGATCACGTCGGTGAAGTGTTCAGCGGCATCATCTCCAGCGTGACCGGCTTCGGCTTCTTCGTGCGCCTGAACGATCTGTTCATCGACGGGCTGGTGCACGTATCAACGCTGGATAATGATTACTATCGCTACGATAATATCGGCCAGCGCCTGATCGGAGAATCTTCCGGCACGGTCTATCGCCTGGGGGATACGGTGGAGATCCGCGTGGACGCGGTACACATGGACGAGCGCAAGATCGATTTCGCACTGGTATCCAGCACCCGCAAAGCGCGCGGTGAAGGCAAAACCGAACGCGATCGCGCCAAGAAGGGCGGCCAGCGCACGCTGCGCGACAACGGTAGCGCGGGGCGCGGCAAGCGCCGCGGCGGCAAACCGCCGGCCAACTTCGAGCCGGACAGCGCCTTCCGCAAGCAGGATGACGCCAAGCCCGCGGACAACGTGAAGAAGGCGAAGAAGAAAGCCAAGAAAGCGTCCGACAAAACGCGGAAAATCGCGGCGGCGACCAAAGCCAAGCGCGCAGCCAAGAAGAAAGGTGCCGAGCAGGCCTAACCTGCCGCACATCGTTATCATCGGCCGGTTATCGCCGGCCGCACGAATTTAAAAGAGCATCATGAGCGAAATTATTTACGGCATCCATGCCGTCAAAGCCCTGTTAGAGCGCGACCCGCAACGCTTCCTGGAAGTGTTTATTCTGAAAGGCCGCGAAGATCGCCGTCTGCAACCGCTGATCGCCGAGCTGGAAGCGACCGGCATCGTGATCCAGGTGGCGAACCGTCAATGGCTGGATGACAAGGTTGAAGGCGCGGTGCACCAGGGGATCATCGCCCGGGTGCGCGAAGGGCGCCAGTATCAGGAGAACGATCTGCCGGGCCTGCTGGAAAGCGTGGAGACGCCGTTCCTGCTGGTGCTGGACGGCGTGACCGACCCGCACAACCTCGGCGCCTGCCTGCGCAGCGCCGACGCGGCCGGCGTGCACGCGGTGATCGTGCCCCGTGACCGTTCCGCCCAGTTGAACGCCACCGCCAAGAAAGTGGCCTGCGGCGCCGCCGAAAACGTGCCGTTGATCCGCGTGACCAACCTGGCGCGCACGCTGCGTCTGCTGCAAGAGATGAACGTCTGGGTGGTGGGCACCGCCGGCGAAGCCGATCATACGCTGTATCAAAGCAAAATGACCGGCCCGATGGCGCTGGTGATGGGCGCGGAAGGCGAAGGCATGCGTCGCCTGACCCGCGAACACTGCGACGAACTGATCAGCATCCCGATGGCCGGCACCGTCTCTTCGCTGAACGTGTCGGTCGCCACCGGCATCTGCCTGTTCGAAGCGGTGCGTCAGCGCGGCTGATTCTCCTGACGGGGGCGCTCTGCCCCCGTTAATTCCCTCTCTTGTGATCCCGCCTGCGGCAGAAATCTCTGCGCCGACCATACTTATCCCTGACGCTTTTTTCAGGGAGCACTCTCATGGTCTGGACTACGCACACCGTTTTTAACCAACCCAAGCCGCTGGGCAACAGCAACCTGTTTCTCTCCGATACGCCGCTGCGCGAAGCGTTGCAGCGCGAGCAAGGCGGTTGGGACGCCGAGGTATTGGCTTCGCTGGGCCAGCAGCTCGGCACGCAAGAGTCGCTGGAGCTGGGGCGCCTGGCCAACGCCAACCCGCCGGAGCTGCTGCGCTATGACGCCACCGGCCAGCGGTTGGACGACGTTCGCTTTCACCCTGCCTGGCATATTCTGATGCAGGGGCTGATCGCCAATCGGGTGCACAACCTGCCCTGGCAGGAGGATGCGCGCATCGGTTCCTTCGTGGCGCGCGCCGCGCGCTTTATGCTGCATGCGCAGGTCGAGGCCGGCACGCTGTGCCCGGTGACCATGACCTTCGGCGCCACGCCGCTGTTGCTGCAGGCGTTACCGGCGGAATTCCGTTCCTGGCTGACCCCGTTGCTGTCGGATCGTTATGACGCTCACCTGCTGCCTGGCGGGCAAAAGCGCGGTCTGCTGATCGGCATGGGTATGACAGAGAAGCAGGGCGGCTCCGATGTCTTGAGCAATACCACCACCGCCGCGCCGCTCGGCGCGCGTGGGCCGGGCGAAGCCTACCGGCTGGTGGGGCACAAGTGGTTCTTCTCGGTGCCGCAGAGCGATGCGCACCTGGTACTGGCGCAGGCCGAAGGCGGGCTGTCCTGCTTCTTCCTGCCGCGCATTTTGCCGGACGGCAGCCGCAACGCCATTCGCCTGGAGCGGCTGAAAGACAAACTGGGCAACCGCTCCAACGCCAGCAGCGAGGTGGAGTTTCAGGACGCCGCGGCCTGGCTGCTGGGCGATGAGGGCGACGGCGTGCGGCATATCCTGAAAATGGGCGGCCTGACCCGTTTCGACTGCTCGCTGGGCAGCCACGGCCTGATGCGCCGCGGGCTGTCGGTGGCGCTGTATCATGCGCTGCAGCGGCAGGCATTCGGTAAGCTGTTGATCGAACAACCGCTGATGCGTCAGGTTCTGGCGCGCATGGCGCTGCGGCTGGAAGGGCATACCGCGTTGCTGTTCCGGCTGGCTCGCGCCTGGGAAAGCCGCAGCAATGAGGGCGAGCTGATCTACAGCCGCCTGCTGACCCCGGCGGCCAAATACAGCATCTGCCGCCAGGGCATGCCGTTCATCGCCGAGGCGATGGAGGTGCTGGGCGGCATCGGTTACTGTGAGGAGAGCGAACTGCCGCGCCTGTATCGCGAGATGCCGGTGAACAGCATCTGGGAAGGTTCCGGCAACATCATGTGCCTGGACGTGTTGCGCAGTCTGCATAAACTGCCGGGCGCGCTCGAGATGTTGCAGTTCGAGCTGCAGCCGGTGCGCGGCCAGAATCGGTTGTTCGATCGCGCCTGGCGGCAGTGGCAGCAGCGCGCCCGGCAACCGAGTGAGGAGATGGGGCGGCTGCTCACTCAACAGCTGTTCGACCTGTGCTGCGCCGCACAGCTGCTGCAGCACGCCAGCCCGCAGATCGCCGATGCCTGGTGTCATCTGACGCTGGATCATCGCGGCGAGAGCCTGCTGTCGGCCGAGGTGTGCGAACTGCTGCTGAACCGCGCCATCGGCGGTTAGGGAAAAGGGTGGCGCGCGGCGGCGAAAACCTTTTTAATTCAGCCTCACTCTGACAGGAAAATGCACATGGATATTCTCAGCGCGTTGGCGGCGTTCGCCTCTTACTTCTTCAGCGGTTTCGCCATGATTTTGGTGTTTCTGTTCGTCTATACTCGCATCACCCCGCACGACGAATGGGCGTTGATCAAGGCTGATAATCAATCCGCCGCCTTTGCTTTTATCGGCGCCTGCCTGGGGTATGTGATCCCGCTGGCCAGCGCGGCGATCAACTCGATCAGCCTGCTGGATTACCTGCTGTGGGGCGTAGTGGCGCTGGTGGTGCAACTGCTGCTGTTCGCTGCCGTGAAGATCTACATGCCGCGCATCAGCGAAAAGATCGAAGCGAATCACCTGGCCGCCGGGATTTTCCTGGGGGGCGTCTCCGTTAGCGGCGGCGTGTTGAATGCGGCTTGCATGAGCTACTAAAGGTATAAGATGGCGGAGGCGCGCCAGCCAAGCGGGTGCGCCTGCTCTTCCATCCGCAGGATGCGGTAATAGCTGGCGCCGTGTTGGTCGGCGGTGCGGGCGATGGCCAGTTCTGCTTCCTGCGGCGAGCCGGGCAGATCGCTGAAGGTGATCTCGGCGATTTCACTGAGCGGCGTCACGCGATCGGCGGGCGCCAGCTCGGCGGACTGTGCGCCGGTGCTGAGCAATCCCATGGAAAGCAGGAGGGAGGTGAGTGCGGTGGAGCGTTTCATGGCGTTCCCCTTCGTCAGATCCTGAATCGACACCCGCAACATGCGGCATGCTGTCCCTCAGTGTGCAACACCCTTCTTCAGCCAGTGCAAAGCCAGTGTAAATCTGCTTAAACAATCCCCGCCTTAACGATACAGGAGCGCCTGGGAATACCATTGGCCCGGCACGACGGTTTCGCTGTTCATGATGATCACGTAATAACGGGCGCCGGCGGCGGTGGCCTTGCGCTGGATCTCCGCTTCCACGTCCATCGGGCTGCCGCGCACTACGGCGGTGACGGTGCCGATTTTCACCAGTTTGGCGGTCTGCGCGCGGACGATCTCCTGCGCCTGTGCGGTGGGCGGCGGCGGCGGTTTCGGCGTGGTGGTCATGATGCCGCAGGCGGAAAGCTGTGCGGCCAGCGTCAGGGCGATGAGTGTGCGGACAAATGTCATGGGAACCTCGAAAGAGCCGGTGCGATGGCTTCAGTGTAACGCAATATAAGCTGGAACAGATTGAGCTAACGCTGGCTGGCGCAAGTTTGTCATGATGAATGCCAATAGGTGAGTTGAGGATGAGCGGATGATTGAAATTCATGACGAGCGGGTGGGCGATATTGCGGTGATCCATGCGGTGCCGGCGGGGCAGTATCATCGGCCGCTGCCGACGGTGTTCTTCTGCCATGGTTATACCTCATCGAAAGAGGTGTACGCCTACTTCGCCTATGCGCTGGCGCGCGCCGGTTTTCGGGCGGTGCTGCCGGATGCCGATCGGCACGGCGAGCGGTTCGACGGCGATGAGACGCGGCGCCTGGCGTCGTTCTGGGAGATCCTGCGCAGCAATATCGACGAACTGCCGCAGATCAAGGCGCATTTTGAGCGGCTTGGCCTGATAGCCGACGGACGCATCGGCGTCGCCGGCGCCTCAATGGGCGGCATGACCGCGCTCGGCGCCTTCGCGCGCTTCCCGTGGATCCGGGCGGCCGCCAGCCTGATGGGCTCAGGTTATTACCGTTCGCTGGCGCAAACGCTGTATCCGCCGTTGGACGAAGAGGGCGAGGCACTCTCGCCAGCGGCGTTTGCGGCGCGCACCGCCGTGCTGGCGGAATATGAGCTGGAGGGGCATTTGGAGACGATTGCCGGGCGGCCACTGCTGCTGTGGCACGGCGAGACGGACGACGTGGTGCCGGCGGCTGACAGCCAGCGTTTGGCGGCTGAACTGCGGCGGCAAGGCGCGGACGGTCGTTTGACATCGCTCATCGAATCGGGGGTGAAGCACCGCATCACGCCGCTGGCGCTGTCCGCCACGGCCGACTTTTTCCGCCGCGAACTGTGATGCGCCGACGGGCACGATGCATGGAATTGCGCCGCTCTGTGCGGGCTGTTTCGGGCATTGTTTCATGCATGTCGGAGGAGAATGTCAGCGTGAGTTCTTTCAGGGGCAGCAAGGAGCGGAGAGCATGATAAAGGGTATCAGCAATACGGCCGAGACAGCGCGCGGGCTGGCGGGAACGATGAAAGCGCGCGCCGAGCTTAACTCAGCGGCCTTCAGCGAGATGCTGGGGGCAGCCGACGGCAAGGCGCGGCAAAACAAGGCGCATCCGCTGTCGCGCATCACCGCGCAGACGGTGCAAAACATGACGGCGCTGTTCGCCTCCGCGCCGAAAGCGGCGGCCACGCAAACCGCGAAGGCCGGCTCGCTCTCCTTCGAGCAGCGGGCGACGCTGGAGGAAAGCGCCGAACTGCTGCAGGCACGGACAGACTATCTGCGGATGGCGCTGCAATTGCACAATCCGGGCAAGGCGTTCAGTGCGCCGACGTTGCTCAAACTGTGATGGGTGAGGAAGTGGAGCGCCCGACAGGCGGCGCTCCGGTGCGGACTGAACGGGCTTTCTGATGAAGCCCTGGGATTTCCCTGGCGTGGCGCGTCTCTTTAGCGGTACAGCTCGGCGCTGACGTGCATCGTGCTGTTGTCGCCCGGTTCGTGCAGGGCGATGATGCGATAAGAGCTTGCGCCGCGTTGATCGGCGATTTTACTGACCTGGCTGCTGGCGTCGTCCGGCGAAACCACATTCTGGTTCAGGGTGACGAAGCCGACGCTTTGGCGTTGGTCGGCCTGGTGCGAGGTGATCTCCGTCGCGGCCATCACGTTGGCGGAGAACAGGGCGGCCAGCGCCGTCGCGAGAATAATGCGTTTCATAGTGCCTCTCTTACTTTTTGCCGTTACGGCCTGACAGCGAGTGTCGCTGCGGCAAAAAGTCATTTATCTGCATTGAATAACCTGGGATCTTTTTCGTCGCGCTGTCTGCGGCGGATATGGTTAATTTTAGTCCGTTGCCGGCGATTAAAAAGCGGGGTGTTTTGAAGGCATCTTTCAAAAAAAATGAAATAGATTTGTGACTCAGCGCTGATTTCATTGAAAGATTTTTGAAACTGATGGATCGGCGTACATAGGTTCACTCACGAGCAAATCGTGCTATTTCCCATAGCGCCTCGCATTAACGCGAATAAAACCCACGCAGTCCTTGAGTTTCCCGCCCTGCGTCAGTATGATTACGCGTCATTTTTCAGCCGCACACTAAACACGTTCCTTGCTTCCATGGGCCGCGGTTGACCCTGACAGGAGGCTGAATAATCCGTAAGGAGCAATTCGATGCGTCATTACGAAATCGTTTTTATGGTCCATCCTGACCAAAGCGAACAGGTTCCGGGCATGATCGAGCGTTACAGTGCTACCATCACTAACGCGCAAGGTCAGATTCACCGTCTGGAAGACTGGGGCCGCCGTCAGCTGGCTTATCCGATCAACAAACTGCACAAAGCTCACTACGTTCTGCTGAACGTTGAAGCGCCGCAGGAAGCGATCGATGAGCTGGAAACTAACTTCCGCTTCAACGACGCCGTTATCCGCAGCATGGTTATGCGCGTTAAGCACGCGGTAACTGAAGCATCTCCGATGGTTAAAGCGAAAGACGAACGTCGTGGCGATCGCCGCGAAGACTTCGCTAACGAAACCGCAGATGATGCAGATGCTGGGGATTCTGAAGAGTAATTGCCGCCGTGACGGCTAATCGTCTGGTTTTGTCGGGCACTGTGTGCAAGGCGCCGGTTCGAAAAGTGAGTCCTTCCGGGATACCGCACTGCCAATTTGTGCTAGAGCACCGTTCGCAGCAGATGGAAGCCGGATTCAGCAGACAAGCATGGTGCCGAATGCCCGTGGTTGTCAGTGGACAACAGTCACAAGCACTAACTCAAAGATTAACGGTCGGCAGTCAGATTACCGTGCAAGGCTTTGTAAGCTGCCATCAAGGGCGCAACGGGCTGAGCAAATTGGTTCTGCATGCCGAGCAGATTGAATTGATAGATTCTGGAGACTAGCCAAATGGCACGTTATTTCCGTCGTCGCAAGTTCTGCCGTTTCACCGCGGAAGGCGTTCAAGAGATTGACTATAAAGACATCGCTACGCTGAAAAACTACATCACCGAAAGTGGTAAAATTGTACCGAGCCGTATCACCGGTACTCGTGCAAAATATCAGCGCCAGCTGGCCCGTGCTATCAAGCGCGCGCGCTACCTGTCTTTGTTGCCGTACACTGATCGTCATCAGTAATCGGCCACTGTCCATTAACGACTTTGAGAGGATAAGGTAATGCAAGTTATTCTGCTTGATAAAGTAGCAAACCTGGGCAGCCTGGGTGATCAAGTTAACGTTAAAGCGGGCTACGCTCGTAACTTCCTGGTACCACAGGGCAAAGCTGTTCCTGCTACCAAGAAAAACGTTGAGTTCTTCGAAGCACGCCGTGCTGAACTGGAAGCCAAACTGGCTGACGTTCTGGCTGCTGCTGAAGCTCGCGCAACCAAGATCAACGAACTGGGTTCAGTCACCATCGCTTCCAAATCTGGCGACGAAGGTAAACTGTTCGGCTCTATCGGCACCCGCGACATCGCTGACGCAGTGACTGCGGCAGGCGTTGAAGTTGCCAAGAGCGAAGTTCGTCTGCCGAACGGCGTTCTGCGTACCACTGGCGAGCACGAAGTGCACTTCCAGGTACACAGCGACGTGTTCGCACAGCTGAATGTAGTTGTGGTTGCAGAAGCGTAATTTACGCTGCTGTTAACCCGGTTAAAACGCCAGCCTCGCGCTGGCGTTTTGCTTTTCTGCGCCTGGCAAAACGCGCTACGCTTGAAGACGGGATGAAAAGGAGAGCGTGCGATGGCAACGATTACGCTACAGCGGGTTTACGATTTCAGCGCGCCGGCGCCGGAACATTGTTATCTGATAGACCGGCTATGGCCGCGCGGCATCAGCAAAGAGCGGTTGACGGGCGTGCAGTGGTTGAAACAGGTGGCGCCGGATGACGAGCTGCGCAAGTGGTTCCATCAGCATACCGACCAGTGGGAAGCCTTTGAGACGCGATACCGCCAACAGCTGGCGGCCAACGACGCCTGGCAGCCGCTGGTGGCGCTGTTACGGCAGGGGCAAGCGCTGACGCTGCTGTATGGCAGTAAAGATACCGAGCACAACCAGGGCGTGGTGCTGCGCGAGTTTCTGCTGGCGCAGCTGTAGAGATTAGCGTTCCCGGCGGTAGCTGCCGTCGGCCTGGCGGCGGAACAGCGCCTGGCTATTGTCTGCCGTGGTGACCGACAGCGCGCTAATCACGCCGTTGGCGTCGCGTTCAATGCGCACTTCCTGGCCGGCTTTCATGTTGCTCAGCGGCTTGTCGCCGCCTTCCACCTGCGCCATGGCGAACACTTCATTCACCGGCAGATTGTTGTCGCGAAACAGTTGGGCCAGGGTCTGGCCGGGCTGGATCTGATAACGCTGCCAGTTGCCCGCCGGCGTCGGTTCGTTGGCCGGCGTGGCGGCGCCACCGCCGTTTTGCAGCTCAGCCTGCAGCGGCACGCTGGTTTCCTGCTGAGAGACCGGGAACGGTTGTCTTTCGGGCGAGTAGGGCCACAGCAACGCCAGCAGCAGAATGATGCCGAAGATCAGCACCCAGCGGCGGTGAAAGTAGGGCAGTGGTTCCATCCAATGGAAACCGTCCGGCAGATGCCAGATTTTGGCCAGCAGCGCTTTGACCCGCTGCATCTTGTCGTTGGCCGACGGCGGTTCCGATGGCGACTCCGCGTCTTCCTGCGTGGGTGCGGCGCCCGGTTTCAGGCGCTGGCTGATGTTCAGCCAGGTGCGCAGCAGCGGCTGGTAGATGCGGGTGGTTTTCCTTCTCCTGGGCGCGATTCTGCCCATGGTGACCTCTCTTCGACGGCGTAATAATCAGTGCGGCGCGTTAAACGCGTCGCCTGCCCGATATCCTGCCTTCAGTATAGTCCGCTAACTGATTGAAGTGAAAGGCGGCTGAGCGGCAGAGCCGGGGTTTGCGGCTGCGGGCGTTAACAGAAGGTTATTGTTTCTTTTTCTACGACAAAAGTCATCATTCTCCACACAAGATTTTACCCGGCATTGACGCGCTGTTATGCTGCGCTTTCGACTTTTTACAGACTTAAGGAAAACCCCATGACAACCCCTTCTTTTGACAGCGTTGAAGCGCAAGCAAGTTACGGGATTGGTTTACAGGTAGGCCAGCAGCTGCAAGAGTCCGGGCTGGAAGGTTTGCAACCGGAAGCTTTGCTGGCGGGTTTGCGTGACGCGCTGGAAGGGAATGCCCCGGCGGTTCCGGTAGACGTGGTGCACCGTGCGCTGCGTGAAATCCACGAGCGTGCTGACGCGGTGCGCCGCGAGCGCCAGCAGGCGATGGCGGTTGAAGGCCAGAAATTCCTGGACGACAACGCCAAGCGCGACGACGTGACGCTGACCGAGTCTGGCCTGCAGTTCTCCGTGCTGGAGCAGGGCAACGGCCCAATTCCGTCCCGTCAGGATCGCGTGCGGGTGCACTACACCGGTCGCTTGATCAACGGCGACGTGTTCGACAGCTCGGTTGAGCGCGGCCAGCCGGCGGAATTCCCGGTCAGCGGCGTGATCCCTGGCTGGATCGAAGCGCTGACCCTGATGCCGGTCGGTTCCAAATGGCAGCTGTATATCCCGCACAACCTGGCCTACGGCGAGCGTGGCGCAGGCGCGTCCATTCCGCCGTTCAGCGCGCTGGTGTTCGACGTCGAGCTGCTGGAAATCCTGTAATCCCACCGAGGATTGTTCTGGGCGCCTTCGTGGCGCCCTTATTTTATGCGCCGCGCTGGCGAGCGATGAATGGCCGGGCGCGCCGGCCATAAACCGCGTCACTTACCGCTTAAATCGATGCGATAAACCGCGAAGCCGATGCTGTCGCTGCCTGCGGCGCTCATCGGATATTGGGCGTGCGCTTTGACAAACCTTGTCGCTTTGTCCGAAGGCGAGGTCTCGAAGCGGATATCCAGCGGTTGCTGGCTGCTGAAGTTCGCCAAACGCCAGTTGTTGTCCGCCTGCGGGCGCACCGCGCCATGCCGCTGAGTTTCGGCGCTGATGTAGGCCGCCAGCACCGAGCGGTTTTCATCCGGCGAAGCGAAGGCGATATGTTTGTCGCCGGTGCCGGCAAACTTGCCGCCGTAGGCGCGGTAGTTGTTGGTGGCGACCAGGAAGGTGGCGTTCGGATCGATCGGCTTACCGTTGAAGGTCAGCCGCTTGATACGCTCCGCCTTGTCGTTGATCAGTTGGCATTCGCCGTCGTAGCGCGCCGGTTGACTGACGTCGATCTGGTAGTTGACGCCGTCGATCACGTCGAAGTTATAGGTGCGGAAGCCGTCCCAGTTGATCAAGCCCTGCGGCTTGGCGCTGTTGACGTCGATCTGGTTGAACTGGCCGGCGGAGCACTCCAGCCACTCTTTCACCTCTTTGCCGCTCGCCTTCACCACCACCAACGTATTGGGGTAGAGATAGAGATCGGCGGCGTTGCGGAAGGTGAGCTGGCCTTTTTCCACTTCGACGAAGCTGGCGGGATCGTTCTTGCGGCCGCCGACCTTGAACGGCGCCGCCGCCGACAGCACCGGCAGATCGGCTAGATCCGGATCGCCCTGGATGTAATGTTCGACGTAGGCTTTCTGTGCATTGTTGACGATTTGCACCGTCGGATCGTCCTGCACCAGCGCCAGGTAGCTGTACATGTTGCCGTCGGATTTACCGATCGGCTGGCTGACGAACTCGCGCGTGCCTTTGTGATCGTCCGCCAATACCTTCACCAGCGCGGCATCTTCCGCCGCCAGCGATTTCTTGTTTTCTTTGTCGTAGATCGGCCGCGCTTCCGCGTTGGCGGCGGTCACTTTCCAGCTGCCGCCATCGTTGTTGAGCTGCAGGTCGACCACGCCGAGATGATCGCCCCATTGTCCCGGCATCACCGCCGGCACACCGTTCAGCAGACCTTTGTCGATATCCGCGCCTTTTATGTTGGCAAAGTCCTTGCTCGGGAACACCGCATGAGCGTGGCCGAACATGATGGCGTCGATGCCCGGCACCTGGCTGAGGTAATAGACTGAGTTTTCCGCCATCGCCTTGTAAGGCTCGCTGGACAGCCCGGAATGCGGGATCGCCACCACCAGATCGGCGCCCTCTTTACGCATCTGCGGCACGTAGCGCTTGGCGGTGGCGGTGATGTCGTCCACCGTCACTTTGCCCTGCAGGTTGGCCTTGTCCCACACCAGGATCTGCGGCGGCACGAAGCCGATGTAGCCGATGCGCAGCGTATGCGCCTTGCCGTCGCGGTCTTTCACCGGCGTATCGACGATGATGTACGGCGTGAACAGCGGTTTTTGCGTTTTGGCGTCGATGACGTTGGCGTTGATATACGGGAATTTGGCGCCGGCGATGGCGTTCTTCAGGTAGTCCAGCCCATAGTTGAACTCATGGTTGCCGATGTTGCCGACGACGTAGTCCAGCGTGTTCATCGCCTTATAGACCGGGTGCACGTCGCCCGGTTTCAGCCCCTTGGCCGCCATGTAGTCGCCGAGCGGGCTGCCCTGAATGATGTCGCCGTTGTCCACCAACACCGCGTTGGCGGCCTGCTGGCGCGCCTGTTGGATCAGGCTGGCGGTGCGCACCAGGCCGAACTTGTCGGTCGGCGTGTCCTTGTAGTAATCGAAGTCCATCATATTGCTGTGCAGATCGGTGGTTTCCAGCACGCGCAGATCGACGGTGGCCGCTTGCGCGGAGGCGCACACCAGCAGCGCAAGCGCGGACAGCGTCAGTGGATGCTTCATCATTTGGGGTTCTCTCCATTCCATTATTCGAGTGTTATCGCAGAGGGAAATGTAATTAACATTGCTTGCCACAGCAAACTGTGAAGTGTGGCAGAAAACGGCGGCGGGTAACGCGGGGAAGTTCACAGTTGTGCCCAACAAGAACTGAGGAATTCCCGGGGCTTAGGCGGTTGAGATGGATATTCGGCGTAAAAAAAACTAGTCTGCTAGCAGAGACAGGGGGAAATTTCCCACGGAGATGCGGAGTTGAGGTGCATGATGTTAGAGCGAATTTGCCAACTGTCCCGCGAGGCGGGGGCGGCGATCATGGCGGTGTACGACGGTGAACAACCGCTTGATGTCGCACAGAAAAAAGATGATTCACCGGTGACGGCGGCCGATCTGGCGGCGCATCACATCATCAAGCGCGGCCTGGCGGCGCTGACGCCCGAGGTGCCGCTGCTGTCGGAAGAGGATCCGCCGGCGTGGGAAGAGCGCCGCAGCTGGACGCGTTACTGGCTGGTCGATCCGCTGGACGGCACCAAAGAGTTTTTGCACCGCAACGGCGAGTTCACGGTCAATATCGCCCTGATTGAAGACGGGCAGGCGGTGATGGGGGTGGTGTACGCCCCGGCGATCGACGTGTTGTATCTGGCGGAGCGCGGCAAGGCCTGGAAAGAAGAGAAGGGCGTGCGGCAGGCGATCGGCGTCAGCAACGCGCATCCGCCGCTGGTGGTGGTGAGCCGCTCGCATATCGACGACGAACTGAAAGATTATTTGCAGCAGCTGGGCGAGCACCAGACCGTGTCAGTCGGTTCCTCGCTGAAGTTCTGTCTGGTGGCGGAAGGCAAGGCGCAGCTATATCCGCGCTTCGGGCCGACCAACATTTGGGATACCGCCGCAGGGCATGCGGTGGCGGTGGCCGCCGGGGCGCAAATTCACGATTGGCAGGGTAAGCCATTGCTCTATACCCCGCGTGAATCTTTCCTCAACCCCGGCTTCCGGGTGTCGCTGTTCTGAGTTAGTTCGCCAACAACTGGTGCAGTTTGGACATCACCTGCTGCACCTCTTCCGGCGTCAGCGCGCCGTCTTTGGCGAACTGGATGCGCCCTTGCTTATCCAGCACCACGATGGCGGAGCCTTTCGGCTGCAGATCCCAGGCTTTGCGCACGTTACCGTCGCTGTCGACGATAAACTGCGACCATGGGAACTCCTTCTTGCTGTCTTCAATGCTGCTGCGCACGAACATCGCCGTGCCCATCAGGGCATCGTCGGTGTTGACGATTGTCGTCGTTTGGTAACGATCGTGTGGTAGCTTCGCTTTCTTGATCGCTTCAATCAGTGGGTCGTTCATGTCTTTGGCGGAGCTGCGGCCGGCAATATGTTGTATCACTCGCACTTTTCCACTGAGCTGCGCGCTGTTCCAGTTTTGGTAGCTAAAATTACCGTCAGCGTAATTGAGCTCTCCTTTGTCGCTGACGCCGACCGGCGCCACGCGCTGCTGGAGCTGGAAGTTGTGCGCGGAAGCGAAAAGCGGGGCGAGCAGCAGGGATACCATCAGCATGCGACTTGTTTTCATGCTTTCTCCTTGTAATGGGGGGAATTTGTGCGACAGCACTTCGACAGCCTAAAGCATAGGATGTGATAAGAGGTCTGTCCTGTTAACCGGATCGCAGATTTTCCCTTGGTTCGCTAATCATCAGATTTTGAAGGGATATCCTGAAAACGTTATAAATTATCATATACAATTCTGTCAAAAAGTGTAAATCCAGCGTAGAAATCCGGGCGGAAGTGAACGTTCTGGTCTTTACTGGGTCTACTACATGCAATCAAGTTGCGTTCTGAATTTCGAGGCTGCCACCTTTGGCGGCTCGCTGAGCGCATGGATCAACGGGAGGAGCGTAAAAGAATGAGAATCTTCCAGCGTTATAACCCTTTGAAAGTGGCAAAGTACGTTAAGACCCTGTTTCGCGGAAGGCTGTATATCAAGGACGTGGGCGCATTTGAATTCGACGAGGGGAAAATCCTGCCGCCGAAGATTCGCGACAAGCGCCATTTCAGCGTGATGTCTGAAGTGAACCGTCAGGTGCTGCTGTTGCAGACCGAGATGGGGTGAACACCTCGCTGACAGCGGTAAAAAAATGCGGCCCCGATGGGGCCGCTGATGTTTTTGTCTTACCGCCGTCAGGCCGCAGGCGCGTCGTCCGGCGCTTTCGGCAGCACCGCCGCCGGTTTGTCGCTCAGCCGGGTGACCAGCAGCTGGTCTATCTTGTAGCTGTCGATATCCACCACTTCGAACTTGTAGCCGGCGTATTTGACGAAGTCGGTGCGTTTCGGGATCTTGCGCAGCATATACATCATAAAGCCGCCGATGGTTTCGTAGTTGCCCGCCTGAGGGAACTCATCGATGTCCAGCACGCGCATCACGTCGTCGATCGGCGTGCCGCCTTCAATCAGCCATGAGCTTTCGTCGCGCGCCACGATCTGCTCTTCCTGGCCCTGGCCGACCAGATCGCCCATCAGCGTGGTCATCACGTCGTTAAGCGTGATGATGCCCACCACCAACGCATATTCATTGAGGATCACCGCGAAGTCTTCGCCGGCGGTTTTGAAGCTTTCCAGCGCTTCGGACAGCGTCAGCGTATCCGGCACGATCAGCGCCGAGCGGATCTGCACGCCGCTGCTCAGCACCAGGCTCTGGTTGCCCAGCACGCGGTTCAGCAGGTCTTTGGAATCGACGTACCCCACCACCTGATCGATATGGCCGTCGCACACCAGGAACTTGGAGTGCGGATGGGTCGAGACCTTCTCCTTGATGCTCTCTTCGCTTTCGCGCAGATCGAAGTACACCACGCTTTCGCGCGAGGTCATCGAAGACGGCACGGTGCGCGATTCCAGTTCGAACACGTTTTCAATCAGCTCGTGCTCCTGCTTGCGCAGCACGCCCGCCAGGGCGCCGGCTTCCACCACCGCGTAGATGTCATCGGAGGTGATGTCGTCCTTACGCACCATCGGCAGCTTGAACATGCGGAAGATCAGGTTGGCCATGCCGTTGAAGAACCACACCAGCGGGCGGAAGATCATGATGGAGAAACGCATCGGGTTGATGATCCGGACGGCGACCGTCTCTGGTGCAATCATACCGATGCGCTTCGGGGTCAAATCGGCGAACAGGATAAACAGGCTGGTCACCAGCACGAAAGAGCAGATGAAGCTGACCTGTTCCGCCAATTCGGGCGACAGGAAACGATCGAACAACACCTTGAAGGTGGGAGAGAAAGCCGCGTCGCCCACGATACCGCCGAGGATGGCCACGGCGTTCAGGCCGATCTGCACCACGGTGAAGAAGATGCCAGGGGTTTCTTGCAGCTTGAGCACTCTGGCGGCGTTGACGTTACCTTCGTCAGCCATCAGCTTCAGTTTGATCTTGCGCGAGGCGGCCAGAGAGATTTCCGACAGTGAGAAGAACGCACTCACCGCGATCAGAAAAAGAATCAGTAAAATACTGTTTAACATAATCTATCCATACGTGCCGACGGGATGACGGCGCTCTTGAGGAAGGGTAGTACATAGTAAAAAAAGCAGCGATAACAACCAGAAGGGAAGCTATCGGGCCGCAGAAGCGGCCCGCATAGTATAGCAGTTGCCCCACAGGGGCCGCCAGCGGTTAAAAAAGTGCCGCCGGCCGGCATCAAATCAGCCCTGCGGCGGCAGGCAAACGCCGATGCCGCCCAGCCCGCAGTAGCCTTCCGGGTTCTTGTACAGGTACTGTTGGTGATCGTCTTCCGCGTAATAGAACGGCAGCGCCGGCGCGATCTCGGTGGTGATGACGCGCTTGTCGCCCGCCGCGTCCATCGCCTGCTGGAAGCGTTGCAGGCTGCTTTCCGCCTCGGCCTGCTGCTCAGGGCTCAGCGTATAAATCGCCGAGCGGTACTGCGTGCCGACGTCGCCGCCCTGGCGCATGCCCTGCGCCGGATCGTGATTTTCCCAGAACAGCTGCAGCAGCTGTTTGTAGCTGACGATCTGCGGATCGAACACCACGCGCACCACTTCGGCGTGGCCGGTCTGGCCGCTGCACACTTCGCGGTAGGTCGGGTTCGGCGTATAGCCGCCGCTGTAGCCGGCGGCGGTGCTGTAGACGCCCGGCTGTTGCCAGAACAGACGCTCAACGCCCCAGAAACAGCCCATGGCGAAGATCGCCACGTCCATGCCTGCCGGCACCTGGGTCATCGAGTGCTCGGTGACCACGTTGAGCGTTGCGACAGGCATTGGCGTGGTGCGGCCAGGCAGCGCGCTTGCCTTATCGACGGTTTGTGATTTATCAAAAAATGGCACCACGGTTGACTCCTGTTGTCACAGTAAGAATTGACCCTACATGGCGGTGGTTCGGTTGTATCTCACCGCGTCTTTGCCCACAATAAGCGGCAAGTTGGATTTTGTATAAGCTTAACGCAGTATTTTGAGCGCCAAAAGTGAAGAATTCGCCTGTTGCGCGGCGGTGGCAAAGCGCGGCGGGCGGCGTCCGGAATAAGGTTGAAGAGGGCTGCCGTCATGATAGCGCGGAGTCTGCCCTGGCCCCGGAGCGAACACCATAACAGGACAGTAAAATCAATAAGGAGAACACGTGCCAAAGTACCCGGTCATGTGCTTGATATCTGTGTTGCTTGCGGCACCTGCAGCCTATGCGGCCAACGTGCGGCTGCAGGTGGAGGGGTTAAGCGGAGAGTTGGAAAAAAACGTCCGGGTGCGGCTGTCGTCGATCACGCCTGAAGAGGTTGGCACCGACGGCCGCTTCCGCGCGCGGGTGGATGAGGCGGTGCGCCAGGGGCTGCGCGCGCTCGGCTATTACCAGCCGACCATCGAGTTTACGCTGGACGATCGGCCGGGGATGTCGCGCCCGGTGCTGCACGCCAAGGTCAATCCGGGCGAGCCGGTGCGCATCGCCGGCGCCAACATCGTGCTGGAGGGCGGCGCAAAGACCGATGAGGACTACCTGACGCTGGTAAAGAAGGGGCGGCCGACCATCGGCGAGATCCTCAACCACGGCAAGTATGACAGTTTCAAAGGCTCGCTGACCGGCCTGGCGCTGCGCAAAGGCTACTTCGACGCCGATATGACCAAAAGCCAGCTCGGCGTGGCCGAAGATCTGCACAAGGCGTTTTGGGATATCGATTTCAACAGCGGCGAACGTTACCGCTTCGGCAAGGTGAAATTCACCGGTTCGCAAATTCGCGAAGACTATCTGCAAAATCTGGTGCCCTTTCATCAGGGGGATTACTACAGTTCGGAGGATTTGGCCGAGCTGAATCGCCGTTTGTCCGCCACCAACTGGTTTAACTCGGTGGTGGTGTCCCCTGATTTCAACGATGCCAAAGAGAACAAGATTTTGCCGTTGGACGCGCTGGTGACGCCGCGCACGCGCAACACCGTCGAAACCGGTATCGGTTATTCCACCGACGTCGGCCCGCGGGTGAAAGGCACCTGGAAAAAGCCCTGGCTCAACGATCGCGGGCATAGCCTGGAAACCAGCGCCAGCGTGTCGGCGCCGGAGCAGCAGCTGGATCTGACCTATAAGATCCCGTTGCTGAAGAATCCGCTGGAGCAGTATTACCTGCTGCAGGGCGGGCTCAAGAACGTCGATCTTAACGACACCAAATCCGTGACCTCCAAAGTGGTGGCCTCGCGCAACTGGGATCTCTCCAGCGGCTGGCAGCGGGCGATCAACCTGACCTGGCGCTGGGATAACTTTACCCAGGGCAACGTCAGCAATACCACTATGCTGCTGTACCCCGGCGTCAGCTTCAACCGCACCCGTTCGCGCGGCGGGCTGATGCCGACCTGGGGCGACAGCCAGCGCTATTCCATCGACGTGTCCGACACCTCCTGGGGCTCCGGCGTGGACTTCGCGCTGATGCAGGCGCAGAACGTCTGGATCCGCACTCTGGCCGACAAGCACCGTTTTGTGGCGCGCGGGCAGGTGGGCTGGATCGAAACCAACGACTTCGACAAGGTGCCGCCGGATCTGCGTTTCTTCGCCGGCGGTGACCGCAGCATTCGCGGCTACAAGTACAAAGACATTTCGCCGCGCGGCGACGACGGCAAGCTGACCGGCGCCTCCAAGATGCTGACCGGCTCGCTGGAGTACCAATACAACGTGACCGGCAAATGGTGGGGGGCGATGTTCGTCGATTCCGGTGAAGCGGTGAACGATATCAAGCAGAGCAACTTCAAGACCGGCGCCGGCGTAGGCGTGCGCTGGCAGTCGCCGGTGGGGCCGGTGAAGCTGGATATCGCCGCGCCCGTGGGGGACAAGGACACCCACGGGATGCAGTTCTACATCGGTTTGGGGCCTGAACTATGAGCCTGATTAAAAAGATTTGCCTTGGATTTCTGGTCGTCCTGCTGTTGCTGATCGGCGGCCTGGCCTTCCTGGTGGGGACCACCACCGGTTTGCATATGGTCATCAACGGCGCGGCGCGCTGGGTGCCGGGGCTGGAGATCGCCGGCGTCAGCGGCGGCTGGCGCGATCTGACGCTGAAGGGCGTGAAGTATCAGATGCCGGGCGTGACGGTCAACGCCGGGCAATTCCATCTGTCCCTCGATCTCTCCTGCTTTAAACGCAGCTCGCTGTGCGTTAACGCCTTGACCGCTCAGGACGTGGACGTGGCGGTGAACACCAAAGAGATGGCGCCCTCCGCGCCGGTGGAGGAGAGCAGTGAGCCGACCACCAATCTCAGTACGCCTTATCCGATCACCCTGCGCCTGCTGGCGCTGAACAACGTCAAGGTCACCGTCGACGACACCGCCATTTCTCTGGCCGAGTTCCGCACCGGCGCGCAGTGGCAAGAGCGCGCGCTGACGCTGATGCCGACCAAGATCGGCTCGTTGCTGATCGCCTTGCCGAAAACGCCGCAAAATCCGTTGCCGGAAGCGGTGCAACCGGCGGTCGAGGTGGCGAAAAAGGTCGGTGAGCAGGTTACCGACGCGGCGAAACCGGCGCCGCAGCCGGAGGAGAAGCCGCTCGGCGAAACGCTGAAGGAACTGTTCGCCAAACCGCTGTTGCCGGATCTGCCGGACATCCGCCTGCCGCTGGATATCACCGTGAAAGAGATCAGCGGCGAACAGCTGCGCTTGACCGGCGATACCGACGTGCTGATCACGAGCCTGTTGCTGCAGGCCAGCACGCAGGATCAGCATATCCAGCTGGACAATTTCGACGTGAAGTCGCCGCAGGGCACGCTGTCGGTGCAGGGGCAGGCGACCCTGACCGGCGACTGGCCGGTGGCGCTGACCGCCAACAGCGCGTTGAACATTGACCCGCTGAAGGGCGAGAAGGTGAAACTGAACATCGGCGGCGGGTTGCGCGACGAGCTGAAGGTCGCGCTGAACCTGTCCGGCCCGGTCGGCGCCCAGCTCGATGTGCAAACTCGGCTGGCCGAAGCCGGCCTGCCGCTGGCGCTGACGCTGCAGAGCAAACAGCTGAAATGGCCGCTGAGCGGCGTGGCGCAGTACCAGGTCAACGATTTCCGCCTGCGCTTTAACGGCAAGGCGACCGATTACGCGCTGTCGACGCGCGCCAATCTGAAAGGCCAGGATCTGCCGCCGGCGGTGCTGACGCTGGACGGCAAGGGCAACGTCGAGCAGTTCAAGCTGGAGCGCCTGCGGCTGGCGGCGCTGCAGGGCAATACCGATCTCACCGCGCTGGTGGACTGGAGCAAGGCCATCAGCTGGACCTCGCAATTGACGCTGAGCGGCATCAATACCGCCAAGCAGTGGCCGGAATGGCCGGCGAAGCTGGATGGCAAGATCACCACGCGCGGCAGCCTGCACGGCGGCAGCTGGCAGCTGCAGGTGCCGGTGCTGCAGCTGGACGGCAATGTGAAGCAGAATAAGGTCACGGCGCGCGGCACGCTGAGCGGCAATGCCGCCGGGCAGTGGAAAATCCCCGGCATCGATCTGACGCTGGGGCGCAACCAGCTGAACGTCAAAGGGCAGCTGGACGAGAAGAGCTGGAACCTGGACGCCAACATCGACGCGCCGCGTCTGGACGGCGCGCTGCCGGGCCTCGGCGGCACCGCCAAAGGGCTGTTGAAACTGCGCGGCAATCTGCAGGCGCCGCAGCTGCTGGCGGATTTGACCGCTTCCGGCTTGCAGTGGCAGGCGCTGCGCATCAACCGCGTGAAGATCGACGGCGACGTGCGCTCGACGGATCAGATTCAGGGGCAGTTGGCGGTACGTGTCGAGCAGCTGAAGCAGGACGCGCTGGAGGTCAGCCTGCTGACCCTCGACGCCAAGGGCAGCGAGAAGCAGCACCAACTGCAGTTGAAGATCGACGGCAAACCGGTCTCCGGCCAGCTGGCGCTGCAGGGCAGCTTCGATCGTCAGCAGCAGCGCTGGCGCGGCAATTTGAACAATACCCGCTTCGATACGCCGGTAGGGGAGTGGCGCCTGACGCGCGCCATCGCGCTGGACTACCTGAACGCCGAGCAGAAAATCAGCGTCGGGCCGCACTGTTGGCAGAACCCGAACGCCGAGCTGTGCGTGCCAAAGACCATTGAAGCCGGCCAGAGCGGCCAGGCCAGCGTGGTGCTCAACCGGTTCGATCTGGCGATGATCAAGCCGTTCCTTGGCCCGGAAACCGCCCTGAGCGGCGTGTTCACCGGCCGGGCCGACGTCAGCTGGAAGCCGGGCGGCGCGCTGCCGGAGGCGAAAGTCACGCTCGCCGGCAACGGCGTCAAAGTGGTGCAGCAGGTGCAGGGCAATGCGCTGCCGATCGCCTTCGATACGCTGACCCTCAACGCCGGCCTGAACAACGGCCGCGCGCAGGCCGACTGGCGGATCAAACTGACCAACAACGGCCAGTTCGACGGCAATATCCAGGTGGCGGATCCGCAGGTGCGGCGCACCATCAGCGGCAATGTCAATATCACCAACATTTCGCTGGCGCTGATCAACCCGGCGCTGATGAAGGGCGAAAGCGCGGCGGGCATGCTGAACGCCAACCTGCGTCTGGGCGGCAGCGCGCAGAAGCCGCTGGTGTTCGGGCGTCTGGCGTTGGATCGGGCGAAGGTGCAGGGGCACTGGATGCCGTTCGATATGACCGACGCGCGGCTGGCGGTGAATTTCAACGGCATGACCTCGACGCTGGAAGGGCTGCTCAGCACCACGCGCGGCCAGCTGAATCTGGCGGGCGATGCCGACTGGCGTGACATCAACGCCTGGCGCGCGCGCATTGCCGCCAAGGGTGACAAGCTGCGGGTGACGGTGCCGCCGATGATCCGCATCGACGTCTCGCCGGATCTGGTGTTCGAAGCCACGCCGCAGCTGTTCTCGCTCAACGGCAAGGTCGACATTCCCTGGGCGCGCATCACGGTGCAGGAGCTGCCGGAAAGCGCGGTGGGCGTCTCTTCCGACGAAGTCATGCTGGACGATCAGCTGAAGCCGATTCAACCGAAGACCGCCTCGATCCCGATCAACAGCAACCTGATGATCCACGTCGGCAACGACGTGCGGCTGGACGCCTTTGGCCTGAAAGCCCGCTTGAAGGGCGATTTGAAAGTGGTACAGGACAAGAAAGGGCTGGGCCTCAACGGCCAGATTGACATCCCTTCCGGTCGCTTCCATGCTTATGGTCAGGATTTGATCGTGCGTAAAGGGCAACTGATGTTCTCCGGCCCGCCGGATCAGCCGCTGCTCAATATCGAAGCGATCCGCAACCCGGAATCCACCGAGGACGACGTGACCGCCGGCGTGCGCGTGACCGGCCTGGCGGATGCGCCGAAGCTGGAAGTGTTCTCCGATCCGGCCAAATCGCAACAGGAAGCCCTGTCTTATCTGCTGCGCGGCCAGGGCTTGAACAGCTCCGGCGCCGACGGCAACGCCATGACGTCGATGTTAATCGGCATGGGGGTTGCACAAAGTGGTCAACTTGTGGGTAAAATCGGCGAGGCATTCGGCGTGAGTAATTTGGCTCTGGACACCCAAGGGGTTGGCGACAATTCCCAGGTTGTCGTGAGCGGCTATGTCCTCCCAGGCTTACAAGTAAAATATGGGGTGGGCATTTTCGACTCGCTGGCCACGCTGACGTTGCGTTATCGCCTGATGCCTAAGTTGTATCTTGAAGCGGTGTCTGGTCTCGACCAGGCATTAGATTTGCTCTATCAGTTTGAGTTTTAGCGATGCGAATAATTGTCTACGGCAGTTTACGGCGCAAACAGGGAAACAGCCATTGGATGACCAACGCCCAATGGCTCGGCGAGCACGAGCTCGAAGGCTATCAGATTTATAATCTGGGCCATTACCCGGCGGCGATCCCTGGAGAGGGCACGATACATTGCGAAGTGTATCGTATTAACTCATCGATTCTGGCAGAGCTGGACGAACTGAAAAGCAACACCAAGGACTATAAGCGCGAGCTGATTCAGACGCCTTATGGGAGTGCGTGGATCTACCTGTATAAACACAGCGTGGACGGTTACCCGCGAATTACCAGCGGTGACTGGCTGAAACGCCTCGAAGATCAGTAATAAAAAAACACCGCTCAATGAGCGGTGTTTTTTCATCGGACGGCGGCGAAAATTACTTCTTGGCAGCGCGTTCGAAGGAGGCGATGATTTCCGCTTTAGCCGCAGCAGCGTCTGCCCAGCCTTCCACTTTCACCCATTTGCCTTTTTCCAGATCTTTGTAGTGCTCGAAGAAGTGAGCGATCTGGGCTTTCAGCAGTTCCGGCAGGTCGTTCACGTCTTTCACGTGATCGTACTCTTTGGTCAGCTTGCTGTGCGGTACCGCAACCAGCTTGGCGTCTTCACCGGCTTCGTCGGTCATCTTCAGCACGCCAACCGGACGGCAGCGGATCACGGAGCCCGGCTGCAGCGGGTATGGGGTTGGAACCAGCACGTCAACCGGATCACCGTCCAGAGACAGAGTGTGGTTGATGTAGCCGTAGTTGCACGGGTAGAACATCGCGGTGGACATGAAACGGTCAACGAACAGCGCGCCGGTTTCTTTGTCGATTTCGTATTTGATTGGATCGGCGTTGGCCGGGATTTCGATTACTACGTAGATGTCTTCCGGCAGGTCTTTGCCAGCAGGGACCAGATTCAAGCTCATGTCGGTTTCCTTTAATCATCAAACCAGAAATGGAGTGGCGGCTATTATAGCGGACTCTTTTGCGATTTCCTGCCCTTTTCATCGTCGAAAACCCCGCGTGCCGGCGCAGGGATAATTTCCAGATAAATCCCGCCACGGCATGAAGTTTTGTCTCCGCCTGCCGATAACTTCAACAAACAATAATGAGCCAGCAAAGCTGGCTCCGCGTTTTGCCACCCCTACTACGTCTGATCTCACTATTCTGAAGCCGGGAAGAACTCATGCTAAAAAAGATTACTGTGAAGGCTGGGCTGATCGCCCTGCTGAGCCTGATGACCATGCTGCTGATCATGGTCAGCGTTATTGGCGTCAACGCGATTAACGAAGGATCGCGCTCGATCCATACCTTAAACCAGATCCTCGGCGAAGAGCTGGGCTCGCTGGCCAACAGCTCCAACCTGACGCTGCGCGCTCGCACCGCCGCCTCGCTGGCGGTGCGCCAACGGGAGATCGGCCAGATCGATGTCGCTGACGCCACCGTGGGCCGCATTTACGGCTACCTCGAGCAGTCGAACAAGGAAATGGCGCGCTTTGTCGGCGTCGGCACCGTGACCGAGCGCGGCCGTGAACTCTCCAATCGTCTGCAAAACAGCTATCGCGCCTACCTCGAGCAGGGCGTGAAGCCGATGGCCGCCGCCATCAAGGCCGGTAAAATCGATGAGTATTACCATATTCAGGAGACCCGCATCTCTGCGTTGAGCATCGCGTTTGAAAAGGATCTCAGCGATTTCCGCAGCTTCGCCATGAAGCTCGGCGAAAAGCAGGTGTATGACGCGGAAAACAACGCCAGCACCAAGATCTCGCTGATCGTGGTGGCGGGCCTGCTCAGCGTGCTGCTGGCGGTGCTGGCCTGGTTCGCGCTGCGCGTGATCATTTTGCGCCCGTTGGACGAGTCCATCGCGCAGTTGGAACACATCGCCGGCGGCGATCTGACCCATGAGATCCGTGGTGAGGGCGATACCGAGATGGGCCGCCTGGTGCGGGCGATGCAGCGCATGCAGCAGGCGTTGGCCAGTTCGGTCAGTAAAGTGCGTGACGCCAGCAGCCAGATCGACACCGGTTCGCGCGAACTGGCGGCCGGCAACCTGCATCTGGCGCAGCGTACCGAAGAGTCGGCCGCGTCGCTGGAAGAGACCGCCGCCAGCATGGAACAGCTGACTTCGACGGTGAAAATGAACGCCGAGAACTGCGAGCAGGCCAATCAGCTGGCGCTGAGCGTGTCCGATATCGCCAACCAGGGCAGCGACGTGGTCAGTCAGGTCATGAGCAAGATGCAGGCGATCACCGACAGCTCGCGCCGCATCGCCGACATCATCAGCGTGATGGACGGCATCGCCTTCCAGACCAATATCCTGGCGCTGAACGCAGCGGTGGAAGCGGCGCGCGCCGGCGAACAGGGCCGCGGTTTCGCGGTGGTGGCCGGCGAAGTGCGCAATCTGGCGCAGCGCAGCGCCCAGTCGGCGAAAGAGATCAAAGGGTTGATCGAAGCGTCGCAGAACCGGGTGCAGGAAGGCGAGCAGATGGTGGAGTCGGCGGCGCAGACCATGAGCGGTATCACCGGTGAAGTGGGCCGGGTGACGGCGTTGATGCGTGAGATCTCGGCGGCGACGCGCGAACAAAGCAGCGGTATCGAACAGGTGAACCTGGCGGTGGCGCAGATGGATCAGGTGGCGCAACAGAATGCGGCGCTGGTGGAGGAGTCTGCGGCGGCGACGCGCTCGCTGGAAGATCAGGCTCAGCTGCTGGCGCAGAGCATGGCGGCGTTCAAGCTGTAAGGCGATAAGGGTTCGGCGTGGCGCCGAACCCTTGCCAGAAACGCGTTACTCGTCCGGGTTTTCGGCGATGAAGCGTTCTGCGTCTTCTACCATCGACTTGGTGCCGACGAAGAATGGCGCGCGCTGGTGCAGTTTCACCGGCGTGATGTCCAGAATGCGATTTTTGCCGTCGCTGGCCTTGCCGCCGGCCTGTTCGGCCAGGAACGCCATCGGGTTGCATTCGTACAGCAGGCGCAGCTTGCCTTGCGGGTGGCTGGCGGTGCTTGGGTAGATGTAGATGCCGCCTTTCAGCAGGTTGCGGTGGAAGTCCGCCACCAGAGAACCGATGTAGCGCGAGGTGTAAGGGCGCTGCGTCGCTTCATCCTGCTCCTGGCAGTATTTGATGTATTTCTTCACGCCGAGAGGGAACTTGATGTAGTTGCCTTCGTTGATGGAATACATGTTGCCGCTCGCCGGGAAGCGCACTTTCTCGTGAGAGAGACAGAACACGCCCAGAGACGGATCGTACGTGAAGGCGTGGACGCCGTAACCGGTGGTGTACACCAGCATGGTGGACGAGCCGTAAACCACGTAACCCGCTGCGACCTGGGCGCTGCCCGGCTGCAGGAAGTCTTCTTCGGTCACCGGCGTGCCGACCGGCGTGATGCGACGATAGATAGAGAAAATCGTACCGACCGAGACGTTGACATCGATGTTGGACGAACCGTCCAACGGATCCATCAATACGACATACTTGGCATTTTCAGCTCGCTCGCCGTCGAATATCACGATTTCATCTTCTTCTTCGGAAGCGATACCCGCAACTTCACCACGCGCTTTCAACGCCGCTTTCAGTTTTTCGTTCGCGTACAGGTCCAGTTTCATCTGAACTTCGCCCTGTACGTTGGACACCCCGCTGGTCCCCAGAATATCAACCAGGCCGGCCTTGTTGATGTCGCGGTGGATGATTTTGGCGCCCAGTTTAATGGCAGAAAGTAACGCAGTCAGCTCGCCGGTGGCGTGCGAGAAGTCGTGCTGTTTCTCGACGATAAATTCGCCTAACGTTTTCATGACACAATCCCTGAATCTACGGATGGATAGCGGCCTGTTAACAAACCGCCAACGTTTTCGCGAGCAGTGTAGCCCAAAGATGCGCGCCATTCATAGGCAAATCCATTTCTTCTGGACGATTCTGAGCGTTAGAATATGCCGACATTCGATGCACTCACATGAGAAACCTATGCGCATTCACATTCTTGGGATCTGTGGCACCTTTATGGGCGGGCTAGCGATGCTGGCGCGCTCACTGGGGCATGACGTCACCGGTTCGGACGCCAACGTCTATCCGCCGATGAGCACGCTGCTGGAGAACCAGGGGATCGATCTGATTCAGGGTTATGATCCCGCCCAGCTGGATCCGGCGCCGGATCTGGTGATCATCGGCAACGCCATGACGCGCGGTAACCCGTGCGTGGAGGCGGTGCTGGAGCGCGGTATCCCTTACGTTTCCGGCCCGCAGTGGCTGCACGATGCCGTGTTGCGCGATCGCTGGGTACTGGCGGTCGCCGGCACCCACGGCAAAACCACCACCGCCGGCATGGCGACCTGGATCCTCGAAGCCTGCGGCTACCAGCCCGGCTTCGTCATCGGCGGCGTGCCGGGCAACTTCGACGTCTCGGCCCGCCTCGGCGGCAGCCCGTTCTTCGTGATCGAGGCCGACGAGTATGACTGCGCGTTCTTCGACAAACGCTCCAAGTTCGTGCACTACAGCCCGCGCACGCTGATCATGAACAACCTGGAGTTCGACCACGCCGATATCTTCGACGATCTGAAAGCCATCCAGAAACAGTTCCACCACCTGGTGCGCCTGGTGCCGGGCAAAGGCAAGATCATCCTGCCGGACAACGACAGCCACCTGAAGCAGGTGATGGCGATGGGCTGCTGGAGCGAACAGGAGCTGGTGGGCGAAGAGGGCGCCTGGCGCGCGCAGAAGCTGACGCCGGACGCCAGCCATTACGCGGTGTTCCTCGACGGCGAGCAGGTCGGCGAAGTGAACTGGGCGCTGGTGGGCGAGCACAACATGCATAACGGCCTGATGGCCATCGCCGCGACCCGTCACGTCGGCGTGCAGCCGGCGGACGCCTGCCGCGCGTTGGGCGATTTCATCAACGCCCGCCGCCGCCTGGAGCTGCGTGGCGAAGCCAACGGCGTCACGGTTTACGACGATTTCGCGCACCACCCGACGGCGATCCTGGCCACTCTGGCCGCGCTGCGCGGCAAGGTCGGCGGCACGGCGCGCATTCTGGCGGTGCTGGAGCCGCGATCCAACACCATGAAAATGGGCATCAGCAAAAACGATCTGGCGCCTTCGCTCGGCCGCGCCGACGAAGTGTTCCTGTTCCAGCCGCACCACATTCCGTGGCAGGTCGCGGAAGTGGCGGATGCCTGCGTGCAGCCGGCGCATTGGAGCGCGGATCTCGATACGCTGGTGGAGATGGTGGTGAAAACTGCGCAGCCGGGCGACCACATTCTGGTGATGAGCAACGGCGGTTTCGGCGGCATTCACGATCGCTTGCTGGACGCGTTGGCGAAAAAGCAGGAACCGAAGGTGACCTACTGATCGTTCAGCCGCATAAACCAATCTAAGGGCCGCATTCGCGGCCTTTTTTACGCCCATAAAAAAGCCCTCGCGAGCGAGGGCAACGGGGTTCGTCGGATAGGACGACGAGAGGGTCTCTGGGAAATCGGCGTTTGCGTCAGAACTCGGCAGTGGCAGTGACGAGGGTAATCAGCTCTGCAAAGCCGTTCCCAGAGTTGTTATTTGTAAATCTCGGCGGTGGCGTGGTAGTTGCCTTCGTTACGGGCTTCGATCACGCGGTAGGCGGTCGCGCCTTTCGCGTCGGCTTTCTCCGACAACGCCTGGCGAATATCGGTCGGCGCGCCGTCGATACCGCTGACGGTAATGGTGCCGATAGATTGCAGATTGGCGGTCTGATCGTTAGTCACCAACTGGGCGGCAGATGCGCCGAAGGAGATGACGGACAGCAAACCGAGTGCAGCAAGAGTAGTTTTCATGTTCATGATAGCGATCCTTGTTCATAACAGCCTGGAAGGGCTTGGCAGCGATTTTTATTCTTGAAGGCCGTTATGACAGCGTTTGATTCCAGAGAGGTATTGCCCGTTGCCGGGTAATGCCGTTACTTATTTGTAGATTTCAGCGGTCGCGTGGAAGTTGCCGTCGTTGCGCGCTTCGATTACGCGGTAAGCGGTCGCCCCTTTGGCGTCAGCTTTGTCGGACAGCGCCTGGCGAATGTCGGAAGGCGCAGCGGCGACGCCGCTCACGGTGATCACACCGGCGGGCTGCAGTTTTGCGGCCTGGGTAGCATCAACAGATTGTGCTGCGAATGCACCAAAGGAAAGCATGGACAGAACGCTCAGGGTTGCAACGGTAGCTTTAATTTTCATCATCTCACCTCATCGTATTCTTTTATCAGTTCCAACGAACTGTGATTCAGTTCACGAAAATGAGTATACAGCTAGTAACGCGAAAAATTAATAGTTCGCTAACAGTTGCTAGTGAAACTTTAACCTCATGATCCTTATTTTTTATAACCGTAAGGAATAAAAAACGCTCATAAAACGATCTTTTGATGTTAAATTTATGTAATTTCAATAAGGTAAGTGATTTTGACTAAAAGTGCGGAAGATCACAGTGGGTACTGCTGGTTACATGGATATGTCATGGAAATGTGTTGTTACGGGATAAAAAAGCAGTGTTAAACGCGGTTGAAGGCTGGGAAGGTAACGCGAGGGTTAAAGAAGCGCTAACAAAATGCGGTTTACAGCCGCACTTTGTTAGCGCCAGGTTTCACAGCTCTTGCTCGAACACGCCCAGGATCGCTTCATGCAGCTTCTGAGCGGTAAAGCCGCTGGACGGGGTGACGAAAATCGTGTCGTCGCCGGCAATTGTGCCGAGGATACCCTGGGATTTACCCAGTGAGTCGAGCAGGCGGGCGATCAGCTGCGCGGCGCCCGGGCTGGTGTGGATCACCACGACGGCATCGTTATGGTCGACGTCGAGCACCAGATTCTTCAACGGGCTGGTGGTGGTCGGCACGCCGAGTTCGGCAGGAAGGCAATACACCATTTCCATTTTGGCATTGCGCGTACGTACCGCGCCGAACTTGGTCAGCATGCGCGATACTTTGGATTGGTTAATGTTTTCGAAGCCTTCTTCTTGCAGCGCCAAAACGATCTCGCCTTGAGAACTGAATTTTTCTTCTTTCAATAACGCTTTGAACGTCTTGATCAGATCTTCCTGTTTTGCGGGATTACGCATTTTGCACCGTGGAATGTTGATAGTGGAAGTCATGATTATGCATATAGATGAATTTTTATGCAACAAAGGCCGCCCCAAAGAAAATAAAAATGACCGGACGGCGAGGAAAGGGCGGCATTTTAACAAAATCCGGCCGCGATGAATATGCCCTTTTGACGACGGAAAATCGGCCTGCAGTGGTAAATAAAATGTTATTAAAATGATGTTGTTCTGATGTTGCGTAAGGGTGTAATGTAACGGCCGGTTAACTTGCTCGTGAATAACCTCGCACTATTTTTGATTAGTGTGCGCTATGCCCTTCATGCGTAAGCGATTTAATCTAAAATGGGCGCGACAGCGGCCGTTTTATTACACCTGCAGGCAAGAATTGGCTAATTTATTGTTTTGAAAGGTGTAATAACTTAAGGTCCGTAACCAACACATTCACGGCGCTTTATATATTTAAGATAATAAAGGAGTATAGGATGAAAGTTGCAGTTCTCGGTGCTGCTGGCGGTATCGGCCAGGCCCTCGCCCTTCTACTCAAAACCCAGCTTCCTTCAGGTTCTGAACTCTCTCTCTACGACATTGCCCCCGTTACCCCAGGCGTTGCCGTCGACTTAAGCCACATCCCAACCGCAGTTAAAATCAAAGGCTTCAGCGGCGAAGACGCGACTCCGGCTCTGCACGGCGCGGACGTGGTGCTGATTTCCGCCGGCGTGGCCCGTAAGCCTGGCATGGATCGCTCTGACCTGTTCAACGTTAACGCCGGCATCGTGCGTAATCTGATTGAGCAAGTGGCGAAAACCTGCCCGAAAGCCTGCATCGGCATCATCACCAACCCGGTTAACACCACGGTCGCCATCGCGGCGGAAGTGCTGAAAAAAGCCGGCGTTTACGACAAGAACAAACTGTTCGGCGTGACTTCGCTGGATATCATCCGTTCCAACACCTTCGTGGCCGAGCTGAAAGGCAAGCAGCCGGAAGAATTGAACGTGCCGGTGATCGGCGGCCACTCTGGCGTGACCATCCTGCCTCTGCTGTCGCAGATCCCTGGCGTGAGCTTCACCGAGCAGGAAGTGGCGGATCTGACCAAACGCATTCAGAATGCCGGTACCGAAGTGGTGGAAGCCAAAGCCGGCGGCGGATCTGCAACGCTGTCCATGGGGCAGGCGGCCGCCCGTTTCGGTCTGTCTCTGGTGCGTGCGCTGCAGGGCGAGAAAGGCGTTGTGGAATGCGCTTACGTTGAAGGCGACGGCAAATACGCTCGCTTCTTCGCGCAGCCGCTGGTGCTGGGCAAAAACGGCGTTGAAGAACGCAAAGATATCGGCACCCTGAGCGCCTTCGAGCAGAAAGCGCTGAACGAGATGCTGGACGTGCTGCATAAAGATATCGAACTGGGCGAGAAGTTCATCAATAACTGATCGACACCGATAGTCAGCCGATAAACGCCGCCGGACGCTGTTCCGGCGGTTTTTTTTGCTCCGCGTTCACGATTTGATACGTGCTTTGCGATCCAGCAGGCAATCGTTGTGCGGATCGTAATAGCGGCTTGGCCAGATCTCCGAAGGGTGGATGCCTATCGCTTCGGCGATCAGCCATTCCCCCTTCGGCCACGGGCGCGACAGCGCATTGGCCAGCGTCGATGAGCTTAATCCGGCCTTGCGCGACACTGCCGCCAGCGTGGTGCCCTGCTTGCGTAGCGCCGCGATGATATCTGCCGGATGCCAATCTGGGTTCCTTGAATTCATGTTTACATTCCTTTTCTGATTAGCCAAAGTTGCGTTAGTGGTATAACTAACGGGTCATGGTTAAGCGTTTGAACAACGTGAAACGCTTATTCGGAAATAAGAATACCATTAAATTTCCTAAAAAATACCCAGGTAATTTCCAAAAAACGACATTGCCCACTATTGCCCAGAGATGATGGCTATGAAAAACGAGTGGTTTGCCGCCAAGGAACTGACAGGCATCGCAGGATTACCCTCCTCACCACAGGGAATCAATCTGATGGCCCGACGCGAAGGCTGGATCAGCCGCAGGCGTAAAGGCGTGCAGGGAAAAGCGTTGGAGTACCATATCGACAGCCTGCCTCCAGGCGTGCGTAACCTGCTGGCTCTGAAGGAAGACGGGGCGGCATATGACGTAGAACGCCAGGATCCGTTGGCGGTCTGGATCGAGTATTACTACCATTTGACGGAGAGCGAGCGCGAGAGAATGGTGGCTTTCCTGATGCGGGAAGGGATCGGCGGCCTGCTGGCGCGTATCGACGAAGAGAGCAATACCTAAGCAGGCCCGCGTGGGCGGGCCTGATGAATGCATTTAGAAATCACGATTTCTTAAAAGTCGCGTTGTACCGCCAAATGGGCCAGGCCTTCCAGCGCTGTTCGGTGCTCTGATGCCGGCAATACCTGCAGCGCGGCGATCGCCTTGTCGGCTTCTTCCTCGGCGCGTTTGCGGGTGTATTCCAGCGAACCGCATTGCTGCATCGCCTGCAGCACCGGCTCCAACAGGTGACGGCCGTTGCCTTGCTCAATCGCGCCGCGGATCATGTCACGCTGGGCGTCGTCGCCGTTGTGCATCGCGTGCAGCAGCGGCAGGGTCGGTTTCCCTTCGTTCAGATCGTCGCCGGTGTTTTTGCCCAGGGTGCTGCCGTCGGCGCTGTAGTCGAGCAGATCGTCGATCAGCTGGAAAGCGGTGCCGAGGTAGCGGCCATAATCTTGCAGAGCCTGTTCTTGCTCAGCGCTGGCGCCGGACAGGATCGCCGACGATTGCGCCGCCGCTTCAAACAGACGGGCGGTTTTGCTGTAGATCACCCGCATATAACTTTCTTCGCTGATGTCGGGATCGTGCACGTTCATCAACTGCAGCACTTCACCTTCGGCGATGACGTTGACCGCCTCCGACATCAGCGCCAGCACGCGCAGGGATTCCAGGCTGGTCATCATCTGGAAGGCGCGGGTATAGATAAAGTCGCCGACCAGCACGCTGGCGGCGTTGCCGAACGCCGCGTTGGCGGTGGCTTTGCCGCGGCGCATGTCCGATTCGTCGACGACGTCGTCATGCAGCAGCGTGGCGGTATGAATGAATTCGATCAGGGCGGCGACGGTGACGTGCTTGTTGCCTTCGTAGCCCAACGCCCGCGCCGCCAGGACGGCGATCATCGGCCGGATGCGCTTACCGCCACCGCTGATAATGTAATAGCCAAGCTGATTGATGAGCGTGACATCGGAATTCAGCTGTTCGAGAATTGTTGCGTTCACGGCCGCCATATCTTGCGCGGTTAACTCGGTAATTTGCTCTAGGTTCATTGTGTTTTTTTCAGCTGTGTTTCTCTTCACCGCGTTGAGATCGCTGCTCACATCGGTACATGGCGGTAACTGTCCCTATGATTGTACTTGAAAAACGGTTCAGATAAACGCCACGAAAGAAACTGCGCTTTTTTTCTTCTTTTTTCTTGTTCTGGTCTTATTCTGCTCTTGTCATGCGCTGCTTTTTTGCGTAGAATTCGCGCCCTATTGTGAATATTTATAGCGCGCTCTGAACTAACACAGTCGGGCACGCGGAAAGCGGAGTTTTATATGTACGCGGTTTTCCAAAGTGGTGGTAAACAACACCGAGTAAGCGAAGGTCAGACCGTTCGCTTGGAAAAGCTGGACATCGCAACTGGTGAAGCGGTTGAGTTTGACCAGATTCTGATGATCGCTAATGGCGAAGATATCAAAATCGGCGTTCCTTTCGTCGATGGCGGCAAGATCAAAGCTGAAGTCGTTGCTCACGGTCGTGGCGAGAAAATTAAAATCGTTAAGTTTCGTCGTCGTAAACACCACCGTAAGCAGCAGGGCCACCGTCAGTGGTTCACTGACGTTAAAATCACCGGCATCAGCGCTTAAGTTAGGAGAGCGGATTAATGGCACACAAAAAGGCTGGCGGCTCGACTCGTAACGGTCGCGATTCAGAAGCTAAACGTCTGGGCGTAAAACGCTTTGGCGGCGAAGCAGTACTGGCAGGCAGCATCATCGTTCGTCAGCGCGGCACCAAATTCCACGCTGGTACCAACGTGGGTTGCGGCAAAGACCACACTCTGTTTGCTTTGAAAGACGGTAAAGTCAAATTCGAAGTTAAAGGCCCGAGCAATCGTAAATTCATCAGCATCGAAGCTGAATAATTTTTCGAGCCTTACGAAATAGATGTAAGCCCCGCAATTCGTTGCGGGGCTTTTTACATTTATGGGTTGCCTGAGGGCAGGCCCGTCAGCGTTGGCGAAGGTGATATGGATACGAAGCAGCAGGTCGGCGTTGGCATTTCTCTGGCGTTAACCACGGCGGTTTGCTGGGGCGCGTTGCCGATCGCGATGAAAGAAGTGTTGGTGGTGATGGAGCCGTTTACCGTTGTCTGGTATCGCTTTACCATGGCCGCCATCGGTTTGGGCGTGATCCTTGCGGTGCGCGGCAAGCTGCCGCCGCTGACGATGTTCCGCCAGCCGCGTTGGCTGCTGCTGTTGGCGATCGCGACGGCGGGGCTGCTGGGCAACTTTGTGTTCTTCAGCTCCTCGCTGCAATACCTGAGCCCGACGGCTTCGCAGGTGATTGGCCAGCTGTCGCCAGTCGGTATGATGTTCGCCAGCGTGCTGATTTTAAAAGAACGCATGCGCATCACCCAGGTCATTGGCGCCCTGATGCTGATTTGCGGGCTGATGCTGTTTTTCAACGTCAGTCTGATAGAGATCTTCACCCGGCTGACGGACTACACGCTGGGCGTCATGCTGGGTGTGTGTGCGGCGATGGTCTGGGTGAGCTATGGCGTGGCGCAGAAGGTGTTGCTGCGCCGGCTGGCTTCGCCGCAGATCCTGGTTATGTTGTACACTTTATGTGCGATTGCGTTGTTCCCTCTGGCCAAACCCGAGGTGATTTTCCAGCTTAGCGGCTGGCAATTGGCGTGCCTGCTGTTTTGCGGCGCCAACACGCTGATCGGCTATGGCGCGCTGGCGGAAGCGATGGCGCGCTGGCAGGCGGCGCAGGTGAGCGCGTTGGTTACGCTGACCCCGCTGTTTACCCTGCTGTTTTCAGATTTATTGGCGCTGGCTTGGCCCCAGGCATTCGCCATGCCGACGCTGAACATCGTCGGCTATGTCGGTGCGTTTGTGGTTGTGGCGGGCGCCATGTTTTCCGCAATTGGTCACCGGTGGTGGCCGCGACGGGCAGACCCTCCCCTGGTTGCTCCTTTGAAGCAGCCCGGTGAATGATTTACGGAGACGGTAAATGAAGTTTGTAGATGAAGCAGCGATTCTGGTCGTTGCAGGCGACGGCGGCAACGGGTGCGTCAGCTTCCGCCGCGAAAAATATATCCCGAACGGTGGGCCTGACGGCGGTGACGGCGGCGACGGCGGCGACGTCTACCTGCTGGCGGACGAGAACCTTAACACCCTGATCGACTACCGCTTTGAGAAGTCTTTCCGCGCCGAGCGTGGCCAGAACGGCCAGAGCCGCGATTGTACCGGCAAACGCGGTAAAGACGTCATCATTAAGGTGCCGGTCGGCACGCGCGTGAAGGATCAGGGCACCGGCGAGATCCTCGGCGACATGACCCGCCACGAGCAGAAGCTGATGGTCGCCAAAGGCGGCTGGCACGGTCTGGGCAACACCCGTTTCAAATCTTCGGTCAACCGAGCGCCGCGTCAGAAGACGCTGGGTACCGCCGGCGAAGCGCGTGACCTGTTGCTGGAGCTGTTGCTGCTGGCCGATGTGGGCATGCTGGGGCTGCCGAACGCCGGCAAATCGACCTTCATCCGCGCGGTGTCCGCCGCCAAGCCGAAGGTGGCCGATTATCCGTTCACCACGCTGGTGCCGAGCCTGGGCGTGGTGCGCATGGACCACGAGCAGAGCTTTGTGGTCGCCGACATTCCGGGGCTGATCGAGGGCGCTTCGGAAGGCGCCGGTCTGGGTATTCGTTTCCTGAAACACCTGGAGCGTTGCCGCGTGCTGCTGCACCTGGTGGACATCGCGCCGATCGACGAATCCGATCCGGTGGAAAACGCCAAAGTCATTATCAACGAGTTGAACCAATACAGCGAAAATCTGGCGCAGAAGCCGCGCTGGCTGGTGTTCAACAAAATTGATGTGATTGGTGAGGAAGAAGCCGCCGAACGCGCCAAGGCGATTGTGGAAGGCATGGGCTGGGAAGGGAAGTACTACATGATCTCCGCCGCCAACCGCGAAGGCGTCAATGCGCTGTGCTGGGACGTGATGAACTTCATCAACACCCAGCCGAAAGCGATGGCGATCGAAGAAAGCGCACCGGAAAAAGTCGAATTCATGTGGGATGACTACCACCGCGAGCAAATTGCGGAAGTGGAAGCCGAAGCGGAAGATGACTGGGATGACGACTGGGACGAAGACGACGACGAAGGCGTCGAAATCATTTACCAGAAGTAATTCGGTGATAAAGGGCTCAGCAACGCTGGGCCCTTATTATTTGAGCGCCTTTTCCGGCAGCCAGCACTGGGCATTCAGGCCGCGCGCATCGCGGCGGTTTTCCAGCGTCAAACGCCCCTGGTGCAGTTGCGCGATGCGGATTACGATATTCAGGCCCAGTCCGCTGCCGCCGTAGCGTTGATCCATGCGGCGAAACGCCTGCGTCAGTTCCCCGACCATCTCTTCCTTGATTCCCGGGCCATCGTCGATGACCTGCAGCAGATAGCCGTTGTCTTGCGGCGTTAACCGCACCTGTATCGCGCCGCCTTCCGGGCCGTAACGGTGGGCGTTTTCGACCAGGTTGCGCAGCAGCAGCCGCAGCAGCACCGGATCGCCGTTCACGGTGGCAGCAGCCGGCAATTGCCAGCCCAGCGTCTGCTCGCGTTGGGCGGCCATTTCGTCGAGCTCTTCACGCAGCGGCTGGATCACATCAGCCACCCAATCGAAATGCTGATAATGGCCGCTGGCGAAGTCTTGCCCGGCGCGCGACAGCATCAGCAACTGCTCGACGGTGTGCATCAGCTGATCGATGCGGGCGATCAGCGCCTGGCTGCCCTTGACGCCCTGCTTTTCCATCAGTTCCAGGTGCAGGCGGATGCCGGCCAGCGGCGTGCGCAGCTCGTGGGCGGCGTCGGCAGTGAACAGGCGTTCCTGTTGAATGGTGTTATCCAGCCGTGAAAACAGCTGATTGAGTGCATTGGTGACCGCCACCATTTCCTGACTGTCGCTGGTGATTGGCAGCGGCGTCAGGTTATCGGCAGAGCGTTTTTCCAGCCGTTGCTGCAGTTGGTTGAGTGGGCGGATGATCCAACTGATGGCCCAAAACGACGCCAACAGCGTGACGATCATCATGATCAGCGAAGGCGCCAACAGCGACGCGATGGCCTCGGCGATCTCGGTATCGACGCGTTCGGTACGCACTTTGGCGGACAGGGTTTCGTCCACCAGGAAGCTGATCTGCTCCTGGCTTTCGTGCCACAGCCAGAAGGCGCTGATGAGTTGCGTGACCAGCAGGATCAGCGCCAGCATCAGCAGCAGGCGGCGGCGCATGCTGATCATGACGAGGGTTCCAGGCGGTAGCCGATGCCGCGCACGGTGCGGATGCGATCCTTGCCCAGTTTGCGGCGCAGGTTGTGGATATGCACTTCCAGGGTGTTGGAACCTAAATCATCTTGCCAGGTGTAGAGATCCTGCTGCAGGAGTTCGCGGTTGACCGTCTGCCCGGCACGCATGATCAGGCGCGCCAGAATGGCGAACTCTTTCGGCGTGACCTCCACCGGCTGCTGTTGCAGATAGACCTGCTGGCTGGAGAGATTCAACTGCAGGTCATCCACCTGCATCAGATTGTCGCTGTGGCCCTGGTAGCGCCGCAGGAGAGCGCGCACGCGCGCCTGTAGCTCAACCAGCGCGAAGGGTTTGACCAGGTAGTCGTCGGCGCCGGCGTCCAGCCCATCGACGCGGTCTTCCAGGGCGTCGCGGGCGGTCAGGATCAGCACCGGCAGATCGATCTGCTGGCGGCGCCACTGCCGCAGCAGCGCTGCGCCGTCCATGTCCGGCAGGCCGAGATCCAGGATCACCATGCTGTATTGGCTGGTGATGAGCAGGCTGCTGGCCTCCGCCGCTGTGGCGGCGCAGTCGCACACGTAGCCTTCACCGGTCAGCGCCAGCGCCAGCCCTTGTTGCAGCAGTTCATCATCTTCAACGACCAGCAGCTTCATGGCGATCCTCAGTTGTTTTGGTAAATATCCCGATACAGGCGGCTTTCGAAACGCACCAGCGGCGCACGGCGCTGTTTCTGATCTTCCGGTGGCACGGCGTAGCCGGAGAGATACTGCACGAAGGCCATGCGCTGGCCGCTGGCGGTAGTGATGAAACCCGCCAGGTTGTAGACGCCCTGCAGCGCGCCGGTCTTGGCCGACACCTTGCCGTCTACGCCGGCCTCATGCAGGCCGCCGCGGTAGCGCAGGGTGCCGTCATAGCCGGACAGCGGCAGCATCGAGATAAAGTTCAGCTCGTTGTCGTGCTGCGCGATGTACTGCAGCGCCTGCATCATGGTCGCCGGGGCCAGCAGGTTGTGGCGCGACAGGCCGGAACCGTCGGCGATGATGGTGTTGCCCAGATCGATGCCGGCCTTCTGGCGCAGCACCTGCCGTACCGCATCGGAACCGGCTCGCCAGGTGCCCGGCACGCCGAAGCGTTCGTGGCCGATGGTGCGGAAGACGGTATCGGCGATCATGTTGTCCGATTTCTTCAGCATGATTTTCAACAGATCGTGCAGCGGCGCCGACTGGGTTTGTGCGATCACCGTGCCGGTGATGCCGGGGCGCGTCTGGCGTTTCAAATGCCCGTCGATCTGGATGTCGGCCTGCTTCAGCTCGTCTTTCAGGATGGCGCCCGCATAGCTGGCACCGTCCTGGATGGCGAAGGCCAACGGCAGCGGTTCGCTGCGCTGCGTCAGGCAGCCGGTCAGGGTAAAGCGGTTCAGCTCGCCCGGCACCACGTCCAGTTCGCAGTATTGCGCGTCTGCGGATCCGCGCGCCAGGGTGCGCACCTGGCTAAACATATTGACCGGATAATAGGAGGCGACGCGGATAAACGCCATGTCGCCCGGGTTCGGCGCGCTGTACAGCGAGACCGAGAAACAGTTGCGATCGACGATGGCGGCGGCCGGCGGCGCGCTGAAGCACTGCGTCAGATCGTTCCACGGCCAACCAGGCGCCTTGTCATGGCTGGCGAAGACCGAGGTATCGACCAGCACGTCGCCGCTGATTTGGCGCACGCCCTGCTTCTTCAGGACGGCCACCATATTGCGCAGGCTCTGACGTTTGAAGGTCGGATCGCCGCTGAAGCGGGCGATCAGGTTGCCGCGCAGCACGCCGTCGCGGATATCGCCCTGGCTCTCCAGCGTGGTGGTGAAACGGTAATCGGGCCCGAGTTGCAGCAATGCCGCCAGCGCCGTCAGCACTTTTTGGGTACTGGCCGGCAGCGCCATCTGCTGAGAGTGATAATCGATCGTCGGCGCACCGGCACCGATCTTCTGAACGACCAGGGCAAGGTTGGCCCCATCAGGCAGATATTGTGTGTACTCTTCAACCGGGGCCGCATTCGCATTCAGAACAAATGCGCAAGCCAATGCACTGACAATTCGTGAAAAACGCATAATCTCGGGATAACAGCTGGATAACGTGCCGTCATACTACGGTGCAATCAGGGAAAAAGTAAACGATGACCCTCAAGGAACTCTAGGCTAAAATGCGTATCAAAATGCAAAACCGATCTTGGCTTGGGCCCCGTTCCGAGTCAGGTTTCTTTTGTTTGTCGCCTGGAGGCGGGGGGCGGAATGCCAACCGTGTTTTCATACGAATACGTCAGGATGACGGTTATTTGAACAGGAAAGATTTAGAGGTATTTATACGATGAACCAAATTCCGATGACCTTGTTTGGCGCTGAAAAACTGCGCGAAGAGCTCGAATATCTGAAAAGCGTGCGCCGCCCGAAAATCATTGCGGATATCGCTGAAGCGCGTGAACACGGCGACTTGAAAGAAAATGCCGAGTACCATGCCGCCCGCGAACAGCAGGGTTTCTGCGAAGGCCGCATTCAGGAGATCGAAGCCAAGCTGTCCAATGCGCAGGTGATCGATATCACCAAGATGCCGAACACCGGTCGGGTGATCTTCGGCGCCACCGTATCGGTGATGAATCTGGACAGCGAAGAAGAAGTGACTTACCGCATCGTTGGCGACGATGAGGCCGATTTCAAGAAAAATCTGATTTCGGTAAACTCGCCGATGGCGCGCGGCCTGATCGGCAAAGAGCAAGACGATGTGGTGGTGATCAAAACCCCTGGCGGCGACGTGGAATACGAGATCCTGAAGGTCGAGTATCTCTGATCGGGACCGTTGGTCATTAATGCGCCAACGTTTTGTAAAGATAGGAAAAAGGCCGCAAGCGGCCTTTTATCTTGGTCAGGCGCATGGCACCTTTTCGTTAACCTGATGGTTATTAACGCGGTAGACTGATCTTGCGCTCTTTCGACGGGCGGTAAAGAATAAGTGTACTGCCGATAACTTGCACATTGCAGGCGCCCGTTTCACGCACGATAGCGTCGGCGATCAGGGTCTTGGTTTCGCGATCTTCAGCGGCGATTTTTACCTTGATCAGCTCATGATGCTCCAGAGCCTGTTCAATTTCAGCCAGCACCCCTTCGGTAAGACCGTTATTGCCCAGCATCACCACCGGTTTTAACGGATGCGCCAGGCCTTTCAGGTGCTGTTTTTGTTTATTATTCAGATTCATTGTCTTTTTTGCTTAAGTTGGGATTGAAAACGGTACATTCTACCGCCATCTCATGTATATCACCAAATCGGTCTTCACCGGTGTGAGTCTACGTGAGCAGCGACCCTGACATAAGACTCTTTTTATGATAGTTGGAAAACGAGATGGCTAATAAAAAGCGTTCGGCTAGCTCCAGTCGCTGGTTACAAGAACACTTTAGCGATAAATATGTACAGCAGGCGCAGAAAAAGGGACTGCGTTCCCGTGCCTGGTTTAAACTTGATGAAATACAGCAGAGCGACAAACTGTTCAAACCGGGCATGACCGTGGTTGACCTGGGCGCCGCACCGGGCGGCTGGTCGCAGTATGTGGTCACCCAAATCGGCGGTACCGGGCGCATCATCGCCTGTGATATTTTGCCAATGGATCCTATCGTTGGCGTCGATTTCCTTCAGGGCGATTTCCGTGATGAACTGGTGCTGAAGGCACTGTTGGAACGAGTAGGCGAGAGTAAGGTTCAGGTGGTCATGTCCGATATGGCCCCGAATATGAGTGGCACCCCGGCGGTCGATATTCCAAGGTCGATGTATCTGGTGGAGTTGGCGCTGGATATGTGTCGTGATGTCCTCGCACCAGGCGGAAGTTTCCTGGTGAAGGTGTTCCAGGGAGATGGCTTTGACGAGTACCTACGGGAAATTCGCTCCCTGTTTACGAAGGTTAAGATTCGTAAGCCAGACGCTTCCCGCGCCCGTTCGCGCGAAGTGTACATTGTAGCGACAGGGCGCAAACTGTAGTACCCTAACGCTGTTTGTTAACACAGTTGTAAGATGAGGTTAATCCCTTGAGTGACATGGCGAAAAACCTAATTCTCTGGTTAGTCATCGCGGTAGTGTTGATGTCTGTATTCCAGAGCTTTGGGCCCAGCGAGTCGAATGGCCGTAGGGTGGATTACTCTACCTTCATGTCCGAACTGACCCAGGACCAGGTTCGCGAAGCGCGAATCAACGGACGTGAAATTAACGTTACCAAGAAAGACAGTAACAAATACACGACCTACATCCCTGTCAACGATCCTAAGTTGCTGGATACGTTGTTAACGAAGAATGTGAAAGTGGTCGGCGAGCCGCCTGAAGAGCCGAGCCTGCTGGCTTCTATCTTTATCTCCTGGTTCCCGATGCTGTTGCTGATCGGGGTCTGGATCTTCTTTATGCGGCAAATGCAGGGCGGCGGCGGCAAGGGCGCGATGTCCTTCGGCAAGAGCAAGGCCCGCATGCTGACGGAAGACCAGATCAAGACCACTTTCGCCGATGTCGCCGGGTGTGACGAAGCGAAAGAAGAGGTGAGCGAACTGGTGGAATACCTGCGCGAACCGAGCCGTTTCCAGAAATTGGGCGGCAAGATCCCGAAAGGCGTGCTGATGGTTGGCCCGCCGGGGACCGGTAAAACGCTGTTGGCGAAAGCGATCGCCGGCGAAGCGAAGGTGCCGTTCTTCACCATTTCCGGTTCCGACTTCGTCGAAATGTTCGTCGGCGTGGGCGCATCCCGCGTGCGTGACATGTTCGAACAAGCGAAGAAAGCCGCGCCGTGCATCATCTTCATCGATGAAATCGACGCCGTCGGCCGCCAGCGTGGCGCCGGCCTGGGTGGCGGTCACGATGAGCGCGAGCAGACCCTGAACCAGATGCTGGTTGAGATGGACGGTTTCGAAGGCAACGAGGGCATCATCGTCATCGCGGCTACCAACCGTCCGGACGTGCTTGACCCTGCGCTGCTGCGCCCGGGCCGTTTCGACCGTCAGGTCGTGGTCGGGCTGCCGGATGTGCGTGGCCGTGAGCAGATCCTGAAGGTGCACATGCGCCGCGTGCCGTTGGCTGCCGACATCGACGCCTCCGTCATTGCGCGCGGTACGCCGGGCTTCTCCGGTGCCGACCTGGCCAACCTGGTCAACGAAGCGGCGCTGTTCGCCGCCCGCGGCAACAAGCGCGTGGTGTCGATGGTGGAGTTCGAGAAAGCCAAAGACAAGATCATGATGGGTGCGGAACGTCGCTCCATGGTGATGACCGAAGCGCAGAAAGAGTCGACCGCGTATCACGAAGCGGGCCACGCCATCATCGGCCGCCTGGTTCCTGAACACGATCCGGTACACAAAGTGACCATCATTCCTCGTGGCCGTGCGCTTGGCGTGACCTTCTTCCTGCCGGAAGGGGATGCGATCAGCGCCAGCCGTCAGAAGCTGGAGAGCCAAATCTCCACCCTGTACGGCGGCCGTCTGGCGGAAGAGATCATCTACGGGCCGGAAAAAGTCTCTACCGGTGCGTCGAACGACATCAAAGTGGCGACCTCCATCGCCCGCAACATGGTGACCCAATGGGGCTTCTCCGAGAAGCTGGGGCCACTGCTGTATGCGGAAGAAGAGGGTGAAGTGTTCCTGGGCCGCTCCGTGGCCAAGGCGAAGCACATGTCGGATGAAACCGCGCGTATCATCGACCAGGAAGTGAAGTCGCTGATCGAACGTAACTACACGCGTGCTCGCTCGCTGCTGATGGAAAACATGGACATCCTGCACTCGATGAAGGATGCGCTGATGAAGTATGAAACCATCGATGCGCCGCAGATCGACGATCTGATGAACCGCAAAGACGTGCGTCCGCCGGCGGGCTGGGACGATGCGAACAAAGGCAACAGCTCCGACAACGGCGGCACCCCGAAAGCCCCGACGCCGGTAGATGAGCCGCGCACCCCAACGCCGGGCAACACCATGTCCGAACAGCTCGACAAGTAAGAACGGCTGTGTAATAACATCAAACCCCGGTACGCCGGGGTTTTTTTTGCCCGGCGGGCAGTGAACCAGGCAACAGTAAGGTGAAACAACATGCAGTTAACCGTGCGCGACATGACGCTCAACCTCTCTCATCCACAGGTGATGGGCATCCTCAACGTGACGCCGGATTCGTTTTCCGACGGCGGTCGCCACAACACGCTGAATCAGGCGTTGCTGCACGCGCATGCGCTGATTTCGGCCGGCGCTACGATGATTGATATCGGCGGCGAGTCGACAAGGCCGGGGGCGGCGGAGGTGAGTGAAGAGGAAGAATTGGAACGGGTCGTGCCGGTGGTGGAAGCGCTGGCGCAGCGTTTCGAAGTCTTCATCTCGGTCGATACCTCGAAAGCGGGCGTGATCCGCGAATCGGCGCACGCCGGCGCGCATCTGATCAACGACATTCGTTCGCTGCAGGAGCCGGGTGCCCTGGCGGCGGCGGCGGAAAGCGGCCTGCCGGTCTGCCTGATGCACATGCAGGGGCAGCCGCGTACCATGCAACAGGCACCGCACTACGACGATCTGATCGCCGACGTTCAGGCGTTTTTCGAACACCATATCCAGCGCTGTAACGAGGCAGGGATAACAAATCAGAAATTGCTGCTCGACCCAGGCTTCGGTTTCGGTAAAAATTTGGCGCACAACTATCAGCTTCTGGCCCGGTTGTCGGAGTTTCATCGTTTTGGTTTGCCGCTGTTGGTCGGCATGTCGCGCAAATCGATGATTGGACAACTGTTGAACGTACCGCCGGATCAACGGGTTATCGGCAGCGTGGCCTGCGCGGTGATCGCGGCGATGCAGGGTGCGCAGATTGTCAGAGTGCATGACGTTAAAGAAACCGTCGAGGCGATGCGTGTCGTCGAGGCAACACTTTCAGCTAAGGGACAGTAGAAACATGAGCGAGCGCAAATATTTTGGCACCGACGGCATCCGTGGCAAGGTCGGGGACAGCCCCATCACGCCGGACTTCGTGCTGAAGCTGGGCTGGGCGGCCGGCAAGGTGCTGGCGCGTCACGGTTCCCGCAAGATCATCATCGGAAAGGATACGCGCATCTCCGGCTATATGCTGGAGTCCGCGCTGGAAGCCGGCCTGGCGGCCGCCGGATTGTCCGCGTCCTTCACCGGGCCGATGCCCACGCCGGCGGTGGCTTATTTGACGCGTACCTTCCGGGCTGAAGCGGGCATTGTCATTTCCGCTTCGCATAACCCGTTCTATGACAACGGCATCAAGTTTTTCTCGATCGACGGCGCCAAGCTGCCGGACAATGTCGAAGAAGCGATCGAGGCCGAAATGGAAAAACCGCTGACCTGCGTGGAGTCCGCGGAGCTGGGTAAAGCCAGCCGCATCATCGACGCCGCCGGTCGCTATATCGAATTCTGCAAAGGCACCTTCCCGAGCGAGCTGAGTCTGAAAGGGCTGAAAATCGTGGTCGACTGCGCCAACGGCGCGACTTACCACATCGCGCCGAGCGTGCTGCGCGAGCTGGGCGCCACGGTGATCGCCATCGGCGTTGAGCCGGACGGCATGAACATCAACGAGAAATGCGGCGCTACCGATGTACGTCAGCTGCAGGAGCGCGTGCTGCAGGAAAAAGCGCACGTTGGCCTGGCGTTCGACGGCGACGGCGACCGCGTGATGATGGTGGATCACCTGGGCAACAAGGTGGACGGCGATCAGATCTTGTACATCATCGCCCGCGAAGGCCTGCGTCAGGGGCAGCTGCGCGGTGGCGCGGTCGGCACCCTGATGAGCAATATGGGGCTGGAACTGGCGCTGAAACAGCTGGGCATTCCGTTCGCTCGCGCCAAAGTGGGCGACCGTTACGTGCTGGAGAAGTTGCAGGAGTTGGGCTGGCGCATCGGTGCGGAAAACTCCGGCCATGTGATCCTGCTGGACAAAACCACCACCGGCGATGGCATCGTGGCCGGGTTGCAGGTGCTGACCGCCATGGTGCGCAACCACATGAGCCTGCATGACCTGTGCAGCGGCATGAAGCTGTTACCGCAGATCCTGGTCAACGTGCGTTTCGCCGGCGATCACAATCCGCTGGAATCTGAAGCGGTGCGCAAGGTCACCGAACAGGTGGAAGCCGAGCTGGCCGGCCGCGGCCGGGTGCTGCTGCGTAAATCGGGCACCGAGCCGCTGATCCGCGTGATGGTGGAGGGCGAGGACGAGCAGCAGGTGACCGCGCTGGCACATCGCATCGCCGACGCGGTGAAATCCGCAGGTTAAAACAGACAGTTAGCCACCGGGCTTGGCATCGCTGAGCCCGAATAGACGATTGTTGGCGTTTTTTTCCGCAAACGCGCCGGCGGCTGCAAATTGCCCTTGCGCGGGTTGGCGGCTTTGGTTAGTATTCACACCCGCTTCAGTAGGCAGTTTATAAACACGCCTGCTTGATGAGTGTGAAGCATTTGGCATGCGGTGAGGCCGCAAGGATACGGGTACTACTATGTACGAAGCTCTTCTGGTAATTTTCCTGCTGATTTCAATCGGGCTGGTTGCTCTGATTATGTTGCAGCAAGGTAAAGGCGCTGATATGGGAGCCTCTTTCGGAGCAGGTGCATCAGGCACGTTGTTCGGTTCGAGTGGTTCCGGTAACTTTATGACCCGCATGACTGCTGTATTGGCGACGCTGTTCTTCGTCATCAGCCTGATTTTGGGCAACCTCAGCAGCAACCAAAGCAAGAAAGGCAGCGAGTGGGAAAATCTGGGTCAGCCGGTGAAAACTGAGCAGACAACCGCGCCGGCAGCACCTGCCAAGCCGAGCAGCGATATCCCGCAGTAAGCCGTAAAAGTTTGTAAACGGTGGTTGTGAACTCGAAAGAACAACGGCCGTTAGCAGTAAGAATCAGTACCGAGGTGGTGGAATTGGTAGACACGCTACCTTGAGGTGGTAGTGCCCTAACGGGCTTGTGGGTTCGAGTCCCATCCTCGGTACCAAATCCCAGAGATAACTTGCAATTTTGCGATTATCGGCGTAGTATTTGCCACGTTTTCGGACGCGGGGTGGAGCAGCCTGGTAGCTCGTCGGGCTCATAACCCGAAGGTCGTCGGTTCAAATCCGGCCCCCGCAACCACTTTCCTTTAAGTGTTTATTTTCAAATACACTTTTCGATTGAAATCCGCTTTTCTCGATCATCATTTGAAAATGACACTTGCTCGAAAGTTGTACCGAGGCCGCCTAGCGGCAAACAGGGTCCAGTTGCATAAAGCCCCGATTTTTCGGGGTTTTTTGTTATTTGGCAACAGAATCACTGGGCTATTTAGCCCTTTTTTTATGTCTTGGGGGTGGGCTTGTCCACATTAGAGCAACAGTTAACAGAGATGCTTTCGGCACCGGTAGAAGCGTTGGGCTTTGAGCTTGTAGGCATCGAATTCATTCGTGCGCGCCAATCGACGCTCCGCATCTATATTGATAGTGATAACGGCATCAATGTTGATGATTGCGCTGATGTCAGCCACCAGGTCAGCGCTGTATTGGACGTCGAAGATCCAATCACGGTCGCTTACAACTTGGAAGTCTCCTCTCCTGGCCTTGATCGCCCGATGTTCACCGCAGAGCACTATACGCGTTTCCTCGGTGAAGAAGTCAGCCTGGTCCTGCGCATGGCGGTACAGAACCGTCGCAAGTGGCAGGGTATTATCAAGTCTGTCGAAGGCGAGATGATCACGGTTACTGTGGAAGGGAAAGATGAAGTGTTCGCGCTGAGCAACATCCAGAAAGCGAACCTGGTACCCCACTTTTAAAGTTTGGAAGAGGCAACTAGGATGAACAAAGAGATTCTGGCTGTTGTTGAAGCAGTTTCCAATGAAAAATCCCTTCCGCGCGAGAAGATTTTCGAAGCGCTGGAAACTGCATTAGCCACCGCAACCAAGAAAAAATACGAGCAGGAAATCGACGTGCGCGTCAGCATTGACCGCAGAACCGGCGATTTCGATACCTTCCGCCGTTGGGTCGCCGTAGACGAAGTGACGCAGCCAACGCGTGAAATCACGCTGGAAGCCGCTCAGTTTGAAGATCCGAGCATCGAGCTCGGCGGCTACGTCGAAGATCAGATCGAATCCGTGACCTTCGACCGCATCACCACCCAAACCGCCAAGCAGGTTATCGTGCAGAAAGTGCGCGAGGCCGAGCGTGCGATGGTGGTCGACGCTTTCCGTGAACACGAAGGTGAGATCGTCACCGGCGTGGTGAAGAAAGTGAACCGTGACAGCATCGCGCTGGATCTGGGCAACAACGCCGAAGCGGTGATTGGCCGTGAAGACATGCTGCCGCGCGAAAACTTCCGTCCGGGCGACCGCATTCGTGGCGTACTGTACGCCGTGCGTCCTGAGGCCCGCGGCGCGCAGCTGTTCGTCAGCCGTTCCAGCCCGGAAATGCTGAAAGAACTGTTCCGCATCGAAGTGCCGGAAATCGGCGAAGAAGTGATTGAAATTAAAGCGGCAGCCCGCGATCCTGGCTCCCGTGCGAAAATTGCAGTGAAAACCAACGACAAGCGCATCGACCCGGTCGGTGCCTGCGTAGGTATGCGCGGTGCGCGCGTTCAGGCCGTGTCGAGCGAGCTCGGCGGCGAACGCATCGACATCATCCTGTGGGATGATAACCCAGCGCAATTCGTCATCAACGCCATGGCGCCGGCCGACGTCGCGTCGATCGTGGTAGATGAAGATAACTGCACCATGGATATCGCCGTTGAAGCCAGCAACCTGGCACAGGCGATCGGCCGTAACGGCCAAAACGTGCGTTTGGCTTCCCAGCTGCTGAAACAACACCGCGGCGACGATCGTTGGGAACTGAACGTGATGACGGCGGACGACCTGCAGGCCAAGCACCAGGCCGAGGCTCATGCCGCTATTGATACCTTCACCAAGTATCTTGATATCGACGAAGATTTCGCCACCGTACTGGTTGAAGAAGGCTTCTCCACGCTGGAAGAGCTGGCCTACGTGCCGATCAAAGAGCTGTTGGAAATCGACGGTCTGGATGAAGATACGGTTGAAGCATTGCGCGAACGCGCCAAAGCTGCATTGACCACGCTGGCCCTGGCACAAGAAGAAAGCCTGGGCGACAACAAACCGGCCGACGATTTGCTCAACCTGCCGGGTCTTGAGCGCAGCATGGCCTTTAAACTGGCCGCGCGTGGGGTTTGTACGCTGGAAGATCTTGCCGAGCAGGGTGTTGACGATCTGGCTGATATTGAAGGGCTTAGCGACGAGCAAGCCGGCGAGCTGATCATGGCTGCGCGCAATATCTGTTGGTTTGGCGACAACGCGTAATAACTGTAGCAGGAAGGAACAGCATGACGACAGATGTAACCGTAAAATCGCTGGCAGCAGAGATTCAGACTCCGGTTGATCGCCTGGTACAGCAGTTTGCTGATGCAGGGATCAACAAGTCCGAGTCGGACTCTGTTACCCAGCAAGAAAAAGAAACATTGCTGGCGCACCTGAACCGTGAACACGGCAGCGCGCCGGGTAAACTCACTTTGCAGCGCAAAACGCGCAGCACCTTGAATATCCCGAGCACCGGCGGTAAAAGTAAATCGGTGCAAATTGAGGTCCGCAAGAAACGCACTTATGTAAATCGCGATACGCAGGAAGCCCAGTTGGCTGAAGCGGCAGAGCAGGCACAGCGTGAAGCGGAAGAGCAGGCACGGCGCGAAGCGGAAGAGCTCGCAAAACGCGAAGCGGAAGCGAAGCGCGCAGCCGAAGAGCAAGCCAAACGTGAGGCCGCGGAGATTGCTAAGCGTAATTCAGCGGAAAAAGAAAAAGTGACCAATCAACATACCGACGAAATGACCAAGCCAGCTCAGGCGGAAAAAGCACGCCGTGAAGCCGAAGCCGCTGAACTGAAACGCAAAGCGGAAGAGGAAGTGCGCCGCAAGGTTGAAGAGGAAGCCAAGCGCGTGGCGGAAGAAGCCCGTCGCATGGCCGAAGAGAACGGCGAGAAGTGGGCCCAGGCAGACGCGGCAAGCGCCGCGGTTGAAAGCGCCGACTATCACGTGACCACCTCTCAGCACGCCCGTGCCGCAGAAGATGAAAACGACGCCAAAGTTGAAGGCGATCGTCGCAGCCGCACCCGCGGCGGCAAAGCCACCAAGCAGAAGAAAGGCAACAAGCTGTCCGAATCCAAAGCGGATCGCGAAGAAGCGCGCGCCGTTACCCGTGGCGGTAAAGGCAAACGCAAACCTAGCGCTCTGCAGCAGGGCTTCAACAAGCCGGCGCAGGTGGTTAACCGCGACGTGGTGATCGGCGAAACCATCACCGTGGCCGAGTTGGCCAACAAGATGGCGGTAAAAGGTTCTCAGGTCATCAAAGTGATGATGAAGCTGGGCGCCATGGCCACCATCAACCAGGTTATCGACCAGGAAACCGCGCAGCTGGTTGCCGAAGAGATGGGCCACAAAGTTATCCTGCGTCGTGAAAACGAGCTGGAAGAAGCGCTGATGAGCGACCGTGATACGGGCGCTGCGGCCGAGCCGCGCGCGCCGGTCGTGACCATCATGGGCCACGTTGACCACGGTAAAACCTCTCTGCTGGACTACATTCGCTCCACCAAAGTGGCGGCGGGCGAAGCCGGCGGCATTACCCAGCACATCGGTGCCTACCACGTAGAAACCGAGAACGGCATGATCACCTTCCTGGATACCCCGGGCCACGCCGCGTTTACCTCGATGCGTGCTCGCGGTGCTCAGGCGACTGACATCGTGGTTCTGGTGGTGGCGGCTGATGACGGCGTGATGCCACAGACCATTGAAGCTATCCAGCACGCGAAAGCGGCGCAGGTGCCGTTGGTGGTTGCGGTGAACAAAATCGACAAGCCGGAAGCCGATCCGGACCGCGTTAAGCAAGAACTGTCTCAGTACGGCGTGATGCCGGAAGAGTGGGGCGGCGAAGCGCAGTTCGTCCACGTGTCCGCGAAAGCCGGTACCGGTATCGACGAGCTGCTGCAGGCTATCCTGCTGCAGGCCGAAGTTCTGGAACTGAAAGCGGTACGCAGCGGCATGGCGAGCGGCGTGGTGATCGAGTCCTTCCTGGATAAAGGCCGTGGCCCGGTTGCCACCGTGCTGGTTCAGGAAGGTACGCTGAACAAGGGCGACATCGTCCTGTGTGGCTTCGAATACGGCCGTGTGCGTGCGATGCGCGACGAGCTGGGCCGTGAAGTGACCTCCGCCGGTCCGTCTATCCCTGTGGAAATCCTGGGTCTGTCCAGCGTGCCTGCAGCGGGTGACGAAGCCACCGTGGTGCGCGACGAGAAGAAAGCGCGTGAAGTGGCGCTGTACCGTCAGGGCAAGTTCCGCGAAGTCAAACTGGCGCGTCAGCAGAAGTCCAAGCTGGAAAACATGTTCGCCAACATGACCGACGGCGAAGTGTCCGAGCTGAACATCGTACTGAAATCCGACGTACAGGGTTCTTGCGAAGCGATCAGCGACTCGCTGCTGAAACTCTCCACCGACGAAGTGAAGGTGAAGATTGTCGGCTCCGGCGTAGGTGGGATCACCGAAACCGACGCGACGCTGGCTGCGGCTTCCAACGCCATCATCCTGGGCTTCAACGTGCGTGCCGACGCTTCTGCGCGCCGCGTAATCGAAGCGGAAAGCCTGGATCTGCGTTACTACTCCGTGATCTATAACCTGATCGACGAAGTGAAGCAGGCGATGAGCGGCATGCTGGCGCCGGAATACAAGCAGCAGATCATCGGCCTGGCCGAAGTGCGCGACGTGTTCAAATCGCCTAAGTTCGGCGCTATCGCCGGCTGTATGGTTACCGAAGGGACCATCAAGCGTCACAACCCAATCCGCGTACTGCGCGACAACGTGGTTATCTATGAAGGCGAGCTGGAATCCCTGCGCCGCTTCAAAGATGACGTTAACGAAGTCCGTAACGGCATGGAATGTGGTATCGGCGTTAAGAACTATAACGACGTGCGCGTCGGCGACATGATCGAAGTGTTCGAAATCATTGAGATCCAACGCACCATCGCTTAACGATTGCACATCTGCTTATATCTGTTTACGGGGGGCCTTTGTGCCCCCCGATTTGTCTGGAGAATCCAAAATGGCAAAAGAATTCAGCCGCGGTCAACGCGTGGCGCAAGAGATGCAGAAAGAGATTGCGATCATTCTGCAGCGTGAAGTGAAAGATCCGCGCGTCGGCATGGCGACCGTTTCCGGCGTGGAAGTCTCCCGTGACCTGGCGTATGCCAAGGTTTACGTCACCTTCCTGAACGTGCTGACCGAGAACCACGATCCGGATCTGGTCACCAACGGCATCAAAGCGTTGCAGGACGCTTCCGGCTATATCCGCACCCTGCTGGGCAAAGCGATGCGCCTGCGCGTGGTGCCGGAGCTGACCTTCGCCTACGACAACTCCCTGGTGGAAGGCATGCGCATGTCCAACCTGGTGACCAACGTGGTGAAGAACGACGCCGAGCGCCGTTCCGCCTCAGGCGATGACAAGGAGGATTAATGAGTCGCCCTCGTCGCCGCGGCCGTGATATCCACGGCGTGCTGTTGCTGGACAAGCCGCAAGGGTTGTCGTCCAACGATGCGCTGCAAAAAGTAAAACGCCTGTACAACGCCAACCGAGCGGGCCATACCGGCGCGCTCGATCCGTTGGCGACCGGCATGCTGCCTATCTGCCTGGGCGAAGCGACCAAGTTTTCGCAATACCTGCTCGATTCCGACAAGCGCTATCGGGTGATCGCCAAGCTGGGGCAGCGTACCGATACTTCCGACGCCGACGGTCAGATCGTGCAGGAACGCCCGGTGAACTTCACCCAGGCGCAGCTCGACGCGGCGCTGGACACCTTCCGCGGCGACATCCAGCAGGTGCCGTCGATGTATTCGGCGCTGAAATACCAGGGCAAGAAACTCTACGAGTATGCGCGCCAGGGGATTGAAGTGCCGCGAGAAGCGCGCAGCATCACGGTGTACGAGCTGCAGTTTATCCGCTGGGAAGGGGATGAGCTGGAGCTGGAGATCCACTGCTCGAAAGGCACCTACATCCGCACCATCACCGACGATCTCGGCGAGTTGCTGGGCTGCGGCGCGCACGTGATCTATCTGCGCCGCCTGCAGGTGGCGACTTATCCGATCGCGCGCATGGTGACGCTGGAACAGCTGAATGCTTTGCTGGCGCAGGCGCAGGAACAAGCGATCGCGCCCGGCGAGCTGCTCGATCCGCTGCTGATGCCGATGGACAGCCCGGTTGAGAACTATCCGGAAGTGAATTTGCTGCCGGTGGTGGCGGGTTACGTCAAGCAGGGGCAACCGGTGCAAGTGGCCGGCGCGCCGGCTTCCGGTCTGGTGCGCATCACCGAGGGTGAAGAGCGAAAATTCATCGGCGTTGGCGACATCGCCGAGGATGGTCGCGTGGCGCCGCGCCGCCTGGTGGTCGAGCATTTCGACTGACGGCGGGGCACTGCGTCGCCTTGCGATCGCACTGCGCTAAGAGTAGAATGGCGCAGCTTATGCATTGGGTTGCTGAATTAGAGATCGGCGCCTGTTTTTATTATCTATAATCTGGAGTATTACAATGTCTCTAAGTGTTGAAGCTAAAGCTCAAATCGTAGCTGATTTCGGTCGTGGTACTAACGACAGCGGTTCTACCGAAGTTCAGGTTGCCCTGCTGACTGCGCAGATCAACCATCTGCAAGGCCACTTCTCCGAGCACAAAAAAGATCACCACAGCCGTCGTGGTCTGCTGCGTATGGTTTCTCAGCGTCGTAAGCTGCTGGACTACCTGAAGCGTAAAGATGTAGCACGTTACACCAGCCTGATCGAGCGTCTGGGTCTGCGTCGCTAATCTAGCAAGTTTCAGTGGAAAGGGGCCTATTTTGGCCCCTTTCTTCTAGGAAGCATAAGCAAATCAGGTTAATGTATTACTGATGTTTCCAAACAGGTTCTTCCGTTACAGAGGTTCGCGCGGCTAATGAGAGGCTTTATCTCCCGCCTGAGATAAGGATTGTCATTAGTCGCGAGGATGTAGTGAGAAGGCAAATCGAGTCACAGGCGTGTCGAGTCGTCAATGCGATTGCGCGCCGTTAATCAAGGATATAATTTTGCTGACACCGATCATTCGCAAATTCCAGTATGGCCAGCATACCGTCACCATCGAAACCGGTATGATGGCGCGTCAGGCCACCGCCGCCGTTATGGTGAGCATGGATGACACCGCCGTATTCGTTACCGTCGTTGGCCAGAAAAAAGCCAAGCCGGGCCAGAGCTTCTTCCCGCTGACCGTTAACTACCAAGAGCGTACCTACGCCGCCGGCCGCATCCCGGGCAGCTTCTTCCGTCGCGAAGGCCGTCCGAGCGAAGGTGAGACGCTGACTTCCCGTCTGATCGACCGTCCGATCCGTCCACTGTTCCCGGACAGCTTCCTGAACGAAGTTCAGGTGATTGCGACCGTGGTTTCCGTTAACCCACAGGTGAACCCGGACATCGTTGCGATGATCGGTGCTTCCGCGGCCCTGAGCCTGTCCGGTATTCCGTTCAACGGCCCAATCGGTGCCGCGCGCGTAGGTTACATCAACGACCAGTACGTACTGAACCCAACGACTGACGAACTGAAAGAAAGCCGTCTGGATCTGGTGGTTGCCGGTACTGCAGGCGCGGTGCTGATGGTTGAATCCGAAGCGGACGTGCTGAGCGAAGACCAGATGCTGGGCGCCGTGGTGTTCGGCCATGACCAGCAGCAAGTGGTTATCGAAAACATCAACGCGCTGGTTGCCGAAGCGGGCAAACCGAAGTGGGATTGGCAGGCGCCTGCGGTCAACGAAGCGCTGCACGCGCGCGTGGCTGAACTGGCCGAAGCTCGCCTGGGCGACGCTTACCATATCACCGAAAAACAAGAGCGTTACGCTCAGGTTGACGCGATCAAAGACAGCGTTGTTGAAACCCTGCTGGCGCAGGACGAGACGCTGGACGCCGGCGAAATTCAGGACATCCTGGGCACCGTCGAGAAAAACGTGGTGCGCAGCCGCGTACTGCGTGGCGAGCCGCGTATCGACGGCCGTGAAAAAGACATGATCCGTGGCCTGGACGTGCGCACCGGCGTACTGCCGCGCACCCACGGTTCCGCGCTGTTCACCCGTGGCGAAACTCAGGCGCTGGTTACCGCGACCCTGGGCACCGCGCGCGACGCACAGAACCTGGACGAGCTGATGGGCGAGAAGACCGACAGCTTCCTGTTCCACTACAACTTCCCTCCGTACTCCGTAGGCGAAACCGGCATGGTCGGTTCTCCTAAGCGTCGTGAAATCGGTCACGGTCGCCTGGCGAAACGCGGCGTATTGGCTATGATGCCTAAACCGGAAGATTTCCCGTACACGGTTCGCGTGGTGTCTGAAATCACCGAATCCAACGGTTCTTCTTCCATGGCTTCCGTGTGCGGCGCGTCTCTGGCGCTGATGGACGCCGGTGTGCCAATCAAGGCTGCCGTTGCGGGCATCGCGATGGGCCTGGTGAAAGAAGCCGACAACTATGTGGTTCTGTCCGACATTCTGGGTGACGAAGATCACCTGGGCGACATGGACTTCAAAGTGGCCGGTAGCCGCGACGGTATCACCGCGCTGCAGATGGACATCAAAATCGAAGGCATCACCCGCGAAATCATGCAGGTGGCTCTGAACCAGGCCAAGGGCGCGCGTCTGCACATCCTGGGCGTGATGGAACAGGCTATCAGCACTCCGCGCGGCGATATCTCCGAATTCGCACCGCGCATTCATACTATCCGCATCAACCCGGATAAAATCAAAGACGTGATCGGTAAGGGCGGTTCCGTTATCCGCGCGCTGACCGAAGAGACTGGCACTACCATCGAAATCGAAGATGATGGTACAGTTAAAATCGCTGCGACCGACGGTGAGAAAGCGAAATTCGCTATCCGTCGCATCGAAGAGATCACGGCAGAGATCGAAGTGGGCCGTATCTATCAGGGTAAAGTGACCCGTATCGTTGATTTCGGTGCATTCGTCGCTATCGGCGGTGGTAAAGAAGGCCTGGTGCACATTTCTCAGATCGCCGACAAGCGCGTTGAGAAAGTGACCGACTATCTGCAGATGGGTCAGGAAGTGCCGGTTAAGGTACTGGAAGTTGACCGTCAGGGCCGTGTGCGTCTGAGCATCAAAGAAGCGATGGCGCCGGAAGCGGGTTCACCTGCGCCTGAAGCAGAATAACTGTATAGATAGTTTTACAGCTCCCCGCCACGGGGTTGGGAGCTGTTCGTATCGCGCGGGTAGGATGCCCGCGTTTTAGCAAACGGAGGACAGGACGTTCATCCAATGTTTGTCTTCGGGAGTGGGAAATGAAGCCTTTCTTGCGCTGGTGTTACGTTGCGACAGCACTCATGCTGGCAGGATGCAGCAACCATGATTGGCGTAAAGACGAAGTTTTGGCAATCCCGTTGCAGCCAACGTTGCAGCAGGAAGTGATCCTGGCGCGCATGGAACAAATTCTTGCCAGCCGGGCACTGACGGATGACGAACGCGCACAGCTTTTATATGAGCGCGGTGTGCTGTATGATAGCCTCGGGTTACGTGCATTAGCGCGCAATGATTTCTCGCAGGCGCTGGCGATACGTCCCGACATGCCGGAAGTTTTCAACTACCTGGGCATTTACCTAACGCAGGCAGGCAATTTTGATGCTGCCTATGAAGCGTTTGATTCTGTACTAGAGCTTGATCCAACTTACAATTACGCGCGTTTAAACCGGGGCATCGCACTGTATTATGGCGGCCGCTTCCCGTTGGCGCAGGATGATCTGCAGGCGTTTTATCAAGACGACCCAAACGATCCCTTCCGTTCGTTATGGCTGTATCTGGTGGAGAGAGAAATCGATCCCAAGAAGGCCGAGGTAGCGCTTCAGCAGCGCTATGACAAAGCGGACAGAGGGCAATGGGGATGGAATATTGTCGAATTCTACCTGGGCAAGATCAGCGAAAAAACGCTGATGGAACGCCTCAAGGCAGATGCAACGGATAACACTTCGCTCGCTGAGCATCTCAGTGAAACTGACTTCTATTTGGGTAAACACTACCTGAGTCTGGGGGACAAGGACACCGCTTCGGCGCTGTTCAAACTGACGGTGTCTAACAACGTTCACAACTTCGTTGAGCACCGCTATGCATTGTTGGAATTGGCGCTTTTGGGCCAAGAGCAAGACGACCTATCGGAATCGGACCAGCAATAGCTGACGAACACCTATCAGCCTGATGGACATTGGTTTTTAACCAAAGTTATCGCCTTCACGGGCGAGGGCTTTTTTGTTCGTTTTATAATCTAATTTGAGCCGGTTCACACTTTTCAATGAAAATGACTGAAAATTTTCTCGACGAGTTATGTAGACTGGCTGCCATTATTAATGAGGCACGTGTACATGACGACTGAGTTTGAAACCTCTTTTGCTGATCTGGGGCTGTCTGCTCCAATCATTTCCGCCCTGAACGATCTGGGCTATGAAAAACCATCTCCGATCCAGGCTGAGTGTATTCCTCACCTGTTGAACGGCCGCGACGTGCTGGGCATGGCGCAGACCGGTAGTGGTAAAACTGCAGCGTTCTCGCTGCCGCTGCTGCACAACCTGCAGGCAGACCTGAAAGCACCTCAGATCCTGGTGCTGGCGCCGACCCGTGAACTGGCGGTTCAGGTTGCCGAAGCGATGACCGATTTCTCCAAACACATGAACGGCGTCAACGTGGTAGCCCTGTACGGCGGCCAGCGTTACGACGTGCAGCTGCGCGCTCTGCGCCAGGGCCCGCAAATCGTTGTGGGTACCCCAGGCCGCCTGCTGGACCACCTGAAGCGCGGCACCCTGAACCTCTCCAACCTGAGCGGTCTGGTGCTGGATGAAGCCGACGAAATGCTGCGCATGGGCTTTATCGAAGACGTAGAAACCATCATGGCTGAGATCCCGGCTGAACATCAGACCGCGCTGTTCTCCGCCACCATGCCGGAAGCGATCCGTCGCATTACCCGCCGCTTCATGAAAGAGCCGCAGGAAGTGCGCATCCAATCCAGCGTGACCACCCGTCCGGACATTAGCCAGAGCTACTGGTCGGTCTACGGCATGCGTAAAAACGAAGCGCTGGTGCGTTTCCTGGAAGCCGAAGACTTTGACGCGGCGATCATCTTCGTCCGTACCAAGAACGCGACCCTGGAAGTGGCCGAAGCGCTGGAGCGCAGCGGTTACAGCAGCGCCGCGCTGAACGGCGACATGAACCAGGCGCTGCGTGAGCAGACTCTGGAGCGTCTGAAAGACGGTCGTCTGGATATCCTGATCGCGACCGACGTTGCGGCCCGTGGCCTGGACGTTGAGCGCATCAGCCTGGTTGTCAACTACGACATCCCGATGGACTCCGAGTCTTACGTTCACCGTATCGGCCGTACCGGTCGTGCGGGCCGCGCCGGCCGCGCGCTGCTGTTCGTGGAAAACCGCGAACGCCGCCTGCTGCGCAATATCGAACGCACCATGAAGCTGACCATCCCTGAAGTGGAACTGCCGAACGCAGAACTGCTGGGCGAGCGTCGTCTGGCCAAGTTCGCCGCGAAAGTTCAGCAGCAGCTGGAAAGCAGCGATCTGGACCTGTACCGCGCACTGCTGACCAAACTGCAGCCGGAAGAAGAGCTGGATATGGAAACCCTGGCCGCAGCGCTGCTGAAAATGGCTCAGGGCGAACGTCCGCTGATCCTGCCGCCGGATCCGGTCTTCAAACCGCGTCAGCGCCGCGAGTTCAACGACCGTGACGATCGTCGCGGTGACCGTGGCGATCGCCGCGACAGCCGTGACGGCGATCGTCCGCGTCGCGAACGTCGTGACGTTGGCGAAATGCAGCTGTACCGCATCGAAGTGGGCCGTGACGATGGCGTAGAAGTCCGTCATATCGTTGGCGCTATCGCTAACGAAGGCGACATCAGCAGCCGTTACATCGGCAACATCAAGCTGTTCGCTTCCCACTCCACCATCGAGCTGCCAAAAGGCATGCCGGGCGAGATCCTGAATCACTTCACTCGCACTCGCATCCTGAACAAGCCGATGAACATGCAGCTGCTGGGCGATGCACAGCCGTTCGAACGTCGCGAGCGTCGTGACGGCGGCAACGGCGGCGAGCGTCGCGGCAACGGTCGTCCGTTCAACGGCGAACGTCGTGAAGGCGGCCCGCGTCGCTCCTTCGGCGAACGTCGTGAAGGCGGTAACGGCGGCGAGCGTCGTGGCGGCAACTACAACCGCGACGGCAAGCCGGCGCCACGCCGTGATGATGGCGCACCGGCGGCACCACGTCGTCGTTTCGGCGACGCGTAATTGCTGATTCGCCGTTCGCGGTGAAGCGCTCTGAAAAACCAGCCTGCGGGCTGGTTTTTTTATGCCTGAAAGTTGCCGTCAAACGCCCCTGAATGGCGTATCATTCATAAGGTTTTTTCTTACGGATGATATGCACGGGAGATGCCATGAGTTGGCAGCAGTTTAAATCTCAATACCTGGTGCGCTTTTGGGCGCCGCTGCCGGCGGTGATCGCCGCCGGGATCCTTTCTACCTACTACTTCGGCATGACCGGCACCTTCTGGGCGGTGACCGGCGAATTCACTCGCTGGGGCGGCCATGTGCTGCAGTGGTTCGGCCTGCACCCCGAGCAGTGGGGCTATTTCAAGGTCATCGGCCTGCAGGGCACGCCGCTGGAGCGCATCGACGGGCGCATGATCATCGGCATGTTCGCCGGCTGCATCGCCGCCGCGCTGTGGGCCAACAACATCAAACTGCGTCAGCCGCAGCACCGCATTCGCATCGTGCAGGCGCTGCTGGGCGGCATCATCGCCGGCTTCGGCGCACGCCTGGCGATGGGCTGCAACCTGGCGGCATTCTTCACCGGCATTCCGCAGTTCTCGTTGCACGCCTGGTTCTTCGCGCTGGCGACTGCCGCCGGCTCCTACTTCGGCGCCAAATTCACGCTGCTGCCGATGTTCCGCATTCCGGTCAAATTGCAAAAGGTAAAGGCCGCCGCGCCGCTGACGCAGAAGCCTGAGCAGGCGCGCCGCCGCTTCCAGCTGGGCATGGCCGTCTTCGGCCTGGCGGTGGCATGGTCGCTGTGGACGCTGTTCGATGCGCCGAAGCTTGGCATCGCCATGCTGTTCGGCATCGGCTTTGGCCTGCTGATCGAACGCGCGCAGATCTGCTTCACCTCGGCGTTCCGCGATCTGTGGATCACCGGCCGCACCCACATGGCGAAAGCCATCATCATCGGCATGGCGGTGAGCGCCATCGGCATCTTCAGCTATGTGCAGCTCGGCGTGGCGCCGAAGATCATGTGGGCCGGCCCGAATGCGGTGCTGGGCGGTTTGCTGTTCGGCTTCGGCATCGTGCTGGCCGGCGGCTGCGAGACCGGTTGGATGTACCGTGCGGTGGAAGGGCAGGTGCACTACTGGTGGGTGGGGCTGGGCAACATCATCGGCGCTACGCTGCTGGCCTATTACTGGGACGACCTGGCGCCGGCGCTGGCGACCGATTACGACAAGATCAACCTGCTCGATACCTTCGGCCCGATCGGCGGCCTGCTGGTGACTTACCTGCTGCTGGCGCTGGCCTTCGCCGCCATGCTGTGGTGGGAGAAACGCTTTTTCCGCGCCCGGCCTGAGGCGCAGGTGGTGAATTTGAGGAGCATGCCATGAAAGAGACGACGATAGTGCCGGACTACCGGCTGGACATGCTGGGCGAGCCTTGCCCGTACCCGGCGGTGGCGACGCTGGAGGCGATGCCGCAGCTGAAGCCGGGAGAGATCCTGGAGGTGATCAGCGATTGCCCGCAGTCGATCAACAACATCCCGCTTGATGCGCGCAACCACGGCTACAAGGTGCTGGATATCCAGCAGGACGGGCCGACCATCCGCTATCTGATCCAGCGTTAACGCCAAGGCGGTGGGGTTCCCACCGCCTTTTCGCTTTTTAGCCCTTCACGATATCGCCCTTCACGCCGGCGACGATCTCGAACGAACGCAGCCGCGCCTGATGATCGAAAATCTGGCCGTTGACCATGATCTCGTCGGCATCGGTTTCACGCAGCAGCGTTTGCAGCCCGTGGCGCACCGTTTTTTCATCGCCGACGATCGACATCCGCAGCGCCTGCTCGACGCCGTACTGCTCGCCGGCGGTCCACAGCGCGTGAATGTTATCCACCGGCGGCGGCAGCGGGCCGGGCGAACCGCGGCGCAGATTGATGAATTGCTGCTGCATCGAGCTGAACAGGAAGCGCGCGTCGCGGTCGCTGTCGGCGGCGATCACGTTGACGCACACCATGGCGTGCGGCTGCGCCAGCTGTTTGGAGGGTTTGAAGTTCTCGCGGTACAGCTGCAGCGCCTGGAACAGCATATCCGGAGCGAAGTGCGAAGCGAAGGCGAATGGCAGGCCGAGCTGCGCCGCCAGCTGGGCGCTGTAGAGGCTGGAGCCGAGCAGCCAGAGCGGCACATGCAGCCCCTGGCCCGGCACCGCCTGCACCGGCTGGCCGGGCTGCGCGTCGCAGAAGTAGTTTTGCAGTTCCTGCACGTCGCGCGGGAAGGTATCCACGTCGCCGGACAGGTGGCGACGCAGCGCCATCATGGTGCGTTGATCGGTGCCGGGCGCGCGGCCCAGCCCCAGATCGATGCGGCCGGGGTAGAGCGACTCCAGCGTGCCGAACTGCTCGGCGATCACCAGCGGCGCATGGTTCGGCAGCATCACGCCGCCGGAGCCGAGGCGAATGCTCTGGGTGCCGGCGGCCAGATAGCCCAGCAGCACCGAGGTGGCGGCGCTGCCGATGCCGGTCATATTGTGGTGCTCGGCCAGCCAGTAACGCTGGTAGCCCCAGCGTTCGGCGTGCTGCGCCAGATCCAGCGAACAGTGGAAAGCGTCGCGCGCCTTGGCCCCTTGCGGGATTGGCGATAAATCCAGTACCGAAAGCGGTACGGCAGTGTGTTCAGTCATGACATCGTCCATCAGAGAGTGGATCGCTTAAAGGGCGATTGCAGGAGTCTGCATACTAAAAGGCCGAAAAAAAGATGCTTTTTAGTGTTAAAAGCATAATCCAATTTATAGTTATAAAAGAGGAGATATGTGCTTGTGATATCCTCATGAGTGCAATGGTGTTTTTTGGAGCAATTTGAGACATGGAAATGATGATCCCCGCCCGCCGCTTACCGTTCCGGGAGCTGACATAATGAAAAAAAAGACGCTGTTTACCCTGTTGCTGATGTTGGCGGCGATCGCATTGGCGATCCTGTTCCGCGCGCACAATCAGGATCTGTTACTGCAGGGTGAAGTGGATGCCCCCGAAGTGATCGTCGCATCCAAGGCGAAAGGCCGAGTCGTTGAACGCCTGATCGAACGCGGCGACGACGTGAAAAGCGGCCAACTGATCATCCAACTCGACAGCCCCGAACTGATGGCGCAGCTGCGTTCCGCGCAGGCGACGCGCGACGAGGCCAAAGCGCAGCTCGAGCTGTCGCTGCACGGCACCCGTGAAGAGAGCATCCGCAACCTGCGCGCCAACCTGGCGCAGGCCGAGGCGCAGTATCGCAATGCGCAAAACGACTATAACCGTAACCTGAGCGTGGCCGGCAAGGGCTATATCTCGAAGTCCGAGCTGGACGCTTCGCGCCGGTCGCGCGACACCGCCTTCCAGCAGGTGCAGGCCGCCAAGGCCAACCTGGATGAAGGCATCAACGGCGACCGCGTCGAGCAGCGGCAGCAATATGCGGCGGCGCTGCGGGCGGCGGAAGAGAACCTGCTGCAGGTCCAGGCGCAGAGCGACGATCTGCAGGTGAAAGCGCCGGTGGACGGCGAAGTGGGGCCGATCCCGGCCGAAGTGGGCGAATTGCTGAACGCCGGCAGCCCGCTGGTGACGTTGATCCGGGTGCCGGACGCCTACTTCGTGTTTAACCTGCGTGAAGACATCCTGGCCCACGTGCGCAAAGGCGACAAGGTCAAGCTGCGGGTGCCGGCGCTGAAGGACAAAATGATCGACACCGAGGTGCGCTACATCGCGCCGCTGGGGGATTACGCCACCAAACGCGCCACCCGCGCCACCGGCGACTTCGACCTGAAAACCTTCGAAGTGCGCCTGTATCCGTCACAGCCGGTGGACGGCCTGCGTCCGGGGATGAGCACCTTATGGCAATGGAAAGAGTAAGGGCCGGCTGGCGCTGCTTCAGTCACGCGTTCGACAAAGAGTGTCGCGTCGCCTTTCGCAGCCCGGTGGTGCACTGGCTGAGCTGGATCTTTCCGCTGATCTTGTTTGCGCTGATCAGCAGTAACTTCTCCGAAGGCACGCTGCTCGATCTGCCGGTCTCGGTGGTGGACAGCGATCACAGCCCGCTGTCCAAATCGCTGACGCGCCGGCTGGACGCCGGTTCGCACGCCCACGTCGAGGCTTACGGCGGCGGGCTGCCGGAGTCACTGAGCCGCCTGCGCAGCGCGCAGGATTACGCGTTGCTGTATATCCCGCCGGATCTTGAGGCCAACGCGCTGTCGGGCAAACAGCCGAGCGTGGTGATGTACTACAATGCGTTGTTCTACGGCGCCGGGCTGTACTCCACTCAGGACTTCGGCGGCCTGATGAACGAAATCAACGCCAGCACCCGCAGCATCATCGCCACCGAGATGGGCAAAACGCTGCCGCCGTTGGCGGACGTGACGCTCTCCTACGGCAGCCTGTTCAACGCCAGCGGCAGCTATATCTATTACCAGCAGTTCGCCGCCACCATCCATCTGCTGCAGCTGTTCGCGGTGACCTGCATGATCTACGTGCTGGCGCGCAGCAAGTCGCTGCTGCAGGCCAAGCCGTTCAGCCTGGCGCTGCTCGGCAAGCTGGCGCCGTACACGCTGTGTTTCACCACCCTGCTGATGGTCGAGATCGCGGCGCTGGTGGGCATCTTTGACGCCCGCGTCAGCGGCAACCCGCTGTTTATGCTGATGATCGGCCTGTTCTATGTGATGGCGGCGCAGAGCATCGGCCTGCTGCTGTACACCTTTACCGGCAGCACCATCACCGCCTACAGCCTGATCGGTATTTTGGTCAGTATCGCGATGACCTTCTCCGGCATGGCGGTGCCTGAGCTGTCGATGCCGCTGCCGGCGCGCATCATTTCCAACATCGAACCGCTGACCCACGCGCTGTACGCGATGTTTGACGTGTTCCTGCGGCAGGTGCACGCCAGTGCCATCTTCAGCGTGTGCGCGCTGCTGGCGGTCTATCCGCTGGTGGCCGCGCTGCTGGTGCGCAATCGCTTGCCGGCGCGGCTGGCAAAAGAGGGGAGCGCCGGATGAAGCTTTATTGGCAAACCTTTGTTAAGGTGCTGCTCGGCATGCTGGAGCGGCCGGTGTGGCTGATGCTGATCCTGTCGCTGTGCATCATGAGCCTGGTGTACGCCAACCGCACGGTGTGGGATCTGCCGGTGGGCGTGATCGATCAGGATCACAGCACCGCCAGCCGGCAGCTGATCCGCCAACTGGACGCAACCTCCAAGATCGCGATTGAAACCTACGACAGCCTGGAACAGGCGCAGCGCGATCTCAGCTGGCGCAAGCTGTTTGCGGTGATCATCATGCCGGTGGATCTGGAGAAGAAGATCCTCAGCGGGCAAAACATCGTGGTGCCGGTCTACGGCGACGCCACCAACCGCCTGGCTAACGGCCAGATCCAACAAGACGTGGTGGCGGCCTATCAGCAGCTGCTGACGGAGTACAACAACGGGCTGCTGCTGCGCAGCGGCTTCAGCGAACGGCAGGCGCAGATACTGCTGACGCCGATACTGGGACAAACGCTGGACGTGTTCAACCCCGGCATCAGCTTTGCGGCGATCATCTTCCCCGGCCTGCTGGTGATGCTGTTGCAGCACTCGTTGCTGATCGCCTGTATCCGCGTCAATATCGCCATGAAGAGCATGCCCGGCGGCAAAGCGCCGCTGGCGGCGCACCTCGGCGGGCTGACGGCGCTGCTGCCGATCTGGCTGTTCCTGTCGATCGTGCTGTTCGTGCTGTGGCCGTGGGTATTGGGCTATAGGCAGACGGCGAACATCGCCGAACTGCTGCTGCTGACCTTCCCGTTCCTGCTGGCGGTATTGGGGCTGGGCAAGCTGGTGACCGAGTGCCTGCGCAGCGTCGAGATGATCTACCTCACGCTGGCGTTCATCACGACGCCGGTCTTCTACCTGTCCGGCACCATCTGGCCGCTGCAGTCGATGCCGGCCTGGGTGCGCGCCATCTCGTACAGCATTCCCTCCACCTGGGGCACCAAGGCGATCGCCGGCGTCAACCAGATGGGGCTGTCGCTGAATGAAGTGTGGGGCGATGTGGTGATGATGTTGATACTCGGCGTGGTCTACACCCTGCTGGGCTTCGGCGTGGCCTTCTTGCGCAACAGCGTGGCGCTGCGCGGGATGTTCAGGAGGCGGCGGGCGTAGGGGATAAATAAAGGCGCCATTTTCGGCGCCTTTATTATTTCGTATTATTGATATGTCTAAGGTGATTTATTTGGCTGGGCATCTACTCTTATTTTTAATTTGATTTGTTATGTTGATTTTGGTAGTTGTAATTGTCGACCTGCTTAGGGAATTAATGGTTGGCGTTAACTTTATCTATAACGTGTTATTTAAAGGATGGAATAATATGTCAACAATAAGAGCGCTTGATTTTGATGAGATGAAATTGATTGGCGGTTGTGGCGATGGAAATAACGGCGGCGATCGTGACAGGCCAGGCAGAGGTGCGTCAAACTCTTGTGCCAATCAGGTTGGAATGGGCATTATCATTGGCGCATTTACCGGTTTTTCCGGCGGCCCGCCAGGGATGATAGGTATGGCCGTTGCCGGTGGCTTAATGGGGGCGGTCTCTTGCGCAGATAACAGCCCTGCCGGGAATAATAAGAATAACGGTGGTGCCTTGGGTGGGAATAAAAACGCCAATAGCGTTAATGGGCAATGTCGCTGGTGATGAGTAAATCGCTTTTAGAGTGTCAAAAATAGAGGGTGGGTTATGGTTAACAGACGTCTTTTAAACCCGCTATGTAATATGATTGCGCTAACGTTGAGTATGTTACTTGTCTCGTTCTCCTCACTGAGTATTATTTCATACGGAGAACATTTGGTAGATGCGGCCATCGCGGTTTTCACTTATTTTGGTATCAGAAGCTGCTGCCTGATGTGTGTAAGTTTATTCCATTGGTTCCACGGTGGAGATGAGCGCATTAATCTTGATAAATAAACAGTGCCGGCAGCGCCCGCTGCCGGCACTGTCCTCGTTAAGACACCAACTCCAACCCCGCCACGCGGCGCCAGTAGCCGTTGCAGTCGGCGTGGTCGGTCAAAGTCAGCGGCTGCTCGCCATACTCGTTGGCGCGGAAGGCGTCGATTTGCGCCAGTGTCTCGGCGCCCTGCGGCGATAGCCGCACGATGTCCACCAGCCCCTGCATGCTCGGCAGCTCGTTGCCGAGGTTGTAGCAGTAGCCGCTCATGGTCTGGATGCCATTGAGCACGAACACCTGCTGTTGCTCCTGTGAGCGCATCATGCGACCCTGCGGATACTTGATGCAGCAGGTTTCGCACTCGTCCTTGCCGCGGTTTTCCGAGCGGGCGGTGAAGCAGCGCGCCGAATAGGCCAGCGGCAGGTGGCCGTAGCTCAGCACCTCCACTTCGAAGTCGTGGCGGAAGCCCAGTTCGTCGCACTGCGTCAGCAGGTTGGCCAGCCAGTCGCGCGACAGCTCGACCGGCATGCACCAGCGCATCATGCCCTGGCGGCGCAGCAGGCGTAGGGTATAGGCGTTGTAGCAGTTCAGCGCATGGCCGGCGACGAACGGCAGACCGCGCTCCGCCGCCATGTTGACCGCGCCCAGATCGTTGGCTTCAAACAGGAACTCGCCGTTCTCCACATAGCGTTTCAGCTCATTCAGTTCGGACGGCGCCTGCAGCAGCGCCAGCGTGGAGATCACCACCTGCTTGCCGCTGCGGGCGATTTCACGCGCCAGCGCCAGCCAATCGCCGACCTTCATCTCGCGCCGCTTGGTGCAGACGCTCTCGCCAAGGTAAATGATGTCGGCGCTGCTCTCCGCCGCCTGCTGATAGAACGCCGCGATGTCGTTTTTCGGCCAGTAGTAGAGTACCGGCCCCAGTGCGTATTTCATGTTTCCTCCGGCTACTGCCATTTGCGGTGATAGGCGCCCAGCGTGGTCTGGGTGCCCTCGGACATCGCGCCCAGCGTCTCCATCCAGGCGGCGTCGGCGCGGTAGGCGGCGGGATTGGCCTGACAACGGTCGATCGCCTGGCGCCAGACGCGCGCCACCTGGCTGACGTAAGCCGGGCTGCGCTGGCGGCCTTCGATCTTCACCGAGGCGATGTTGGCGGCCAGCAGCTCCGGCAGCAGCTCCAGCGTATTGAGGCTGGTGGGCTCTTCCAGCGCGTGGTAGCGCACGTCGTCCACCAGATAGCGGCCCTTGCACAGCGTCGGGTAACCGGCGTTTTCATGGTCCTGGTAGCGGTCGATCAGCACGTCGTTCAGGCGCGACTCCATACCCTGCGGGGTTTGCTGCCAGCGCACGAAGCGCGCCGGCGAGCAGGCGCCGACGGTGTTCGGCGACTCGCCGGTCAGGTAGGAGGAGAGGTAGCAGCGCCCCTCGGCCATGATGCACAGGCTGCCGAAGGCGAACACTTCCAGCGGCACCGGGCTGGTGCGCGCCAGCTGTTTCACCTGATGCATCGACAGCACGCGCGGCAGCACCACCCGGCCCACCTCGAAGTTGCGCTGGTAGAAACGGATCGCTTCCTCGTTGGTGGCGGAAGCTTGCACCGAAACGTGGCGTTCCAACTGCGGGTAGCGTTGGGCGGCATATTCCAGCATCGCCAGATCCGCCAGAATCAGGGCGTCGGCGCCCAGTTGGGCCGCCATATCCACCGCGCGCTGCCAGCGGACGTAGCCGTCGGGATGGGCGAAGGTATTGATGGCGATATGCAGTTTGCGGCCGTGGCGATGCACGTAATCGACCGCTTCCTGCAGCTTTTTCTCGGTGAAGTTGAGGCCGGCGAAGTGGCGCGCGTTGGTATCGTCTTTCAGACCGATGTAAACGGCATCGGCGCCGTTATCCACCGCGGCCTTCAGGGCCGGCAGGTTGCCGGCGGGACAAAGCAGCTCCATAGATTTATCCTGGCTTAGCCGTACGCCCGGCCGGGCGCACGCTGTCTTTAAAGGTTGCCGGCGGCGGTGTTCCGCCGGCAAACGCGAATCGGGGAGGCCATTTTAGGCAAAGGGGCGCACACAGGTTTTGATTTGGGGCAGCTTATGGCGTATTGATAAACATGGCGGTGAAATGCACTATTTGTTGATATAGACCGCTGAAGCCGCGCGCCAGTGTGGCAAAATAGCGGTAGTCCGTATTGAAAGGAGTGGATGACCGTGTTGGAACAACTACGAGCACGCCTTGTGCGCCAGGGGCCGTCGCTGCTGCGCATCCCGCTGAAATTCACGCCGTTCGCCCTGCAGCGCCAGTTGCTGCAACAGGTGCTGAGCTGGCAGTTCCGCCAGGCGTTGGCGGATGGCGAGCTGGAATTTCTCGAATCGCGCTGGTTGAAGATCGAAGTTCGCGATCTGGCGCTACACTGGTTTATGACGGTAGAAAACGACAAACTGGTGGTCAGCCAGCACGCCGAAGCGGACGTCAGCTTCAGCGGCGACGCCAACGATCTGATCCTGATCGCGGCGCGCAAGCAAGATCCGGATACGCTGTTCTTTCAGCGTCGGCTGCAGATTGAAGGGGATACCGAATTGGGCCTGTATGTGAAAAATTTGATGGACGCCATCGAGCTGGAAAGCATGCCTGCGCCGCTGCGCATGGGGCTGCTGCAGTTGGCTGATTTTGTCGAAGCAGGGCTGCAGGAGGGCACGGCGTCGGTTTCCCGTGTGGCGGTATCATGCTGATCCGCGTAGAGATCCCGGTAGACGCGGCGGGCATTGACGCCTTGCTGCGCCGCGCCTTTGGCCGCGACGACGAAGCCGATCTGGTGCAGCAGCTGCGTGAAGACGGCCTGCTGACGCTGGGCGTGGTCGCCACTGACGACGAAGGCGGGGTAGTGGGTTACGCCGCGTTCAGCCCGGTAGACGTGGCCGGCGAAGACCGCCAATGGGTGGCGCTGGCGCCGCTGGCGGTTGATGAAAGCCTGCGCCGCCAGGGGCTGGCTGAAAAGCTGGTGTACGAAGGCTTGGATTCGCTGAACGAATTCAGCTACGCCGCGGTGGTGGTGCTGGGCGATCCGGCCTACTACGGCCGCTTCGGCTTTAAACCGGCCGCCGCCTATGGCCTGCACTGCCGCTGGCCGGAGACGGAAAGCGCATTCCAGGTGTATCCGCTGGCGGAAGACGCCCTGAATGGCGTCAGTGGCGAAGTGGCTTTTTCGGCGCCGTTTAATCGCTTCTAGCGCCCGGCAACAAATACTCCAACGACAGCGGCGGGTGATTCACCAGCCGCTCTTTTTGTATTTTGCTCAGCTGTTTTAGCTGGCAATTTATGTCTTCTGTGGTGTCCATGTGTCTCAGTGAGGCGAATAGTAATACCAAACAGGAAACCTATAATTCCCCCCTAAAATGTAGAAATGTCACCTTATTCCATTCATGGTTGCCGAACCCTTTTTTGAATGCTTTCCATAATTCATTGATTATAAATAATATTCATAGGCATTTTTAAAAAAGGTTTTTTAAAAGACATACCGATTTTCTTCCAACAATCAGATGATTAGCGCTAAGATTCAACGGTGCACTGCCGTACAGGCAGCTTAGAAAGGTAGTATTCGATATCCAGTTCCATCAGTAACGTGCACTGCCGTACAGGCAGCTTAGAAACTCAGCTGTGCAGCTTAATCAGTGGAAAAACTGTGCACTGCCGTACAGGCAGCTTAGAAAAGAGCGCCAATTCCTCCCAGGCGTTATCCAGCGTGCACTGCCGTACAGGCAGCTTAGAAAAGAACCAGTCACTCTTTTGAACCAGTCATTGAGTGCACTGCCGTACAGGCAGCTTAGAAAAAACAGGATGAAGCAATCCGCGATGCAATCCTGTGCACTGCCATACAGGCAGCTTAGAAAAGATGGGGCGGCCAGAGCCGCGACCCAGAAACGTGCACTGCCGTACAGGCAGCTTAGAAATGATCGAGCTGTCACCGGTCGGCGACCCTACCGTGCACTGCCGTACAGGCAGCTTAGAAATTCAAAACCCAGCTACCAGGCACCAGCCGCTGGTGCACTGCCGTACAGGCAGCTTAGAAAGTCGGCCAGACGCTCCATGGCTTTCTGGATATGTGCACTGCCGTACAGGCAGCTTAGAAACGCCGACAGTCTTGACCGATGCTAGAGACTCGCGTGCACTGCCGTACAGGCAGCTTAGAAACATAGCACGCACTGACGATGTTATTCGCCAGCGTGCACTGCCGTACAGGCAGCTTAGAAAAGAATTAAAAACTCATACGGGAATACCGTAGTGTGCACTGCCGTACAGGCAGCTTAGAAAGCTATGCGCTGGATTATCTGGTGTTCGGCAACGTGCACTGCCGTACAGGCAGCTTAGAAAAGAAGCGGCGTCCAATTCATCGGCGATTTGGTGTGCACTGCCGCATAGGCAGCTTAGAAATACACAGTATAAAGCCCCGGTTCGATGCGCCAGTGCACTGCCGTACAGGCAGAATATAGGAAAAAGTAATATGTATTTGGCTCATTCCGGCAGTGATCAATAAGTGGATGATTTTATTTGTCCGATTGATGGATATTGACTCGGTTGCAACGGATTTCCTTGGAGAAACGTGGTAGAACGTTGGTGTCGCCTGCATTGATATGCATTGCTTGTTATTTATTTTAATTGTAATTATTTCATTATGGATAAGAAATAAAACAATGAAGAATGCCCTCTCTTCCTCTGAATTAAAAACAATACTGCACTCGAAACGAGCAAACTTGTATTACCTGCAATATTGCCGAGTTTTAGTGAATGGCGGCCGCGTCGAATATGTCACGGACGAAGGAAAGCAGTCCCTTTACTGGAACATCCCCATTGCCAACACAACCGCCATCATGCTGGGAACCGGAACCTCGGTCACGCAGGCTGCAATGCGTGAGTTTGCTCGCGCCGGCGTTTTAGTCGGATTCTGTGGTGGCGGTGGAACACCCCTATTTGCAGCGAACGAAGTGGAAGTTGCCGTTTCGTGGCTGACTCCGCAGAGCGAGTATCGTTCTACGGAATACCTTCAGAACTGGGTAAGTTTTTGGTTCGATGAGGCAAAAAGGCTTGAAGCTGCCCGAGTTTTTCAACAGGTGCGTATCGAGCAAATTAAACGACATTGGCTGGGCGCTCGAATGCAGCGCGAAGACGGTTTTGTATTGAATGAAGAGCGGTTATTGGCGTTGGTTGAGCGCTATCAGTCAAAGCTCAGCGAGAGCGCAACGCACAATGAATTGATGTTGCAAGAAGCCGTAATGACTAAAGCGCTGTATAAGTTAGCGGCGGAAGCGGTCAGCTATGGCGATTTTATTCGCGCCAAGCGTGGTGGCGGCAGCGATCTGGCTAACCGTTTTCTCGATCACGGTAATTACCTGGCTTATGGGCTGGCGGCAACGGCAACCTGGGTGACCGGCTTGCCCCACGGTTTAGCCGTCTTGCATGGCAAAACGCGGCGCGGCGGGTTAGTTTTCGACGTAGCAGACTTGATAAAAGACGCATTGATTTTGCCCCAGGCCTTCATAGCGGCGATGGCGGGGGAAGAGGAGCAAGACTTTAGGCAACGCTGCCTGAATGGTTTTCAGCGTGCCGACGCATTGGATCTGATGATTGATACCCTACAAGAAACCGCCTTGCGTTTAGGGGCGGGCCCCTCATGAATATTCTGCTGATTGCGCAATGCAATAAGTTCGCACTTACTCAAACGCGTAAAATTCTCGACCAGTTCGCAGAACGAAAGGGCGATCGCACTTGGCAAACGGCAATTACGCTGCAGGGACTGGACACGTTGCGGCGGGCATTGCGTAAGACGGCGCGCCGAAATACTGCGGTTGCCTGCCACTGGATCCGGGGAGCTAATCAGACGGAGCTGCTGTGGGTGGTAGGCAATCCGCGCAGGTTTAACGCCCAGGGAACCGTGCCGACCAATAGCACCGCCCGCGATGTTTTGAAAAGCCAGGATGAGAATCACTGGCACAGCGCTGAGGCGATGGCCTTGATGGCAGGGATTGCCGGGCTGTTTCATGACTTTGGCAAGGCGAACGCGCTGTTTCAGGCGGGGTTGATACAACCAGGGGCGAAACGGTTTCAGCCGTATCGCCATGAATGGATTTCTCTGCGACTGTTCCAGGCCTTTGTCGGTCAGCGGCAAGATAAGCAGTGGTTAGCTGCGTTAGCTGAAATCACTGCAGAGGATGAACCGGCTTTATTACAGCGCTTGTATCGGGATCGGCAAGGGATGTCAGATAGTCCTTTCAAAGCCTTACCGCCCTTGGCGCAGGCGATTGGCTGGCTGATAGTGGCTCACCATCGATTACCGGCATATCCCCGGCAAGATGATGCCGAACGTTATCGTGATACCCCAGACTTTGCTTGCAGCGACAGTTGGTTGGAAAATCAGCTTAACGCATGCTGGAACTCGACGAATCAGGATCGCAGTGACTGGATACCGGAGGATTTCGCTCAGGTATGGCAGTTCCCACAAGGCACACCGCTGCAAAGTGCCTTATGGTGCGCGAAAGCGCAAAAGCTGGCCAAGCGCGCTCAACAACTTGGTTCATTGGTTCAATTCGGCAATCTGGATCAACAGTTTGCCGTTCATTTGGCACGCTTGACGCTGATGTTGGCGGATCATGTCTATTCCGCTGGGCCGGCGGTAACCGATTGGCAGGCACCTGGGTATGCGGCATGGGCGAATACCGATCATCAGACCGGCCAGCGTAAACAGCAGTTGGACGAGCATAATATTGGCGTAGGGCAAGGCGCGTTGCTTTTAGGGCGCTTACTGCCGCATGTACGCAAAACGCTGCCCGCCATCACTCGCCACAAAGGCTTCAAACGCCGCTCTGCGCACGAAAGATATCGCTGGCAGGACAAGGCCTACGACGTCGCGGCCGCACTGCGGCAGCGTTCGGTTAAACAAGGCTTTTTTGGCGTGAACATGGCGTCGACCGGCTGCGGAAAAACATTTGCCAACGCTCGCATTATGTATGCGCTGGCGGACGAACAGGAGGGATGCCGTTTCAGCATTGCGCTTGGCCTGCGTACGTTGACGTTGCAAACTGGCGATGCGTTACGTGACCGGCTGCATTTACAAGACGACGATCTCGCCGTGATGATCGGTTCCACGGCCGTTCAGCAACTGCATAAGACTCCTGTTTCAGATGTCGGTAGCGTTTCTGCTGAAGCGCTATTTGCCGAACATCAGTATGTCCGTTACGACGGTTCGCTGGATGATGGCCGCCTGAGCCGCTGGCTGGCCCAGGATAGCCGCCTGCACAAGTTGATCAGTGCACCGGTCTTGGTCAGCACTATCGATTACCTCATCCCGGCGACGGAGGGCGTTCGTGGCGGGCGGCAAATAGCCCCGATGTTGCGCCTGCTTACCGCCGATCTGGTGCTGGATGAGCCGGATGACTTCGACATTGCTGACTTGCCGGCGCTCTGCCGTTTGGTTAATTGGGCAGGCATGCTGGGTACCCGCGTGTTGCTTTCGTCCGCGACGCTGCCCCCTGCGTTGGTGCAGGCACTGTTTAACGCCTACTGCACGGGAAGACGCGAGTATCAACGTTCCTGCTCTGAGCCGGGCACACCGTTGAACGTTTGCTGCGCCTGGTTCGATGAGCATGGCGCTGTCAGTGCTGAGATAGATAAAGCGTCGATGTTTTTGGATGAGCACACCCGTTTTGTCACGCAGCGTATCGGCAAGCTGGAACAGCTTACGCCTTTACGTCAGGCGGAATTGTTGCCCGTCGTGGTGGCGGGGCGGCAAAAAGAGGTGGTGTTGGAGGCTGTCGCGGCCTGTTTGCACTCTGCCATTATCCAACTGCATCAACATCACTGCCAGCAGCATGCAAACGGTAAGACAGTCTCCATCGGCCTGATTCGCATGGCGAATATCGATCCGTTAGTGGCGGTAGCCCAATGCCTGATGCAACTCGCTCCACCGGCCGGTTACCGCATTCATTATTGCATTTACCACAGCCAGCATCCTTTGGCGATGCGTTCGCATATCGAACGGCGGCTGGATGCCACGCTGACGCGCCACCAACCGGAAACTTTATGGGAGGTTGAGGAGATCAAGCGGGCTGTCGCGTGTGATGGTGAATCGAACCATCTTTTTGTCGTACTGGCTTCACCGGTCGCGGAGGTTGGGCGTGACTGGGATCTGGATTGGGCAATCGCCGAACCCAGCTCGATGCGTTCGCTTATCCAATTGGCGGGACGTGTTCAGCGACACCGGCAGCAGACGCCGGTAACGCCTAATTTGTTAATTCTCAATAAAAACATTAAAGCGCTGCGCGAGCGAAATAACGAAGGCCTGGCGTATTGCCGGCCGGGGTTCGAATCCCGACATTTCCGGTTAGCCAGCCACGATCTGCAGGCGTTGCTGTTACCTCAGCAATACCAATTCCCCAGCGCTATTCCACGAATTCGCGAACGGCAAGGCGCCGGTAAGGGGCCCCTGTTCGAGAATTTGGTCGATCTGGAGCATCGCCGGTTGTGGGAAACGTTACTGGGTACGCAGAAAACCACAGAAAGCGCCGCTCTGTGGTGGCGTTATCCCCTGAGCTGGAATGCTGAAATGCAACGGCGCTACCCATTCCGTCAGTCTGCCCAAGAAACACAGTATTACCTGTCTCTGGAAGAAGACGAAGAAAGCATGGTGTTTGTGAAACGCGACGCGGGCCCCAACGGCAGCAAACAGAGCGGTGATTTTGACTACCCGAGTCTGGCATTAGCGGATGGCAACAGCCTTTGGATGGATAACGATTATCCGCAGCTATACCGCCGCCTGGCGGATACGTTGGGGATGGAATTTGCGCAGATCAGCGAGAGGTTTGGCGAAATCAATTTACGCAAGCTGGATGAGGACGACACCGATACGTGGCGATTCCATCCGGCGCTTGGAGTGTTCCGCGCATTTTGAATCATAGATTTGATAATTAAGGAGCTCAATATGCCACAACAAGGACTGGCTTCTTTTATCGTGACCTACATAGAAGGCAGGCGAGAGCCCAAGCTCGAAGCCTTCGATAAGGACGCGCAGAAGAAGCTGGCGGCAGCAACGGAGGCCGAACAGGGTGTGTTGCAACAGCAGTTGGCGCAGGAACGGCGCGATCTGGAGCAGCGTTATGAGGTGCGGGCCTGGTTAACGGACGCCGCCGTGCGTGCCGGGCAAATCAGCCTGGTCACCCATGCCGCCAAATACACCCACAGCGATGCCAAAGGCAGCAGCGTATACGGCGAGGGGGAGGGTGATGAACGCTATTTGTCAACGGCTGCATTGCCAAAGCCTGCGGTGGATGCCGTCGGCAATGCCGCCGCGTTGGATGTCGCCAAACTATTGCAAACCGAGCATCAAGGCGATTCTCTGCTGGCCTGCTTACAGCGGCAGGATCGTTCGGCGTTAGCTGAGCTGGCTGAAAATGCTGAGCAGCTTGAACAGTGGGTTCTCGGTTTTAGCCAGGCGCTGATGAACAAACAGCCCAGCTCGCATAAGTTGGCCAAGCAGATCTATTTCCCGGTGGAGGATGGTTATCATTTGCTGAGCCCGCTGTTTTCTTCCTCCCTTGCCCAGGCATTGCACGATCGTTTGCTGCACGTGCGTTTCAGCGACGAAACCAAAGAGGTCAATCAGGCGCGCAGAGCGGGGCAGTGGCACCCGCAGCAGCTGACTTATTTCCCGCATACGGCGGTGATGAATATGGGCGGCACCAAACCACAGAATATTTCCTACCTTAACAGCGCACGTGGCGGCCGAGTGTGGCTGCTGCCATGTACGCCGCCGGACTGGCAAAGCCTGGATAAGCCGCCTTATGGCTGTAAATCCATTTTTGATCGGCGCGGGCCGTTCAGCTATCTGGTGCGTGGCATCGTGGCGCAACTGAGGCATTTTTTGCTTGAGGTACAGGAGCGGGAAAGCACCAAAGAGATCCGTCGTCGCCGCCAGGATTATATCGATCAGATCATCGACATGCTGTTTAACGTTGCAGCAGATATTCAACGTGAGGAATGGCGCGGCTGGAGTCGTAACGATAATTGCGAGCTGAAAGCGGCGCAGCAGCTATGGCTCGATCCCTTCCGGAGTATGGACGACGAGCTGTTCCGAGCCGAACGGGAAAAGGATGCGTGGCAGGTTGATATTGCCGATGACTTCGCCGTTTGGTTGAATCGTCAGTTGAGTATTGAGCCGATGAATATGGGAATGGTAGAGCGCCGAGAGTGGCGCACTGCGCCGCTGTTCCGGCAACGGCTAAGAGAGCTGGAAGACGCGCTGGCGGAGGATCTCAAATGAGCCATGTGATCGTATTGCGTCATCTTCAGGTTGAGAATGCCAACGCGGTGGCGGGGCTGACCTACGGTTTTCCTGCCATCAGCCACTTCCTCGGCTATGTGCACGCGCTGTCGCGCAAGTTACAGGCCAGTCACGGTTTAACGCTGGGTGGCTGTGGTGTGATATGCCACAGGCGCCAAATTCATGCCCATTCATCGGGGCGTGACTACCAGTTCGCGTTGACGCGCAATCCATTGACCAAAGAAGCTAAAACCGCCGCCTTCAATGAAGAAGGGCGTATGCACATGACGGTCTCGCTGGTGATTGAATGCACCGGCGAAATTGCCAACGGCGATATTGGCTTGGATCAGTTGCAAGAACACCTTTACCGCTTATGCCAAACGCAAAAAATGGCCGGCGGCAGCATTACGCGGCTGCGAGGCGTGAGCGTGCGCGGCTATCCGCAGCAGCCTGATGACGTGCGGCGTTTAGTGTGCCGGCTGTTACCCGGCTTTGCCTTGTTAGATCGTTCAGAGCTGTTGCAACAACATTTCACGGCGCTAAAACAACATCGGCCGCAGGCGGAAATGTTGGATGCCTGGCTCGACTTCGCCGCATTGAAAATGCAGGCGGTGCCCACTCATCAGGATAAAACACCCGAAGTGGGAGACAAGGCTGATTGGGAATACGTAGGTAAGCCTCAGCCCGGCTATTTAGTGCCGCTCATGACGGGTTATCAGCGTATTTCTCCTCTCTACCCGGCAGGTGAAGTGCTGAATGCGCGCGATGCGTCGACGCCGTTCTGCTTCGCTGAAGCCGTTTACGGCGTGGGTGAATGGTGCGGCCTGCACCGTATTCACGATTTATCCGCGCTGTTCTGGCGCTATCAAACGACCGATAACGGCTATTACTGCCGTACTCCGTCTGCAGTGATTCCGCAGGATGACGAATCCGCTGACTCAATTTATCTCGACGACTTTTAAAGGATTATTGCAATGGTTAAATCAACGATTAAAACCGCTTCGGTGTTGGCATTTGAACGCAAATTGGCAAACTCGGACGCCATCATGTTGGCGGGTGAGTGGGGAACCGATAGCTGGCAGCCTATCGTCATTAAAGAAAAGGCGGTGCGTGGGACCATCTCTAACCGCCTGAAAAACGCGATTACCAGTGATCCCGCCAAGCTTGATGCGGAAATTCAGAAGCCAAACCTGCAAACGGTCGATGTTGCGGCGCTGCCGCAAAATGCCGATACCCTAAAGGTGGCGTTCACGCTGCGCGTATTGGGCAATCTGGCGATGCCGTCGGTCTGTAACGATCAGGACTATCAAAATGCGCTGCAGGCGGTGATCGAAGGCTATATCGCCGAGCATGGTTTTGGTGCTGTAGCCGCGCGCTACGCCGAGAACCTGGCGAATGGGCGCTTCTTGTGGCGTAACCGCGTGGGGGCTGAAAAGATCGCCGTGCGAGTGACCGGCAGTAAAACCTGGGAATTCAACGCGCATGAGTACAACCTGCGCGAATTTAGCCAACCGAAAGGGGCGCTAGGCGAGCTGGCGGCGGAAATTGAGCGTGGCCTGGTGGGAGAAAGTTTTGCTTTGTTCAATGTCGAGGCGTTTGTACGCCTGGGGAATGGGCAGGAAATTTTCCCTTCTCAGGAGCTGGTATTAGACAGCAACAGTAAGAAAAGTAAGTTGCTGTACCAGGTCGATGGCGTTGCCGCGATGCACTCGCAGAAAGTCGGTAATGCTTTGCGCACTATTGATACCTGGCATTCTCAGGCCGATTCTCTTGGCGCGATCGCCGTAGAACCTTATGGGTCGGTGACCAGCCGTGGCATCGCCTGCCGTCAGCCAAAGGAAAAGATGGATTTTTACACGCTACTCGACCGCTGGGTGATTAAAGAGGAGAAACCGTCGGTTGAACAGCAGCACTACGTGATGGCGGTGCTGATCCGTGGCGGCGTATTTGGCGAAAAAGGCGAATAAGGGGATACCATGGATCATTATCAGGACGTCCGCGTATTGCCCGATCCTGAGTTCAGCGAACCCATTTTGCTGTCGGCATTGTTCGCCAAGTTGCATCGGGCGCTGGCTGCCTATGGCAAAGGTGATATCGGTATCAGCTTTCCGCAGATGCAACGTACGCCAGGCGCCATTTTGCGGTTGCATGGCAGCCACGATGCGCTGACGGCGCTGGGGGGATTCGACTGGCTTAAAGGACTGCGGGACTATACCGACCTATCGCCCATCCAGGCCGTGCCTGCTGAGGCGGCGTTCCGTACGGTCAGCAGAGTTCAGGTAAAGAGTAGCGTAGAGCGTATACGCCGCCGGGCCGTCAATAAAGGTTGGCTGACTGAAGAACAGGCACGGGAAAGAATACGGATGGCGAACGAGCAGCGAACCTCATTGCCCTTTATTGCCTTGAAAAGTCTCTCCACCGGACAACATTTTCGCTTGTTCGTGAAACAGGGCCAATTACAGGAGAAACCAACGCCGGGCGTTTTTAGTTTCTATGGGTTGAGCGCGTCCGCTACGGTGCCTTGGTTTTAACCCTTTTTTTCGTTCAGAGGTAACACATTGATTTTGTTGCCTCTGAACGGTATCTGAAAAATTAGGGTTAAACCGAGGTATTTGACTGTTGTTCTTTAATAATCAGTTTGTTAGTGATTTTTTTGTTCAGTTCACTGCCGTATAGGCAGCTTAGAAATCAACCATCTGCGGATCATAGGGAGAGGTAATGTTCACTGCCGTATAGGCAGCTTAGAAATAAGTGATGATAAGAGGGGTTATGTCTTCTTAGTTCACTGCCGTATAGGCAGCTTAGAAATATGACGGCGTGCTGGAGTGGGACAAGTATCCGTTCACTGCCGTATAGGCAGCTTAGAAAAGGTGCCGCCGGCGCTGATCGCCTTCCGCGATGTTCACTGCCGTATAGGCAGCTTAGAAATGGCTAACGTAACGCTTTGGAAGCTCCATTTTGTTCACTGCCGTATAGGCAGCTTAGAAAAGACTGCGATTACAGCAATGACGGTGTTCATTGTTCACTGCCGTATAGGCAGCTTAGAAAATGTCGCCATGCAGACACGCATGCTGCACGCCGTTCACTGCCGTATAGGCAGCTTAGAAACAGCCCGTTCGAATTCTGAGCAACTGCTGCGCGTTCACTGCCGTATAGGCAGCTTAGAAAATCTCGCCGTTGAAAATCACCGGGCGCTCTTTGTTCACTGCCGTATAGGCAGCTTAGAAACAGACGCGGCGGATTGTGAAGTCTGACTGCATGGTTCACTGCCGTATAGGCAGCTTAGAAATCGGCACGTCTGCAGCGACGGCGCAGTCCTACGTTCACTGCCGTATAGGCAGCTTAGAAAGATTCACGCATCACCGGTTCGACGTGGTCGGCGTTCACTGCCGTATAGGCAGCTTAGAAAAACGACGCCGGGGGTTACTTCATCATCAAGATGTTCACTGCCGTATAGGCAGCTTAGAAATTTACGGGAGTGTAAATATTGTCACCGTTGGCGTTCACTGCCGTATAGGCAGCTTAGAAACGACCAGGTGCGCGTTGTCGAACGCCACATTGGTTCACTGCCGTATAGGCAGCTTAGAAAATTATCCGCAGGGATTGGCCTCTACTGCCTCGGTTCACTGCCGTATAGGCAGCTTAGAAAACTACAGCACGATGACGCTGCAGGACTTGAAAGTTCACTGCCGCATAGGCAGCTTAGAAAAAGGGGTAATCCATTAACCAACAACTGAACATGTTCACTGCCGCATAGGCAGCTTAGAAAGATCGAGGATGAAACCGGCGCCGTCGACTGGCGTTCACTGCCGCATAGGCAGCTTAGAAAACGGATAGAAGTGGAAGCGGAACTCTTTGTTCGTTCACTGCCGCATAGGCAGCTTAGAAAACCTCGATTGATGCGCGCCTGGTGCAACTGACGTTCACTGCCGCATAGGCAGCTTAGAAATTTAAAAGGCATAAACTATACTCCCTGCATAGTTCACTGCCGTATAGGCAGCTTAGAAAAAGGGCTTCGAATTCTCGCCAAACTCCGTGACGTTCACTGCCGTATAGGCAGTTTAGAAAAGTCGATGCACTCGGCGGCGGTGCGGTATGGCGTTCACTGCCGTATAGGTAGCTTAGAAATTGTCGCCGATCCAGTTGAATACTGGCATCAAGTTCACTGCCGTATAGGCAGCTTAGAAAACTCGTACCAGCCATCTGCCATCACTAGCGCGCGTTCACTGCTGTATAGGCAGCTTAGAAAGACGAGAGATAAATCAACCACCCAGGAAGGAGGTTCACTGCCGTATAGGCAGCTTAGAAAAATCTCCACGCGGCAGAATGGCTGCGGGCCGTGTTCACTGCCGTATAGGCAGCTTAGAAATTCGGCGGCCGGCCGCGAGCGTCTTGCCATCAGTTCACTGCCGTCCAGGCAGTTCGAATAGAAGGGATAAAACTTTACCGACACCTGTTAACGGGGAAGCAAATACGCCAACGACAGCGGCGGGTGATTCACCAGCCGCTCTTTTTGTATTTTGCTCAGCTGTTTGACGCGGTATTCCAGCTTCAGCGCCGTTGAGCGATCCCCCACCTGGCAGTGAAACGCCAATGTCAGCTCCCCTTTGCCGCGCAGCGCCTTGGCGCCTTTGCCGGCCTGATGTTGCGCCAGACGGCGCGCCACGTCGGTGGTGATGCCGGTATACAGTATGCCGCTCGGTAAACGCAGCATATAGAGGTGCCAGGGAGTGGGGGTAGTATCGGTCATCGTACGCCGTTTCGGTGGCCAGGGTCGGCGTATGATGGCATGTTCGCCATCACAATCCCATCCCCGGCCGCCGGAGCCTTACCGCTTTACCCCTTTTTTCCCGCCAGCTCGAAGCGCGGCGAAACGATGCCGTACAGCGTCCAGCCGAGGAAGGTGGCGATGGCGCCCCACATCATCGCTTCTTCACCGGAGCTGTAGAGCGCATAGAAGCTGTACAGCGCGCCGATGCCGGCGATGATATTGGCGATGCGTGCCTTGTTGTCCGGCACCTTCGCCACTTTCTGAATAATGACCAGCGCCGCCATCGACAGGATGTAAGGGATGATGTTGGTCACCACCGCCAGGTTCACCAGCACGTTGAACTGCTTGTTCAGCGACGGGCTGATGGTCATCAGCGACAAACCGCTCTGGATGACGACGATGGTCAGCATGCCTTTAACCGGCGCGTCGGCCTTGCTCAGCTTGGAGAAGATTTTCGGGAAGAAGCCGCTGTCGGCGGAGGATTTGAACACCTGAGCGATGGTGAACTGCCAGCCGAGCAGCGAGCCGACGCAGGACATGACCATCAACGCCATGATGATCTTGCCGACCGTCGGGTTGAACATGTGGGAGAACGCCAGCCCGAACGGGGCGGTGGAGTTGGCCAGATCCATGTTCGGCACGATGCCGGCGATCACGTTGGTCGAAATGATATAGATCACCGCCGCGCTGAGGGTGCCGCCCAGTACGGCGATCGGCACGTTGCGCTCCGGGTTTTCCACCACGTCGGTGTTGGCGCAGGCGGATTCCAGCCCCAGGAACGCCCACAGGGTCATTGAGATGGAGGCGCCGATGGCTTCGAAGGTCGGCACCTGATGCGGGTTCCAGGCGGCGACGTAGGCGCTGCCGCTGAACCAGTACCAGCCGATGACCGAGATGCCCACCACCGGAATGATCACGCCCCAGACGGTGATGCCGCTGATTTTGCCGGTGATGCGCGCGCCGCCGAAGTTAGCGACGGTCGCCAGCCACAGCACGCCGATGGTGGCGATACAGATACCGAGCGGGCTGAGCGTGGTGTCGAACAGCTCGGTGCCGTAGCCGACGGCTGAAATGGCGATGGCGATATTGGCGATCAGCAGCGAAACGCCGTAGGTATAGTTCGCCATGAAGTTGCCTGATTTACCGAAGGCGTATTCGGCGTAGCCGCCCATGCCGCCGGATTTACGGCTGAACATGCCGCATTTGGCGAAGGCGTAGGCCAGCGCCATCGAGCCGACGGCGGTCACCAGCCAGGAAACGATCGAAATCGTGCCTACTTCGGCCAGCTTGGTCGGCAGCATAATTATGCCGGAACCCATCATATTCACGGCGGTCAGGATCGTTAATTGTACGACCCCCATTTTATTATTGGACTTACTCATGATCATTTTCTCTTTTAGGATGCGATCCGGGCGGCGAGAATAATCGCCGCCCCGTAAGGTGATTAATTTTTCATGACGTAGCCGTAAGCGCGGTTCCAGCCGTCCTCATCCTGTTGGATATAAACGCCCTGCAATTCCGGCGCGAACCCCGGCAATAAATTGATGCCTTCTTCCAGTGCCAGGAAATAACGCTGCGCGGCGCCGCCCCAAATTTCACCGGGAACCACGCACAGCACGCCAGGCGGGTAAGGCAGGGCGCCTTCGGCGGCGATGCGGCCCTCGGCCTTGGCCAGCGACACCAATTCCACATTGCCGCGCACGAACTCGGTATTGGCGTCCTGTGGATTCATCACCACGCGTGGGAAATAGCTTTTGCGGAACATCTCTTTTTGCAGTTCTTTAACGTCATAGCTGACGTAAAGGTCGTGCATTTCCTGGCACAGCTGGCGGATGGTGTAGTTTTTGTAGCGCTGCTGGTGGTTTTTATAGACCGCAGGCAGCACCTCGCTGAGCAGGGAGTTTTGCTCGATGTGCTTCTCGAAGCGGGCGATCAGGGCCACCAGGTGTTGCATCTTGGCGATGTCTTCCGCCGGCGTCAGCAGGAACAGGATCGAGTTGAGATCGCATTTTTCCGGCACGATGCCGTTTTCGCGCAGGTAGTTGGCCAGAATGGTCGCCGGGATGCCGAACTCGCTGTAGCTGCCGGTCGCGGTATCGATGCCCGGCGTGGTGAGCAGCAGCTTGCATGGATCGACGAAGTACTGCGACTCGGCATAGCCCTCAAAGGCGTGCCACTTCTCGCCGGGCACGAAGTTGAAGAAGCGCAGATCGTTGGCCATCGCCGCGGTGTCATAGGCCTGCCACGGCTTGCCGTCGATCTGATCCGGCACGAACGGTTTGATCATCGTGCAGGTATCCAGCAGCATTTTGCGCGCTTCGATGCCCACGCGCACGCACTCTTGCCACAGGCGCTGGCCGCTCTTGCCCTCGTGCATCTTGGCGTTGACGTCCAGCGCGGCGAACAGCGGATAGAACGGGCTGGTGGAGGCGTGCAACATAAAGGCGTTGTTGAAGCGCTTGTGGTTGCAGTAGCGGCTCTGCCCCTTGATATGCTTGTCTTTTTTATGGATCTGCGAGGTTTGCGAGAAGCCGGCCTGCTGTTTGTGCACCGACTGGGTGACGATGATGCCGGGATCGTTTTCGTTCAGCTCCAGCAGCAGCGGCGAGCAGTCTTTCATCATCGGAATGAACTGCTCATAGCCCACCCAGGCGGAGTCGAACAGGATGTAATCGCACAGGTGGCCAATCTTGTCGACCACCTGGCGGGCGTTGTAGATGGTGCCGTCGTAGGTGCCGAGCTGGATGATCGCCAGGCGGAACGGGCGGGCTTCGTTGGCGCGTTCCGGCGCCACTTCGCGGATCTGTTGGCGCAGGTAGCGTTCGTCGAAGCAGTGCGCGTCGATGCCGCCGATAAAGCCGAACGGGTTGCGCGCGGTTTCCAGATAAACCGGCGTGGCGCCGGCCTGGATCAACGCGCCGTGGTGGTTAGATTTATGGTTGTTGCGGTCGAACAGCACCAGATCGCCGCGCGTCAGCAGAGCATTGGTCGCCACCTTGTTCGAGGCCGAGGTGCCGTTGAGCACGAAGTAGGTCTTGTCGGCGTTGAACACCTTGGCGGCGTGCTGCTGTGCAGCGCAAGGCGCGCCTTCGTGGATCAACAGATCGCCCAGTTTGACGTCGGCGTTGCACATGTCGGAGCGGAAAAGCGTTTCGCCGTAGAAGTCGAAGAACTGGCGGCCCGCCGGATGTTTGCGGAAGAACTCGCCGCCCTGGTGGCCGGGGCAGGCGAAAGTGGCGTTGCCCATTTCTACGTATTGCGTCAGCGTGTTGAAGAACGGCGGCAGCAGTTCGCTCTCATATTTGGCGGCGGCGGCCTCCAGCTGTTTGCCGTAGAACTGGGTATTCTTGCCGCACAGTTCAAACACACCGTGCAGCGCCGGCAAGACGGCGTTATCCAGCTCTTCTTCGCAGCAGACGGCGACGAACAGCGGAATGTTCAGGCCGTGTTCTTCGATGCGCGCCACCATGCCTTGCGCGACGTCCTCCACCGACAGCACGATGGCGGCGACGTCATTGAAATCGCTGTGATGCACATCGACGATGTCGCGTTCAGTTTCAAAGCAGCCGAGGGTTTGGGTGTTGGCGGCAATTTTTAATTTTTTCATTTTTCTCATTCTTCAGGCAAAGGCATTCCGCCGGCAAATAATTTCATTTGCCGCTAACGCCTTCACGAAAATAAAGGTGTACGAGAGCCCAGTGATGCCCTAAGACATTAACTGTGTTCTTTGTTTTATTTTTCTTGGAGGCTCTTTGACGGTATTAAAAATGTATTGCGCGCCCTTCCCGGTTTACGGGGGAAAGACATTATCACCGGAGTGCGGAGAATAAAGTGAAACGCAAAGACACTCTTAACAACGGCGTAAGAGCGAGGGGGTGAGGGTTATCTGTAGTTGAAGAATGCGAAACTAAAGCAGCTGCGATGAGCCATCATCATAATATGGGTTGTGCGCCTGATGTGCGCCATTTTTCGGTTATTGTTTTCCATTTTCTAATCCACCTTGTTGAGTGAAAAGATGGCGCTATTTTAACGCAAGATGGGCAGAAAATCGTGATTCTCATCACATAAATGCCGGTGTTTATAAATAACTATTCATTGATTATGCAGTGAGTTGCATAAACTGCGGCCAGGCAGACAAATGAGCATGTAAATAAATTGCTAATCGGCGCCGGGCAGACGCGCTAAATTTGCGTGTCGTCAGGATGAGAACAATAAAATCGCTCGATTAACCGGTTGCATAACGATCAAATAAATCCGCCTTGTATTTTTTATGTTATAAATCCGCTTAACGCTGAAGTGAGTAAAAATACGAATATTGTGATTTTATATTCATGTGGGTTTTTTGGTGATTATCGTTATTTGTGACTCGCCTCAACAACGCAGGGTAAGATGAAGTGAGTGAACAGGGAGGCGAGTAACCTTGAATACCCCAGAACAACGGCAGCAGATTGCGGATTTTATCGGTAAACAACACGTCTTGACGCTGTGCGCCGGCGACGGCCTCGACATGTGGTGCGCCAACTGTTTTTACGTGTTCGACGCCGCGACGATGGCGCTGTGGCTGATGACCGAACCGCACACCCGCCACGGCGGGCTGATGCTGAACAACGGCCGGGTGGTCGGCACCATCGCGCCGAAACCGAAAAGCATCGCGCTGATCCGCGGCGTGCAGTATCGCGCCGAGGCGGTGCTGCTGAGCGGCGAAGAGGCCGAGGCGGCGCGCGCGCGTTACTGCAAGCGCTTCCCGATCGCCAGGGCGATGAAGGCCTCGGTATGGCGGTTGGATCTGCACGAGGTGAAGATGACCGACAACACCCTGGGCTTCGGCAAGAAGCTGCATTGGGCGCGGTCTATACTTTAAATCGACGTATTGATTACAACGGGAGATCGCATGGCGCGAGCACTGTTAGTCGGCGCAACCGGGCTGGTGGGGCGCGAGTTGCTGCAGCTGTTGCAAAGCGATCCGCAGATAACGGCCATCGTGGCGCCGACGCGCACGCCGCTGCCGCCGCACGGCAAGCTGACCAACCCGGTCGGTGATGCGCTGTTCGAACTGCTGAGCGGCCTGCAGCAGCCGGTCGATCTGGTGTTCTGCTGCCTGGGCACCACCCGCCAGGCGGCGGGCAGCGCCGATGCCTTCCGCTACGTCGATTACCAACTGGTGGTGGAGAGCGCGCTGACTGGCCGCCGGTTGGGGGCACAGCACTGTCTGGTGGTGAGCGCGTTGGGTGCCAACGCGGATTCCACCTTCCTGTATAACCGCACCAAAGGCGAGATGGAGCAGGCGCTGCGCGAACAGCGCTGGCCGCGCCTGACGCTGGTGCGGCCTTCCATGCTGGTGGGGGATCGCCCTGCGCCGCGCCTGATGGAGCGCCTTACGCTGCCGTTGTTCAGGCTGCTGCCCGGCAAATGGCGCGCGGTCGCCGCCAAAGACGTGGCGCAAACGCTGCTGCAGCAGGCGTTCACGCCGGGTGAAGGGGTCAGGGTGCTGGAGTCGGATCGGCTGCACTGCTACCGAGGCTGACGCTGAGGTGATCGAACGCCAGCTCCAGCCCGGTGGGCAGTTCGTGGTCCAGCAGCCACCGATCGAGATGATGGCTGATGTGCGTCAGCAGCGTGCGTTTGGGCTGCAGCAACCGCTGCGTCTCCTGCGCGCGGGTCAGATCGTTGTGGTTGCGCGGCGCCTGCGGCTGAGGCGGCAGGCTGCAGTCGAGCACCAGCAGATCCAGCGCCACGTTCTGCAGATAGTCGGCGGTGGCCGGCGGCAGGCCGACGGTGTCGGTCAGGTAGGCCAGCGCAGCGCCCCCCGCCTGGATCAGATAGCCGTGGGTCAGTTTGGAGTGTTGCAGCGGCAGCGGGGTGATGCGCATGCCGCCCAGTTCGACGGTGGTGAAGGGCGCCAGCGGCGGCTGAAACGCCAGAATGCCGGGGTGTTTGAACAGATCGTCGCAGCCCTGTTCATCCGGCGGGCCATATACCGGAATGGAATTTCCGCACCCCCAACGCAAAGGAAATAACCCCTGAACGTGATCCATGTGGTAATGTGTCAGTAAAAAACGTTGAATTTGCCCCGCCGAAAATCGCCGCTCCAAAGCCGGTAATCCCGCATCCAATAAGGTCGTTTCCCCCTGATAGTTGAGCATGGCGCTGCATGCTCGCCGCCGAAATGCCGGCTCGCGCCGCGCCCGTTGGCAGATAGGGCAGTCGCAGCCGAACACCGGCACCTGCTGCGCGCCGCCGGTGCCGAGAAAGGTCAGTTGCATCGCTCCCCTCCGTTAAAGGTACTTCTGCGCAAAGCGGTTGATGTCGCGAAAATCCGCCAGCCGCGCCTGCAGCGTGGCGTGATCCCAGTGCCACCACTGGCTGCGTTCGATGCGTTCTATCAGCGCGTCGTCAAAGCGCATGCCGATCTTTTTGGCCGCCACGCCGGCGACGATGCTGTAGGGCTCCACGTCCTTGGTGACCACCGCCGCGCTGCCGATCACCGCGCCGTTGCCGACGCTGACGCCCGGCATCAGGATGGCGTTATGGCCGATCCACACGTCGTGGCCGACGGTGACGTGGTGCTCGCGCCGCCAGTCGAAGAACGCTGCGTCGTCTTCCCCCAGCCCGTATTCGGAAGCGCGGTAGGTGAAGTGGTGCTGCGCGACGCGCTGGTAGGTCGGGTGGTTGCCGGGATTGATGCGCGCATAGGAGGCGATGGAGACGAACTTGCCGATAGTGGCGTAAAAGATCTGGTTGTGCCCGGCGGTGTAGGAGTAGTCCCCCATCTCTACCTCTTCCAGGATCGCATCGTCGGCCAGATGCACATACTGGCCGAGCCGGGTGCGGTTAAGGGTCACGTTGTCGCCGATTTTCGGCTGGGCGAAGTCGTTCATGGCGTCGCGTCCTGAGTTTGTCGGGTAGAGGTCGGCAGCAGCGCCAGCAGCGCCGCCAGGGTGTCGTCGAGTGGGCCGTCGTTGTGCAGCACCCGGCAGCCGGCGGGCAGGCTCTGCTGATATTCCGCCGCCCGCGCCAGCCGCTGCTCGATCTGTTCGGCGCTTTCCCGCCCGCGATCCTGCAGGCGCTGGCGCAGGATCGCGGCGCTGACCTGCAGGCACACCGGCAGCAGCTGGGCCCCGTAGCGCTGCTGCGCCTGCGGCAGGTGGGCGCGCGAACCGTTGACCGCCACGTCGATCCCCTGCAGCAGCCAAAGATCCACTTCGATCCCGAACGCGTAGCGCTGCTGGTGCGCCTGCCAGTCGAGCGCGAACAGCCCCTTGGCGCGGCGGCGCAGAAATTCGGGTTCGCTCAGCGCGATATGATTCTCGCAGCCGGCGTCTGCCGGCCGGGTGATGTAGCGGTGCGCCACCAGCGGCGCGCGGTCGGCGTCGGCCCGCAGCGCGGCCAGCAGGCTGTCCTTGCCTGCGCCGGAAGGCCCCATCAGATAGATGAGCCGCGCCATCAGAACACCTGCCTGCCCTGACGCCACACGTTCTGCACATAAACGTGCTCGCCGTGCGGCCGTGCCAGCACCAGATCCGCCCGCAATCCTTCGGCGATGGTGCCGCGATCCTGCAGATCCAGCGCCCGCGCCGGGTTGCGGGTGATCATACGCACCGCCTGGGGCAGATCGTAGGCGTTGCGCTCGTCCGCTGCGAGGCGAAACGCCGCGTCCAGCAGGCTGGCCGGGTAATAATCGGAAGAGAGAATATCCAGCACCCCCAGCGCCGCCAGGTGGTGCGCCGCCACGTTGCCGGAGTGGGAGCCGCCGCGCACGATGTTCGGCGCGCCCATCAGCACCTGCAGGCCCTGCTGGTGCGAGGCGCGGGCGGCCGCCTCGGTGGTGGGGAACTCGGCGATGGCGCTGCCCAGCGCGCAGGATTCGGCCACGTGCGCGGCGGTGGCGTCGTCAT